>NZ_BOPC01000008.1 GCF_016863555.1 Micromonospora qiuiae | reverse complement strand
TCGATCAGCTTTGAGGCGCTTTCATCCGGCACCGTCGCGCAGGATGCCGCAACTCGTGGTCTGCGGACGAGATGCCGCAACTCGTGGTCTGCGGACCAGATGCCGCAACTCGCGGCATCAAGGGGCCCGCACACCCCAACATGCCGCAAGTCGCGCCGCTCACCGGACGGCGCACCCCAACATGCCGCAACTGGTGCCCACCCGATCAGCCCCAACACCCCGACATGCCGCATCCCGCGCCGCCGCCCATCATCCGAGGCACAGCATCACCACGCCTGGATCCCGACCTCGCCTACCTGCCGGTCTCTCTAAGCCCTAAAGAAGGGGCATAAGGCCGACCAAAAGTGCAAGATCGGGGCAGCGGGGCAGCGGGGCAGCGGGGGTTAGTCAGGGGGCGAGGCGGCGGAGGGTGGTGATGTCGGCGGCGTGACCCTCGTGGCGCTCGGTGGGGGTCTCCACCAGGATCGGTACGCCAGCGGTGGCCGGGTGGCGCATCAACTCGGCGAAGGCAGGCTCGCCGATCATGCCCTTGCCGATGTTCTCGTGCCGGTCACGGGTCGAGCCGCACAGGTCCTTCGAGTCGTTGGCGTGCACCAGCCGCAGCCGGTCCGCGCCGACGGTGGCCACCAGGGCGTCCAGTGTCTCGGTCATGCCGCCCTCGGCGGCCAGATCGTGCCCGGCCGCCCAGGCGTGGCAGGTGTCGAAGCAGACACCGAGCCACGGGTGTCGATCCACCGCGTCGAGGTACGGCCCCAACTGCTCCACCCGGCTGGCCAGCGATCGGCCGCCACCCGCGCTCGGCTCGACCAGCAGCATCGGACCACCGGTGGCGGCGGCCGAGTCCAGCAGCGGCAGCAGCGATTCGCGTACCTGCCGCATCGCCGCCTCGGTGTGCCCGGCGTCCACTGCGCTGCCGGCGTGGAAGACCACCCCGCGTGCCCCGATCTCGGCCCCGCGACGCAGCGCGTGGTCGAGGGTCTGCACCGAGCGCTCGACCGTCGCGGCGGTCGGGGAGCCCAGGTTGACCAGCAGCGACGCGTGGATATAGACCACCGCCCCCCGCTCGGCGCAGCCGTCGCGGAACAGGGTGTCCTGGGCCGGGTTCCCGGCCGGTGTCGCCCACCCACGGGAGTTACCGACGTAGACCTGCGCCACCTCGGAACCGGCGGCGTCGAGGTACGGCAGCGCTGTCTTCGCCAGCCCGCCTGAGGTGGGCGTGTGCGAGCCGACCGGCCGA
>NZ_BOPC01000007.1 GCF_016863555.1 Micromonospora qiuiae | reverse complement strand
GCTGGCCGGTGGCCGGATTTCGGGGCGGGCATCAGAAGCATCCGACGGTGACCTGGCTGCCCGGGGGCACCTGGGTGTTCTCGGGCGGGTTCTGGAACCGGGCGATCGCGTTCGGGTTGAACTGCAGCGTCACCTGGAAGCCCTGGCTCTCCAACGCCTGCTTGGCCTGCTGGCACGGCAGGTCGACGACCCGGGGCACGGTCACCAGGGGTGGGCCCTCACTGACCTCCAGCCGGATTTGGGCGCCCTTCTCCACACCGCTGCCGTCGGCCGGGCTCTGCCCGAGCACCTCGTCACGGGGCTTGTCGGACTGCTTGTAGGTCGGCTCCGCCAGCACCAGGCCGAGCTGCGCGATCTGCGTGCGAGCCTCGTTGAGGTTCTTGCCGACCAGGTTCGGCACGGTGATCGGGGCCCGGCCCTTGCTCAGGATGACCGTAATCTTTTGGCCCGGCGTGACCTCCTTGCCCGCCTCCGGTTTGGTGGCCACCACCACACCCTCGGGCAGGCTGTCGTCGTAGCGCGCGGTGCCCTTGACGACTTCGAGCTGGGCGCTGACCAGGTCCGCCTCGGCCAGTTCGAACTCCTTGCCCACCACGTCCGGCATCGGGAAACGCTCCGGACCGAGCGACAGGGTCAGGGTGATGACGCCGCCCTTGACGATCCGGGCGGACGAGACCGGGTCCTGCGCCACCACGTCGTCGCGCGGAACCTGCTCGTCATAGCGCGGGTCGGCGTAGCGCAGGGTGAAACCGCCCTGGGTCGCCGTCGCCTCCGCCTCGGCCTTGCTGAGGTTCACCAACTCCGGCGTGACGGTGTAGCGGCCGACCCCGTACCACCAGCCGCCGAGAGCGGCGACCACGCCGAGCACCACCACGACGGCGGCGACGCCGAATCGGTTGTTCGAGTCTCCCAGCAGCCGGGTCCGCAACGCTGCCAGCCGGGAACCCAGGTCCTGGCCGGTGCTGTGGTCCGGTGCCGCCCGGCGTCGGCCCCGGGTGGGTACCCCGCCGTCAGGCAGCCGGGCCCAAGCCGGCCGTTCGTGCGGGCGGACGGCGGCCACCACCATCGTCGGTTCGGACACCACCGGCTCGCCGGGCACGGAAGGCAGCATGGCGGTGTGGCTGTGCGAGCCGCTGAGATCCTCCCGGGCCACCTGCACCTCGGCCAACAGAGTGCCGGCATCGGCGGGGCGGCCCGCCGGATCCCGCCGGGTGGCCCGGGTGACCAGGTTGTCGAGCACCGGGGGTAGACCGGGCACCAACGTCGACGGCGCGGGAACGTCCCGGTCGACGTGCTGCCAGGCGATGTCGATCGGCCGGTCGCCGTCGTACGGCACCCGGCCGGTGAGCATTTCGAACAGCACGATGCCCGTCGAGTAGACGTCCGTACGGGCGTCGGCGCGGCCCTCGGTGACCAGCTCCGGGGCGACGTACGCCACCGTGGCCATCAGCTGGTTGCCGCTGCCGTGGTCGGTGCTCGCCTCGACGGCCCGGGCCAGTCCGAAGTCGGTGACCTTGACCACGCTGTCCACGAGGTTGGCCGGGCCACCGCTGGGCGCCTCGGCGACGAGCACGTTCTCCGGCTTGATGTCACGGTGCACCAGCCCGGCCCGGTGGGCGGCGGCGATGGCGGCGAGCATCTGCTCGGTGAGGGCCAGCGCCTCGTCCGGGTTGAGCCGGCGGCGTTCGGTCAGCACCTCGCGCAGGGTGCGCCCACGGACGTATTCCATGACCAGGTACGGCATCCCGGCGTGGGTGCCCTGGTCGTAGACCGCCACCACATTGGGGTGGGTGAGCCGGGCGATCGTCTTGGCCTCGTCGGTGAACCGGTCGACGAAACCGTCCGGCCCGGCGGGGCCCGGCGCTCTCTGCGTCGAATGAATGATCTTGATCGCCACGGTGCGTTCGAGCCGCTCGTCGGTGGCGGTGTACACCGTCGCCATGCCGCCACGGGCCACGCGACCGCGAATGCGGTAGCGCCCGTCGATCAGCGAGCCCGGCAACGTGTCGGCGACCTGTGTGTCCATCGGCAGGAAGTCTATGTGTCAGGAGGGTGGAGGTTGAACCGGATGCTACCGCCGAGCCAGTGCTGGTGGGATCACGCCGGCCGCGACGAGCTCGATCCGGCCTGCTCAACATGCTGCCCGGAGGCTGTTGACCGGGGGGAGGGGTGGCGTGGCAGGGTGATCGGGTGACCGACTCCCTACCCGCCGAGAGCATCGCGCCCGAGGCCGGCCCCACCGACCCCGCCGGCTGGCTGACCCTGCCGGATGTCGCCGAACGGCTCGACCTGCCGATCAGCAAGATCCATCAGATGGTCCGGGACCGGGAGCTGATCGCGGTGCGCCGCGACGGTGTCCGCCGGATCCCGGCCGACCTGGTGACCAATCGCACCGTACGCAAGCACCTGCCCGGCGTGCTCAACCTGCTGGCCGACGCCGGCTACGACGACGAGGCGGCGCTGCGCTGGCTCTATGAGCCCGACGACAGCCTGCCCGGCCGTACCCCTGCCGCCGCCCTAGCCAGCGACCAGGCCCGCGAGGTCAAGCGCCGCGCCCAAGCCCTCGGCTTCTGACCCACCCCCTCGCCTTCCTCGCCCTCCACCCCTCGTCTCCGCGATCTTGCACTTTCCGTCGGGATATTTCGGGACGAAATGCGCGAACAGCCGACCGAAAGTGCAAGATCGGCGGGCGGGGGGTGGCGAGGGCGAGGGCGGGGGTGGCGAGGGCGAGGGCGGGGGTGGCGAGGGCGAGGCGGGGTGGGGGTTAGTCGGCGCGGCGGGTGGCGGCGATGGCCAGGTCGACCAGGGCCTGGCGGGCCTCGGTGCCCAGGTCGACCGTGGTCAGTGCGGCGAGCGCGGCATCGGTCAGCGTGACGATGCGCTGTTCCGTGCGGGCCAGCGCGCCGCTGCTGGTAATCAGCTCCCGCAGTTGGTTCACCCCGGCCGTGTCCAGGTTCGCGTCGCCCAGACCGGCGCGCAGCAGCGCCTGGCCGGCCGCGTCGGTCGCCTCCATCGCCGCCGCCACCAGGTAGGTCCGTTTGCCCTCGCGCAGGTCGTCGCCGGCCGGCTTGCCCGTCTGCGCCGGGTCGCCGAAGACACCCAGCACATCGTCGCGCAACTGGAACGCCTCACCCAACGGCAAGCCGTACGCCGAGTAGGCGAGGCGCACGTCGGCGGAGGCGTCGGCCAGCGCCGCGCCGAGTAGCAGCGGTCGCTCCACGGTGTACTTCGCCGACTTGTACCGGGCGACCTTCCCCGCCCGCTCCAGCGAGGTGTCCCCGGTGACCTGGGTCAGCACGTCGAGGTACTGCCCGACGGTGACCTCGGTCCGCATCTCGTCGAAGTCCGACCGGGCGCGGGCCACCGTCCGGGGATCGAGCCCGGCCGAGTGCAGCAGTTCGTCGGACCAGACCAGGCACAGGTCGCCCAGCAGGATCGCCGCCGCGTCGCCGAACCCGTCCGGGTCGCCGCCCCAACCGGCCATCCGGTGCCGGTTGGCGAACCGGCGATGCACTGCCGGCTCGCCCCGGCGGGTGTCCGAGCGATCCATCAGGTCGTCGTGAATCAGCGCGCTGGCCTGGACGAACTCCAGCGCGGCGAGGGCGGTCACCACGGAATCGCTGTCCGCCCCGCCCGCGCCCCGGTAGCCCCAGTAGGCGAAGGCTGGGCGCAACCGCTTACCGCCGCCGAGCACGAACGCCTCGATCGTCTCGGCGATCGGCACCAGGGCCTCGTCGACGTCGGTCATCCAGGCCCGGCGATCGGCGAGGAAGTCGGACAGGGCCTGGTCGACCCGTTGTCGCAGACTGGCGCGGTCGACGGGAGAGACGGGAGCAGCGTGGGTCACGTCCCGACGCTAATGGGTCCGGTCCCGACGCGTCGAACCACCCGTGTCCCGGCGTGCCGTGGCGCACCTGCTCACGGCCTGCCTCGCCGGTCGGGTCGGCGGGCGCCTCGGGGCCCGGGGGCGTCGCGCCCGGGGGACGCGGCCGCCCTCGGCGGCGTCCGCCAGCAGGTCGGTCGGCACCGCGAGGATCTGTGTCAACCAGGAGCGCCAGAAGGGCCCGGGCACGCGCCGCTGCCGCTCCCACCGGGAGATTTCATGCCGGCTCAGCGTGGGTACGCCGGCGGCGGCGCACAGTTCGGCGGCGAGTTGGGACTGGCTCCAGCCCCGGGCCAGCCGGAACCGGCTCAACAGTGCCCCGAACGACTGCTCCTCGGGCAGCGGCGGCGAATTGGGCGGAGATGGCGGCATCACTCCTCCAGAGGGTCGGCGTGGTGGTGGCCCACCGCCGGACACGGCCGTCGCGCCACCGTCGAAACGCTGACCCCCGCGCGACCCCCCATGCGGCCCCCACCACACCCGCGCACCCCGGAACCTACCTCGCCGGTACGACACTTCTCCGCGACACCACCGTCACCCCGAATCCTCCGCGCCACCGTCACCCCGAATCCTCCGCGAAGCCACCGCCACCCCGAATCCTCCGCGAAGCCACCGCCACCCCGCCGCCGACGTGGGAAGCTGGTGAGATTGCGGTCGTCACCCGTTAGAGTCGGGGCGTGGCGCTCGGTCTTCCCTCGGTCCTTCCGAACCCTCACCCGGCGATCGGGGAGCTGGTCCGCACCCGCCAGCCGACCTTTTCCTTCGGGTTCATGCCCCCCAAGACGGAGCAGGGGGAGCGGCAACTCTGGCAGGCCATCCGGGAGCTGGAGCCGCTACGCCCGTCGTTCGTCTCGATCACGTACGGTGCCGGCGGGTCGACCCGGGACACCACGGTGGCGGTCACCGAACGGGTCGCCAACGAGACCACCCTGCTGCCGATGGCGCACCTGACCGCGGTCAACCACTCCGTCGCGGAGCTGCGGCACGTGATCGGGCGGCTGGCCGGGGCCGGGGTGAGCAACGTGCTCGCGGTGCGGGGTGATCCGCCCGGTGACCCGACCGGCGAATGGATTCCGCACCCCGAGGGCGTGCACTACGCGGAGGACCTCGTCCGCCTGATCCGCCGCTCCGGCGACTTCAGCGTCGGCGTGGCCGCCTTCCCGTACCGGCATCCCCGCTCGCCGGACGTCGCCACCGACACCGATTATTTCGTCCGTAAGTGTCGGGCCGGCGCGGAGTTCGCGATCACCCAGATGTTCTTCGACGCCGACGATTATCTCCGCCTGCGCGACCGGGTGGCCGCCGCCGGCTGCGACACCCCGATCGTGGCCGGGGTGATGCCGGTGACCCGGATCGGCACGATCGAGCGGTCGGAGCAACTCTCCGGTGCGCCCTTCCCGGTGGCGTTGGCCGCGCGGTTCGAGCGGGTGGCCGACGACCCGGAGGCGGTCCGCCGGCTCGGCATCGAGCAGACCAGCGAGATGTGCCAGCGGCTGCTCGACGAGGGCGTCCCGGGGATTCACTTCATCACCTTCAACCGGTCCACCGCGACGCGGGAGATCTGGCAGAACCTCCGGGTGGGCGCCGCGACCTGACACCCGGGGCGCGCGACACCTCAGCGCCGCCGAGCCGGTTGAAACGTGGTGGGCAGACAGCTGAACTGGAACGAGTACGCCACGGTGTGGGCGCGGCTGCACGGCGGCTTCGATCCCCGGGCCGCCACCCCCGTCGTACGCGGCTGGCTGCGCTTCTCCTACCACCTCGGCTTCCTGTTGGGGCGGCTGCGGGTCGGCCCCACCGCGGTGACGGTGGTCGGTGTGCTGCTCTGCGTCTGCGTACCGCTGCTCGCGGTCCGGCCGGGCGACGGGCCGTTCCTGGGCGCGTTGTTCGTGCTGCTCGCCTCGGTGGCCGACAGCGTCGACGGGGCGGTGGCGGTGGTCACCGGGCGGACGACCCGGCTCGGCTACGTCTACGACTCGCTGGCCGACCGGCTCGGCGAGGCCGCGTGGCTGGTGGCGTTCTGGCTGGTCGGTGCGCCGGGCGTGCTGGTCGCCGCGGGCGGCGCGCTGTCCTGGCTGCACGAGTACGTCCGGGCCCGCGCGGTCGCCGCCGGCATGCGGGAGATCGGCGCGGTCACCGTGGGCGAGCGGCCCATCCGGGTCTGCGTGGCCATCGGCGGACTGCTGCTGGCCGGTCTGACCGGGCTGATCGAGTCGGACCTGGCCGCCGGCACCATCACCATGGCCACCGCGGTCTGGGTGCTGCTGGCTGCCTTCGGGCTCGGGCAGTTGCTCTCCGCCGTCCGTCGGGCACTGATCGACGCGCCCTGAGCGCTTCGGGCGCGCTCCGGGTGCGCGGGGTGCCCGGCCCAGTGCGCTCCGGGTGCGTGCTCTGCGGGCCGGGTGTTAATAAGGGGCCCTTCCTCTACCTCAGGCGTTAAAAAGGTGCCCTTCCTTACACATCTACCAGGCGGGGCCGATCTCGTGGGCGACGATCTGCGCCGACAACGTGACCATCGGCAGGCCGCCGCCCGGGTGGCTGGAGCCGCCGACCAGCCAGAGGCCGTGGGCCGGACCCCGGTTGGCCGGACGGAGCAGACCCCCGGCCGTGCCGTAGATGGCCCCGCCCGGCGCACCGGTGGCGGTGGCCAGGTCGGCCGGGGTGCGGATCTCGCGGAAGAGCAGCCGGTCACGCACGTCCACGCCACGCTCGGCCAGCACGTCGAGGATGCGATCCGCGTACGCCTGCGCCAGCCCTGGCCGGCGCCAGTCGACCGCCCCGGAGGCGGTGCCGTGGCGGGCGGCGTTGACCAGCACGAACCACGCCTCGTGCCCGGCCGGGCGGACCGCCGGGTCGTCGGCCACGGTGACGAAGACCGTCGGGTCGTGCGCTGGCCGGGCCCGTAGCCCCCGACCCGGGGCACCGAAGACCGCGTCGAACTCGGCGTCGTGCTCGCGCGGGAAGAAGACGTTGTGATGGGCCAGCCCGCTCTCGCCACGTACACCGAGCAGCAGCACGAAGCCGGCCAGGCTGCGATCGGTGAGCCCGGCCAGCCGGCGCGGGTCGGGCAGCAGGTCGCGGTAGACGGTTAGCGCGTCCACGTTGGCCACCACCACGTCGGCGGGGATGGGGGCGTGCTGGCCGGCGACGCGTACCCCGTGCACCCGGCCGCCCACCGCGTCGATCCGGGTGACCGCGGCGCCGGTACGCACCACCACCCCCAGGTCCAGACAGCGTGACAGCAGCGCGTCGGCGAGGGTGCCCAGCCCGCCGCGCAGGTACCAGCCGCCGAAGGCCAACTCGGCGTAGGGGACCGCGACCAGCGCGGCGGGCGCGCGACGGGGGTCGGCGCCGGTGTAGGTGGCGTACCGGTCCAGCAGCATCCGCAGCCGTGGGTCGGCCAGGTGGGCCCGACCCAGCCCGCGCAGGCTCTGCCCGGGCCGGATCGCGGCCAGGTCGCCGAGCCGCCAGGCCAGTCGAGCCAGGTCCCGGGGCGAGTCGACGCGGCGGCGCAGGATGTCGTGCTCGGCGGCCCGCCACACCCGGGCGGCGCGCCGCCACAGCCGCTGCCAGTCGGCGGCGGCCCGGTCGCCGAGGGCCGCGCCGACGCGGGCGGTGAACTCCACCGGGTCGGCGCAGGAGTCGAGCACGGGCCCGCCGCCCGGGAAGACGTGCCGCACGATCGGGTCCAGCGGCACCAGGTCGAGATACTCGTCCAGCTTCGCCCCGGTCGCCTCGAACAGCTCGTGGAAGACCTCGGGCAGGGTGAGCAGGCTGGGCCCGGTGTCGAAGTGGAACGAGCCCTCGGGCGTGTCGCGGGTGTGCCGGCCGAGCTTGCCGCCGACCGCCTCGGCCCGCTCCAGCACGGTCACCTCGTGCCCGGTGACGGCCAGCCGGGCGGCGGTGGCCAGCCCGCCCACCCCGGCGCCGATGACCACGATCCGCGCCATGCCGTGCCTCCTAGTCGACCGGACGGCCTCGCCAGGACAGGCGCCGCCGCTTGCGCAGATGGTACGACCGCAGAGTCAGCCAACCGAGGATCGCGACCGACACGGGGTGGCCCAGCGCGTCGGGCCAGGCCCGCCCGCCGGTGGCTCGAGCGCTGATCACCCGCCCGGCAACCCCCGCCAGGTACGCCAGGAAGGCGACCCCGGCCACCGTCGGCGCGCCGGCCAGCAGCGCGGTCACGGCGACCAGCGGTGGCGCGGTGTAGAGCAGGAGCAGCAGGGCCACCACCAGCGCGGCGTTGCCAGGGTGCCCGAACGAGGCCCAGAGCGACTTGGTGTAGCCGTCGCGCAGCCGTGGCCAGTTCTCGTACATCCGGCAGGAGGCCAGCCGGGAACCATCCGCGAGGGCGATTCGGCCGCCGGCGCGCTTCACCGCCCGGGCCAGCTCGATGTCCTCCAGCACCCGGTCGGCGACCGCCGCGTGCCCGCCGGCCCGCAGGTAGCCGGCCCGGTCCACGACCAGGAACTGCCCGCCGGCCGCGGCCAGCGACGGCCGCGGTGAGCGTTCCATCGCGCGCAGCGGCAGGAAGGTCAACCACAACCACTGCAGCAGTGGCTGGACCAGCCGGTCCGCTGCCGTCCGCACCACGATCCGTGGGTACGGCGACAGCAGCGTCGCCCCGGCGACGCGCAGCTCGGTGACCGCCGCGGCGACGGCGTACGGGGCGAGCACCACGTCGGCGTCCACGAACACCAGCGCGGTGGCCGACTTCTCGGCGCGGGCGGCCAGCTGCCAGCAGGCGTGCGGCTTGCCCAGCCAGCCCGGCGGCGGGGCGACCCCGGTGAGCAGGGTGACCCGGGGATCACCGGCGGTCACCGCGCGGACCACCTCGGCGGTGCCGTCGGTCGAACCGTCGTCGAGCACCACGATCCGCAGTCCGGGCACGCCGCGCTGGGCGAGCAGGGCCCGCAGACACGGGGTGACCCGGGCGGCCTCGTCGCGCAGCGGCAGCAGCACCGCCACCGGTTCGGCGACCTCCCTCGGCTGACCGGTCGGCCGGCGCAGCCACCGGCCGGCGTTGACCACGGTGTGCCCGGCCAGCACGGCGACGCCGAACAACAGAACGAGCGCTGCGGTCATGCCGCGACATCGACCCGGGACCGGGGCGACCCGTCCCGGCCCGGGGTCCGGCGGGCTCGCCGCAGCGTGACCGCCAGCGGCACGGCGACCAGCGCCATGCCGGCCGCGCCCCAGAGCGCCGAGGCGGGCAGGTCGAGGAAGACCGCGTGGGCCAGCACGCTGGAGCCGTACGTCCACAGGTAGAGCGCGTACATCGGATGGTCGCGGGCGTCGGTGGCGCCCACGGCGCGCCCGGCGAGCGGGCGCAGCGCGGCCATCACCAGTACCGCGAACAGCAGCCAGCCGAGGTAGTTGCTGACCGGAACGCCGGGCAGGCCGGGCAGTGCCGGGACGGGATCCCGCCACACCCAGTGGCCCTCGGCCACCATCTGCGGGTCGAGGAAGAGGTCCCAGGTGGCGAGCCCGAGGGTGGCCAGCCCGATCCGTGCCGGCCACCGCCACCCCCGGCGGACCGGCGCCGGCCGGGTCGCCGTGCCGACGGTGGCCGGGTCGGTGCTGGTGAGTCGGATCGCCACCAGCCAGGCTGGCCAGGCCATCCAGGTCCAGGCCAGCGGGATGATCAACGGCACCCCGGCCAGCTTCGGGCCGAGCTGCCCGGAGTAGTCGTAGCTGCCGAACGGGAAGCCGGTGGCCACGCCGAGCGCCTCGATGGCGAACCCGCCACCGGTGGCCACGGCGACCAGAGCCACCGCCGTACGCGCACCCCGAGTCAGCAGCGCGTGACCGACCGAGAGCAGGTAACCGAGCACGACGGTGGCCACGGTCAGCCGGGCCCGGATCGTCCCGCCGGTCAGCGGATAGCAGATCTGGGCCAGCACCAGCAGGGCCAGCAGCGCCCAGGCGTAGCCGCGAACCGGTGGGCGTCCGTTCATGACCGGGTGGGCCGGGGCATCGACTCCGGCGCGGGCAGGGGCAGGTCCCGGCCGAGCACTCCGAACGGACGTTCGTCGCCCGGAAAGCGGAAGTCGCGCAGGAGGTCGACGAAGCCGAAGCGGCGGTACAACCGCCAGGCGCGTGAACTGGCCTCGTCGGCCTCCGGGGTGGAGAGCAGCGTGGTCGTCCCCTCGGCCATGGTGAGCAGGGCGCGCAGCTGCCCGGCGCCCAGGCCGTGGCCCTGCGCAGGCGGCCGTACGTGCAACTCGACCACCTCGAAGCAGTTGGTCAGCCAGCGCTGCCGGGTGGCCGGGTCGAGCGCCCGCCAGACCTGGTCGTGCCACCACTGACCGGGCCCGCCGACGTAGCCGTAGCCGAAGCCGGCCAGGTGGCCCTCGCTGGTCAGGCTGGCGACGGCGCGGAAACCGGGCCGGCGTACGTGGGTGGCGATGTAGCCGCGGCGGGCCTCCAGCAGGTCGACGCGGTAACCCATCGCCTCACCGTAGACAGCGACCACGTCGTTCAGCCGCCGGAGGAGATCGTCCGGTGTCCACCGCACCAACCTCATGCCTGTCCACCCTTCGCCGGGTCGGTGTCGTCGACCCACCCCAGTACCGTTCGGTCACCGATCACGTCACGCACCTCGAATCGCGCGAAGAGTTCCTCCGCGTACCACCGCTCGGTGGCGGTGCGGGTGATCGCGGCCCGGTGCTCCGGGTGACGGTACGCGAACGCCACCAGATCTGCCGGTGCACGCCACACGCTCACCGTGCCCTGCCAGCCCAGGGGCGCCTCGCCGACGCCGAACCGGGCCAGCAGGCCGGGCGCGGTGTGCAGGGCGGCGGCGACCGGCGGGACCGCCCGCCAGAAGGTGAGTGCCCGCGCCGGCCGCAGCCGGGCCCGCGTCAGGGCCAGCACCGGCCCGGTGACCGGACCTCCGGCGGGCTCGCCGAACGGTCGCCGCCCGGACCACTCGCCTCGGCTGCTCAGTGGCCGCAGGTCGAGCCGTACGTCCGCCCGGGCGATGCCGGACCAGGCCCGGCCCACCGGCGAGCCGGCGAACCGGGCGACTGCGGCGGGGGAATCCCACACCGTCAGTGCCGCCCAGCGGGTCGCGTCGGCGTCGCCCGGCCCGAAGCCGGTTCCGGTTCCGGTGCCGAGCAGCTTGCCGAAGCGTACGCCGGGCAGGGCGCGCAACCGGCGTGGATCGCGTGCCATCCGGACCAGCACCCGGGGCAGCGCGGCCCGGGGCACCCGCCACACGTGCAGGGTGACCAGATCCGGGACGCTCTCCGGCTCGTTCACGCCACGTCGGTCGGGGTTCCGCCGGTGATCCGTAGCAGTTCGGTGTACGTGGTGGGGAAGACCGCCTGCGGTACGCCACCGGCGGCCCAGATCTCGTCGTACTTCTCCAGGGCGGTGTCCACCAGCGTGCGCAGGGGCTGCGGGTGGCCCACCGGGGCGACCCCGCCGATCACCTGCCCGGTGTGCTCCTTGACGAACTGCGGGGTGGCCCGGCGCAGCCGGGTGATGCCGAGCCGGGTGGCCAGGGCGACGGTGTCCACCCGGTGTGCGCCGGAGGTGAGCACCAGCAACGGCGCCCCGTCGGCGTCGAAGATCAGCGAGTTGGCGATGGCGCCCACGTCGACGCCGAGCGCCTCGGCGGCGGCCGCGGCGGTGTGCACCGCGTCGGGCAACAGGCGGACGGTGGCGGGGGCGCCGGAGCCGTCCCGGGCGTGCGTGCTCTCGAGCGCGTCCTGCACCGCCCGTACGTTCGGGTGTGACTGCATCCCGCCATTCTTCCCGGTACGCGGGCGGCCGGCGCACCCGGCCACGTCGCGTCGGACGATTGCGGTCGCCGGGTGGGGGCACTCGCGGTCACCACGCCCGGCACCGTCGCTCAGGCGTTGAACGTGCCGCCCTTGATGCCCTGGACGAAGCCGGTCCACTGGTCGGCGGTGAAGGACAGGACCGGCCCCCGCCGATCCTTGCTGTCGCGGACAGCAATGGCGTTCGGCAGGTTGTCAGCCACCTCAACGCAGCTACCCGACGAGCCAGAGCGTGTGCTCTTGCGCCACACGGCGCGAGAAACCTCCACGCCACACCTCTTCCTACGCATCCAGTTCTTGGGCGATCCTACTCAGGGCATCGCGCGTAGCCGAAGGTGAAAGAGCCACGGCGCATAACTGCTCGAACGCCGTAGCGTATGCCGCAACCTCGGCGGGACGCTCCAGGTAGAGCGCTCCGGTCAAGGTGTCGACGTAGACCATGCGCTCCTCGGCTGCGTCTGGGTAGGGTTCGGGCATCGGCGGGAAGTCGAGAAGGGTAAAGCTGCCGTCGAAGCCGGTACCTGCGCCGAACGGCAAGAGTTGGATCTGCACGTGGTTGTTTGTGGAGTATCCGATGAGCCGATCGATCTGCTCGCGTAGCACCTTGGGTCCACCGACCATGCGCCTGGCCGCTCCCTCGTCGATGACCACACGCAGCATCGGCGGATCGTCACCTGTGAGGATGGCCTGTCGCTCCATCCGTAGAGCGACCTGTCGCTCCACCTCCTCGGCTCGCATCGGCACCGGAGCGCCCTGGAACGCGGCTCGTGCGTACTCCTCGGTCTGCAACAAGCCGTGCACCATCTGGCACTCGTAGGTGCGGACGACGGACGCTTCGGACTCCATCCCGACGTACGCGGCGAACCAGTCGGGCAGGACGTCGCTGTATCGCTGCCACCATCCGCGCTGCTTCGCTTGCCGGGCTACCGCGATCACGGCTTCGGCCTGCTCACCCTCCACTCCGTAAAGGGTGAGGAGTGCCCGCACGTCGTTCGGGTGGGGCCGGACCTCGGCTGTCTCGATGCGGCTGAGCCAGCTCGCGTCATGGTCAACGCGCCGGGCGGCTTCGACTGAGGTAAAGCCGGCCCGATCCCGCAGTTGCCGCAGGGTGAGCGCAAGGCGCCGACGCCTGGCGGTAGGGCTTTGACGTTGAGCCATGCCCGTCATCTTGCCATGCGAAGGCGCTGATCTCTTTCGGCATACAGGCGAGTTTCACTTACGCGATCCGCATATTGCGGATTCTGTTTGTGCGTGAGACGGTGTTGCTGGGTGTGGTGGTCGGATGACCGTGCGTGGCCCGGCTGCCGCTCCCCTCACGCGAGGAGAGGCAGATGATCCGGCGAGTCACCTACGACCACTACTTGGCCGTCGTTGCGCTGACGCTTCGGCGTAGGCACCGGCCGGTGTGGTCGTGGATCAGGTGGCGGATGGTCTGTCGCTGCGGGAACGAGTTACCGTGCCGGGTTCGGCATCGGGTGCCGATCAACCGGGGTCATTGGCCGGGGGAGTCCGCGTGACGGCGCACGGGCCGGTGCTGCCGATCTGGGTCTGCGCGGGGTGTGGATCGCCCTGGCCCTGCCGCACTCGCCGCCGAGAGTTGCTGATCGAGTACGAGGATGCTCCGGTCTCGTTGTCGATCTACATGGCGTCGTGTCTGGTGTCCGCGACGCAGGACATGGGCTGGGAGCCTGCCGGTGTTCTCCATCGTCGCTTCCTCGGGTGGCTGCCGTGATCAGCCTCCGGGCTGGTGACCTGCTTCTCGTGGGTCGGCAGGCTAGCGTGCAGTTCTCCAAGCCGATCCTGTTCCGCGTGATCCGGGTGCTGGACCGGCCCACGTACGACGGATGGATCTGGTTGGAGGGCTACCAGATCGACAAGAAGGGCGACGCGGTGGACCGGCGGTCCATCTTCGTGATGAAGGCCGGACTGCACGTCGCCCCGGCGTGTCGCGGAAACCGGGGCGACCATGCGCGACCGGCAAGAGGGCGATGACGACGGGAGGCGGGTCCAGGCACGTCAGGCGGCCGGACGACGAGACCACGTCGGCAACGGGCACTGGCTTACAAGACGCCGCAACTCGCGACCCCGCGCACAGGGCGCCGCAACTCGCGGTCTCAATCGGCCCGGAGACCCCAACATGCCGCAACCCGTGCCGCCAAAGGATGGGATGCACCGAGATGCCGCAACCCGCGCCCGCGCCGGGCACCCGAACACCCCGAGATGCCGCAACCCGCGCCCGTCCACATCACCAGGCGCAGTGGCCACCGCGCTTGGACCCGCCTCGCCGCCACCACCTGTTGCCGGTCTCTGCCCGAACGGTCGCGGGGATCGTCGGAGTTCGTCGGATGTACGGCGCGCCACGCGTTGCATTTTCGCCGGCGGAAGGGTGTACTGTCAGCAGTAGTTAGAACGGGTGTTCGATTGCCTCGAACGTTCGTTCCAACCCCTCGGGAGCGGGTGTTTCGCGGCACCGGCTTCCGACAGGTGCGGCACCCCGGGCCGCACCGGGCCCCGGGCAGTCGCGAGTCCGGGCCCGTCAGGCAGGACCGTCGTCCGCCGCCCACGACCCCCGGGCGGCGGACGACGGACCCGCCGGTACGCCGGCCGGGTGTGGTGTGGGGAAGCTCCACGCCCGGCCGGCCACCCCACCTGGTGCGTCTTCCTCCGCACCGCCCACCACGGGTGCCTCGCGTCGTCGGAGTCGCTTTCCGTCGCGCGATGCGCCCGCACCGGCCCATCTGGAGGGAGACCCATGCCGACCACTCCGGCCCAGGCGCTGGCGGTGCCCGCCCACGTGCTGCCGCACCGCACCCCCGCCCAGCTGCTCGCAGTGGCCCGGCAGGGTCTCGCCGAGGCCGCCCTGACCCGCCCCGACGGCCTCCGGTACGCCGCCGCCCACCTCGCGGCGCTGCGCGCCGCCGCCGGGGTGCTCGCCGCCCGCGCCCGTCCCGCGCCCACCCGACGCAACCGGGCCACCAGCGTCTGGGTCCTGCTCGCCGGCGTCGCCCCCGAGCTCGACGAATGGGCCAGCTACTTCGCCCTCGCGGCCGGCAAGCGGGCCGCCGCAGAGGCCGGCATACCCCGGGTGGTCACCGCCCGGGAAGCCGACGACCTGCTCCGCGCCGCCGAGGAGTTCGTGGCGGTGGTGGAGTCCGCACTCGGCCTGGCGCACCAGCCGGCGATCGACGGTCTCGTCGCCTGAGTCGCGGCGTCCGGCCACCACCGGCGGGACCCAGGGTGGCCGGACGTCGTCCGGCACGACATGTCTTTCTGATCCACGAACAGCACCATCCACCGGCGAACGTCCGGTGGCGACACGACGGGGGGTAGGTCCGATGGCGGGCCGCATGGTGGTCGGTTCCGCCGCGTTGGCCGAGTTGGTACGCCCGGCCAGCGCGCCCGACCCGGCGGGCGGGCATCGGGTGTTGCCCGTGCGGCCCGAGTTGACCGGGCTGCTGCCCGGCCGAGGGCTGCGGCGCGGCAGCACCATCGCGGTCGGCACTGGCTCGGCCGGCACCGGCTCGGTCGGCACTGGCTCGGTCGGCGTCGGGCAGTCCCGGCACAGCGGCGCCACGTCGTTGCTGATCGCTCTGCTCGCCGAGGCGTCCCGGGCCGGTTCCTGGTGTGCCGTGGTGGGGATGCCGACCTTCGGGGCGGGCGCGGCGGCCGAGGCCGGCATCGCCCTGGACCGGCTCGCCCTGGTGCCGCAGCCGGGGCCCGACTGGCCCACCGTCGTCGCCGCGCTCATCGACGGGGTCGACGTGGTGGTCACCACCGTTCCGGACACCGTCTCCGCCTCGGTGGCCAGCCGGCTGGCCGCGCGAGCCCGGCAGCGCGGCTGCGTGCTCGTGCCGTACGGCCGGTGGGACGGCGCGGACGTGATGCTCCGGGTGGTTCGCGGGGTGTGGGACGGACTCGGCACGGGCCGGGGCCGACTGCGCCGCCGGGAGGTGACCATCTCGGCCCGCGGCCGGGGCGCCGCCGCCCGCCCCAAGGAGGTCAGGATCTGGCTCCCCGGCGACGACCTGACCCGGGTCATCCCCCCAGCCGGCCGCCCCCGCAGCACGCCTTCTGGCGAGCGCGCGGCGATCATGCACTTGTGGTCGTCGAGATGAGTATTTCGCGGCTTATGCGGCGACCAAAAGTGCAAGATCGCGGTCTCTCCGAGCACGCGGCGCCCAGATCGCTCCCAGCAGACAATCTTGGACACTTTCTGCCCCCAGAGGGGCCTTCCGAGTCCAAGATCCATCGCAGTGGGGTGACTTTCGGGATAAATCGGAGCGAGGTGGTTCGGTCTGCCGGCCGGATCGGAGGGGATGGGCGAGGGGACGGGGCGGGTGTGGGGGCGGGGATGGGCGAGGGGACGGGCGTGAGTGAGGCTGTGCGGACGCTGGTGTTGTGGTGTCCGGACTGGCCGGTGCTGGCTGCCGAAATCGTCGACGGGGTGGCCGCCACCGGCCCGGTCGCGGTGCTGCACGCCAATCGGGTGGTTGCCTGCTCCGAGCGAGCTCGGGCCGAGGGAGTGCGCCGGGGGCTGCGCCGGCGGGAGGCGCAGGGGCGCTGCCCAGGGCTCACGGTCGTCGACCACGACCCCGGGCGGGACGCGCGGGCCTTCGAGCCGGTGGTGGCGGCGGTCGAGGAGATCGCGGTCGGGGTCGAGGTGATTCGCCCCGGGGCCTGCGCGTTGGCCGCTCGGGGGCCGAGCCGCTACCTCGGCGGCGAGGCGGCGGCGGCCGAGCGGATCGTCGAGCACGTCGCGCAGAGCTGTGCGGTGGAGAGTCAGGTCGGCATCGCCGACGGAACGTTCGCCGCTGGGCTGGCCGCTCGCCAGGGGCGAATCGTGCCGCCCGGCGGGACGCCCGAGTTCCTCGCCGCCCAGCCCGTCGAGGCGCTCGGCCGGCCCGCCCTGGTCGATCTGCTGCGCCGGCTCGGAGTGCGTACGCTCGGTGACTTCACCGCGCTGCCCGCCGGCGACGTGCTGGCCCGGTTCGGGTTCGACGGGGCGCTGGCCCACCGGCTGGCGGGCGGTCGGGCCGACCGACCGCTCGCGGTCCGGCGACCCCCCGCCGACCTGACGGTCACCGCCGATCTCGACGAGCCGATCGACCGCGTGGACGTCGCGGCGTTCGCGGCCCGGACGCTGGCCGCGCGGCTGCACGAACGCCTTGCCGGGCACGGGCTGGCCTGCACCCGGCTCGGCATCGAGGCGGTCACCGCGCACGGCCAGGAGCTGCACCGGGTCTGGCGACACGACGGCCTACTCAGCCCGGCGGCGATCGCCGACCGGGTCCGCTGGCAGTTGGACGGCTGGCTCTCCGGCGGCGCCCGCTCCAGCGGCGGGCCGGAGCGCCCCACCGCCGGGATCATCCGGCTGCGGCTGGTCCCGGACGGGGTGCTCGCCCAGGCCGGGCTGCAACCCGGGCTGTGGGGCGAGACCGGCGTGGAACGCGAGCGGGCGAGCCGGGCGCTGATCCGGGTGCAGGGCCTGCTCGGCCCCGAGGCGGTGGTCACCGCCGTGCTCGGCGGCGGACGGTCACCGGCTGACCAGGTGCGGCTGGTGCCCTGGGGCGACGAGCGGCTGCCCGCCCGCCCCGGTGCCACGCCACTGCCGGAGGGCGGCGTGGGTCCTGTCTCGATGCCATCCTGGCCCGGGCGGCTGCCGCCGCCGGCACCGGCGGTGGTGCTGCCCATCCCGCTCGCGGCGAGCGTGCTGGACTCCACCGGCGCACCGGTCGTGGTGAGCGCCCGGTTGGCGGTGAGTGCCCCGCTGGCCCGGCTGACCATCGACGCGCCGGCGGAGGTTGCCGGCGGAGTCGGTGTGGGCGGGTCGGCCGAGATCGTCGGTTGGGCCGGCCCGTGGCCGGTCGACGAGCGGTGGTGGTCACCCGCCGAGGCGCGTCGTCGGGCCCGGTTCCAGGTCCGCTTGGCCGACGGCGCCGCGCTGCTGCTCGCCGTGGAGCGCGGTCGATGGCTGATCGAGGCGATCTATGACTGAGACGAATCCAGATCTTGGTACGTCTCGACCCCCGGGAGGGCCGGAACGCTGGCCAGATCACTCGCAGCAGGCGATCTTGGACGCTTTCTGCCCCCATAGGGGCCTTCCGGGTCCAAGATTCACCAGCTCGGGGGAGAAACCGTGAGTTTCCACAATCCGCAGCTGTCGTGGCCGGAGTTGGAGCGGGTGCTCTCCGGGCGGACGGGAAGCGGAAAGGGCAGCGGGGGCGGGACGGGCAGCGGGGGTGGGACGGGCAGCGGGGGCGGAAAGGGCAGCGGGGGCGGAAAGGGCAGCGGGGGTGGGACGGGGAGCGGGGGCGGGAAGGGGAAGGGGAGCGGGCGGCACCTGCATGTGGTAGATCCGCTCGCGGTCGACGCCGACGGAGGTGACTCGCCGGCCGGGAGCCGGAGCCGGGAGCACTACCGGCCGCCGGAGCTGACCCGCCCCGATGGCGCGGTGCCGTACGCCGAGCTGCACGCGCACACCAACTTCAGCTTCCTCGACGGCGCGAGCCACCCCGAGGAGCTGGTCGAGGAGGCGGTCCGGCTGGGGCTCACCGCGCTCGCCGTCACCGACCACGACGGCTTCTACGGCGTGGTCCGCTTCGCCGAGGCGGCCCGCGCGCTGAACCTGCCGACGATCTTCGGAGCAGAGTTGACCCTCGACCTGCCCGGCCCGCAGCCCGGGGTGCCCGACCCGCACGGCCGCCACCTGCTGGTGCTGGCGCACGGCCACGAGGGGTACGCCCGGCTGGCCACGACCATCGCCCGCGCCCAACTGCGCGGCGGGGAGAAGGGCCGCCCGGACTACGGCGAGCTGGAGGAGGTCGCCGCCGACCTGCGCGACCACGTGCTGGTGCTCACCGGCTGCCGCAAGGGGCACGTGCCGGGCGCGCTGCTCACCGAGGGGGTCGACGCGGCGGCCCGCGAACTGGACCGGCTCACCGCCCTGTTCGGCGCGGAAACGGTGGCGGTGGAGCTGACCGACCACGGGCACCCGGTCGACGGCGACCGCAACGACGCCCTGGCCGAGCTGGCCGCCGCCGCCGGGCTGCCCACGGTGGCCACGAACAACGTGCACTACGCCACCCCGGGGCGGCGTCGGCTGGCCACCGCCCTCGCGGCGGTCCGGGCCCGGCGCAGCCTGGACGAGATCGACGGGTGGCTGCCCGCCGCCGGCACCGCCCACCTGCGCAGCGGCGCCGAGATGGCGGCCCGGTTCGCCGCGTACCCGGGCGCGGTGGCCCGGGCCGCCGAGTTCGGCGCGGAACTCGCCTTCGACCTCCAGCTCGTCGCGCCGCAGCTGCCGGCGTACCCGGTGCCGCCGGGGCACACCGAGATGAGCTGGTTGCGTCACCTCACCGAGCAGGGCGCGCGGGAGCGCTACGGCCCCCGCGAGGCACACCCGCAGGCGTACGCGCAGCTCGACCACGAACTGAACATGATCGAGGAGCTGGGCTTCCCCGGCTACTTCCTGGTGGTCTACGACATCGTCGAGTTCTGCCGCCGGGAGAACATCTACTGCCAGGGTCGGGGCTCGGCGGCGAACTCGGCGGTCTGCTACGCGCTGCGCATCACCAATGTGGACGCGGTCCGGCACCGGCTGCTGTTCGAGCGGTTCCTGGCCCCCGAGCGCGACGGTCCGCCCGACATCGACGTGGACATCGAGTCCGGCCGCCGGGAGGAGGTCATCCAGCACGTCTACGCCCGGTACGGCCGGGAGCACACCGCCCAGGTGGCCAACGTGATCTCGTACCGGCCCCGCTCGGCGGTGCGGGACGTCGCCAAGGCGTTCGGTTTCTCGCCCGGCCAGCAGGACGCCTGGAGCAAGCAGATCGACCGGTGGGGTGACGTGGCCAGGGTGGACGTGCCGGACATCCCCGAGCAGGTGATCGAGTACGCCAACGCTCTCCAGACGTTCCCCCGGCACCTGGGCATCCACTCCGGCGGCATGGTGATCTGCGACCGGCCGGTGATCGAGGTCTGCCCGGTGGAGTGGGGCCGGATGCCCGGCCGCAGCGTGCTCCAGTGGGACAAGGACGACTGCGCCGCCGTCGGCCTGGTCAAGTTCGACCTGCTCGGCCTCGGCATGCTTTCGGCGCTGCACCACGGCTACGACCTGATCGGGATGAGCCTGGATCTCGGCGACATGACGCTGGACGACCCCGAGGTGTACGAAATGCTCTGTCGGGCCGACTCGGTGGGGGTGTTCCAGGTGGAGAGCCGGGCCCAGATGGCCACCCTGCCCCGGCTCAAGCCCCGCGAGTTCTACGACCTGGTGGTGGAGGTGGCGCTGATCCGACCCGGCCCGATCCAGGGCGGCTCGGTGCACCCGTACATCCGGCGCCGCAACGGCCAGGAGCCGGTGACGTACCCGCACCCGCTGATGCGCAACGCGCTGGAGAAGACCCTCGGCGTGCCGCTGTTCCAGGAGCAGCTCATGCAGCTCGCCATCGACCTGGCCGGTTTCGACGCGGCCGAGGCTGACCAGCTGCGCCGGGCGATGGGCGCCAAACGGTCGGTGGAGCGGATGGCGCGCATCGCCGACCGGCTCTACGCCGGCATGGCGCAGCGCGGCATCACCGGCGAGCTGGCCGACGACGTCTACCGCAAGCTCACCGCGTTCGCTAGCTACGGCTTCCCGGAGAGCCACGCGATGAGTTTCGCCTACCTGGTCTACGCCAGCTCCTGGCTCAAGCGTTACCACCCGGGCCCCTTCCTGGCCGCGCTGCTCAGCGCCCAGCCGATGGGCTTCTATTCGCCGCAGACCCTGGTCGACGACGCCCGCCGGCACGGCGTGGAGGTACGCCGCCCCGACGTCAACGCCAGCGGCGCGAAGGCGGTGCTGGAGTCCACCCCGGAGACCCGGTGGGGCAGCCAGCCGGGGGAGCCGCCGCACGCCTGGGGGCTGGGCGGGCCGGCCGTGCGGCTCGGGCTGTCCAGCGTGCGTACGCTCGGCGACGAGGTGGCCGAGCGGATCGAGGCCGAACGGGTGGCGCACGGGCCGTACCGCGACATGCCGGATCTGGCCCGGCGGACCGGGCTGACCGCCGCGCAGCTGGAGGCGTTGGCCACCGCGGACGCCTTCGCTTGTTTCGGGCTGACCCGGCGCCAGGCGCTCTGGGCGGCCGGTGCGGCAGCGCAGGACCGGCCGGGCCGGCTGTCTGGCACGGTGACCGGCGCGGACGCGCCCACCCTGCCCGGCATGGCGGCGGTGGACCGGCTGGTCGCCGACGTGTGGGCCACCGGGCTGTCCCCGGAGAACCATCCGGCCCGGTTCGTGCGCCCGCAGCTGGACGCCCTGGGTGCGGTGCCGATCGACCGGTTGGGTCGGGTCGAGCCGGGTCGGCGGATCCGGGTCGGCGGGATCGTCACCCACCGGCAGCGCCCGGGGACGGCGGGTGGGGTCACCTTCCTCAACCTGGAGGACGAGACCGGCATGCTCAACGTCACCTGTTCCCCGGGGCTGTGGCAGCGGTACCGGCGGGTGGCCCGCACCAGCGCGGGGCTGGTGGTGCGCGGGCGGTTGCAGCGGCACGAGGGGGTGATCAACCTGGTCGCCGACCGGCTGGAGGCGATCGAGCCGCCGGTCAGCCCCGCCTCCCGCGACTTCCGGTGATCGTCGATCCGTCCACCGGATCGGTTTGAACCTTCGACAAACCGGAGAAGTGGTGATCCGCGCCGGCAATGCCGTCGGTGCGGAGGCGGAGGGTGGGTCACGTTGCGAACACACAGGATCTCCGTGGTTGCCGGGGTGCTCGCCCTGGCGGTCAGCGGATGCGGGGGAGTCGGCGCCGGTGGCGACGGCGGTGGCGGGAACGCCACCGAGGGCACGTTGAGCACGATGGGCTTCGGTCGTTCCGACGAGATCGCCAGCACCCGGGTGGACGCGTTCCAGCGGGAGCACCCGAAGGTCGATCTGCGGATCACCGAGGGCGCCTTCGACGAGCAGCAGTTCCTCTCCGCAGTCGCCTCGGGCAACCCGCCGGATCTGGTCTACCTGGATCGCAATCTGGTCGGCACGTACGCCACCCGGGGCTCCATCCTGCCGCTCACCGACTGCGTGCAGCAGCAGGGCATCGACCTGGCGCAGTACCGTCCGGCCGCCCGGGAACAGGTCAGCCTGGACGGCGTCCTCTACGGCGTCCCGGAGTTCTCCACGGTCCGGGTGTTCTACCTCAACGAGGCGGTGCTCCGCCAGGCCGGTGTCCGTCCCGAGCAGGTCGATCTCGCCGACTGGGCCGCGCTGTCCACGGTCAGCGCCGAGCTGGCCCGGGTCTCCGACGGCCGGCTGTCCCGCATCGGCGTCGACCCGAAGATCCCGGAGTTCCTGCCCATGTGGGCCAAGGCCAACGGCGCCGACATGATCTCGGCCGACGGCCGGACCGCCCAGCTCGACCACCCGAAGGTCGTCGAGGCGCTGACCGCCACCGTGGCGCTGATCCGGGATCAGGGCGGCTGGGGCAAATTCAAGTCCTTCCGGGACACCTTCGACTTCTTCGGCGCCCAGAACCCGCTGGCCAAGAACCAGATCGGGGCGTGGCCGATGGAGGAGTGGTTCCTCAACCAGGTCGCGGCGAACAGCCCGGACGTCGAGTTGCTCGTCAAACCCTTCGTCGACCGGCAGGGAAATCCGGTCACGATGTCCTCCGGGCAGGCCTGGGTGATCCCCAAGGGCGCGAAGAACCCGGACGCGGCCTGCGCCTTCGTCACCCAGATGACGGCGATCGACACCTGGCTGGCGGCGGCGCAGGCCCGCGCCGACGCGCGTCGGGCGGAGGGCCAGCCCTTCACCGGCGTCTGGACCGGCAACATCGAGGCCGACCGGCGGATCTTCGACGAGCTCTACCAGCCGACCGGCAACCGGCGCTTCGACGAGGCGGTGGACACCATCCGCTCGATGCAGGACGCCGCGTTCGCGCTGCCCGCCTCTCCGGCCGGGGCCGAGTTCGACAAGGCCTGGACCGACGCGGTCAACCGGGTGCTCTCCGGGCAGACGGAACCGGCCGAGGCTCTGGCCCGGGCGCAGCGGGAGGCCACCGCCGCGCTGGACCAGGCGTCGAAGTAGGCGTCGCCCGATGTCGGCGACCGCCACCACCCCACCTGCGGGTCGGCGGCACCGCACCCCGCTGGCCCGGCGGGAGGCCCGCTGGGCGTACGTCTTCCTGGCTCCCTGGATCGTCGGCTTCCTGGCGTTCCAGGCCGGCCCGATGGTCGCCAGCGCCTGGCTCAGCCTCACCGAGTACGACGTGATCAACCCACCCCGGTACGCCGGTCTGGACAACTATCGGCAGCTGATGACCGACCCGGCGGTGGCTCGCAGCCTGGGCAACACCGTGTACTACACCGTGTTGCACGTGCCGTTGGCGATGGTGCTCTCCCTCGGCCTGGCGCTGCTGCTGCACCGGGTGGGCCGCTGGCAGGGCTTTTTCCGTACCGTCTTCTACCTGCCGGTGATGACCCCGGCGGTGGCGGTCGGCATCCTGTTCCTGCTGCTGCTCAACACCCAGGACGGCCTGATCAACCGGGGGCTGGCCGGGTTGGGGATCGAGGGGCTCAGCTGGACCACCGACCCGGCCTGGGTGATGCCGGGGATCATTTTGATGAGTCTGTGGAGCCTCGGCTCGACGGTGATCATCTATCTCGCCGCGCTGCAGAACGTGCCGCGCGACCTGTACGAGGCGGCGGCGATCGACGGAGCCGGCGCGTGGGCCCGGTTCCGGCACGTGACGCTGCCGATGATCTCCGGGGCGATCTTCTTCACCCTCGTCGTCAACACCATCGCTTCGCTGCAGATGTTCACCGAGGTCTACACCATGTACTTCGGGAACCGGCAGACCCAGGGCAGCTTCAGCAGCGAGGCGGCCACCTTCTACGTCATCCACCTGTTCCAGGAGGCGTTCCAGTTCCTGCACATGGGATTCGCCTCCGCGATGGCCTGGCTGCTCTTCGTGATCATCCTGTTGATCACGTTGGTCCAGGTCAGACTCGGCAACCGGTTCGTCCACTACGAGGGAGATGAGACGTGACCGCCGCGGCCGAGCGCGTCGCCGCGCCCGTACCGGCTGCCGACCCGGCCGTGCCGGCACGGCGAGTCGGAGAGGCACGCCTGTGGTGGCAGCGGATGATCTTCGGGGCCGTGCTGCTGGCCGCGGCGGTGGTCTTCACGCTGCCGTTCGTCTGGCTGATCAGCGCCTCGCTGCGCCCCCGCGAGCACGTCTTCGCCCCCGGGCTGGCACCGATGCCGTTCACGCCGGGCAACTACGCCGAGGCGTGGTCGGCCGTGCCGCTGCTGACCTGGCTAGGCAACAGCCTGGTGGTGGGGATCGCCGCCGCGGCGGCGGTGACCATCTCCAGCGCGTGGGTGGCGTTCGGGTTCGCCTACTTCCGGTTCCCCGGCCGGGACCTGCTCTTCGGGTTGGTGCTCGCGACCATGATGCTGCCGTTCGCGGTGACAATGATCCCGACCTATCTGATCTGGTCCGAACTGCGGTTGACCGACACCCAGGTGCCACTCTGGGCGGGCAACCTCTTCGGCTCGGCGTTCTACATCTTCCTGCTGCGCCAGTTCCTGCTGTCGCTGCCCCGGGAGTACTTCGAGGCGGCCCGGGTCGACGGCGCCAGCTATCCACAACTGTTCTGGAAACTGGCCTTCCCACTGATCCGCCCGGCGCTGCTGGTCGCGTTCGTCTTCGAGTTCAAGGCCAGCTGGACCGATCTGCTGAAGCCCCTCATCTACCTGCGCGACGAGCGGCTCTACACCCTGCCGCGTGGGCTGAAGGTGGTGCTGGACCGGTTCGGTTACGGCGGCGAGCAGCAGTGGGAGGTCATCCTGGCGGGCAGCGTGATCGCCACGGTGCCGATGCTGGTCCTCTTCTTCCTCGCTCAGCGGCACTTCGTCGAGGGCATCGCCACCACGGGCCGCAAGGGATGACCGAAACGGCGGGGCGGCGCCGCCGAGGGATCTCGGCCAGGGGCCTGCGCGTGACTACTCTCGATCGGGTGGAACACATCCTGAACCCGTCCGGGCCGCCGTTGACCCCCCGAACCGCCGTGGTCTGGTCGGTGCTCCGCGCCGAGCTGGACCGCCGGCCCGCCGGCGAGCTGACCGTGCTCGATGTGGGCGGCGGCACGGGCGGCTTCGCCGTGCCGTTGGCCCGCGCCGGGCACCGGGTCACCGTCGTCGACGCCAGTCCGGACGCGCTCGCCGCGCTCAGCCGCCGCGCCGCCGAGGCCGGGGTGGCCGGACGGGTACGCGCGCTCCAGGGCGACGGCGATGCGCTCGCCGGGCTGGTCGAGCCGGCCAGCGTCGACCTGGCGCTCTGCCACGCGGTACTGGAGGTCGTCGACGACCCGTCGCCGGTGGCGTCCGCGTTGGCCGGCGCCCTGCGTCCGGGCGGCGCGGCGAGCGTGCTGGTCGCCGGGCGGGCCGCGGCGGTGCTGGGCCGGGCGATGAACGGCCATCTCGACCTGGCTGCGGCGCTGGCCACCGACCCCGCGGGCAGCACCGGCCCGCGGGACACGCTGCGCCGGCGCTTCGACGCCGAGGGGGCCGCCGCGTTGCTCACCGCCGCCGGGCTCACGGTCGAGGAGATCCACGGCGTACGCGTCCTCGCCGGTCTGCTCCCGGCGGCCGTGGCGGACGGCCAGCCGGCGGCCCTGGTCGAGTTGGAGCGTACGCTCGCCGCCCGGCCACCCTGGCGTGACATCGCCGCCCAACTGCACCTGTTCGCCCGACGCCCGGCATGACCACCTCACCCGGCGCTCACTCCCTGCCCGGTGCCCACTCCCTGCCCGGTGCCCACTCCCTGCCCGGTGCTCGGCAGGTGTTAAAAGGGGGCCCCTCCTCTACACCAGGCGTTAATAAGGGGCCCTTCCTTACCCCGGTGCCGGTGGTGCAGGGTGGGGGTGGGCTGGCCGACGTGCTGCCGAGCGCTCTGGCCGTGCTCGGGGTTCCCGGCGCTGCCGACCTGCTCGGGCTTCAGGCCGAGTTGGCCGGGGTACGCCGGATCGCGGTGCTGCTCATCGACGGTCTCGGCTGGTATCAGATACCGGTCGCGGCGCCGTACGCGCCGGTCCTGGCCGGGCTGGCCGCCACGGTCGGCCGGCCGCTGCACTGCGGTTTCCCCTCCACCACCCCGACCAGCCTGGTGACCCTGGGCACCGGCGTGGCGCCCGGCGCGCACGGTGTGCTCGGCTTCACCCTGCGGGTGCCCGGCACCGACCGGGTGCTCACCCACATCGAGTGGGCCGGCGATCCGGAACCGCTGCGCTGGCAGCCGGTCACCACCCTGTTGGAGCGGGCCCGCGCCGCCGGGGTGGCGGTGACCGTGGTGAGCCGCCCGGAGTTCGGCGGCAGCGGGTTGACGCTGGCCGCGAACCGGGGCGGCGACTACCGGGGCGCGGCCGGCGTCGACGCGCTGGCCGCCACGATGCTGACCGCTCTGGCCGCCGGAGACGGGCCGACACTGGTCTCCGGCTACCACCCGGACGTCGACAGGTACGGCCACCTCAGCGGCGTCGACTCGGAGCCCTGGCGCAACGCGGTCGCCGAGGTGGACGCCCTGCTGGCCCGGCTGATGGACGGGTTGCCGCCGGACGCGGCGCTGCTGGTCACCGCCGACCACGGGCAGCTCGACGTCCCGCTGGAGGACCGGTTCGACCTGGACACCGACCCGCGGTTGCGCGTCGGGGTGGACGTGGTCGCCGGCGAGCCCCGGGTCCGCTACCTGCATGTGCGCCCCGGCGCCCGGGATGACGTGATCGCCGCCTGGTCGGCGGTGCTCGGCGACGCGGCGCGGGTCACCACCCGCGAGGAGATGGTGGCCGCCGGCTGGTTCGGCCCGGTGTCGGAGGAGCACCTGGCCCGGATCGGGGACGTGGTGGTGATCTGCAACGCCACGTACGCCGTGGTGGCCACCCGGTCCGAGCCGCCGATGGCGAGCCGGCTGGTCGCGTACCACGGGGCGGACACCGCAGCCGAGATGACCATCCCGCTGCTGGTGGTGGGGCGGCGCTGACCGCGCCGGTTGTCACCGCCGGGCGCTAGCCTGCGACCATGGGCCGCAGCCAGTCGTTGCCCCGGGGCGGTGATCCCCGCTTCGGGCCGGACGCCGACGACACCGGCTGCCCGATCCTGCACGTGGACATGGACGCCTTCTACGCCTCCGTGGAGGTGCGCCACCGGCCGGAGCTGCGGGGCAGGGCCGTCGTGGTCGGCGGGGTCGGCCCGCGCGGCGTGGTCAGCTCGGCCAGCTACCAGGCCCGGCGGTACGGCGTACGCAGTGCGATGCCGACCATGCGGGCCCGTGCCCTCTGCCCGCACGCGGTCTTCCTTCCGCCGGACTTCACCCGCTACCGGGCCGCCTCGCGGGCCGTCATGCAGATCTTCCGCGACGTCACGCCGCTGGTCGAGCCGCTCTCGTTGGACGAGGCGTTCCTCGACGTGGCCGGCGCTCGGCGACTGTTCGGCTCGCCTGCGGCGATCGCCCGCCGCATCCGCGAGCGGGTCGCGGCGGAGCAGGGGCTGACCTGCTCGGTGGGGGTCGCGCCGAACAAGTTCCTGGCCAAACTCGGGTCGACCCGGGCGAAGCCCGACGGTCTGCTCGTCGTACCGGCCGCACGGGTGCTCGACTTCCTTCACCCGCTGCCGGTCTCCGCCCTGTGGGGGGTGGGGGAACGCTCCGAGCAGGCGTTGCTGCGGCTCGGTCTGCGTACGGTCGGTGACCTCGCGGCGGCGCCGATCGGCATGCTGCGTACCGCGCTGGGCGAGGCGGCCGCGGCGCACCTGCACGAGCTGGCCGCCGGACGGGACCCGCGCCGGGTCAGCCCGGAACAGGTGGAGAAGTCGATCGGCGCGGAGGTCACCTTCGACGTCGACGTCGACGACCCGGACGAGATCCGGCGCGCATTGCTCGCGCTGGCCGAGAAGGTCGGTGCCCGGCTGCGCGCCGCCGGGCAGGTGGGGCGGACGGTCTCGGTCAAGGTGCGGCTCTCCGATTTCCGGACCGTCACCCGGTCACGCACCCTGGACGTGCCCACCGATGTCGCTCGTGAGATGTTCGACACGGCGTGGTCCCTCTTCACCGCCCTGCCTGCCGGTGAGCTGATCCGCCTGGTCGGCGTACGCGCCGAAGGGCTCACGGCGGCGCAGACGACGCCCCGTCAGCTCGCCCTCGGCGCGCCGGAGCGGGGTTGGCGGGAGGCGGAGGCTGCCGCCGACGCCGCGGCTGCCCGTTTCGGGCGGTCCGTCATAGGACCGGCTAGTCTGCTTACCGGGCACAATACGCGACAAAACGAAAATCCGACCCGGCCATAGGTCGTCCCGCTTTCCGACGCGCGAGGCCCCTCGTAGACTTGCGGGTAAGCAGCCGGTTGGCTGCCACGGTCTGTCGGTCCGACCGGGCCGACCAACGTGACCGGGGAGGAGTGCCGTGCCGCTCTCGGAGCACGAGCAGCGGCTGTTCGAGCAGATCGAGCGGTCGCTTGCCGAGGACCCCAAGTTCGCCTCGGCCGTGCGCGCCAGCGACCCGCGTTTCCACGCGCGGCGTCGCCTGCTCGTCGCTGCCGGCGTGATCATCGCTGGCCTGGCGTTGTTGGTCTATGGCGCGGTGATCAAGACTCCGCCGCTGGCAGTGGCGGGATTCGTTGTCATGCTGGCCTCGGCCGCCTTCGCGGTGCAGTCGCATCGCCGGGCGCAGTCACCCGACCTGCACGTCGTCGGGGGCACGGCGAGTCGTCGCCGGTCCCGAGGGCGCTCCGGTGGGCGGCGGCCGGGCCTCATCGACCGGCTGGAGGACCGGTGGCGGCAGCGCCCGGAGGGCCACCGCTGACGTGAACCGAGCCGGTGGTGGGGTGACCCCACCCGCCGGCCCGGTCGTCGTTCGCGGTTGCGGTCCGCCTCAGCGCCCCGCGCGGTTGGCGATCAGCCGGCGCGGGCTGAACCGCAGCAGCCGGTACCGCAGCCGCCCACCGGAGGTCACCAGCCGCGCCGAGGTGTCCGCGACGGCGGTCCGCCACCGGTGCAGCACCGACGGCGGCAGCACGGTTGCCATCAGCCGGGTGCGCCGATCGGCCTGATCGGCCAGCGCGTCGCGTACCGTGCGCAGGGCCGCCGGCAGGGGTTCCCCGGTCAACGGGTCCCGCGCGTAGCGGGCCCGCTCCTCCGCCCGACCGAGCAGGCGGACCGCCGTGCCGGCGGCGGAGTCGGCCCGCAACGGCTCGCCAGCCAGCCGCTCGGCGGTCGCCCGTGGTGTCTCCGTCCGCTCCACCCGGACCCGGTAGTCGACCAGCGTGTCGATCAGCTCGTCCCAGGCCGCGTGCGCATCCGCCCGCGCCCGGTCCGGATCGGCGCCGACCACCATGACCGGCTGATCCGTGCCGGCGGAGTCCGCAGCCGACGCGTCAACCGTGCGGACCGTGGGCGCCGGCCGGCTTCGCCGACGGCGCAGGGCGAGCCGGCGTAGCGCGGGAACGGCGAGCAGGGCGAGCGCCGCCAGTACGCCGAGGGCCGCGAACCAGGGCCAGACCGGCGCCGACCGGAGCGGCGTGCCGTCGCCGCCGATCGCGGCCGGATCGTCGCCCTCCTCGAACTGGTTCGGCCCGCGGTCCGGGCGGGCCGACGGGTCGGACTCGTCGGGCGTGTCCGCCGCGCCGGGCTGCGGTGTCGACTCCTCCGGGGCATCGGTGTTCGGTGCCCAGGCCGAGCGGGCCGCACCGGGCACGCCGTAGGTCGGGGTGGCGTCGAACGGCACCCAGCCGATCTGGTCGAAGTAGACCTCCGTCCAGGCGTGCAGGTTCCGGTTGGTCAGGGTGAAGGTGTCACCGATGCGCCGGTTGCCGTTGGTGAAGCCGAACGCGACCCGGGCCGGGATGCCCGCGTCCCGGACCATCCACGCCAGCGCGGCCGCGTACTGCTGGCAGAAGCCGGCCTTGTTCTCCAGGAAGTCGAGGATCTGCTCCCCGCTGGTGCCCTGCTCGGTGTTGAGCTGGTAGGTGAAGCCGTTGTCCTCGGAGAAGTAGTCGTAGATGGCCCGCACCTTGTCGTACTCGGTGCGCTTGCCCCGGATCAGCTCCGCCACCAGCTTGCGCACCTCGGGCACGTCGGGCGTGACGGTCTGCTGTGCCCGCAGCGGCAGGTCGGCCGGCAGCGGCTGCGCCGCGCGCAGCGCCTGCGGAGTGTACGTCGATCGCACATAGTCGAACGAGTACGTCCGGCCCCGGGAGTTCTCCCGGTTCGAGAAGACGATCTGGAGGTTCGGGTCGTAGTACCAGCCGCTGCCGAGCTCGGCGAAGCTGACCGGCTCGGCGTAGACCGGCAGCAGCCGCATGTCCAGGTCGCGGCTCACCTCCACGGTGGCCCGGTGCCGGGTCCGCTCGACACCGGGCAGCGTCCGCCTCGCCGGGTCGGGCAGGTCGCCGGTGACCCGCTGGCCGTTCGGGCCGCGCACTCGGAACCCGTCCGCGCGCAGGTCGTCGGCGACCCCGAAGCGTAGGTAGAACGGTTTCTCCTCGGTGGTGGTGACCTTCACCAGGTCGGTCACGTCGGACTGGTTGAGCCGTCCGCTGAGCGCGGCGAAGAGGTCGACCCGTCCGGGCGAGCCGCCCAGACCCGGGCCGCCGAAGCCGGCACCCGCACCGGAGTTCAGGGTGCTCATCAGGCCCGCGGTCATTCCGGGCACGGCCAGCGGCACCAGCATGGCCAGCGCGAGACCGACCACGGCCAACCGGCGTCCGGCGGCGGCCAGCGGCGACGCCTCCCAGACGTCGACGTCGCGGCCGTCGCCGGTGAACCGCCGGCCGAACCGGCGCACACGGTCCACGTTGTCGGTGACCAGCAGCCAGAGGAAGCCGGCGGCGCCGATCGCGAACGGCACCGGGGGGACGCTGTCCACGTAGACCGCCACCGGCACCGAGTAGATGGCCAGCATCGGCAGGCCGGCCAGGGCGGGCCGGCGGAGCCCGACGCTGAGCACGTCCACCAGCACCGCCACCCCGCCCACGCCGAGCACCGTGACGAACAGCAGCGGATCGGTGTCCGGGACCTTCACACTGTGCGAGCGCATGTCCTCGCCCGAGCTGGCGATCAGCTCGGCGAAGTGTCCGAAGGTGGCCGGGGTGGGCAGCACGGCCAGCAGTTCGTCACCGCTGGGGAACAGCCAGGTCAGGGCGAGCATGAGGCCACCGACCATGGCCAGGACCTGGACCCAGGTCGGGGTCCGGCCGAGCCGGGCCAGCGCCGCCGCGGCGGCCACCGCGGCCACCGCGATGATGGCCTGGACCAGCCATGTCCAGCGTTCGAAGATGGCCGACAGCGGCGCGGCGGCGAGCACCGTCGCGGCGGCGGCCACCAGGCCCAGGTTCCGATGGGCGATCATGAGGGGGACCTTCCGTTCATCGCACCGTGCTCGCCACCGTCTCGGCCATCGCCGCGCGGAGGGCGAAGCCCTGGGAGCCCCGCCCCGCCTGCGGCCAGAGCGCCGGCAGCCGGTCGTCGTGGCCGACGCCGATCACCCGCCAGCCGGACTGCAACAGGGCGAGCGCGGCGGTGTCGTGTGCCTGGTCGGCCTCGGCCCGGGCCTGCGCCGGCAGGTTGAGCCAGGCGGAGCTGTCCAGCAGGAAACACACGCAGGTGGCGCCGTTGGCCCGCAACCCGGCGAGCAGTTCCGCCTCGGCGGTGCTCAACGACCCGAACAGGCCGATGATCAGACCGCCGTCGGTCCGCTGCCGGACGTGTTGGATCAGCGCGGTGATCTCGACCCGCTGGTCCAGCCGGACCTCGGCGAGGTGATCGAGCAGCAGCCCGTCACCGGCGCCCTCGCCCGCGTCGACGTCCCCGGCGGAGCCGGTGACCAGGCGCAGCTTGTAGCCGGCCTGACGCAGGTGGACGGTGATGCTCGCGGCCGCCGACACCGCCCACTCGAAGCTGGCTGTCGGGCCGTCGCCCCGGTGGCCGTACGCCCGGGTGTCCAGCAGGACCGTGGCTCGGCTCTCCCAGGGCTGCTCCTCGCGCCGCACCATCAGCTCGCCGGTGCGCGCGGTGGACTTCCAGTGCACCCGGCGCAGGTCGTCGCCGCGTCGGTACTCACGGGTCGCCGCGTCGTCCTCGCCGTGCACCGCCACCGAGCGGGCCCGGCTCTCGCCGCTGCCGGTGTACGCGCCGGCCAGCCGTACCGACGGCAACGGCACCACCTGCGGGACCACCGTGAGCCGGTCGGTGCCGGGAAACGCGCGACGGAGTTCGCACAGCCCGAACGGGTCGGTCATCCGGACCACCAGCGGGCCGACCTCGTACCGGCCGCGCACGTCGGCCCGCACCGTGTACGCCACCGAGCTGGCCTGGTGCGCGCCGAGCCGCTCGAGCACCACCCGGGGCCGGCTGCCCAGCGCGTACGGGAGCCGGTCCTCCAGCAGCAGGGTGCCGGTGGGCAGCCGGGACATGTTCTGCAACCGCAGCACCACCCGGGCGCTGGCGCCGACCGGTACCCGGTGCGGTTCCAGCGACCGGTGGCAGGCCAGCTTGTACCGGCTACGGCCGACGTAGAGCGCGGCGAGCAGCGGCAGGACGGCCAGCAGCACGGCCACCCGCAGCAGGTCCTTCTCGCCGAGGATGCCGGCGGAGATGGCCGCCGCGAGCGCGGCGGCCAGAAAGGAGCGGCCGCGAGTGGTCAGTCCGCGCAGCCCGGCACGCACGTCACGGCCTCCGCGGTTCGAACGAGGCCCGGCCGTTGCCGCTCGACGAGCGGGTGTCGTACGGCGAGTGCTTGCGGTCGTGCGGCAGCGGCAACCGATGCACCAGGTCGGCGATGATCGCGTCGGTGGTACGCCGGGCGAGTTGGGCGTCGGCGGTGGGGATGAGCCGGTGCGCCAGCACCGGGACGGCGAGCACCTGGAGATCGTCGGGGAGCACGTAGTCGCGCCCGTCGAGGGCGGCCACCGCGCGCGCGGTGCGCAGCAGTTGCAGCGTGCATCGGGGGGACGCGCCCAGCCGCAGGTCCGGCGACTCGCGGGTGGCGGTGACCAGGTCGACGGCGTACTCCTTGACCGCGTCGGCGACGTGCACCTGCCGGACGTGACCGATCAGCCGGCGGACGGTCTCGGCGTCGGAGACCGGCTGCAGCGCCGGCAGCGGGTCCACCGCGCCGTGGCCGTCGAGCATGGCCAGTTCGGCGGTCGGGTCCGGGTACCCCATCGCGATCCGGGCGGTGAACCGGTCGCGCTGCGCCTCCGGCAGCGGGTACGTCCCCTCCATCTCGATCGGGTTCTGCGTCGCGATCACCATGAACGGGGTCTGTAGCTGGTAGGTCACCCCGTCGACGGTGACCTGCCGCTCCTCCATGCACTCCAGCAGCGCGGACTGGGTCTTCGGCGAGGCTCGGTTGATCTCGTCACCGACCACGAGGTTGGCGAAGACGGCACCCGGACGGAATTCGAAGTCGTGCGTCTCCTGGTTGTAGACACTGACCCCGGTGACGTCGCTGGGCAGCAGGTCGGGAGTGAACTGGATGCGACGTACCGAACAGTCGATCGACCGCGCGAGGGCTTTGGCCAGCTTGGTCTTGCCGACCCCCGGTACGTCCTCGATGAGCAGATGACCCTCGGCGAGCAGGACGGCCAAGGCCAGCCGCACGGTGGCGGTCTTGCCCTCGATGACCCGTTCGATGTTGGCCACGATTGCGTCACTGGCGGCGCGGAACTCGTCGTGCGGCAGCAGTCCGCCAACTTCGTCCCAGGTCTGTTGTGTCACGGGCCTCCTCCTCGTCGCCGTCACGGCAGCTCTGTTAAGAGCACCTGGACCCGCCGTTGGGTTCGCGACGTGCGAGCCTCGTCTGCCGCAGCAATCTCACTGGCCTCTCAGGCTAACCATGTTTGTCGCCTGCGCCGACCGGCGCAGGTCTTTGACCGGTTACGCAGTGATTTGTCATTCACGGAACGCATGTCGGCGACTGTGCCGGGTAATGCGGGTCGCCAGCCCCGGCAAGCGTGAGCCCGCTCCGGCAACAGGAGGAACATGACGGGAAACGAGCTGCCGATCAACCGTGCTGCCTGCCTGCTGGCGATCACTTTGATCCTCCCGTGATCCTCGCGGTCGTCCTCGCCTGGCAGGTCGCCCTCGCCGCCGGCACCCCGCTGCTGACCCGACGGTTCGGACGCGACGCCGGCTACCCGCTGGCCGCCGGCTATCTGGTCGGCGCCGGCCTGCTGCTCAGCCGGCTGCCGGTGATCCTCGACGACCGGGAGGTCGCCGTGGCCTGGCGGTGGCTGCCCGCAGTGGAGATCGACGCCGCGCTGCGGATGGACGCGCTCGGCCTGGTCTTCGCCCTGCTGGCCCTCGGCGTCGGTGCGCTCATCATGGCCTACTGCCCCCGGTATCTCAGCTCCGACCCGAGCAGGCACGAGCGGATGTACGCCACGATGACCCTCTTCGCCGCCGCGATGCTGGGTCTGGTGCTCTCCGACGACCTGCTGGTGCTCTTCGTCTTCTGGGAGTTGACCTCCATCCTGTCGTTCGTCCTGATCGGGCAGGGTGGTCGGCCGGCCGCCACCGGGCCGGCGGTGCAGGCCCTGCTGGTCACCGTCACCGGCGGCCTGGCCCTGCTGACCGCGATCGTGCTGCTGGCGGTGCACGCCGGGACCACCAGCCTGAACACGATCATCGCCGAACCGCAGCGGCTCACCGGCGGACCGGCCTGGGTGGCGGGCGGGCTGATCCTGGTCGCCGCGTTCACCAAGTCCGCGCAGCTGCCGTTCCACTTCTGGCTGCCCGGCGCGATGGTGGCGACCACGCCGGTGAGCGCCTACCTGCACGCGGCGACGATGGTGAAGGCCGGCATCTATCTGCTGATGCGGTTCTCGGCGGTGTTCGGCGGCACCGTGGCGTGGGACGTGGTGCTGATGGTCGGTGGACTGCTCACCGCGATCCTCGGCGCGGCGTTGGCGCTGCGGCAGTACGACCTCAAGGCGCTGCTGGCGTACTCCACGGTCAGTCAGCTCGGCCTGCTGGTCGGGGTGATCGGCGCGGGCACCTCGGCCGGCGACGCGGCGGCGATCCTCTACACCGTCGCCCACGCGCTGTTCAAGGCCACGCTGTTCATGCTGGTCGGCATCATCGACCACCAGGCGGGCAGCCGGGACGTGCGGGAGCTGTCCGGGCTGCACCGGGTGATGCCGGTGACGGTCTGGCTCACCGTGCTGGCCGCCATGTCCCTGGCCGGTCTGCCGCCCACCATCGGCTTCGTCGGCAAGGAGGCGATCTTCGGGTCGCTCGGCGAGGCGCGCGGGGTGTGGTGGCTGGGCTGGTTCGCCGCCGGGCTCGCGGTGCTCGCCTCGGTGCTCACCTTCGCGTACGCGGCCCGGCTCGTGCACGGGATGATCGAGGGGCCGACCCGGCAGCGCTGGTTGCGCGAGCCGTCCTGGTCGTTCCTCGCCCCGGCGGCGGTGGCCGCGGTGGTGGCCACCGCGCTCGGGCCGGCGGTGGCCGTACTGAGTCCACTGGTGGAACGGGCCGCCGCCGACGCTCGCCCGGACGGGACTCCTCCCTACCTGGCCTTCTGGCACGGGTTCACCCCGGCGCTGGGGCTGAGCGCCGGCACCGTGCTGCTGGGTACCGTGCTCTTCCTCGGCCGGGTGCGGGTGGACCGGTGGCTGCGCGCCGTACCGACCACGCCATCCTTCGCCGAGCTGCTGGAGCGCGGCCGGCATGGCCTGCTGCGGGTCGGCGCGCTCGTCGCCCGGCCGGCACACGCTGCGGGGCCGGCCCCCTACCTGGTCCGGCCGCTGCTGGCCGTGGTGCTCCTTGCGGCGGTCGCCGCAATGCCGCCCGGTGTCCCGGCCATCGTCGGCGGTGGTCTCGCCGGGCCCGCCGACCTGCTGCTGCTGATCCTGCTGGGCGCGACCCTCGCCGGCCTGCTGGTGGTGCGTTCGGCGCTGGCCGCGATCGCGTTGACCGGTGTGGTGGGGCTGCTGCTGACAGCCTGGTTCCTGGCCGTCGGCGCCCCCGACGTGGCGTTGACACTGATGCTGGTGGAGGTGCTCACCGCGGTGGTGGTCATGCTGGCCCTGCGGCAGCAGCCGGGCCGGCTCGCCCCGGTCGGCCGCGGTCGGCCGGTGGCCGGCGCGGCGCTGGTCGCACTGGTGACGGGGATCGCGGCAGCGGCCGGCACCGCCGGGCTGACCGGCCGATCCGAGCTGTCCGGGCCCGGCCGGTGGTACCTCGACCACGCCGCGGAGCTGACCGGCGGCGCGAACGTGGTCAACACCGTCCTGGTGGACTTCCGCGCGCTGGACACGCTCGGCGAGGCGGTGGTGCTCGCGGTGGTGGCGCTCGGGCTGGTCCAGCTCGGTGACCGGGCCCCCGCCGGCGAGCAGGCCCCGGCCGGTGACCTCGTGCTCCGGTTCGCCTACCGGGTGCTCGCACCGCTGATGCTGGTCGCCTCGGCCCTGCTGTTCCTGCTCGGCCACGAGCGGACCGGCGGCGGCTTCATCGGGGCGCTGCTCGCGGGCACCGCCGTCGGGCTGGGACAGTTGGCCCATCCCGGTGGCGCTCCGCTGCTGGGTCGCTTGCGGGCGCTGCCGCTGCTGGCGGCCGGGCTGTTGGTGGCCGTCGGTGTCGGGCTGGCGCCGCTCGCCGCCGGTCGGCCCTTCCTCACCCCGCTCAGTGTCAGCCCACCTGGCCCGGTGGCGTCCCTGAGCACGTCGCTCCTGTTCGACCTGGGCGTCTACCTGATGGTCCTGGCCCTGGTGGTGGCCGCCGTCCGCCGCCTCGGCGTGCCGCCCACTGTCCGTGCCGCCCAGGAAACCCTGTCATGATCGCGGCGTTGATCGTCGGCACGCTGGTCGCGGCCGGGGTGTTTCTGCTGCTGCGCCCCGGCCAGCTGCGGCTGGTGCTCGGCTTCGTCCTGCTCGGGCACGCCGTCAACGTGATGCTGCTCGCCGCCGGCGGGCTCCAGCGCCGCGCGGCGCCGCTGGCCGAGATGGGCCCGGAGGCGGCCGACCCGCTGCCGCAGGCGTTCGTGCTGACGGCGATCGTCATCACCTTCGGCATCACCGTCCACCTGCTCGGGTTGCTGCGCCGGGGCGCGGCGGACCCGGACTCCGGCAACGACCCCGACCACGACCCCGATCCGGCCCAGGGCGGGCGACCCGGCGGACGAGGGGCCGGGCCGGCCGAGGGCGACCGACCTGGCGACCCAGGGGCCGGGGAGTCCGACGGCGGCGGCCCGGAGGCGCGGCGGTGAACGGCCTACTGCTGCTGCCGATCGCCGGGCCGCTGCTGGTGGCCGGAGGGCTCCTCGCCCTGCCGGGGCGTCCGCCGATCCACCGAACCGCCGCGCTGGTCACGACGGCGGCGGTGCTGGTGGGCGCCGGGGCGCTGCTGGTCGCCACCGCCGACGGCGCGGTGCTGGTGCTGCGGATCGGTGGCTGGCCGGCGTCGGTGGCCATCGGGCTGGCGGCCGACGCGTTCAGTGCCCTGCTGGTGACGGTGGCGACGCTGGTGGTGTTCTGCTGCCTGGTCTCCGCCGCCGGGTCCGGCGACGACCGGCGGCCGTACTTCCTGCCGCTGGTGCTGGTGCTCTCGGCCGGGGCGAACGGCGCGTTCCTCACCACCGACCTGTTCAACCTCTTCGTGCTGATCGAGGTCATGCTGGTGCCCTCGTACGTCCTGCTGAGCCTGAACGGCGGGGCCGGGCGTGGCGGCGCGGGACGGGTTTACGTGGCGACGAACCTGCTCGGCTCCACTCTGCTGCTGGCCGGGGTGGCCCTGGTCTACGGCACCACCGGCACGGTGGGGCTGGGGGAGTTGGCCGGCACGGCGCACAACGACCCGGCGGTGGCGGTCGCCGGCGGCCTGGTGCTGCTCGCGCTGGCGGTCAAGAGCGCGCTGGTCCCGGTGCATGACTGGCTGCCGCGTACCTATTCGGTGGCCTCACCGGTGCTGGTGGCGCTCTTCTCCGGGCTGCTCACCAAAGTCGGCCTGTACGCCGTCATCCGGATCTACGCCATGCTGTACGGCGGGGACCCGGCCTACCACTGGCTGCTCGGCGCGGTGGCGCTGCTGTCGATGGTGGTCGGGGTGCTCGGCGCGCTCGGCGAGAATTCGATGCGCCGGATCCTGACCTTCCACATGGTCAGCCAGATCGGCTACCTGCTGCTCGGCCTGGCGCTGTTCACCGCCGCGAGCCTGGCCGCGACCGTGTACTACCTGGCCCAGTACGTCCTGGTGAAGGCGGCGCTGTTCCTGTGCGCCGCGGCGGTCCGCGCCGATCGGGGCAGCGACCGGCTCGACGGTGTGGGTGGCCTCGCCACCCGGCGCCCGGCGCTCGCCCTGGCCTTCGCCGCGGCGGCGTTGTCGCTGGCCGGCCTGCCCCCGTTCTCCGGCTTCCTGGCGAAGTTCCTGCTGCTGCGGGCCGCCGCGGCGGCCGGCGCCTGGCTGGCGATGGCGGTGGCGGTCCTGGTCAGCCTGCTCACCCTGCTGTCCATGGTGAAGATCTGGAGCGCTCTGTTCACCAGCGGCGGGCCGCCTCCGGAGGCGGCGGCCGGGCGCATGCGCCGATCGCTGGTGGCGCCGCCGTTGGCTCTGGCCGGACTCTCCCTGGCGGCGGGGCTGGCGGCTCAGCCGCTGCTGATGCTGGCCGACACGGCAGCCGCCGGGCTACGCGACCCGGCCAGCTACGTCCGCGCGGTGATCGCCCCATGAGCGAGCGTCAGCGCGCGAATCATCAGCTCGGTGCGGTGGTGCCTCAGGTCGGCACGGAGCGCGGCGGAGTGCCGGCATGAGCGAACGGCGGTGGGGCCTCGCCCGGCGCACGGTGGTACGCACCGGGCGTGTCCTGCGCTTCGTCGGCTACTTCGCGGTCCGGCTGCTCCAGGCGAACCTGGTCGTCGCCTGGGAGATCCTGACCCCCGGTTGCAGGCTGTGCCCCGCCGTGGTGCGGGTGCCGTTGCGGGCGGTCACCGAGGGCGAGATCGCGGCCGTGACGCTGGCGGTGAGTCTCACCCCGGGCACCCTCGCCCTGGCGGTCCACCGCGATCCGGTGGCGCTGTCGGTGCACGGCATGTACGCCGCCGACCCGGTGGCCTTCCGCCGGAAGGTCGCCGAGTTGGAGCGGTGGGTGCTGGCCGCCGTGCGCCCGGTCGACCATCCGCCGCAAAGCCGACGACGGCCTCGCCGTCGATGTCCGGACCCGACACGGAGGTGGAGATGACTGTGCTCGACGTGCTGCTCGTGGTCCTCGCGGGGGCGATGGCGGCGGCGGTCTTCCGGCTGGTGGTCGGCCCGACCGACGCCGACCGGGCCGCCGCGCTGGACCTCGGCTTCTTCGTCTTCCTGGCGGCCGTCGCCCTGCTCGCCGCCCGGCTGCCCGCGCCGGACCTGCTCGACCTGGTGCTCGCCGGGACGCTGGTCAGTTTTCTGGCCACGGTGGCGATGGCCCGGCTGGTGCATCGGGACGAGCGATGATCCGCACTGCGGCGGCCTCGGTGTTGCTGCTGCTCGGCACCGCGCTGATCGCGATCGGCGCGGTCGGACTGATCCGGCTGCCGGACGTCTACAACCGGATGAACGCCGTGGCCAAGGCGGCCGGCCTCGGGTTGAGCCTGGTCCTGCTCGGCGTGCTGGTGCTGCTCCCCGGTGTGCGTACCGCCGTGGTGGTGCTGGTGGCGGTCGGTCTGCAACTGTTCACCGCGCCGGTCGGTGGCTACGCCCTGGCGCGGGCCGCGTACCGGGCCGAAGCGCCGTTGGCGCCGGTCACCCGCTACGACGAACTCGGCGGCCGGGTCGACGGCGAGCCGGAGTGAGCCGCGCTTCATCGCGACGGACGATTCCGGCGGTGAGGCGGGATGGGGGCGGCGGCCACGCCGTCGGTGGCGGTACACTGCCGACATGGCCGGAGTCTTCCTGCTTCTTACCGAGCCGTGCTGACGCGCTGAACGCGCCACAGCACGGCGGCCCCTCCTGCGTGAGGGGCTTTTTCGTGCCCGCTGCCGGCCGTGCCCGCTGCCGGTGAGTGGCGGGCCATCCGAACGAAGCACGAGACACGGGACCACAGCCAGCACGGACAGACTCCGCCGAGCGACGCGAGGAGAAGGCCATGACCGAGGCAGCCACGAGCGACACCCCGCCGTTCCGGTACACCGCGGCGCTGGCCGACGAGATCGAACGCCGCTGGCAGGACTACTGGGAGCGGGAGGGCAGCTTCCACGCGCCGAATCCGAGCGGCCCGCTGGCCGACCCGACCCACCCGCGCTTCGGGGCGGAGAAGCTGTACGTGCTGGACATGTTCCCGTACCCGTCGGGCGCGGGGCTGCACGTGGGGCACCCGCTGGGCTACATCGGCACCGACTGCTTCGCCCGCTACCAGCGGATGGCCGGGCGCAACGTGCTGCACGCGATGGGCTTCGACGCGTTCGGGCTGCCCGCCGAGCAGTACGCGGTGCAGACCGGCACCCACCCGAGGACCACCACCGAGGCGAACATCGAGCGGTACCGGGCGCAGCTGCGCCGGCTGGGGCTGGCCCACGACCGGCGGCGTTCGGTGGCCACCATCGACACCGACTTCTACCGCTGGACGCAGTGGATCTTCCTGCAGATCTTCAACTCCTGGTACGACCGCGACGCCGGCCGGGCCCGGCCGATCAGTGAGCTGATCGCCGAGTTCGCCGCCGGCACCCGGCCTACCCCGGACGGCCGCCCGTGGGCCGAGCTGTCGCCCGCCGAGCGCCGCGGGATCGTCGACGACCACCGCCTGGCGTACGTCTCGCAGGCGCCGGTGAACTGGTGCCCGGGGCTGGGCACGGTGCTGGCCAACGAGGAGGTCACCGCCGACGGCCGCTCGGAGCGGGGCAACTTCCCGGTCTTCAAGCGCAACCTGAAGCAGTGGATGATGCGGATCACCGCGTACGGCGACCGGCTGCTGGACGACCTGGACAAGCTGGACTGGCCGGAGCCGATCAAGCTGATGCAGCGCAACTGGATCGGCCGCTCCACCGGCGCGCACATCGACTTCCCGACCACCGTGGCGCCGATCCGGGTGTTCACGACCCGACCGGACACCATCTTCGGCGCCACCTACATGGTCCTGGCACCCGAGCACGAGCTGGTCGACGAGCTGGTGCCGGCGGCCTGGCCGGAAGGCACCCGCCCGGCGTGGACCGGCGGGCACGCCAACCCGCGCGAGGCCGTGGAGGCGTACCGCAAGGCGGCGGCGGCCAAGACCGACGTGGAGCGGCAGGCCGAGACCAAGGAGAAGACCGGCGTCTTCATCGGCGCGTACGCCACCAACCCGGTCACCGAGGCGCGGATCCCGATCTTCATCGCCGACTACGTGCTGGCCGGCTACGGCACCGGCGCGATCATGGCGGTGCCCGCCCAGGACGAGCGGGACTGGGACTTCGCCGAGGTCTTCGAGCTGCCGATCGTGCGTACCGTGCAGCCGCCGGAAGGCTTCGACGGCAAGGCGTACACCGGGGAGGGCCCGGCGATCAACAGCGCCGCACCCGAGCGCGGCCTGGACCTGGACGGCCTGGGGGTGGCCGACGCCAAGGCCCGGATCATCGACTGGCTGGAAACCAACGGCGCCGGCCAGGGCGCGACGACCTACCGGCTGCGGGACTGGCTGTTCAGCCGGCAGCGCTACTGGGGCGAGCCGTTCCCGATCGTGTACGACGCCGACGGCGCGGCCATCGCGCTGCCGGAGGAGATGCTGCCGGTCGAGCTGCCCGAGGTGGACGACTTCTCCCCGCGCACCTTCGACCCGGAGGATGCCGACAGCGACCCGGAGACGCCGCTGTCGCGCCGCCGGGACTGGGTCGAGGTGGAGCTGGATCTGGGTGACGGGCCGAAGCGCTACACCCGGGAGACCAACGTGATGCCGCAGTGGGCCGGCTCCTGCTGGTACGAGCTGCGCTACCTGGACCCGGCCAACGGTGAGCGGTTCGTCGACCCGGACAACGAGCGGTACTGGATGGGCCCGCGCGACGAGGGCGACTGCGGCGGCGTGGACCTGTACGTCGGCGGTGCCGAGCACGCCGTGCTGCACCTGCTGTACGCCCGGTTCTGGCACAAGGTGCTGTACGACCTGGGCCACGTTTCCAGCTTCGAGCCGTTCCGCAAGCTGTTCAACCAGGGCTACATCCAGGCGTACGCGTACACCGACGCGCGGGGCGCGTACGTGCCGGCCGAGGAGGTCGCCGAGCGGGACGGCGGTTATTTCCTGGGTGACGTCCAGGTCAACCGCGAGTACGGCAAGATGGGCAAGTCCCTGAAGAACGTGGTCACCCCGGACGAGATGTGCGCCGCGTACGGCGCTGACACGTTCCGGGTGTACGAGATGTCGATGGGCCCGCTGGAGGTGTCCCGCCCGTGGGAGACCCGAGCGGTGGTCGGCTCGTACCGGTTCCTGCAGCGGGTCTGGCGGGCGGTCGTCGACGAGCAGACCGGCGAGCTGCGCGTCACCGACGACCCGGCCGACGAGGCGACCCGGCGGCTGCTGCACCGCGTGATCGACGGCGTCCGGGGCGACATGGCGGGGATCCGGTTCAACACCGCGATCGCCAAGCTGATCGAGCTGACCAACGGGCTGACCCGACTGTCGCAGACGCCGCGCGAGGTGGCCGAGCCGCTGGTGCTGATGCTGGCGCCGTTCGCCCCGCACATCGCCGAGGAGCTGTGGCGGCGGCTGGGTCACGACACCTCGCTGACGTACGCCGATTTCCCGGTCGCCGACCCGGCCCTGCTGGTCGCCGAGAAGGTCACCTACCCGGTGCAGGTCAACGGCAAGGTCCGCGGCCGCATCGAGGTCCCCGCCGACGCAGGCGAGGACGACGTCCGCGCGCAGGCGCTGACCGCGGTCGCCGCCGCGCTGGCCGGCAAGGAGCCGCGCAAGGTCATCGTCATCCCCGCCCGCATGGTCTCCGTGGTGCTGTGAAAGGAGGGGCCCCCTCTTAACGCCTCGTGTAGAGAAGGGGCCCCTTCTTAACACCTGATCACGGCTCGCGGCGGTGGACGACGATCACGGCGATCAGCACCGCACCGAGCGACCAGGCGGCGTAGACCAGCCACGAACCGGCGATGGTGAGCGGGAAGGGATCCGGGGGCACACCGGCGGCTGTGCCGTCGTACACCTCGATCAGGCGCAGCCAGGCCGTGGTCGGCAGCGCATTGTGCACCTGGGCCACCCATCGGATCCGGTCGCTGTCCACCACCAAGGGCAGCAGGACCAGCACGGCCAGGGCCGCGCCGACGCTGGCCGGAGTGTGTCGGAGCAGGGCGCCCAGCCCCATGCCGATCAGCGCGCAGACGGGCGCGAGCAGGGCGGTCGCGGCCAGGGCCCGGGGCACCCCGGGATCGCCGAGCGTCCAGTGGGCGTCCCGATCGGCCAGGATCGCCTGGGACACCCCGAACGAGCTCGCCGCGGTGAGCGTACCGAGGGCGAGCATCACCCCGGCGAGTACGGCGGCCTTCGCCGCCACCACCGACCGGCGCGCCGGCACGGCGGCGAAGGTGGCACGGATCAGGCCGCTGCCGTACTCCCCGACGATCGTCATCGCCCCGATCGTGGTGGTCACCAGGATCAGGAACAGGTACCCCGCCTCGGGGAAGGCGTCGCGGAGCGGACCGTAGAGCGCGAACATCTCCCGCCGATCCGCCGAGTACGTCGGCCAGTTGCGGTGATCGGCCAGGGCGGCGTTGGCGCTGATCCCCACCACGAGCAGCAGGATCAGGGGAAACGACCAGCGGGTGGAGCGCAGCGAAACCAGCTTGAGCCATTCCGCAGCGAGCAGATCGCGGAAGCGCGCCGGCACGGCGGCGGCGTCGTCCGGGCGCGTGCCGGTGCCCCGCCGGCCCAATCGGGCATCGGTGCTGCGCCGGCCCGGTCGGGCGTCGGTGCTGGGCCGGCCCGGTCGGGCGTCGGTGCTGGGCCGGCCCGGTCGGGCGGCGGCGGTCACCGGAGCACCTCCCCGGCGGCGTACTCGACCCGGTCGGCGGTCAGCCGCATGAACGCCTCCTCCAGCGAGGCGGTCCGGGTGGTCACCTCGTGCAGCAGGATCCCGTGCCCGAGGGCGAGCTCCCCGATCCGCTCCGCCGCCAGGCCGGTCACGGTGAGAACCTGCTCCCGGACGGTCACCGTGGCGTCCTCGGCGGCGAGCACCCGGGCGAGTGCGGCGACATCGGGCGTACGCACCGTCACGGCCTCCTCGCCGAACCGGGCGGAGAAGGCGGCCAGGCTCTCGTCGGCGACCAGCTCGCCCCGACCGATGACGACGAGGTGGTCCACGGTGTGCTCCAACTCGCTCATCAGATGGCTGGAGACGAAGACCGTACGTCCCTGCCCGGCCAGTCGCCGGAACAGTTCCCGTACCCACCGCACCCCCGCCGGGTCCAACCCGTTGAAGGGTTCGTCGAACAACAGCACGGGCGGGTCGCCGAGCAGCGCGGCGGCGATGCCGAGCCGCTGTCGCATGCCCAGCGAGAACGCCCCGACGCGTCGGCGGGCAGCGTCGGCGAGACCCACCTCGCGCAGCACCTGGGCCACCCTCGTTCGAGGTATGCGGTTGCTGCGGGCCAGCGCGCCGAGGTGGGCCGCAGCGGTGTACCCGCCGTGCACGTCGCCGGCATCGAGCAGGGCACCGACGTGTCGCAGGCCCCGACTCAGGCGGCGGAACTCGATCCCGTCGATCGTCGCCGAACCGGCGGTGGGGGTGGTCAGACCGAGGATCATTCGCAGGGTGGTGGACTTCCCGGCACCGTTGGGGCCGAGGAAACCGGTCACCCTGCCGGACCGCACGGTGCAGGTCAGGCCACGGACGGCGGTGCGTTTGCCGTACCGCTTGGTGAGGTTGTCGATGACTATCACCGGTCCGAGTCTGCCGGTGAGCTTGCCGCGCGGCGTCGGCCCCGCGACCACACCTGCGCGCGGCCCGGTGGCCCCCGGGCGTACGCCTGTGGGCCGACGCCCCGGACGGCCCCGCCGCCTACCATCGCCTGGTGGAGTCCACCTCCGTCGCGCCGTCCGGGCGAGCGTTGCCGCTGACGCGGTCGGTGCTGGCCTGGGCCGGTGCCGTCGCGTACCCGGTGGTGCTGCACGTGGTGGTGCTCAACGTGCCGCAGGCAGGTCCGGTCGGGCCCGCTGCGGTGCGGCCCGCCGACCCCGTCCTGCCGATCCTGCTGCCGCTGCTCGTCACCGGCCTGCTCACCGGGCTGCTGCGCCGTCGGCCGCTGCTGGCGCTGGCGCTGCTGCTGGTCGGCACGTTCCACGTGGTGGTGTCCCTGCCCTCGGCGTGGGGCCATTACCTGCTGTTCCTCGTGGCGGACCTGATCGTGGTCCACCTGGTGGTGACCCGCCCACCGTGGGTCGCGTCGGTCGGCGGGGTCATGGCGCTGCTCGGCCAGGTCGCGGCCGCGACATACCACCCCGGCGACGTGATGGCGTACGGCTTCATCGTGCTGGCGCTCGGCGTGGCCGGGCTGGTCGGCCACCTGCTGCGGGAACGCCGCGTCCACGCGGAGGCGCTGCGGGCGCACGCCGCAGCCGAGGCGATCACCGCCGAGCGGCTGCGCATCGCCCGAGAGTTGCATGACATGGTCGCGCACAGCATCGGCGTCATCGCCATCCAGGCCGGTGTGGGCGCTCGGGTGATCGACAGCCAGCCGGCGCAGGCCCGCGCCGCGCTCGCCACCATCGAGGCGGCCAGCCGGGACACCCTGGCCGGGCTGCGGCGTACCCTCGGCGCACTGCGCCGCGGTGCCGGCGAGGCGGCGTCGCTGGACCCGACGCCCGGCCTGGCGGACCTGGACCGGCTGGTCGCGGCGGCGGCCGACGCCGGGGTCCGGGTCGAGTTGCGTCAGTACGGCGAGAGCCCCGTTCCGCCGGAGGTCGACCTCGCCGCGTTCCGCATCGTGCAGGAGGCGCTCACCAACGTGGTACGCCACGCGGGCGTCGACGTGTGCCGGGTCGGCGTCGAGCGCGACGCCGACGCGATCACCGTGGAGGTCGTCGACGACGGCCGGGGCGGTTCGGTCGGCGCCGAGGGGCACGGGCTTATCGGCATGCGGGAACGCGTCGTGGCCCTCGGCGGCCGGTTCCGGGCCGGGCCGCGCCCCGAGGGCGGTTTCCGGGTGGCCGCCCGGCTGCCGCTGCCCGCGCCGACGAACGGCGACCAGCCGGCCGACAGCGACCAACCGTCCGGTGGCGATCAGTTGTCCGGCGGCGCGCGGTCGTCTGGCGGCGATCAGTTGTCCGGTGGCGCGCGGTCGTCTGGCGGCGCGGGATCGACGGGCGGCGACCAGCTTGGCGTGGCGGTGCGGCCGTGAGCGTGCGCGTGCTGCTCGTCGATGATCAACCGCTGGTCCGGGCCGGACTGCGGGTGCTGCTCGCCGAGGTGCCGGACATCGAGGTGGTCGGGGAGGCGGGAACCGGCGCCGAGGCGGTGCGCCTGGCTCACGAGGTCGTACCGGACGTGGTGTTGATGGATCTGCGGATGCCGGGCACGGACGGCATCCAGGCCACCCGGGCGATCGTCGCGGCGGGCGGTCCGACCCGGGTGCTGGTCCTCACCACGTTCGACGACGACGAGCACGTGCACGCCGCGTTGCGCGCTGGGGCGGGCGGGTTCCTGGTCAAGGACATGGCGTTGGAGGAGATCGTCGGCGCGATCCGGGTGGTCGCCGCCGGAGACGCACTGATCGCGCCCGCCGTCACCCGGCGGCTCATCGCCGAGTTCGTCCGTCGGCCGGCACCGGCGCCCCGGTCGCGGTCGCTGGCCGGGGTCACCGACCGGGAGCGGCAGGTGCTCACTCTCGTCGGCCGTGGCCTGTCCAACGCCGAGATCGCCGAGCAGCTCGTGATCAGCGTGGCGACCGCGAAGGCACACGTGGCGAGGCTGTTCACCAAGCTCAACGCCCGTGACCGCGTCCACCTGGTCATCGCCGCCTACGAGGCCGGCCTGGTCGGCCCACCCCATTGATCGATCACAGGCAACAACTTCTGGGAAAGTGCTGCCTCGACCTGCCGGGAGGCCGCACTTTCCCAGAAGTTGCGCTGATTTCGGCGTGGGTGGGGGTCAGGTGGGGTCGGGGCGACGGCGACGCTCGGCGTGCCACCAGCGGGCGATCAGGATTGCGCTGGCGATGAAGCCCAGGGCAGCGGGGGCGGCGGCGAACCAGTTGACGTTGCCGGGGGAGGTGACGGCAGCGCCGATCGCCGCGTAGCCGAACGCGGTGGGCGCCGAGGCGAGCACGCTGCCGGTGAGGAACGGCAGTATCCGGGCGCCGGTGGTGCCGTAGCCGTAGCTGACCAGGCCGAAGCCGGAGATCGGCAGCAGCCGTACGGTGATCACGCCGAGCACGCTCTGCCGGGTGAACCAGCGGTCCAGCCGGGCCAGCCGACCCCGGACGCGCTCGGCGACGAAGTCCCGCCCGAGCAGCCGGCCCACGGCGAAGCCGATCGCTGCTGCCAGCAGGGCCGCGCCCAGCGCGTATCCGGCGCCCGCCAGCGGACCGAAGATCGCCCCGGCGGCGAGCGTGACGAAGGTGCGGGGGACCAGCGCCACCAGCAGCAGCGCCCCGCCGATGACGGCCGCGACCGGGGCGAACCGACCCAACCCGTCGGCCAGTTGCGGCAGGGCGGCCGGGTCGGGGCGCGGGCCCACCAGTAGCAGCAGCCCGAACCCGGCCAGCAGGAGCAGCAGCAGCCCGAACCGGACTGCCGACGGCGTCGCCGCAGCCCCGAGGCCGCGCCATCGGGGCTGCCGGCTCAATTGCCGGGTGCCGCTGGGCGCGGGCGTGCCGTCGGGCGGGGCTGTGCCGGGATCTCGCGACCATCGGCCCAGCAGCCGCCCGGCGGCGGGGATCATGGCCGGGCGGCGGCGGCCACCGCGGCTCTGCGCTCGGCGCGCAGCCGGTCGAACCAGGTGTCGTTCAGCGGCGCGAGCTGGTGCGCGCCGGTGGCCCAGCGCAGCAGCAGGTCGGCCAGCGCCGGATTGCGGGCGAGCGCCGGCCCGTGCGAGTACGTGCCGAGCAGTTTGCCCCGCCACGCCCCCTCGGTGGTGCCGTCGTTGCCGACTCCGGCGGTGACCCGGGCCAGCGGGGCCGCCCCGGGACCGAGGCGGGTACGGCCGCCGTGATTCTCGAAGCCGGTCAGCGGCGGCAGGCCCAGCCGTGCGTCTATGTCGCCGGCCAGCTCGCCGACCGCCCGGCTGGGGCCCCGGTCCGAGCTGATGTCGAGCAGTTCCAGCCCGCGGTACTGGGTGCCCTTGGCAAAGAACGAGGTGCCGAGCATCTGATAGCCGGCGCAGACGCCGAACACCACCGAGCCCTGGGCCACCGCCCGGTGCAGCCCGCCGTCGGCGAGCAGTCGTTGCGCACCGAGCGCCTGCGGTCCGTCCTCGCCGCCGCCGAGGAGGTAGATGTCGGCGGTGGTGGGCAGCTGCTGGTCGGAGCGGACCTCCAGCACCTCGACCCGGAAGCCGCGCTGACGGGCCCGCCGGGCCAGGATCAGCACGTTGCCCCGGTCGCCGTAGGTGGAGAGCAGGTCGGGGTAGATCCAGACGATGCGCAGGGTCTCAGTTGACACGGTCCAACTCCGCTCGGATGTCCTGGAACGCGGTGTAGTTCGCGATGACCTCCAGGCGGCCCGGCGGCACCGCCCGGACGGCCTCGTCGAACGTGCGTATGTGCTGGAACGGCACGTCGTTGACGTCCAACCGGACCGCCAGGTCGTACGCGCGGTCGCCGGTGATGAGCACCTGACGCCCGCGTAGCGGAGCGAAGTCGACGTCGAACAGCCAGGAGGTGTCCAGCCCGTCGGGGTCGCGTGCGTTGATGGAGAGCAGGGTGGGCGCCTCGTCGGCCATGTCGAACGCCTCCAGCCAGCTGGCCGGGTTCTTTGCCAGCAGCAGCCGGATGGTGCGTCCGTCTCGCACCACCTGGGCGTACCGGCCGGCGACCGAGGTGACGTCGGCGAGGCGGGGGACCGCGTCGAACGGGCGTACGCCGAACTCTGCGGCAACCGCCAGGGCGGTGGCCGCGTTACCGATGTTGACCTTGCCGGGAAGCTGAAGCTTGACCTTGTACCAGGCGCCAGTGGGGTCGACGACACCCTCGTCGTCGTCCACGGTCCACTGTGGATCGGGTCGGCGCAGCGGGCAGCCGGTGCACCACCACTGCTGGCCGGAGCGCTGGATGGTCGCCCCGCACTCGGGGCAGACCCACGAGTCGTCGTGCCACCGCTGGCCGGCGGAGAACCAGGTGACGTGCGGCGGGGCGATCCGTTGGTCGTGCGCGGCCGGTGGGGTGGCCGCCCAGACCACCATCGGGTCGTCGGCGTTGGCGACGATGCGAACGTCCGGGTGGCGGGCCAGCGCCGCGCGCCAGAGCTGCGCCATCATGGCGACCTCCTTGGCCCGGTCCAGCTGGTCGCGGGAGAGGTTGAGCAGAGCCACGACGTGCGGCTCGGTCGCCTCGATCACCTGCGCGAGATAGTGCTCGTCGACCTCCAGCACCGCGTACGGGGTGCTGCCCGCCTTGGCCAGGGCGGAGGTGTGCCCGGTGGGCATGTTGGCGCCGAACGAGTTGGTGGCGACCTTGCCGAGGGCGCTGACCGCCGCGGCAGCCAGCCGGGTGGTGGTCGTCTTGCCGTTGGTGCCGGAGATCAGCGCGATGGCCCGTCCGGCGGAGAGGTGGGCGAGCAGGTCTGGATCGATCTTGAGACCGAGCCAGCCGCCGATCACCGAGCCGTCGCCACGGCCCGCGGCTCGCGACAGCGCCGCGGCGGTCCGTGACACGGAGCTGGCCACCTTCGCCCGCAGGGGCATCTTCGCGTCCGTCACGCGAGCGAGGTTACCGGACCACCGGAGGTGTCAGATCGCCACCGACGGTGATCCGCCCGGACCGGCTGCCTGCGGCATTCGGTTCGGGGACGTCGGCCGACCGGAGTCGATCTATGTCGGATAGCGGACGCGCCCCGGTGGCCGGCGCAGCCCTCCACTCCGCTCCACCCGCTCTGACGTGCGGTTTTGTCGGCGGAGACGGCGCGAAACGCGGTCGATTCTGGTTGCAGGTGGAGGGAAGTGGAGTAGAGTGGGGCGCATTGGTGAGGCCGGGAGGGCCCACCGGCCCGGGGGGTCAGCGGCGCGCGAACGCCGCTAGAAGGGCGAGGGGGTTGGGCCGATGTTCCTCGGCACCCACACTCCGCGCCTGGACGACAAGGGCCGGTTGATCCTGCCGGCCAAGTTCCGGGATGAGCTGGCGGGGGGTGTCGTGATCACCAAAGGGCAGGAGCGCTGCCTCTACGTCTTTCCGACGCCTGAGTTCCAGCGCATCGCGGAGCAGTTGCGCGCGCAGCCGATGACGCACAAGGCCGCCCGGGCCTACAGCCGGGTGTTCTTCGCCAGCGCGCACGACGAAGTCCCCGACAAGCAGGGCCGGGTGACCATCCCGGCGCACCTGCGCTCGTACGCGGGGCTCGACCGGGACCTGGTGGTCATCGGTGCGAGCACCCGGGTGGAGATCTGGGACAAGGTCGCCTGGGAGACCTACCTCGCCGAGAGCGAAGACGACTTCGCCGACATCGAGGAAGGGGTGCTGCCAGGCGGTCTGTAGGGCGTGGCGACGCCCGACGTACTGCGAGATCTCCAGCCGCTTTCGAGTTCCTGGCATCCCTTCCCCGGTGCCAGGCGCACGATCCGACACGGAGGGCCGTGGCCTGACGAGCGGGCGGGGAGCGGATGGGGATCTGGCGGTACGGCGGCACGGCGTCGCCCGACGAGCAGGACGCGGAACGGGAACGGGTCAACAGTGGGGGTCGACATGGGGGAGCTACGCGGCACGCACGTGCCGGTGCTGCTCGAGCGGTGTCTCGAGTTGCTGGCCCCCGCACTGGGCCGGGGCGGGCGCACCGTCCACGTCGACGCCACGCTCGGGCTGGCCGGCCACGCCGAGGCGGTGTTGATGGCCCATCCGGAGACGATCCTGGTGGGGCTGGACCGGGACACCGAGGCACTGGCCCACGCGCGGGTGCGGCTGGCCCGGTTCGCCGATCGGGTCCACCTGGAGCACGCCGTCTACGACGAACTGCCCGAGGTGCTCGACCGGCTGGGCTACCCGACCGTGGACGGGGTGCTGTTCGACCTGGGCGTCTCCTCGTTGCAGCTCGACGCGCCCGACCGCGGGTTCGCTTACGCGCAGGACGCGCCGCTGGACATGCGGATGGACCAGACCCGGGGGGTGACCGCCGAGGAGGTGGTCAACACGTACGCCCACCCCGATCTGGCCCGCGTGCTGCGGGTGTACGGCGAGGAGAAGTTCGCCGGGCGGATCGCCTCGGCGATCATCCGGGAACGGGAGCGGGCCCCGATCACCTCCTCGGCGCGGTTGGCCGAGCTGGTGCGGGAGGCCATCCCGGCACCGGCCCGACGAACCGGCGGACACCCGGCAAAGAGAACGTTTCAGGCTTTACGGATCGAGGTAAACAGGGAACTGGCAGCGCTGGAGACCGCGCTGCCGGCCGCTCTGGACCGGCTTTCGGTCGGTGGTCGCCTGGTGGTGCTCTCCTACCACTCGCTGGAGGACCGGCTCACCAAGCAGGCGCTCGCCGATCGGGTCCGCAGCACGGGCCCGATCGACCTTCCGGTCGAACTGCCCGGGTCAGAGCCGGCGTTCCGGCTGCTCAGCCGGGGCGCGGAGCTGCCCGGGGAGGAGGAGGTCGCCGCGAATCCGCGGGCCGCTTCGGTGCGGCTGCGGGCCGCGGAACGGATCGACCCGCAGGCCCGGCGACAGGGGCGTACCGACCGCGAACGGTACCGCCGCCGGGTCAAGGCGATGCACCAACCGGGGACGGGAACGGCCACCGGCTCGGGATCGGATCCGCAGCTGGGGCCGGGGGAGACGACGGACGAAGAGGGGGAGGGAACATGAGCGGAATCAAGCGTCGGGACGTCGCCGGCGTCGGGCAGCGCGTACCGCGGTCGGGGGGCCGGATCGCGGCGGAGCGGGCCGGGGAGACCGGGCACGGGGCCCGCGCCGAGCGGGTGAGCCGGCTGGCGGAGACTCGCGCCCGGGGGGCGCGCGAGTTTCCCACCGAGGGCAGCGCCGCGCTGCGGCCGGTCGAGCGGGTCGCTGCCGCCGACGCGCAGCAGCGGGTCGAGTCGCCGCGGCTGCGGGTCGCCCCGCCGCCGCCGGTGCGGGTGCCCCGGGCGCCCTTCGCGGCGCTCGTGGTGCTGCTGGTCGTCGGCGGGGTGCTCGGCATCCTGGCGGTCAACACGAAGATCAACGAGAACGCCTTCCGGCTGTTGGAGCTGCAGGAGCAGCAGGCCAAGCTCGACCTGGAGCAGCAGCAGCTGAAGAAGCAGATCGCCGACGCCGAGGCGCCGGGCAACCTGGCGGCCCAGGCCCGCAAGCTGGGGCTGGTCGAGTCCGGCGAGCCGGCGTACATCCGGCTGCCGGACGGCAAGCTGATCGGTGTGCCGCAGCCGGCCGGCGGAGAGCCGTCCCTGGCGAGCCAGTCGGGCGCGGAGGGGTAGCACCGTGCCACCGAGGTCGGAGGACCCGCGCCGGGACGCCACAGGCTCCCGGCGCGGTTCGTCCCGGGGGGCGTCCGGGGAGCGGGGCGACGAACCGAGCCTGGGCGGCATCTCCGACGCCCGCGCGTACACCCCCCGGGGTCGCACGCTGCGGGAGGACGGCCCGGCTGCCGCAGGCCGGGCCGAACAGCGGCGCACCCCACGCGGTGGCCGGTCGCAGGATCCGTTCCGACCGGCGTTGCAGGTACTCGACGGCGGCCGGTCCGGCGTCGCCCGCGGTGGCAACCGGCAGGCCGGCACGACCCGGCGGGACGCCGGAGCCGGCCGCACCACGGTCGTCCGTACCGTCACCGATCGCGCGCGCCGCGACGAGCCGGCGGGCGCCGCTCGGCGCGGCAGCGGTGCCCGCGAGCCACGCTCCGGTGGTGCCCGCGAGCCACGGCGCGGCGACCGGCCGCCCGTGCGCCGGCCCGCCCGCAGGCGTCCCGCGCCGCCGAAGCTCGCCGATCCGGGCCGCCGGCTGCGGCTGGCGACCGCGCTGGCGATGGCCCTGTTCGTCGCGGTCGGCGTCCGGCTCGTCGTGCTCCAGGCGGTCGACACTCCGGCGTACGCCGATGGCGGCGTGGCCGACCGGCTGCGGACCGTGCAGCTGCCCGCGCCGCGGGGGGCCATTTTCGACCGGGACGGGGTGGCCCTGGCGCACAGCGTCGAGGCACGCTACGTCTCCGCCGACCCCACCGAGGTGGAGGACATCGAGACGACCGCGCGAACCCTCTCCCCGCTGCTGGGCATCCCGGCCTCGAAACTCGCCGAGAAGATGCGCCCCCGCAAACGCAACGGCGTCGACTCGCGGTTCGAGTACCTGGCCCGAGGGGTGGACATCGACCGGGCCCGCGAGATCAACGCATTGAAGCTGTCCGGCATCTACACGCAGCGCGACGAGCGGCGCGAGGTGCCCGGCGGCGACCTGGCCGCCAACCTCATCGGCTTCACCAGCCCCGACATGATCGGGCTGGAAGGGCTGGAGGCGCGCTACGACGACCTGCTGCACGGCGAGGACGGCGAGCGGGTGTTCGAGATCGGCCTGGGTGCGCCCATCCCCGGCGGCTACAGCCGCACCACCCGAGCCAAGCCGGGCAGCTCCATCGTGCTCACCACCGACCGTGACCTGCAGTTCATGACCCAGCGGATCCTCGGCAAACACGCCAGGACGGCGCAGGCCAGCACCGCCGCGGCGATAGTGCTCGAGGTGGGCACCGGCGAGGTGCTGGCCCAGGCCAGTCACCCCACCTACAACGCGGCGAAGCCGCAGGCCAGCGACCCGACCGACCGGGAGGACGCGGCCACCAGCTTCGTGGTCGAACCGGGCTCGGTGCACAAGGCGATCACGTTCGGGGCCGCGCTGCAGGAGGGAATCATCACCCTGGACACCTCGTTCCCGGTGGCCAACTCCGTCATGAGGGGCGACACCCCGTTCTCGGACACCCGTTCCGCGAACGGCCGGCGGATGAGCGTGGCCGGGATGATGGCGTACTCCTCCAACGTCGGCACCATCGAGATCGCCGAGAAGCTCGGCCAGGAACGCCTGATCGACTACCAGCGGCGGTTCGGGCTGGGCGAGCCGACCGGGGTCGGCATGCCCGGCGAGGCGAGCGGGCGGCTGCTGCCGCCGGAGGAGTGGAGCGGCTCGTCGTACGGGTCGGTGCCGATCGGGCACAGCGTGGACGCCACCCCGTTGCAGATGGCCGCCGCGTACGCCGCCATCGCCAACGACGGCACGTACATCCAGCCGCACCTGGTCAAGGAGACCATCGACCCGAAGGGCAACCGCACCCGGGCCGAGCCGCCGGCGACCCGTCCGGTGCTCAGCCCGGAGAACGCCGCGGCGCTGCGAACCATGCTGGAGGCGGTCACCACCGTGGAGCACGGCACCGGGCGGGCCGCGGCGGTCCCCGGCTACCGGGTCGCCGGCAAGACCGGCACCGGCTGGCGGCTGGTCGACGGCAAGAAGCAGCCCGGACAGGTCGCCTCGTTCATCGGGATGGCGCCGGCGGAGAACCCGCGCTACGTGATCGCGGTCTTCGTGCACAGCCCCGGTGGTGGCGGCGGCGATGTGGCGGCACCGGCGTTCCGGGAGATGATGACCTTCACCCTGCGCCACTTCAAGGTGCCGCCGTCGAGCGAGCCGGCACCGAAGTTCACCGTGTTCCCGTAACGACGTGGCGCGACCGGAAGCTCCCGTTCGGTAACCGAGCCGGATCACCGGTGCGGCCGGTACCTGCGGTTCGATTCCCTGGGGCGGAGTTTCAGGCGCGCCGTGCGGCCGGGACCGGGCGACCGGGTAGGGTCTGACGCCGTGCGCGGCAATCCTCGTCCCCGTACCGTGACCGGAATCCGGCTCGGTGACCTGGCCGCCCGGCTCGCCGTGGCGCCTCCTGGCAGCGGCGACCCGATGGTGACCGGGGTGACACATGCCAGCGGCGAGGTCCGCCCCGGCGACCTGTACGCCGCCCTGCCCGGTGCCCGCCGGCACGGCGCGGAGTTCGTCGCCGGTGCGGCCACGGCCGGAGCCGTCGCCGTCCTGACCGATCCGGCCGGCGTGGACCTGGCCGCTGAGGCGGGGCTGCCCGTCCTGGTGGTGCCCGATCCGCGCGCGGTGCTCGGCTCGCTCGCCTCGGCCGTCTACGGCGACCCGACCGCGGAGCTGATCGTGATCGGGCTGACCGGCACCGCGGGCAAGACCTCCACCGCCTACCTGGTCGAGTCGGGGCTGCGGGCCGCGGGGCACACCACCGGCCTGATCGGCACCGTGGAGACCCGCCTCGGTGACCTGGTGGTGGAGAGCGTGCGGACCACGCCCGAGGCCACCGACCTGCACGCGATGCTGGCCGCCGCCCGCGAACGCGGGGTCACCGCGGTGGTCATGGAGGTCTCCAGCCACGCCCTGGCGATGGGCCGGGTCGGCGGAGTGCGGTTCGCCGCCGGCGGCTGGACCAACTTCGGCTCCGACCACCTCGACTTCCACGCCGACGCGGCGGACTACTTCGCGGCCAAGGCGCGGCTGTTCGACGGCCGCTGCGCCGTCGAGGTGCTCAACCAGGACGACCCGGCGTTGAAGTCGCTGTTCAAGCCGGGCACGGTCAGCTTCTCGGCGGCCGGTGACCCGACCGCCACCTGGTGGGCGGAGGGCATCGACGGCGAGGGGTACGCCCAGCGGTTCACCGCGCACGGTCCGGACGGCCTGGCGCTGCCCGCCCAGGTGGCGCTGCCCGGCCGGCACAACGTGTCGAACGCCCTGCTCGCCGTCGCCGTCCTGGTCGCCGCCGGAGTCGACCCGGCGGTCGCGGTTCGGGGCGTGGGCGCCTGCGGCGGGGTGCCCGGCCGGTTGGAGTCGGTGGGTGTGGCCGGCGGGGTGCGCGGGGTGGTCGACTACGCGCACAAGACGGACGCTGTCGTGGCCGCACTGGCCGCGCTGCGCGAACTCAGCGCCGGCCGGCTGATCTGTGTGATCGGCGCGGGCGGCGACCGGGACCGGGGCAAGCGGCCGTTGATGGGCGCCGCAGCCGCGAAGGGAGCCGACGTGGTGGTGGTGACCGACGACAACCCGCGCAACGAGGAACCTGCGGCGATCCGCGCCGAGGTGCTCGCCGGGGCGTACGCCGCCGACGCGCCGGCCCGGATCGTGGAGGTGGCCGGGCGCCGGGCGGCGATCGACGAGGCGGTCCGGCTGGCCGCCCCCGGCGACGTGGTGGCGGTGCTCGGCAAGGGGCACGAACGCGGCCAGGAGATCGGCGGCGAGGTGCACCCGTTCGACGACGTGACCGAACTCGCGCAGGCGCTGCGGGCCCGTTTCGGGAACCTCAGCCAGCGCGACGAGGCGGAGGAGATCCAGCGCGACGAGGCCGAGGAGAACCGGCGCGACGAGGCGGAGGAGAGCTGGCGCGACGACGCCGACGGCGGTCTGGCAGGCCAGCGATGATCGCGCTGAGCCTGGCCGAGGTCGCGTCGGCCGTGGACGGCCGGCTGGTGGCCGCAGATCCCGCCGTGCGGATCACCGGCAGCGTCGAGTTCGACTCCCGCAAGGTCACCTCCGGCGGGCTCTTCGTCGCCTTCGCCGGCGAGAAGGCGGACGGGCACGACTTCGCCGCCGGGGCGGTCGAGGCGGGCGCGGTGGCGGTGCTGGGCACCCGCGAGGTGCCCGGGGTGCCGATGGTCCTGGTCGCCGACGCGCTGACCGCGATGGCCCGGCTGGCCCGTGCCGTGGTGGACCGGCTGCCCGAGCTGACCGTGATCGGGCTGACCGGCTCCTCCGGCAAGACCACCACCAAGGACCTGATCGCCCAGCTCGCCGCGCGGCTCGGGGAGACGGTGGCGCCGCCCGGGTCGTTCAACAACGAGCTGGGCCACCCGTACACCGCGTTGCAGGCCGGTCCGTCGACGCGCTACCTGGTGCTGGAGAAGGGCGCCCGGGGCATCGGTCACGTGCGGTACCTGTGCGAGGTGGCGCCGCCGCGGATCTCCGTGGTGCTCAACGTCGGGGTGTCCCACCTCGGTGAGTTCGGCTCCCAGGAGAACATCGCGTTGGCCAAGGGCGAGCTGGTGGAGGCGCTGCCGGCCGACGGGCTGGCCGTGCTGAACGCCGACGACCCCCGGGTGGACGCCATGGCCGCACGTACGTCGGCCCGGGTGATCCGTTACGGCGAGGCGGCCCACGCCGACGTGCGGGCCGAGAACGTGACGCTGGACGAGCGCGGGCGGCCCGCGTACACCCTGGTGACGCCGGAGGGCAGCGCGCCGGTGCGGCTCGGGCTGACCGGCCGGCACCAGGTCTGGAACACGCTCGCCGCCGCGGCGGTGGCCCGGGAGCTGGGCATGCCCCTGACCGAGTTGGCCATCGCGCTGGGCGGGCTCGGGCTGGTCTCCACCCGTCGGATGGACGTCTTCGAACGCACCGACGGGGTGACCGTGATCGACGACTCGTACAACGCCAACCCGGCGTCGATGGCGGTGGCGCTGCGGGCGCTGGCCGGTGTCGGTGCCGGACGGCGTACCGTCGCGGTGCTCGGCTACATGGCCGAGCTGGGTGAGTTCGAGGCGCAGGGGCACGCCGAGGTGGGCCGGCTCGCGGCCGAGCTGGGCGTCGACCGGCTGCTCGTGGTCGGCGAGGCGGCGGCGCCGATCCACCACGGGGCGACATCGGTAGGTGAATGGGGAGGAGGATCGGTGCTGCTCACCGATCAGGCGGCGGCCGTCGAGGTGCTGCGCAGCGAGCTACGGCCGGGCGATGTCGTCCTGGTGAAGGGCTCCCGGTACCGGACCTGGGAGGTGGCCGACGCGTTGCGCGCCGACGCCGCCGCCGATGGCCCGGCTGACCCGGCGGCCGGGGGTGGCGTGGCGTGAGAGCGGTCATCGTGGCCATCGGGGTGGCCTTCCTCGTCTCGCTGTTCTGCACCCCGATCGCGATCAAGGTCTTCACCCGGCTGAAGGCCGGTCAGCCGATCCGGGCCGAGGGCCCGCAGATGCACCAGGGCAAGAAGGGCACCCCGACCATGGGCGGGGTGGTGTTCATCCTCGCCACCGTCATCGCGTACGTCGCCGGTCACCTGGCGCTGACCACGCTGCCGGACAAGCAGATCGCCCAGGTCGAGCCGACCATCACCGCGCTGGTGCTGCTCGGGCTGATGGTCTTCTCCGGCGCCGTCGGGTTCATCGACGATTTCCTCAAGGTGCGTAAGCGGCACAGCGGCGGCCTCAGCGCGCGCGGCAAGCTGCTCGGGCAGATCCTGGTCGGCGCGGCGTTCGGCGCGGTCGCGCTCTACTTTCCGTCCACCATGACCGACGCCTCCGGCGCGGTGACCAACACCGAGACGGTCGGCAGCACGACGTTGAGCTTCATCCGGGACATCCCGGCCCTGGACGTCACCAAGATCGGTGCTGTGATCATCTTCATCTTCGTGGTGATGGCGGCGACGAACGGTGTCAACCTCACCGACGGGCTCGACGGCCTGGCCACCGGGGCTTCGGTGATGGTGCTCGGCGCGTACGCGGTGATCGCCTTCTGGCAGTACCGGCACTGGTGCGCCGACCCGGCGTACACGGCCAACCCGAACAACTACTGCTACACCGTCCGGGACCCGTTGGAGATCGCGCTGATCGCCGGGGCGGCGGCCGGAGCCTGCGTGGGCTTCCTGTGGTGGAACACCTCACCGGCCCGGATCTTCATGGGCGACACCGGGGCACTCGGTCTCGGTGGGCTGATCGCCGGCATGGCGATGTCCACCCGCACCATCCTGCTGTTGCCGATCATCGGTGGGCTTTTCGTGATCATCACGATGTCTGTGGTCATCCAGATCATCTCCTTCAAGACCACCGGCAAGCGGGTGTTCCGCATGTCCCCCCTCCAGCACCACTTCGAGCTGGCGGGCTGGAGCGAGGTCAACATCGTGGTCCGCTTCTGGATCATCGCCGGCATCGGCGTAGCCATCGCCCTGGGCCTCTTCTACAGCGACTTCCTGGCCAACATGGGCTGACCCCGCCCCTCCCCGGGGCACTCCCGCGTTGATCATGAAGTTGTTGTCGTCCCGCCCGGCGTGTCGCGGTAACAACTTCATGGTCAACGATGCGGGGTCGGGGGGAGTGCAAGTGCGACACGCCGAGAGTGCGGTACCGGCAGTGCCGGGTGGCGGTAGCGGCGATGATGGCGTGGTGGGGGAGGCGCGCGAGGAGAAGGGCGTGGAGCCGGGTAGCCGCCGGTCGACTGGCGGGGCGGCGAAGGCTGGTGGTGGGTCGAGCGGCGCGGTGGGGACCGAGGAGGCCTCGCGACCCGCGCGCTCGGGCGCGGCCGGTGCCGCGCGTTCGGCCGGTACGGGGCGCTCGGCGGAACCGGGCGGGGGTGGCGCGGAACCGGGCGACGGCCCGTGGCGCGGGCTGGATGCGATCGGCGGGCTCGCCGCGCTGCGGGGCCTGCTGGCCCGGCCGCTGGCCTCCTACCACCTGCTGCTGGCCAGCGCCGGGCTGCTGCTGCTGATCGGCCTGACCATGGTCTTCTCGGCCACCAGCGTGCGCGACTACGCCGAGGGCCGCAACGCCTCGGCCTCCCTGACCAGGCAGGGCATCTTCGCCTTCATCGGCATCGTGGCGTTCTGGGCCTGTCAGCGGCTGCCGGCCCGCACCTACCGGGCGCTGGGCCGGCCGGTGTTGGCCGTCGCGGTGGGGCTGCTGGTGCTGCTGAACCTGTTGGTGGCGTACGGGCGGTTGACCGGCGCTCCGGCGAGGATCGGGCCGCTGGAGGCCGAGCTGCTCGGGCTGTACGTCGGCGGCATCGGTCTGCAACCCTCCGAGCTGGCGAAGTTCGCGCTCGTGCTGTGGGGGGCGTACGTGCTGGCCCGCAAGGGCGCGGCGCTGGGCTGGTGGCGGGAGTTGGCCACTCCGCTGTTTCCGGTGGTCGGCCTGCTGTTCGTCCTGGTCGGCTACAACGACCTGGGCAGCATGCTCTGCCTGCTGGCCCTGGTGGTCGGCCTGCTCTGGGCGGCGGGGGTACGGCTGCGGATCTTCGCCGCGCTCAGCGCGATCGGGCTGGTCGGCATCGGTCTGCTGGTCGCGGTCGCCTCGCTCGGCGCCGGCTCCGGTGTCCGGGGCGAGGAGAACTACCGGCTGGCCCGGCTGACCGTCTTCTTCAATCCACCGCCGCTGGAGCAGTGCAGGAACGATCTCTGCTACCAGATGGTGCAGGCCCGGTACGCCATCGCCAACGGCGGGTGGTTCGGCACCGGCCTGGGCCAGGGGCGGACCAAGTGGGCCTGGCTGCCCGAGGCGGACAACGACTTCATCTTCGCGGTGATCGCCGAGGAGTTGGGTGTGGTCGGCTGCACGGTGGTGGTCAGCCTCTTCGCAGTGCTGGCCTACACCGGGCTGCGCATCGCCCGGCGGGTCGACGACCCGTTCCGTCGGCTTGCCGCCGCCGGGGCCGTGGCGTGGCTCGTCGGGCAGGCGTTCATCAACATCGGCGGCGTGATCGGCCTGCTGCCGCTGACCGGCGTGCCGCTGCCGTTCATCTCGGTCGGCGGAAGTGCCCTGGTCGTCACCCTGGCGGCGGTCGGAATGCTGGCCTCGTTCGCGCGCGCGGAACCCGATGCGGCCCGAGCGCTGCATGCCCGTCCGCCGGCCCGGTGGGTCCGACTAGTGTGGGCACCGTTGCCGCCGCTTCCCGGCCGGCGTCGCCGTGCGGCGCCGCCGTCGGCCGCCCGGGGAACCGTGCCCCAGGCGCGCAAGCGGCGTAGGGACGACCAGGCCGCACCGCGTGGCGCCCGGGACGGCCGGGGTCGCGGCGGGTCGGCGGACGAGAGGAGACGGTGATGGGTCCGCTGCGTTCGGTGGTGCTCGCGGGAGGTGGCACCGGGGGGCACATCTACCCGTTGCTCGCCTTCGCCGACTGCCTGCGCCGACACGACCCCGGCGTCCGGATCACCTGCCTCGGCACGCCGAAGGGCCTGGAGAACGAGTTGATTCCGCCAGCCGGCTACGAACTGCGGAACATCCCGGCCTACCAGCTGCCCCGGTCGATCAACATGAACCTGGTCCGCACGCCCGGTCGGATGTGGACCGCGGCCCGCGCCGCCGGCAAGATCATCGAGGAGGTACGCGCCGACGTGGTGGTGGGCTTCGGCGGGTACGTCTCGGTGCCGGCCTACCTGGCTGCCTGGCGGCGCGAGCTGCCCATCGTCATCCACGAGGTCAACGTGCCGCCGGGGGTGGCCAACCGGCTGGGCATGAAGTTCACCAAGCACGTGGCGGTCGGCTTCCCGCACCAGCCGTCCCAGGCCGAGTCGCTGCGCGATGCGCGAGTGGTGGGCGTGCCGCTGCGGCGCAGCATCGCCGGGCTGAACCGGGCTGCCATGCAGGGCGCGGCCCGCGCCCACTTCGGACTCCGTCCCGACCTGCCGGTGCTCTTCGTCGCCGGTGGCTCGCAGGGCGCCCGGTCGATCAACCTCGCCGTCGCAGGTGCGGCCAAGGAGTTGGCCCGCAACGGCATCCAGGTGTTGCACGTGATCGGCGCCCGCAACGAGCCGGTGCCGATCCCCACCGACCTTCCGGTGCCGTACGTGACCCTGCCGTACCTGTCCGACATGGACGCCGGGTACGCCGCGGCGGACCTGATGCTCGGCCGGGGCGGGGCGATGACCTGCGCCGAGGTGGCCGCGATCGGCCTGCCGACCATCTACGTGCCGTACCCGCACAGCAATCAGGAGCAGAAGCGCAACGCGCTGCCGGTGGTCGAGGCCGGTGGCGGGCTGCTGGTCGACGACACCGAGCTGACCCCGGACTGGCTCGAGCGTACGGTGATCCCGCTGATCCGCGACCCGCAGCGGCTGCACGCGATGGGCGCCGCCGCGGCGGCCTACGGGCGGCGCGACGGCGACGAGGCGCTGCTCAACTTCGTCCACGAGGCGGTGGCCAGATGAAGGGTACGTTCAGTCCGGCGGGCACCCTGACCGCCGAGGATCTGGGCCACATCCACCTGATCGGGGTGGGCGGGATCGGGATGAGCGGCCTGGCCCGACTCTTCCTCACCCGTGGCCTGCCGGTCTCCGGCAGCGAACTGCGCGAGTGGCCCTCTCTGGCGGGCCTGCGGGCGCTCGGCGGCACCATCCACATGACCCATGAGCCGGCCAACCTCGACGGGGTCGACACGGTGGTCTACTCCTCGGCCATCCCGGCCGACCATCTGGAGATGGTCGAGGCGCGTCGGCGCGGCCTGCGGGTGCTGCACCGCGCGGAGGCTCTCGCGGCCGCGATGACCGGTCGGCGCACGGTGGCCGTGACCGGTACGCACGGTAAGACCACCACCACCTCCATGGTCACCAAGGTGCTTCAGCAGGCCGGGATGGATCCCTCCTTCGTGATCGGCGGGGAGATCTCCGAGGTCGGCTCGGGGGGGCACCACGGCACCGGCGAGTTTTTCGTGGTCGAGGCGGACGAGAGTGACCGTTCCTTCCTGATCTACCGCCCGTTCGTGTCGATCATCACCAACATCGAGGCGGACCACCTGAACACCTACGGCGACCTGGCCAACCTGGAGGCCGCCTTCGCCGAGTTCGCCCGGCTCACCGACCCGGCGGGCTTCATCATCACCTGCGCCGACGACGCCGGCGGGCGGTGGCTGGCCGCCACGCTGCGCGCCGAGGGGCGCCGGGTGTACACCTACGGCGAGGCCGCCGACGCCGACCTGCGGTGCAGTGAGATGGCCTCCTCGGTCCGGGGGGTGCGCTACCTCGCCCACATGGACGGCCGGTTGCTGGGCGAGTTCCGGTTGCCGGTGCCGGGGCGGCACATGGGGCTCAACAGTGCCTCGGCGGTGCTGGCCGCGCACCTGCTGGAGCTGCCGGGCGAGGCGGCGGAGGCCGCGTTGGCGGCGTTCCCCGGCGTGCGCCGCCGGTTCGAGCGCAAGGGGGTCGCCGACGATGTGCTGGTCTACGACGAGTACGCCTACCACCCGACCGCGATGGCCCTGGCTCTGCGGACGCTGCGGGAGGTGGCCGGGGATGGCCGGCTGATCGTCGTCTTCCAGCCCTACCGGCTCTACCGCACCCGGGATCTGCTGGCGGAGATGGCCGAGGCGCTCGCCCTCGCCGACGAGCTGGTGCTGCTGGAGGTCTTCGGGCCGGGGGAGCAGCGGGGGCCGGGCGAGGGGTCCGCGGAAGTGATCGAGGCGGTGCGGCTGCCGGCGGAGCGCAAGGTCTTCGTCGACTCGTGGGAGGACGTCCCGGTCGAGGTGGCCCGGCGGGCCCGCCCCGGCGACGTGGTGGTGACGATGGGCGCACCGCCGATCTCGCTGATGGGTGACGAGCTGCTGGCCGCGCTGACCGCGCGTACCGCCGACCCGCAGGCGCCGGTCGGCACCGTCTCGAATGGTCTGGCCGGCGGGTCGGTCAGCATCGGCGACACCGTTTCCGGCGGTGTCGGGGTGGACGGCGCGGCGCCCGTGGCGGAATGAGTCCGGGCCCGGCTCGCGGGCGCGGCACCGGAGTCGACGGTGGCGGGGGGCGGCGCTCACCCCGCCGGTGGCAGCTGGTTCGTGCCGGTCGCGACGCGGTGCCCGCCTCCACCCGACGGTTCATGGCGCGGGCCCGGCGCCGCCGGATGCGCGCGGCGTTGCCCTGGGCGGTGGCCGGCGGGGTGCTCGCCCTGGCCGGTCTGGTGGCCTGGGCGCTGCTCGGCACCGGCCTGTTCGGGGTGCGTGAGGTGCGGGTGGAGGGCGCCGAGCTGGTGACCGCGGTGCAGGTGCGCAACGCGGCGGGGGTGCCGGACGACGCTCCGCTGGCCCGGATCGACCTGGCCGAGCTGGCCGACCGGATCGGTGCCCTGCCCGAGGTGGAGCGGGTGACGGTGACCCGGGACTGGCCGGACACGTTGGTCGTCCGGCTGACCGAACGGACCGGTGTGGCGGTCGTGCCCCGTGGCGAGCGGTTCGTCGTGCTCGACGCCGCCGGGGTGGCGTTTCGGACGCTGCCGCAGCGTCCCGATGGTCTGCCGCTGATCCGGCTGGCCGAGCCCGGCCCCGATGATCCGGCCACCCGGGCCGGGCTGGAGGTGCTCGCCGCGCTCACCCCGCAGCTGCGCGCGGAACTGGTGGAGCTCAACGTCGAGAGCCTGGCCCGGATCAGCGTCGTGCTGCGCGGTGACCGTACGGTGTTCTGGGGCGACGCGACCCGTGGCTCGGACAAGGCTCGGGTGGCCACCGCGCTGCTCGACCAGGAGGCTGCCCGGATCGACGTCAGCGCGCCGGACGTGGTCACCTTCCGGTGAGTGGCGGGTCAGCGAGAGCGCCGGCTGTGAGGCGTGGCGCTCGACCGGCGACACGCCGGGCAGGTCCTTGGCTCGGCGCGTTGGTGCGCTTACGTTGCCCGGAAGAGGATCAGTGGTTGACATAACTCTAACCCTCTAGTAGAGGGTTAGGGTTTGCCTCTGGACCCTGCTGGTGACAGCTGCGTCGACCGCCGGTCCGGCCAGGCCGGAGCCGGTCGGGGAGTAGCCAATCTCGAAGGGAAAGGACCGGAGATGACACCTCCGCACAACTACCTGGCGGTCATCAAGGTCGTCGGCATCGGGGGCGGCGGCGTCAACGCCGTCAACCGGATGATCGAGGTTGGGCTCAAGGGCGTCGAGTTCATCGCGATCAACACGGACGCGCAGGCCCTGCTGATGAGCGACGCCGACGTCAAGTTGGACGTCGGCCGCGAGTTGACCCGAGGGCTGGGCGCCGGCGCCAATCCGGACGTCGGCAAGAACGCCGCCGAGGACCACCGCGACGAGATCGAGGAAGTGCTCAAGGGCGCGGACATGGTCTTCGTGACCTGCGGCGAGGGCGGCGGCACCGGCACCGGCGGCGCGCCCGTGGTGGCGAACATCGCCCGCAAGCTGGGTGCGCTGACCATCGGCGTGGTGACCCGGCCGTTCTCCTTCGAGGGCAAGCGCCGCCAGGTGCAGGCCGAAGCGGGCATCGACGAGCTGCGCAACCAGTGCGACACGCTGATCGTCATCCCCAACGACCGGCTGCTGGCGCTCGGGGATCGCAACATCAGCATGATGGACGCCTTCCGTACGGCCGACCAGGTGCTTCTCTCCGGTGTGCAGGGCATCACCGACCTGATCACCACGCCGGGTCTGATCAACCTGGACTTCGCCGACGTCAAGAGCGTGATGAGTGGCGCGGGCAGCGCGCTGATGGGCATCGGCAGCGCGCGCGGCGAGAACCGCGCGGTGGAGGCGGCCGAGGCGGCCATCTCCAGCCCTCTGCTGGAGCAGAGCATGGACGGTGCCCGGGGCGTGCTGCTCTCCATCGCCGGCGGCTCCGACCTGGGCCTGTTCGAGATCAACGACGCGGCGCAGCTGGTCACCGACGCGGCCCACCCGGACGCCAACATCATCTTCGGTGCGGTCATCGACGACGCCCTCGGCGACGAGGTGCGGGTGACCGTGATCGCGGCCGGCTTCGACGGCGGCACACCGGCTTACAAGGCGGCCGAACCGGCTCGCAAGACCAACCAGAACCAGCCCGCCCAGCCGAGCACGCCGGTCGTGCCGTCGCCCGCCCCGCCGGTGGCTCCGCAGTCGCCGCGCCGGGTGCTCTTCGACGACGTCGACGTGCCCGATTTCCTCAAGAACGGGTCCTGAGCGGCTGCCATGACCGACAGTTTCGCCCTGGTGCGCCCCGATCGTCGTGCCGAACTCGCCGTCGGGCTGGCGCGCGTACGCTCCCGCATCGCCGATGCCTGCGCCGCCGCCGGCCGTGCCCGGACCGAGGTGACCATGATCGCGGTGACCAAGACCTATCCGGCGGCCGACGTGGTCGCGTTGATGAGTCTGGGCGTGACCGACGTGGGGGAGAACCGCGACCAGGAGGCGGCGCCCAAGGCCAGGGAGGTCGCCGCGGTCGGGGTCACGCCGCGCTGGCACTTCATCGGCCGACTGCAACGCAACAAGGTGAAGTCGGTTGTCCGGTATGCGGACGTGGTCCAGTCGGTCGACCGGGTCCGGCTCGTGTCCGCCCTGGACGCGGCCGCGGTCGCCGCCCGGGACCGGCCGTTGGACGTGCTCGTCCAGGTGAGCATCGACGCCGACCCGGCGCGGGGCGGGGCGGTGCCGGACTCGTCCGACCCGGACGTCGGTCTCGGCCCGGTCGTCGACGCGGTGGCTGCGGCGCCGGGACTGCGGCTGGCCGGGCTGATGGCCGTGGCGCCGCTGGGCTGGGAGCCGCCCCGGGCGTTCGACCGGCTGGCCGCCCTCGCCGCAGCGCTGCGAGCGGACCATCCACAGGCCACGAGCGTGTCGGCGGGCATGAGCGGTGATCTGGAGTCGGCGATCGAACACGGCGCGACACATGTCCGCGTCGGCAGCGCGTTGCTCGGAATGCGCCCCACGCTGGGGTAGCCTGGCCGCCAGAGAAGCAAATTACATCAGTGTTGTTTGTGGGAACGGCCTTCCCCGCGACCAGGGGGGCGTGACGTGCAACGCGAATTGCGCGTCGGGGGATTGCCGTTCCGGTCCGGTGGGCAGAAGACGGTCCACTCGCGACAGGCGGCACGGTGGGGTGTGTCGCCGCAGGGCGGACGGGAAGGGCGCGGGGATGGGTGCACTGCGCAAGGCGGGGGTCTGGCTCGGACTGGTCGAAGAGGACGACGAGCGGGCCTACGACGACGGTGGCTACGACAAGGGTGGCTACCGTGAGTCGCGCTACCGGCAGAGCCGGTACGCCGAGGAGTTCGCCGACGACGAGGAGGAGGCGGAGGAGCCGCCGGCGCCTCGCTCACGGCTGGGAGAGCGGGGCCGGCTCAGCGAGCGGTCCAGTGGCCGTCTGGGCGAGTCCGAGCGGCTGGACGCCGAGCGCCCGGAGCGGGTGGAGCGGGCCAGTGTCCGGTCGATCACCCGGTCGGCCGGGGACTCGGGTGCGCTGACCTACCACACCCGGGACAATCTCGCCCTGGCTCCGCAGGCGCAGCCGCGCGAGCGTGCGGTGGTGCACGAGGAGGAGCAGCGCTATCAGATCACCACGCTGCACCCGACCACCTACCGGGAGGCCCGCACCATCGGCGAGCACTTCCGGGACGGCGTGCCCGTGATCATCAACCTCACCGAGATGGACGAGGCGGATGCCCGCCGTCTGGTGGACTTCGCCGCCGGGCTGGCGTTCGGGCTGCGGGGTACGATCGAGCGCGTGACCAACCGGGTTTTCCTGCTCTCGCCGGCCAACGTCCAGGTCACCGCGGAGGACAAGGCCAAGATCGCTGAGGGCGGGTTCTTCAGCCTGAGTTGACCCGCCCGACCCGAGGGACGTCGCCTACCGTGTTGTCGATCTTGCTCCAGGTCCTCTACCTGATCACGTACGTCTTCCTGATCGTTCTCCTGGCCCGGTTCGTGCTCAGCGCGGTCCTGCAGTACGGCCGGCGCTGGCAGCCCGGTCGTGGAGCATCGGCCGGACTAGAATCCGTGTGGAGCGTCACTGATCCCCCGCTCTGGGCGTTGAGGCGTGTGATCCCTCCGCTGCGGATTGGTACCGTGAGCATCGACCTGGCCTCTCTTGTGCTCCTGGTTATCCTGTTCGTGCTGATGAGGTTTGTGTTAGAGCCGGCGATCATCAGGACCGCCTGATGACCGACGCGCTATCGCGGCCGCAACTGACCCGAGGAGTTTCGATGCCGCTGACCCCGGCCGACGTCCACAACGTCGCCTTCAAGAAGCCGCCGATCGGCAAACGGGGCTACGACGAGGAGGAAGTCGACGCTTTTCTGGACGAGGTCGAGCGCGAACTCGCCCGTCTGATCGAGGAGAACAACGAGCTGCGCGCCCAGGTGGAGCGCGGCGGCCGAGGCGGTGCGCCCGCAGGCCCCGGTGGCGACGCCCGGCTGGCGGCCGAGCTGAACGACCTCAAGGCTCAGCTCGACCGCACCCAGCGCGACAAGGCCGCCGCCGAGCAGGCCGCTCGCGCCATGCAGGCCGAGCTGGAGCAGGTCCGTGCCGCCGGCGGTGCCGTGGTGCCGGGCGGTGACGGCGAGCAGCAGGCGCTGCGGGTGCTGATGATGGCCCAGCGGACGGCGGACGACCACGTCTCCGACGCCCGCCGCGAGGCCGATCAGCTCCTCTCCGAGGCCCGTTCGAAGGCCGAGGAGGTCACCCGCGAGGCCCGGGCCAAGGCCGACGCTCTCGAGCGCGACGCCCGGCAGCGGCACCAGGAGGCCATGGGCGGCCTGGACGCCAAGCGCACGGCGCTGTCGAAGCACATCGAGGAGCTCAAGCAGTTCGAGCGGGAGTACCGCACCCGGCTCAAGGCGTACCTGGAGAGCCAGCTGCGCGACCTCGACGGTCGCGGTCAGGGCCTGGAGGCCGAGCTGACCCGGGGCGAGGGCTCCCGGTCCGGCGGCAACGCTCTGGCCGCCGCCGGTCTCGCCGGTTCGTTCGGCGGGGGTCGCTCCGGCGCACTCGAGGCCGGTCGCTGAATCACCGGGTCGGTGACCGTCGGCAGCACGACGGTCACCGACTCTGCCTCATCGGTACGACCCGGCGGGGGTGAGCCGTGATAGTCGTCAGTCTCGCGCTCATCCTCGTCGCGGTGGTGCTGCTGGTGTTCGGTCTGGCCGGCGGGTCAAGTCCGCTGCTGGTCGTCTCCATCGGGGCCAGTCTGCTGGCCGCCGTCGCACTGGTCGTCGGTGCCCGCCAGGCAGCCGCCGGCCGGGTTTCGGCGCCTCGCGGCTCGACCGCTCGCGAGCCGGGCATCCCGACCCAGCACCTACCTCCGACGGTGCACACCGGCGATTCCGGGCGGCGGCAACCGCCCGGGCCGCCGGTGATGGACCCGCCGGAGCCAGCCGCCGACGCCGGTGCCGGCTATGACGACGAGCCCGCGGCTCAGGAGATCACCCCGGACGAGGTGGCCCAGTTGGCCTCCCTCCCAGACGAGGTGCAGGTGGTCGACGGACGGCCGCGCTACCACCTCGCGGAGTGCCCGCACCTGGTCGGGCGGGAACACGAGCCGTTGCCGGTCGCCGAGGCGGTCGAGCTCGGTTTCACCCCGTGCGCGCACTGCACGCCGGGCACCACCCTGCTGTCCCGCTCCGGCCTGCGTTGATCGGATGTCCGTGGATGATGCGCTGACCGTTCCCGTCCGGGTGAAACCGGGCGTGTCGCGGGCCCGGGTGGGCGGCCGGTACGACGGCCCGCACGGGCCCGCGCTGGTGATCGCGGTCAACGCGCCGGCGGTCGACGGGCGGGCCACCGAGGCGGCTCGGCGCGCCCTGGCCGGCGCGCTCGGCGTCCGGCGGGCGGCGGTGTCGCTGCGCTCTGGCGCGGCCAGTCGCGACAAGCTCTTCCTGGTGGCCGCTGCCGGTCCAGAGGTGGCCGAGCGGCTGCGCCGGTTGCTCGACGGCACTGAACCAGTTGATTGACGGCTGCCGGTCGCTGACGCGTCCGGCCGGGATTCCCTGGTGCGAGCTTGCGAAGTGCGTCCGAACCGCACCACTCCATCTGCTAGCGTCCCCTTTGCCCCGATGTGGAAGTGCTTGGGGCGGAAGCGGGCGTTATCGGTGCGGCGCATTGTCGGACGCGTTTACGTTCCGTATCCTTGCCAACCTCCGGAGTGCGCGGCCAAGTCGCCGCGCGCCCGTTTTGTACCTGGGGCGGCCGATGTTGGCGGCCCCTGTCCAGGTGCCGCGGACCCACCGCGGCTCCGTGGCCGAGGGAGCGACGATGGCCAAGCCAGCCGAGACCAGGACCGCAGGCCGCAAGGCGGCGGCGAAGTCCACCCGCAGCGCCGCGGAAACCGAGAAGATCCGAGCCGCCCTGGCGGCCCGGCATGACGAGTTGCGAGCCGAGTACGATCAGACGCTGAGCGAGATCACCGAGCTGCAGCGCGACCGGCTGACCGACTCGGCCGGGGACGACCAGGCCGACACCGGCACCAAGACGTTCGAGCGGGAGCAGGAGATCTCCCTCGCCAACAGCATCCTGGAACGGATCACGCAGGTCGAGCGCGCGTTGGAGCGCCTCGACGAGGGTGGTTACGGCTGGTGCGAGCGGTGCGGCAACCCCATCCCGGTGGAGCGGCTGGCCGCCTTCCCGTCGGCGACCCTCTGCGTGACCTGCAAGCAGCTGGAGGAGCGGCGCTGACGGCACGTTCCCCGGCGCCCGTGCGCGGCGGTACGACGGTACCGCCGCGATCGTCGATGGGAAGTAGATGAGCGCAGCACCGCCCGCCGGATCCGGCATTGCCGAGTCGGGCACCGCCCCGAGGTCGCGGCGCAAGCCCCTTACGATCCTGCTCTGCCTGGCGGTGTTCGCATTCGCGGTCGACCTGCTCACCAAGCATCTGGCCCTGGCCGAGTTGAGCGACCGCGAGCCGGTGCGACTGCTGGGTGGTGCGGTCTACCTCTCGCTGACCCGCAACAGCGGGGCCGCGTGGAGCCTGGGCGCGGACTACACCTTCGTCTTCCCGGTGATCGCGGTCGGCGTGCTGGGTTGGATCGCCTGGATGGCCCGGAGCCTGCGATCGGTGCCGTGGGCGATCTCGCTGGGCCTGGTGGTCGGCGGCGTGACGGGCAACCTGATCGACCGGATCTTCCGCGCCCCGGGCTGGTTCGTCGGGCACGTGGTCGACATGATCAGCGTCTTCGACCCGTACGGTCGGGTCTTCCCGATCTTCAACGTCGCGGACAGCGCCCTGGTCTGCGGCGTGCTGCTGGCCGTCGCGCTGGAGTTCACCGGCCGTCAACGCGACGGCAGTCGGATCGCCACCGACAAGGACAAGAGCAAGGGCGCCGACGTCGCCCCGGGCGCGGCCGAGGAGCACGCCGACGGCGGACGACGGGAGCGCGCATGACCGCGACCTTCGCCGCCGGGGGCGACCACCGCAGCCTGCCGGTACCCGACGGCCTCGACGGGATGCGACTGGACCAGGCCGTGGCCCGGCTGTTCGGGCTCTCCCGGACGGCCGCCGCCGCTCTCGTCGACGCCGGCGAGGCGCTGGTCGACGGGGCGGTCCGGCCCAACTCGCACAAGGTCCGGGCGGGCTCCTGGCTGGAGGTGACGCTGCCCCCGCCGGTCGCCGCGCCGGTGGTGCTGCCCCAGGCGGTGCCCGGCCTACGCGTCGTCTACGCCGACGACGACATCGTGGTGGTCGACAAGCCGGTCGGCGTGGCCGCCCACCCGAGTCCCGGCTGGACCGGTCCGACCGTGATCGGTGGGCTGGCCGCGATCGGGCACACCATCGCCACCAGCGGCGCCGCCGAGCGGCAGGGGGTGGTGCACCGGCTCGACGTGGGCACCACCGGGGTCATGGTGGTGGCCAAGAGCGAGCAGGCGTACAGCGTCCTCAAGCGAGCCTTCAAGTACCGCGAGGTCTCCAAGCGGTACCACGCGGTGGTGCAGGGCCACCTGGATCCGCTGCGCGGCACCATCGACGCCCCGATCGATCGGCACCCGCACCACGACTACCGCTGGGCGGTGGTCTCCGGCGGCAAGCCGAGCATCACCCACTACGACACCATCGAGGCGTTCCCCGCCGCGAGCCTGGTCGACGTGGGGCTGGAGACCGGCCGTACCCACCAGATCCGGGTGCACTTCTCGGCCCTGCGGCACCCGTGCGTGGGTGACCTGACGTACGGTGCCGATCCCACGCTCGCCGCCCGGCTCGGACTGGACCGCCAGTGGTTGCACGCCAGAGAGTTGAGTTTTCAGCACCCCCGTACGGGGGACGAGGTCCGCTTCGTCAGCGACTACCCTGACGACCTGGGACGTGCGCTGGACATCCTCCGCGACTGACGCGCCCCGACCGATCTCACGAGGGGGGCCGCCCGTGCGCGCCGGCGATCTGCTTCGGCAGTTGGATCAGCTGCTGCTGCCACGCCTCGCCGCCGTGCTGACCCGGCTTGCTCAGGCCCCGGTCCGCGGTTCGCTGCTCGGGTGGGTGGCGGTGCTGTCCTGTTCCGCCGTGCTGTTCACCGCCGTGCTCGCCACCGGCGGCCCGCCGGTTCCGGACCGGACGGTCGGTGAGGTGACCCGGGTGGGTGTCGCCGACGGCGACTCGATCCCCGGTTACGAGCGCGCCGCCGCGGCGGCCCTGGCCGCGTTGGACGTCGCGCCGGGTGACGGCACCTACGCCCTGGTCTCACTGACCGAGTACCTCACCCCGCAGTCGGTCGCCACGGTGGTCGGCGACGTGCGGGTGGCGGCCGTCTTCGGGCGGGTGCCGCTGCCGGAGCGGCAGACCGAGATCGTCCGGATTCCCGCCCAGCGACTGCCCGAGGACGTGATGTCCGGAATGACGGAGCTGGCCGTGCGCAAGGAACGGGAGGCCGCCGACTACCGGTCGCGGGCTGCCGCGTTGGGCGGCGGCGGGCCGCCGGAACGCGAGCTGCGCCAGCTGTACGAGAGCGGGGCGCGGATCGCGGCGCAGGAGGCGGCCGCCTACCGCGCCGGGTGCGCCTGCCTCTACGCGCTGGTGGTGAGAGACACGACGACGAGGCTGCGCGGCGTGGCGACCCGGCCCGGCGTGCGGGTGGTCGACCCGGCGCCGGAGGTCCGGCGGCTGGAGCGCACCGTGTTCACCCCGCCACTGCCCGAACAGCGGGACGTGGCCCGGCCACCGGTCGATCGCGACCTCGAACCGAGCCCGACACCGAGCGCCGACACGAACTCCCGTTCCCCGGAGCCGGTGCCGGAGAAGCGCGCACCGGCCGAGCCGGAGAAGCGTGCACCGGTCGAGCCGGAGAAGCGTGCACCGGTCGAGCCGGAGAAGCGTGCACCGGTCGAGCCCGAGGTGACGAGTTCGTCACCCACGCCGGCGGCGCCCGGATCCGCATCCGCACCCTCGCCCTCGGCAGTCGAGACGCTGCTGACCTCGGCGGACACTGCCGCAGAAAGTGCTCCGAAACCGACACCGTGACGGAACCGGGCACATTCGTGCACAGCCTGGGTGGCCGGAAAAGGGTTTCATTCGTAGCCTGTCAGACGTAAATCGAAGCGCTTGGGAGGCGAGCCGTGGAGGGCAGCGAGACCGGTTGGGGACAACCCGCCGAACCGGCACCGCGGTGGCGGGCGCTGCTCGACCGAGCCCGCTTCGGCGGCCGCGGCGTGGAGCAGGCCGCAGTCGAGCGGCACGCCGAGGAGGCACCGCCACCGCGGCCGGCCGAGCCGCTGCCCCGACGCGCGTCGGGCTCCGGCTACTCGGGGCGGGTCGCACCCGTGGGCCAGTCGGCCGACCGGCCGTACGGCGCGGAGCCCGGCTACCGAGCCGAGCCGAGCTATCGGGTCGAGCCCGTCCGCCCGGCCCAGACGTACGGCGGGCAGCCGACCTACCCGGCGGAGCCGACCTACCCGGCGGAGCCGGCCTATCCCACGGAACCGGCCTATCCCACGGAACCGGCCTACCCCGCGGAACGGGCCTACCCGGCGGAGCCGGCTTACCCGGCGGAGCCGGCCTACCGGTCGGAAGCGGCCTACCCGGTCGTGCCCGAGCAGCGCCGACCGGAGCCGACGGAGTCCCGCTACACCCTGCTGGACAACGGCTACCGGCACGCGCCGCCACCGGTGGAGTCCCGGTACGCACTGCTCGACAACGTCGGCTACCAGCCACCCGCCCCGCCACCGCCTCCGGTGCCCACGCCGAAGCCACCGACGATGGCGGGCCGCCCGGGGCGGATCGAATGGCGCGCACAGAGCGCCGAAAGCGACCTCGAACGGGCCGCCGCCGTGCTCCGTCGGGACCTGGGCACCCCACGGGTGATCGCCTTCGCCAACCCCAAGGGCGGCGTGCACAAGACCACCGCCACCGTGCTGGCCGCGGCCACCGTCGGCAGCGTACGTGGCCGTGGCGTGCTGGCCTGGGACGACAACGAGTTGCGTGGCACCCTCGGGCTGCGCGCCGGCAGCGCCCGGCACGCCCGCACGATCCGGCACCTGGTCGCCGATCTCGTCCAGATCGAGATCCGGGAGGGCCCGGAGCTGCTGGAGATACTCGACGACTACCTGCGGCACGCCTCCGACGGTTCGTACGACGTGCTGGCCGGTGAGGAGAGCCCTCGATTCGCCCAGCGGCTGGACCAGTTCACCGTCAAGCGGGTGCTGGAGCTGCTCCGGCGCACCCACGACGTGATCTGTGTGGACACCGGCAACAACGTGGAGAGCCCGAACTGGCGCACCGTCATGCAGGCCGCCGATCAGCTGGTGGTCACCACCGTGCCGCGCGAGGACGCCGCGTTCAGCGCGGACTGGATGCTCGACCTGCTGCACGAGGAGGGGATGGGTGAGCTGGCCGACAACGCGGTCACCCTGATCTCCTGCCCGACGCCGGGCCGGCTGCCGATCCAGGCCGACCTGGAGCGGCACTTCGCCACCCGCACCCGCGCGGTGACCGTGGTGCCCTACGATCCCGCCCTGGAGACCGGGTCCTCGATCGAATACCACCAGCTCCAGGCCGAGACCCGGCAGGCGTGGCTGCGGGCGGCGTCGGCGATGCTGGAACCGTTCGCCCGCTGAGGTGACGACACCGCGCACGGCGAGCGCCGGCAACTGGGAGGATCATCGGGTGAGCCCCGACACCCCCGCCGCCGAACCGCCCGCGCCGGCACCGCCGGCCGACCCGTCACCGCCCGTCGCCCCGGGCCGGTCCGCCTGGCCAGTGGCGGCGACGCTGCTGGTCCTGGGCCTGCTGGGCGCCCCGCTGGGGCTGCTCTGGGTGGCGATCGCCCCCGCCACACCGGTCGTCAAGACCGCCGAGGGCGCGGTGTACGGCCAGCCGCAGCCGGAGCAACCGGTCGCGGCCGACGGTTGGTTCAGCCTGCTCGGGCTGGGCTTCGGGGTGCTCGCCGCCCTCGCCGTGTGGTTCGTGCTGAGCCGCCGGCGGGGACCGGTCGGGCTGGTCACGGTCGTGGTCGGCGCGTTCGCCGCCGCGCTGGTGGCCTGGCAGGTCGGGCGCCGGATCGGGCTGGGCACCTACCAGCGGCTGCTGGAGACCGCCCCGGACGGAACGGCCTTCACCAAGCCGCCCGACCTGCGCGCCGGCGGGATCGAGCTGCTGTTCGGGGTGCTGCCGGTGCCGTACGGCAACGTGCTGCTGCCGGCGTTCGGCGCCGCGGTGGCGTACACCCTGCTGGCCGGCTGGTCGCGGTGGCCGTCGCTGCGTCCGGAGCCGGAACCGGATCCGCAGCTGGGCCCGCCCTGGCCGGGCCCGGTCAGTTCGGGGCCGGCGGCGCCGTGGCCAGCTCCGCCAGCGGCACCGGAACCGCCCGCACCTGACGCAGCAGAGCCACCTCGCGGTTGAGCAGGTGCAACTCGGCGCGCAGCCGGGCCGCGGTGTCGTCGATTTCGAGCAGCCGCTGCCGGTCCGCCACGGTCAGGGCCGCCGTCGCGGCCACCAGGTGGGAGAGCACGCTCGGGTCCTCCGGCAGCTGCTCGGTCAACTGGCCGGACTCGTCCCGGATCAGGCCGAGATAGTGCCGGAAGACGGCGATAACCCGCGCCGCCAGCTGGCCGGTCGTCTCGTCCGGGCCCTCCGGCTCGGGCAGCCACTGCACCTCGGCGGTCAGATACGGCGCCCAGTGGTGGTCCACCTCCGTCACCCGGAACCGCCGCCGCCCCACGGTGACGATGTCGAAGCCACCGTCGGCCAACTCGGTGACCTGCCGCAGCTGTGCGGTGCAGCCCACCTCGTAGAGCTGCACCTCACTGCTGCCGGGAACGACGCGGCCGGAGGCGGGCGCCACCTCCCAGCCGCTGCGGATCGCCACCACACCGAACTCGCGCGGTGTCCCCTCGGGCAGCTCGACCAGGTGCCGGACCAGGGCGCGGTAGCGCTCCTCGAAGATGTGCAGCGGCAGCACCAGCCCGGGGAAGAGCACTGTGGCGAGCGGGAACACCGGCAGCCGTGCGGTCACGTGATCGAGGGTAGCCGCACCGGCAACGCCCGGCGTGTCCCGCCTCACCGTCCCGGCCAGCGGGCGGCGCGGGCCGGCCCGGCGCGGGGCCGCCTAGACTCGCAGGGGTGTTGAACCGCATCGACCTGCGCGGTGGCGCGCCCGATCCGCGCCACCTGCTGCCCCGCGCTCGGCTCGACGTCTCGGCGGCCGTCGAGCAGATCCGTCCCGTCGTGGAGGCGGTCCGCGAGCATGGCTACCCGGCCGTCCGCGAGGCCAGCGAGCGGTTCGACGGGGTGGCCCCGGAGACGCTGCGCGTGCCCGCCGAGGCGATCGCCGCCGCGGAGGGCACGCTGGATCCGCAGGTCCGCGCCGCGCTGCTGGAGTCGATCTCGCGGGCCCGCAAGGTGCACGCCGACCAGCGGCGTACCGATCACACCACCCAGGTGGTGCCGGGCGGCACGGTCACCGAGCGTTGGGTCCCGGTCGACCGGGTCGGCCTCTACGTGCCCGGTGGCCTGGCGATGTACCCGTCGACCGTGGTGATGAACGTGGTGCCCGCCCAGGCGGCCGGCGTCCGGTCGCTGGTGGTGGCCAGCCCGCCGCAGCGGGACAACGGCGGCCTGCCCGACGCGCGGGTGCTGGCCGCCTGCGCGCTGCTCGGCGTCGACGAGGTGTACGCCGTCGGGGGCGCCCAGGCCGTGGCCATGCTGGCGTACGGCTGCGCGACCGATGCCGCCGGCAGCGCCCACTGCGACCCGGTCGACATGATCACCGGCCCGGGCAACATCTGGGTGACCGCTGCCAAGCGGCTGCTGCGCGGTGTGGTGGGCATCGATGCCGAGGCCGGCCCGACCGAGATCGCCATCCTCGCCGACGACACCGCCGACCCGGGGCACGTCGCCGCCGACCTGATCAGCCAGGCCGAGCACGACCCGCTCGCGGCCAGCGTGCTGGTCACCCCGTCGGTGGCGCTGGCCGACGCGGTGGACCGCGAACTGGCCCGGCGCGTGCCGGCCACCAAGCACGCCGACCGGGTCGGCACGGCCCTGGGCGGCGAGCAGAGCGGTGTCGTGCTGGTCGACGACCTGACGGCCGGGCTGCGGGTGGTCGACGCGTACGCGGCGGAGCACCTGGAGATCCAGACTGCCGACGCCCGGGAGTGGGCCATGCGGGTACGCAACGCCGGGGCGATCTTCGTTGGGGCGTACTCGCCGGTCTCGTTGGGGGACTACTGCGCCGGCTCCAACCACGTGCTGCCCACCGGCGGCTGCGCGCGGCACTCGTCCGGGCTCTCCGTGCAGTCCTTCCTGCGCGGCATCCACGTGGTGGAGTACACCGAGGCGGCGCTGCGGGAGGTCGCCCCGCACGTGGTCACCCTGGCCGACGCCGAGGACCTGCCGGCCCACGGCCAGGCGGTCACCGCCCGTTTCCCGGGGAAGCCGGCATGACCAGCCTGAACGACCTGCCGATCCGGGACGACCTGCGCGGGCTGTCGCCGTACGGCGCGCCGCAGCTGGACGTGCCGGTGCGGCTGAACACCAACGAGAACTCCTACCCGGTGCCGGAGCCGGTGGTCGAGGCGATCGGCAAGGCCGTCGCGGCCGAGTTGCGTGACCTCAACCGCTACCCGGACCGGGACGCGCTGGCGCTCCGCGCCGACCTGGCCGCCTACCTCGGTCACGGGCTCGACCCCGAAGGGGTGTGGGCGGCCAACGGCTCCAACGAGATCCAGCAGCAGCTGCTCCAGGCGTTCGGCGGTCCCGGGCGCAGCGCGCTCGGCTTCACTCCGGCGTACTCCATGCACCCGCTGCTGGCGTTGGGCACCGGCACCCGCTGGGTGCCGGCTCGCCGGGGCGTCGACTTCGGGCTGACCGTCGACGAGGCGGTGGCCCAGGTCCGCGAGCACCGCCCGGACGTGGTCTTCCTCTGCTCGCCGAACAACCCCACCGGGACGGCGCTCGATCCGGCCGTGATCGCCGCCGTGCTCGACGTCGCGCCCGGGATGGTGGTGGTCGACGAGGCGTACGCCGAGTTCGCCCGGCCGGGCACGGTGAGTGCCCTGGCGGTGCTGCCCGGCCACCCGCGGCTGGTGGTGACCCGCACGATGAGCAAGGCGTTCGGGTTCGCCGGCGGGCGGCTGGGTTACCTGGCGGCCGACCCGGCCGTGGTGGCGGCCGTGCAGTTGGTGCGCCTGCCGTACCACCTCTCCGCGCTCACCCAGGCCGCCGCCCGGGCCGCGCTGGCGCACCGCGACCTGCTGCTCGGTACGGTTGCCGCGATCTCCGAACAGCGCGACCGGATCGTCGCCGAGCTGCGCCGCAGTGGCCTGCGGGTCGCCGACAGCGACGCCAACTTCGTGCTGTACGAGGTCGGCGGCGACCAGTCCGTGGCCTGGCGGGCGCTGCTCGACCAGGGGGTGCTGGTCCGCGACGTGGGCCTGCCCGGCTGGCTTCGGGTCACCGCCGGCACCCCGGCCGAGACCGACGCCTTCCTTGCAGCCATGGACAAGATTCAGCGCGAGGGCCCGTCCGCCCCGCAGTCACCGACGAAAGGCACACCATGAGCCGGACCGCCCGGGTGGAGCGGATCACCAAGGAGACCAAGGTTCTCGTCGAGATCGGCCTCGACGGCACCGGAGCGGCCGAGATCAGCACCGGGGTCGGCTTCTACGACCACATGCTGCACCAGATCGCCCGGCACGGCGGCTTCGACCTGACCGTGCAGACGGTGGGTGACCTGGAGATCGACGCCCACCACACCATGGAGGACACCGCGTTGGCCCTCGGCGCCGCGTTCGACCAGGCGCTGGGAGACAAGGTCGGCATCCGGCGCTACGGCTCGGCCACCGTCCCGATGGACGAGGTGCTGGTCCGCGCCGCCGTGGACCTGTCCGGCCGGCCGTACGTCGTGCACGACGAGCCGCCCCTGGCCCCCTACATCGGGCCGGTCTACCCGACCAGCATGACCCGGCACATCTGGGAGTCCTTCGGCCAGGCGGCCCGGATCACCCTGCACGTGGACGTGCTGCGGGCGGCCCGTCCCGGCGGCCACCCGGACGCACACCACGTGGTGGAGGCGCAGTTCAAGGCGGTCTCCCGGGCGCTGCGGGAGGCCACCGCCGTGGATCCGCGGGCGGCCGGCACGATCCCCAGCACCAAGGGCGCCCTGTGAGCGCACCGCGCGTGCCGGTGCGCGCCGCGGCGACCGGACCGAAGCAGGGGTGGCGCCGATGAGGGCGGTGCTGCCCACACTGTTGCTGATCTTCGCCGGGGTCCTGGTGGGCGGGACGCTGTCTCTGCACCGGCAGGGGGCGCCACGGGGTGCCGTGGTGGTGACCGGCCTGCTCGCGGTGCTGGCCACCGCCGCCGGGGTGCTGTGGCTGCTGCCCGGGGAGGGGTCGTGACGGCCCTCGGGGGCCAGCGCCGCCGCGTCGTGGTGCTCGACCACGGCTCAGGCAACCTGCGTTCGGCGGAGCGGGCGCTGACCGCGGCCGGTGCCGACGTGCTGGTCACCGACGATCTGGCCGCCGCGGCCGCCGCCGACGGTCTGGTGGTGCCCGGGGTCGGCGCCTTCGCCGCGTGCATGGCCGGCATCGAGGCGCTCGGTGCCGGGCCGGTGATCGCCGAGCGGGTCGCCGCCGGCCGCCCGGTGCTGGGCATCTGCGTGGGCATGCAGATCCTCTTCGAGTCCGGCGACGAGCACGGGGTCGTCACCAAGGGCTTGGGCCTGCTGCCGGGCGGCGTCACCCGGCTCGCCGCCGCCCGACTGCCGCACATGGGGTGGAACACGGTGCATCCGCCGGTGGGCTCGGTTCTCTTCGCCGGGTTGCCGGCCGACAGCCGGTTCTACTTCGTCCACTCGTACGCCGTCTGCGACACCGCCGCGCTCTCCGCGACCGGCGCCCGGGTGACCACGGCCCATCACGAGACCGACTTCGTCGCCGCGGTGGAACGTGGCGCGCTGTCGGCCGCCCAGTTCCACCCCGAGAAGTCCGCCGACACCGGTGCCGCGTTGCTGCGCAACTGGCTGGCCACCATGCCCATCAGTGGCTGAGCGGGCGGCCCGGCCGCGGCCGGGTGTGCGGGTGGGCCGATCGTGGCCGGCTGGGCCGCCGGGCGGATCGTGGCCGAATGTGCCGTTGGGTGGGTCGTGCTGGAGGTCGCGGTGAGCAAGGAACGGGCCCGGCGGCGGGCGGCCCGCGAGGCGGAGGCGGCCCGGCGCCGGTTGGTGCGGGAACGTGCGCTGGCCCGGCGGGCCCGTCGCCGGGCGCTGGTCCGCCGGCTGGTGCCGACCGTACGCCGTGGCCGGACGGGACGCCTGCCGAGATACTCCCGGGGCGAGCGGGCCAGCATCGTGGCGCTGAGCCTGGCGGCGGTCGTCCTGATCTGGCTGTTCGTGCCCGACCTGGCGCTGCGCGTCATGCTGGTCATGCTGTTGTTGCTCGTACTGCCGGTGATCGTGGTGATCGCCCTGGACCGCCGTTTTTGATCGAGAGGACAAAGACACGTGAGCCTCACCCTGTTGCCCGCCGTGGACGTCGCCGACGGCCAGGCCGTCCGCCTCGTGCAGGGCGCCGCCGGCAGCGAGACCACCTACGGCGACCCGCTGGAGGCCGCCCTGGCCTGGCAGCGTGACGGCGCCGAGTGGATTCACCTGGTCGACCTGGACGCCGCCTTCGGTCGGGGTTCCAACGCCGAACTGCTCGCCGACGTGGTGCGCCGCCTCGACGTACGGGTGGAACTCTCCGGCGGCATCCGCGACGACGCCTCGCTGCGCGCCGCGCTGGCCACCGGCGCCGCCCGGGTGAACATCGGCACCGCCGCGCTGGAGGACCCGGCGTGGTGCGACCGGGTCTGCGGCGAGTACGGCGACCGGGTCGCCATCGGGCTGGACGTACGCGGGCGCACGCTGGCGGCCCGGGGGTGGACCCGCGACGGCGGCGACCTGTACGAGGTGCTGGAGCGGCTGGACAAGGCCGGGGCCTCCCGGTACGTGGTCACCGACATCACCAAGGACGGCACCATGCGCGGGCCGAACCTGGACCTGCTGCGGGAGGTGTGTGCCCGCACCGACGCCCCGGTGATCGCCTCCGGCGGCGTCTCGACGCTGGACGACCTGCGTGCGCTGGCCACCCTGGAACCGATCGGGGTGGAGGGCGTCATCGCCGGCAAGGCCCTCTACGCCGGCGCCTTCACCGTCGCCCAAGCCCTCCGCACCCTCGCCGAGGTGTAAGGAAGGGCACCTTATTAACGCCTACGGTAGAGGAAGGGCCCCCTATTAACACCGCAGCGCGAGTGCGGGCGACGCAGCGCGGCTGCGCGTGACATCGCAGCGCGGGTGCGCGGCGTCGGGGCGCCGTTCGCGGGAAGATAGGCTCGGGGCATGACGGTGGCGGTGCGAGTGATCCCCTGCCTCGACGTGGACGCGGGTCGCGTGGTCAAGGGGGTCAACTTCCTCGACCTGCGGGACGCCGGCGATCCGGTCGAGCTGGCGTCGGCGTACGACCGGGCCGGCGCGGACGAGTTGACCTTCCTCGACGTCACCGCCTCCTCAAGTGACCGGGGCACCATGCTCGACGTGGTCCGGCGCACCGCCGAGTCGGTCTCCATTCCGCTGACCGTGGGTGGAGGCGTCCGGACGGTGGCCGACGTGGACACCCTGCTGCGCGCCGGCGCCGACAAGGTCGGGGTGAACACGGCGGCCATTGCCCGGCCCGAGCTGATCGCGGAGATCGCGGATCGCTTCGGTCGGCAGGTGCTGGTGCTCTCCCTGGACGTGCGGCGGGCCCCGGCCGGCATCACCCCCAGCGGCTTCGAGGTCACCACTCACGGTGGCCGGCGGGGCACCGGGCTCGACGCGGTGTGGTGGGCACGGCGCGGTGCGGAGCTGGGCGCCGGGGAGATCCTGCTGAACTCGATGGATGCCGACGGCACCAAGGCCGGCTTCGACCTGGAACTGATCGCCGCGGTGCGCCGGGTGGTCGACGTGCCGGTGATCGCCAGCGGCGGCGCGGGCGAGGTGGCGCACTTTCCCCCGGCGGTCGGCGCGGGCGCCGACGCCGTGCTGGCGGCCAGCGTCTTCCACTTCGGTGAGCTGACCGTCGCCGAGGTCAAGGACGCGTTGCGCGCTGCGGGGCACCCCGTCCGGTGACGGACGCGATCAGCTCCGGCCGGAGTGACCCTCGGGCGAGCGCCGGGGCATCGGGATGGACCGGACGAAATATTCCTGTACGGCGGCGGCATGCTCGCTCTCGTCGAGGTGCCACTCCGCGGTGCCCGGAGCGTACCGGCGGGTGAGCACGCCCTGCACGGTGTCGACCATGGTGGCCAGCCCGGCGCTGGGGCGGGACCGCCAGAGCCGTTCGCCGTCGGGGGTGATCCGGAACCAGCCGTCGGTGACGTCGACCAGCCCGGCGCCGAGCAGCCGCCGGACCGCCTCCTCGATGTCCTGCCGTTCGGGGATGCTCCGGTCGAGGTGGTCGGCGGTGGAGAGCACGTCGGCCAGACGTACGCCCTCGGGGCGGCGGGTGGTCGGGGACCGACGGTGCCGGCCGGCGCCGCTGGCGATCACCAACGAAACGAAGATCCATGCATCGGTACGACGCCAAGCTCTCTCCCCCATGCGGAGATTCTGCCCGGTGAATCGGCCTTAGGAAAATACCGCCCGGGCTATCGAGACGACATGTGATCGGATGGATGCGGGCGGCTGACGAGAGGCGGGTCAGCCGGTTGGTGCCGGCGTGACGTGCTCCGTTGCCGGACGGGTCGGCTCGGGCACGTCGAAGAACGGCAGGAACAGCTGTGCCAGCGGCCCGATGGCCAGCGCGTAGGCGACCGTGCCGGCGCCGATCGTCCCGCCGAGCAGCGCGCCCACGGCCAGTACGCCGACCTCGATGACGGTGCGGACCAGGCGGAGCGACCGGCCGGGCCGGCGGGCGACGAACCCGGTCATCAGCCCGTCCCGAGGTCCGGGCCCGAGCCGGGCGCCGAGGTAGAGGGCGGTGGCCGCGCCGTTGACCACGATGCCGGCGACCAGCAGGACGGCCCGGGTGGCGAACGGCTCCACGGGCGGCATCAGGGCCAGGGTCGCGTCGACGGCCAGACCGATCACCACGACGTTGGCCAGGGTGCCCACGCCGGGGCGTTGCCGCAGTGGGAGCCAGGCCAGCAACACCAGCAGCCCCGTGGCGATGACGACCGTGCCCATGCTCAGTCCGGTCAGCCGGGACATTCCCTGGTGGAACACGTCCCAGGGGTTCAGGCCGAGTTCGGACCGGATCATCAACGCCATGCTGAAGCCGTAGACGACGAGCCCGAAGAACAGCTGTGTCAGGCGTCGGACCGGGCGGTGTCGGAGGTTGCCAAGCAGGGTCACGCATGCCACTCTAGGCGCCAATTGGCACCTCAATAGAGCCAATATCGGGGGAGTGGCTATGACAAGTCAGGTACGGGGAGTCCAATTGGCCCGACTACTCGGGCAGTGGCACGCCCTGCCCGGCCGCCGGCGCAGCCCCGATTACGCGGCGCTGGCCGGTGCCGTCCGCGGCCTGCTCGCCGACGGCCGGCTGCCCTTGGGCGTACGCCTGCCCGCCGAGCGCGAGCTCGCCGAGGCGCTGGGGATCAGCCGTACCACCGTCACCGCCGCCTACCGGGAGCTGCGCGACAGCGGGCACCTGGCCAGCCGGCGGGGCGCGGGCAGCTGGACGATGCTGCCGGGAACGCATCGGGTGGCGCCCAACGGGCTGTGGATCCCCCTCGACGACCGGGAGATGCTCGATCTCGGGGTGGCGGCCCTGGCCGCGCCGCCCGAGCTGTCACCGGCCGCCCGGGCGGCGGCCGAGGACCTGCCACGCTATCTCGGCGGCGCGGGGTACCACCCGATCGGCATCATCGAGTTGCGGGAGGCGGTCGCCCAGGCATACGCCGCGCGCGGCCTGCCCACCTCGCCGGACCAGATCATGGTCACCAACGGCACCCAGCACGCCCTGGACCTGGTGCTGCGGCTGGGCCTCGCCCCGGGCGGCAGCGTCCTGATCGAGTCGCCGAGCTACCCCAACGCCATCGCCGCGCTGACCGCACGACGGGCCCGGATCACCACGTACGGCCTGGCCGTCGACCCCAGCGGCTGGGACGCCGACCTGCTGCTCGGCACCCTGCGGCAGGTGCGTCCGCGGATGGCGTACCTGATCCCGGACTTCCAGAACCCGACCGGTCACCTGATGCCGGCGGAACTGCGTGAGCGGCTGGTGGCCGTCGCGCACACGGTCGGCACCGACCTCGTGATCGACGAGTCGTTCGTGGACCTGCCGCTGGACGGCACCGAACTGCCCCCGCCGACCGCGAGCTTCGACCGCCACAGCCGGGTGGTCAGCATCGGCGGGATGAGCAAACCGTACTGGGGTGGGCTGCGGATCGGGTGGGTCCGCGCCTCCGCGCCCCAGGTGCAGCGGCTGGCCGCGGCGCGGGTCGGCGTGGACATGGCCAGCCCGGTGCTGGATCAACTGGTCGCCGTGCACCTGCTCGCCGACGCGCCGGCCATCGTGGCCGCCCGGCGGGCGCAACTCACCGCCCAGCGCGACGCGCTGCTTGACGCGCTGGCCGCGCGGCTGCCCGAGTGGCGGGTCACCGTGCCGCGCGGTGGCGTGACGCTCTGGGCCGAGATGGACGGACCGATCTCCAGCGCGTTGGCGCGGGCGGCCGAGGAGGTGGGCGTACGGCTGGCGCCGGGTCCTCGGTTCGGCCTGGACGGCACCCTGGAGCGGTTCCTGCGGCTGCCCTTCACCCTCCCCGCCGCCGACCTGGTCGAGGCGGTCGGACGGATCGCCGCGGTCCGCTACGACCTGGACCGGGCGGGGCTGACCCGGTGGCGTGAGCCCAGCGTCATCGCCTGAGGCGAGCCCGGCCGACTGATTCGGTTGAATCCGCAGTGGCCCGCCGGTCGCGGCGGGCAGACTGCCAGGGTGGACAGCGTCCGGGGTCTGGGATGGTCGCCCGGCGTCCGCCCGGGCGCCCCGGGCTCCAGCAGTACCCGCCTGGAACTCTTCTACGATCTCGTTTTCGCCTTCGCCTTCATCCAGGTCACTACGCTCACCGCGAACACCCCCACCGTGCGCGGGCTGGTGCAGTGCCTGGCCGTTCTGGCCCTGCTCTGGTGGGCGTGGACCGGCTTCGCTGTGATCGGCAACCTGGTCCGCACCGATCAGGGCGTCGTGCCGTTCGTCGCGTTCGCCACCATGGCCGTGGTATTCGTCTTCACCATCGCCATGCCGCATGCCTTCCGGGAAGGACCGACCGGTCTGTCCGGCCCGCTGGTCTTCGCCGTCTGCTACTTCCTGACCCGCGCCGTTCAAGTGGCGCTCTTGGGATGGCTCACCCGGGTCAACCGCGAGCTGCGCCGTCGCTTCCTGCTCGCGATCGGTCGCGGACTGCCCGTCGGGGCGCTGATCCTCGCCGCCGCGTTGCTGCCGCAGTTTCTGCCCGGTGAACAGGAGCGGGTCTGGCTGCGGCTGGGGCTGTGGATCGCCGCGCTCACCGTCGAATACGGGATCGCCTTGGCGCTGCGGGGCGGCGGCTGGTTGGTGTTGTCGGCTGGACACTGGGCGGAGCGGCACGCGTTGATCGTGCTGGTGGCGCTCGGTGAGACGATCATCGGGCTGGGGCTGGGCGCCGGGTTCGCCACCGGAAGGCCGCTGAGCTGGCAGGTGATCGTAGGGGCGTTGCTGGCCGTGGCGGTGCTCGCCGCGCAGTGGTGGGCGTACTTCGACACCCTGGCGCTGGCGATGGAACAGACGCTGCACCGCACCCGGGACCAGCGGGCTAGGGCGGTGTTGGCCCGGGATGCCTACACCTACCTGCACCTGCTTCTGGTCGCCGGCCCGATCCTGTTCGCTCTGGGGGCGAAGGGGAAGGCTGGCGGGCACGCCGAGTCATCCGGCCTGGCCGGCGAGCTGCCCCATTTTGAACTGGTGGCCGTGTTCGGCGGAGTGGCGATCTATTTCCTCGGGTTGGCGGCGCTCGGCTGGCGGGTGCTGCGGATGCTCCGCTGGCCGACCATGGCCGCCGTAACGCCGCTGACGTTGCTGGCGTTGGTCGTTCCGCGGCTGCCGGGGCTGGCCACCCTGGGACTGCTCACCGTGGTCGTGGTGGCGGCGATCACGGTGCAGACGCTGGTGGATGCACCCCTGCGCCAACGGGTACGTGAGGTGGCGTTGGCCGAGCAACTCGCCGCCGAGGCCGAGCAGAGCAACTGGCGCCGCCGACACCTGTGACGGGATGATCGCCCCCGCCGGGCACGCCGTTGCGCCCCGGTGCCCTCGGCCCCGCCCCTTGGGATCGGGCGCGGGGCCGAGGCGGCAACCCGCCGTCGTTCTCGGCGCGGGCAGCCTGCCGTCAGATCTCGGCGAGGCTGCCCTCGTACATCTTGTCGATCTCGGCGGCGAAGCTGCTCTCCACCCCGCGGCGCTTGATCTTGAGCGACGGTGTGATCTCACCGTCCTCGATGGTCAGGTCGCGCGGCAGGATGGTGACCTTCTTGATGGTCTCCCAGCGGTTGAGCTTGCTGTTGAGCTGGGCGACGTACTCCTCGACCATGGCCTGCGCCTGCGGCGAGGCGACGATCTCGGCGTACGGGCGACCCTCGAGCGGAGTGCCGGCCGCCCAGCCGGCGATGGCGTCCGGGTCGAGGGTGACCAGCATCGTGCAGTAGTTGCGGGCCTGACCGATGACCACCGCCTGGGAGATGTACGGGCAGGTCGCCTTGAACATGCCCTCGATGTGCGACGGCGCAACGTACTTGCCGCCGGAGGTCTTGACCAGATCCTTCTTCCGGTCGGTGATGCGCAGGTAGCCGTCGTCGTCGAGGCTGCCGATGTCACCGGTGCGGAAGAAGCCGTCCTCGGTGAAGGCGGCGCTGGTCTCCTCGGGCAGGTTGTGGTAGCCGCGCATCACCGGCCGGCCCTTGATCAGGATCTCCCCGTCGGTGTCGATGCGGCACTCCAGGTCGCCCATGGCCTTGCCGACGGTGCCGATCCGGATCGCCCCAGGGGGGTTGACGAAGTTGCCGGCGCTGGACTCGGTCAACCCGTAACCCTCGGAGATCGGCAGGTTCGCCGCGGCGAAGAAGGTGGCGATGTCGGGGCTGAGCGGGGCGGCGCCGGACACCAGCACCCGCATCTGTCCGCCGAGGCGGGCCTGGAGCTTGCTGAAGACCAGCTTCTCGGCCACCGTGTACTTCAGCTTCAATCCGCCCGGCAACGGCTTGCCGGCCTGCTCCAGGGCGACCTTCTCCTTGCCGACCGCGACGGCCCAGGCGAAGATCTTCGCCTTCGCGCCACCGGCGTCCCGCGCGGTGGTCACCGCCTTGTTGTAGACCTTCTCGAAGACCCGCGGCGCCCCGCACATCAGCGTCGGCCGCACCACCGAGAGGAGTTCGACCAGCTTGTCCACCCGGCCGTCGACGTACGTGGGCATGCCGACGTGGGTGGTGCCGCAGAGCAGCGTCTTGCCGAACGAGTGGGACAGCGGCAGCCACAGGTATTGGAGGTCGTCCTCACGCAGCAGCCCCATCGCCTCCTGCGCCACGCCCTCCCAGCACCAGCCGCCGTGCAGCAGCTCGACGCCCTTCGGGCGACCCGTGGTGCCGGAGGTGTAGATCAGGGTGGCCAGGTGCTCCGGGCCGATCCCGGCCACGAGGCGGTCGATCAGTTCCGGATCCTCGGCGAGTCGCCCGGCGCCCTGCTCCTCCAGCTCGGCCAGGGTCAGCTGGGGTACCGCCGCCGACGGGTCGGAAGCACCGTCGAAGAGGACCACGTGGGCCAGCGCGGGCAGCTCCGCCCCGGCGATCTTCGCCGCCTGGTCCGGGTTCTCCGCGAAGAGCACCTTCGATCCGGAGTCGGCGAGGATGTAGGTGGCGTCCTGCGGCTCGGTGGTCGGGTAGACCGTGGTGGTGGCGCCGCTGGCACACATGATGCCGAAGTCGGCCAGCACCCACTCGAGCCGGGTGTTCGCCAGGATCGCCACCGGATCCTCCTGGCCGACGCCCAGGCCGTGCAGGCCGGCGGCGATCGCCTTGGCCCGTTGGCTGACCTGCGCCCAGGTCAGCCAGACCGGTGAGTCGTCCGGCCCGGGGTGGGCGAAGGCGTGGCGGTCGGGGGTCGCCGCCACGCGCTTGAGGAACATGTCAGGGATGGAACGGTAAGGTACGTCGAGAGCCATCGAGGTAGCCGCCTTCGGGGGTGGAGGCGTGACGGTCGTCACGTAGGTATGCGTTACCGAAGAGTATTGCCTGCGTCAGGGGCATCGGCTACCCCGGCGATCATCAGACGGCCGGTCCCGGCACGCGTACCGCTCGGCTCACGCGTACCGCTGTGCCGCCCGGGACCAGTCGTAGGTGGCCCGGATCCAGTTCCGCCGGGCGGCCAGCGCCGGGCGCACCGCGTCGCCGTGTGTGACGAGCAGGTCGTGCTCGATGGTCAGGTACGCGCCGAGCCGTTCGTTGAAACGGTCGGCGGCGGCCCGCAGCGCCACCGACTCGTCACCGATCTCTTGAATCAGCACGGTGATCAGGTTGTGCGCGTCGGGCCGGACCCGGTGCTCCTTGTCGTAGGAGAAGACGTCGTTGCACCAGCAGACCAGGTCGGCGACGAGCGACTCCAACCTTGCCCAGCCCGGGTCGGCCCGTCGGGCGGCCGGCGGAAAGGCGCCCAGGGCCAGATCGGTGAGGGTGAGACTGGGATAGACGGCTCCGGTGTGCCGGCGCAGTTGGACGTACTCGGTCACCGGCGGAATCCGGTCGTGCTCCCGGTTGGCCGCCTCCCACAGCAGCGCGAGCAGGTACTCGCGCATGCCAGCCGTGAAGCGCAGCAGCACGGCCGGCCGGCGGTGGGCGCGGATCCGGTGACAGAGGTCGGCCAGGGCGGGCGCCAACGGGCCCGCGGCGCGACCCGGCTCCGGCAGCCGCCCGCGGTTGTCGAGCACGTCCATCAGGTCCGCCACCGCCGGCGCGAGGCGGGTCGGGTCGTTACCCAGGCCGTCCTCGTCGCAGGCGTCGTCCATCACGAACAGCCAGGAGATCAGGTCGGTCAGCAGCCGCAGCCCCTCCAGCGGTGCCTGCGGGCAGGCCCGTCCGGCGAGCCCGGCCGCGTCCGCCCGATCCAGCCGTTGCCCGTTATCGACCAGACCCAGGCCCTGCGCCCAGTCCGCACTCTCCCGCGCGGCGCGCTCCGTGTCGTCGTGCCGGACGCTGGAGAAGGGGGGCTCCCGCAGCGCCGCGATCGCAAAGCTTCGCATCGCGCTCCCTGTTGCTCTGCCCCGCGCAGAGCAGCGCGGCCAGCGTACGGGAGCATCGATCGTTCCGGACGGCCGAGTGGATAACGTTTCGGATATTCCTGACGGTCGAAATCCCGGCCAGGGTCAGAAGCCCAGCCTGGCGGCGCGGAGCCGCTCCGTGAGCCCCGGCTGGCCGGTCAGGCGCACCTCGGCCACCCGTTGCCGGCCGGACAGGAACAACGCCAGCTCACCCGGGGTGCCCACCACACGCAGCGACTCACCGCCCCGGCCGGTGACGATCTCGCCCCGGTCGGGCGCCTGCACGAGCAGGCGGGCCGGGAATCGACGCAGCACCAGCCGGGCCAGCATCGAGGCCCGCCGCCACAGCGCCCGGTCCAGCCCCGCGGGCAGTTCCCGGGGCCGCCATCGGGCCCCGGCCCGGCGCACGTCCTCGTGATGGATGAAGAACTCCAGCGTGTTGGTCAGTTCGTCGACCACCGGGTTGCTCACCGGACTCCACAGCGGAGGACGCCGCAGTCGGTCGAGCAGTTCGACCCAGTCGCCCGCCGCCACCTCGCGCCGGACCCGCTCGGCGTAACCGCGCAGCGGCGCCAGGACGATGCCCGCCGCGGCCTCCGGCCGTCGCTCCCGCACCACCAGATGCGCGGCGAGGTCGCGGGCGCGCCACCCCTCGTTGACGGTCGGCGCGTCCGGGCCCAGCGTCGACATCAGCGCAACGAGCGCCTCGCGCTCTGAACGGGCGTACCGCGGCATGCACCGATCGTATGCCGGCGAGGGGCGGCGGGCGCTGATCGCGGCAGTCCGGCCGATGGAGGTGACGTCGGACATATCGCTGCGAGTCGGCGGGGCGGGTGCGTAGCCGTAAGGATGAGGGAGGATGATGACACTTACGGCGGGGGAGAATGTGGCGAGCGGGACTAGTCGGAAAGTTCTCGGCCGCGGGCTGGCCGTGTTGGGGCGGGCCATCCGGGAACAACCGCGGATCTTCGCGGTCGCGGTGGCCGGCAGCGTGCTCTTCGGCCTGATGGTGGTCGCCAGCGCGTTCGTGGTCGGCCGGGTGGTCGGTGAGGTGGTCGTGCCGGCGATCGCCAGCGGGTCGGTCGGTACCGGCGCGCTCGCCCTGGCGGCCACGGCGTTGCTCGGCATCAGCGTGCTGCGGGTGGTCGGCATCTTCGGCCGGCGGATGGGCGCGGGCTACATGCAGTACCGGCTCCAGGCCGACTACCGGCGCCGGGTCACCCGCCGCTATTTGGAACTGCCGCTGTCCTGGCACCACCGGCACGCCACCGGCACCCTGCTGTCCAACGCGAACTCCGACGTGGAGGCGGCCTGGCATCCGATCGCCCCGCTGCCTTTCGCGGTCGGCACGCTGGTGATGCTGGTCGGCGCGGTGGCCGCGCTGTTCGTCACCGACTGGGCGCTCGCCCTGGTCGGACTGGCGGTGTTCCCGGCGTTGTTCGCGCTCAACGTGGCCTACTCCCGCCGGATGGCGCCGCGTCAGGCCCGCGCCCAGCGGCTACGGGCCGAGGTCAGCGGCATCGCCCACGAGAGCTTCGACGGCGCGTTGGTGGTCAAGACGATGGGCCGGGAGGCCCAGGAGACCGGCCGGTTCGCCGACCGCGCCGGCGAGTTACGTGACGCGTTGATCTCGGTCGGCCGGCTGCGCGGCATTTTCGATCCGATGCTGGAGACCCTGCCCAGCCTCGGCACCCTCGCGGTGCTGATGGTCGGCGCGTACCGCCTGCGGCAGGGCGCGATCGACGTGACCGAACTGGTCAGCGTCGCCTTCCTCTTCACCGTGCTGGCCTTTCCGGTACGGGCGATCGGCTGGGTGCTGGCCGAGCTGCCGCGCAGCGTCGCCGGCTGGGACCGGCTCCGCCGGGTGCTCGACGCCACCGGCGAGATGCCGTACGGCGACAGCCGGTTGGACGCCTCGTCCGCGCCGGCCACCCTCACCTTCACCGACGTCGGCTTCGCCTACGAGCCGGCCGAGGCGCACCTGCCCGGCGCGCAGGTGCTCGGCGAGGTCTCCTTCACCGTGCCGGCCGGCAAGACCGTCGCTCTGGTCGGGCCGACCGGGGCCGGCAAGTCGACCGTCGCGGCGCTGGCCGTCCGGCTGATGGATCCGCGCTCCGGCACGGTCCGCATCGACGGCGTGGACGTGCGGGACCTGGCGGCGGACTCGCTGGCCGCCACCGCCGCGCTGGTGGCCCAGGTGCCGTTCATCTTCGACGACACCGTCCGGGCCAACGTCTCGCTCGACCGGCCAGGCGTCGACGACGAGGCCGTGTGGGCCGCGTTGCGGCTGGCCGAGGCGGACGGTTTCGTCGCCGCCCTGCCCGACGGGCTGGACACCATGGTCGGCGAGCGAGGCACCTCGCTCTCCGGCGGCCAGCGGCAACGGCTCACCCTGGCCCGGGCGTTGGCCGGTCGCCCCCGGCTGCTGGTGCTCGACGACGCCACCAGCGCGGTCGACCCCCGGGTGGAGGCCGCCATCCTGGCCGGGTTGCGCTCCGCCGAGGCCGGCGGGCCCGGCGCGTCGATCCTGGTGGTGGCCTACCGCCGGGCCACCATCGCACTCGCCGACGAGGTCATCTACCTGGAACAGGGGCGGGTGGTGGCGCGGGGCACCCATGCGACCCTGCTGGCCACGGTGCCCGGCTACGCCGACCTGGTCACCGCCTACGAGCAGGCCGAGGTCGACCACGACCGGCAGCGGACGTACGACGAGGTCACGCCGTTGACCTCCGGCCTGGAGGTGGACCGGTGAGCGCGAGGAACGCAGCGCAGCGGAGTACCGCAGTCGCGAACGAAAGGCGGGCCCGGTGAGCGCGATCGCGGAGGAGACGAAACCGGGCCCGGAGCAGGCCGAGTCGACCTGGATGACGCTGCGTCGGGGGCTGGCGCTCTCCCCGGAGCTGCGGATCGGGCTGGTCGGCACGATCGGCCTGGCGCTGGTCTACATGGTCGGCCGGGTGGCCGTGCCGGTCGCGGTGCAGCAGGGCATCGACCGCGGCATCGTCAACGGGCTCGACTTCGAGGCGCTGTTCACCGTCGTGGCGATCACCGTCGGTGTGCTGGTGGTGACCACCGCCTGCGGCTACCTGATGATGCGCCGGCTGTTCACGGTCAGCGAGACCGCGCTGGCCGGGGTACGCATCCGTGCCTTCCGGCACGTGCACGACCTGTCCATGCTGCATCAGCAGTCCGAGCGGCGCGGCTCGCTGGTCTCCCGGGTCACCAGCGACGTCGACCAGATCACCCAGTTCCTCCAGTGGGGCGGGGTGATCCTGCTGGTCAACCTCGGGCAGTTGGTGGTCACCACCACGGTGATGCTGGCGTACTCCTGGCAGCTGACGCTGGTGGTCTACGCAGCCTTCGGGCCGGCGGTGTTCGTGATCCGGCTGCTCCAGCGCCGGCTCGCCGCCGCGTACGGGGTGGTTCGGCAGCGCACCGGCGCGTTGTTGGCGGCGGTCGGGGAGAGCGTGGTCGGGGCGCCGGTGATCCGGGCGTACGCGGTCGCCGGCCGCACCGCGCGGCGTCTCGACGAGGCGATCGACAGCCAGCGGCGGGCCCAGCAGAAGGCGATCCGGATCAGCATCATGGGCAGTTCCGTCGGCGAACTGGCCGCCGGGTTGGCGCTGGCCGGTGTGGTGGTGCTGGGGGTGTTCCTGGGCGCCGACCGGACGTTGACCATCGGCGAGGTCACCGCGTTCCTGTTCCTGGTGACGCTCTTCATCCAGCCGGTGCAGATCGCCACCGAGGTGCTCAACGAGGCGCAGAACGCCATCGCCGGCTGGCGCCGGGTGCTGGACGTGCTGGACGTGGCTCCGGACGTGGCCGACCCGGGCGAGCGGGGGCGCGAGTTGCCCGCCGGCCCGCTCGACATCCGCTTCACCGGCGTGAGCTTCGCCTACCCGGGCGGCCCAACGGTGCTGCACGACGTCAGCCTGGAGATCCCGGCGAAGAGCCGGGTGGCGGTGGTCGGTGAGACCGGCAGCGGCAAGACCACCTTCGCCAAGCTGCTCACCCGGCTGATGGATCCGACGGCCGGCGCGGTGCTGCTCTCCGGGGTGCCGCTGACCGAGGTTCGCTTCGACTCGCTGCGCTCCCGCGTGGTGATGGTGCCGCAGGACGGCTTTTTGTTCGACGCCAGCGTCGCGGACAATGTCCGCTTCGCCCGTCCGGAGCTGACCGATGAGCAGCTCGCCGCCGCCTTCACCGAGCTGGGTCTGGCGGACTGGTTGGACGGGCTGCCGGCCGGGCTGGCCACCGGGGTGGGGGAGCGTGGCGAGGCGTTGAGCGTGGGGGAGCGGCAACTGGTCGCGCTGGCCCGGGCGTACGTGGCCGATCCGGACCTGCTGGTGCTGGACGAGGCGACCAGTGCCGTCGACCCCGCCACCGAGGTACGGCTGCAGCGGACTTTGGACGCGGTGACCCGGGGACGTACCACCCTCGCCATCGCGCACCGGCTCTCCACCGCCCAGAGCGCCGACGAGGTGATCGTGGTGGACCGGGGCCGGATCGTGCAGCGCGGCCCGCACGACGAGCTGATTCGCGACCCGGACTCCGTCTACGCCCTCCTCTACGCCTCCTGGCTCGAACAAACCCGCTGACCGTGCAAGGAAGGGCCCCCTCTTAACGCCTCGCGTAGTAGAGGGGGCCCCTTTTAACACTTCGGCAGCGCACGCCCGAACCACCTGATCAACCGGCAGAGCTGGCGGGTTGGTCGGGCAGCGGGGCGGTGAGGTAGCGCTGGATCGTGGGGGCGACTGCGGTGACCAGGGCCTCCGGGGCGGCGGTGGCGATCGGGTCCAGGCGGACGACGTACCGCATCATCGCCAGGCCGATCAGCTGGCTGGCCACCAGGGATCCGCGCAGGGGCAACTCCGCCGGATCGACGTCGAGGTTTTCGAGGACCCGGCGCAGCACCTGGGTGACCACGAACTCGCGCAGCAGCCGGGCGGTCCACTCGTTGCTGACCGCGGAGCGCAGCAGGGCCACCCCGGCGGTGCCGGCCGGTGAGTCCCAGACCGCGAGGAACATCCGCACCAGCCGCTCGCCGATGCCCTCCGGGTCGCCGGTGAGCACCTTCGGCAGCAGTTCCCGAGGGTCGACCGGCGCCTGCATGGCGGTCAGGAAAAGCTGGTCCTTGTTGCCGAAGTAGTGGTGCACCAGCGCCGGGTCCACCCCGGCGGCGGCGGCGATCGCCCGGATGGTGCTGGCGTCGAAGCCACGCTCCGCGAAGATGCTCCGGGCCGCCTCGAGGATCGCCTCCCGGGTACCCGGGTTTCCGGGTCGCCGTCCGGTCCGCCGTGCCAATCGTCCTCCTCAATCTCTCTCCCGGGCGCGGCCGGCAGCCGGGCCCGGACCGGCGGTCAGCCGCTGCGCCGGCGCAGGGTCGCGGCGGCGAGGACCAGCGCCAGCACCGCCGCGCCGGCGACGATGCCCACGTCGCGCCACATCGTCCCGGTCGGTTCGGCGTGGGCGCCGACCTCCTGCAGCGCCTCGACGGCGTACGTCAGGGGCAGCGCGTCGCTGATCGCCTGCAACCAGCCGGCCATCTGGTCGCGCGGCACGAAGAGCCCGCAGAGCAGCAGTTGCGGCGCGACCACGACCGGCATGAACTGTACGGCCTGGAACTCGGTGCGGGCGAAGGCGCTGCAGAGCAGCCCGAGCGCGACGGCGAGCACCGCGTTCAACGCCGCGATCATGATCACCAGGCCGCTGCTGCCCGCCGTGTGCATGCCGAACACCCAGTACGCCACGGCGGCGGCGATCGTGGCCTGTACGGCGCCGGCCAGACCGAAGGCGATGCCGTAGCCGAAGAGCAGGTCGGTCTTGGCCAGCGGGGTGGTGAGCAGCCGTTCCAGCGTGCCGGTGGTCCGCTCGCGGAGCATGGCGATGCTGGTCACCAGGAACATGACGATGAACGGGAAGAAGCCGAGCATCACCAGCGCGATCCGGTCGAACGCGGACGGCTGGCCGGGCGCGGCGGGCTGGTCGACGTACATGTAGTAGACCAGGGTGAGCAGCACGGTGGGCACGGCCACCAGCAGGGCGATCGTGCGTCGATCGTGCCGGAGCTGGCGCAGGATCCGAGCGACGGTGACGGCGAGAATACGCGGGTTCATCATGCCTCCCCTGCTGCCGAGCCGGCCGGACCGCCGGCCTCGCCCGCTCTGATCAGCCGTAGGAACGCCTCGTCGAGATCGTCGACTCCGGCGGCGGCGCGAACCGCCGCCGGGGTGTCGTCGGCGATCAGCCGACCCTCGCGGATGAGAAGCAGCCGGTCGCAGCGGGCCGCCTCGTCCATCACGTGACTCGACACCAGCAGGGCTGTGCCGGCGTTGGCCAGCTCGTGGAACCGGGCCCAGAGGTCGGCCCGCAGAACCGGGTCCTGGCCGACGGTGGGCTCGTCGAGCACGATCAGCTCCGGCTCGCCGACCAGGGCGCAGGCCAGCGACGCGCGGCTGCGCTGCCCGCCGGAGAGCGTGCCGACCAGCTGCCCGGCCGCCGACGCCAGCCCGACGTCGGTCATCGCCCGGTCCGCCTCGGCCCGGCCACGGCCCTGCAGGGCGGCAAAGTAGCGCACGTTCTCCCGTACGGTCAGGTCGGCGTAGACGCTCGGCGCCTGGGTCAGGTAACCCACCCGGTGCCGCAGCTGCGCCGAGCCGGCCGGTGCACCCAGCACGGTGACCGTGCCACCGGTGATCACCTGGACCCCGACGATCGCGCGCATCAGCGTCGTCTTGCCGCTTCCGCTGGGCCCCAGCAGCCCGGTGACCGAGCCGCGGGGCACCGTGGCGTCGATCCCGTCCAGTACCCGCCGGCCGCCCCGGTCCACCACCAGGCCGCGGACGACGATGGCGTCTTCCATCGCCCACCTCCAAGATTTCAACTACCGATGAAATCAACACTAGATGAAATCCCGACGTGAAAGGAAGGGGCCCTTTTTAACGCCTGGTGAGGTAAAAGGGCCCCCTCCTAACACTTCGGAGGCAGCGCCCGGCGCCGCGCGCGGACCGTCCACCGGCCATCGACACGCCATCGACGGGCTTGACGCCTACTGTGACCCTGGATGGATGGACATCCGTACGCGGGAGAGGACCTTCGCGGTCAGCGAGGCAGCCGAACAGGTCGGCCTGAGCACCTACACCTTGCGCTGGTACGAGCAGGAGGGGCTGGTTGCCCCGCCCGCCCGCGACTCTGCCGGACGCCGCCGCTACACCCAGCAGGACGTGGACTGGCTGCTGCTGCTCACCCGGCTGCGCCGCACCGGAATGTCGGTACGCGACATGCGCCGCTACGTCGAGCTGGCCCGGCAGGGCGACGGCACCCTCGGCGAGCGGCGGGCGTTGTTCGAGGAGCACCGGGCTCGGGTGCTGCGGCGGATGGCGGAGCTGACGGAGGACCTCAAGGTGCTCGACTTCAAGATCGACGCCTATCGCCGAGCTGAGCTGGGTGATGGGCGGGACTGACAACGCCGAAGGGCCACCCGGCGGGCTCCGGAGAAATCGTCACTGAGGGTCACATCCTTATATCATGGGCAACGGCCCTTCAGACCGGACACCAGGTCCGTCACCGGTCATTGCACCCCGAACGGACGTACGGCACGATGGCGCGGTGGATCACGCTCGGTCACCGGAAAGCGGGTTTCTCGACGACTGGGCCGCGCGGCTGCGCATGACCGCCGACCGACCTGTGGTGGGCATCCTCCTGCGGGGTAGCCACGCCCGCCGGGCCGCCACCGCACACAGCGATGTCGACGTCGACGTGCTGGTCGGCGGGGCACCGTACGCGGCCCGCCGGGCCTACCTCGCGGAGCACTGCGGCCGGCTGACCCACGTCTCGGTGGCCGCCCGGGACGTCCGCTCCTGGGTGATCCGGCTGGGCGAGCCGGCCGACTGGGCGTTCGGGCTGCCCGTGGCGGCGCCCGCCCGCCTGCTCTGGGCGGATCCGTACTGGCGTGACCGGATCGACCTGCCGGTGCTCTGCCAGCCGGCGGACGAGCCACGGCTGGAGGAGCTGATCGCCACCCTCGGCAAGGTGGCCTCGGCCCGCGACGCCGACGACTCGCTGGGGCTCCGACTGGCCGCCGCCGACCTGGCCCGGCTCTGCCCGTCGGTGCTGCGGCTGGCGAACCCGTCGGTCCGGGTGGTGTCCCGCCGGTCGGCGTTCGCCGCCGCGCTCGACCTGCCGGTCGCGCCGGCCGGCTACCGCGAGGACATGTTGCGCTGCCTCGGGATCCGGCCCGGCCCGATCGGCGAGCTGTGGGCGGCGGCGGCCCGGCTGGTGACCGGCACCATCCCGTTGATCCGCCCGTACGTCGCCGAGGTGGCCGAGGCGGCCGGCCCGGATTTCGCCGATGCCCTTCTCGACGGCCGCCTGGACCGCTACGTAACGCAGTTGGCCCAGCCGGTCGGCGCGCCGCCGTCCGCCAGCCGGGAGCCCGCTGGGGTGCCCGCTCCCCGTGCGGGACAATGGCTCACTGTGTCCGTACCTGACGCGCCGGTGACCGGCGCCCACCTCGAAGCGCCGGAGCCGACCGACGGCGGTGACCGGCCGTCCCGGCTCGATCCGGCGATCGCCGCCCGGCTGCGGCGCACCCCCGACGGTCTGGTGGCCGCCGTGGTCCGTCAGCACGACAGCGGCGAGGTGCTGATGGTGGCATGGATGGACGACGAGGCCCTGCACCGCACCCTGACCACCGGGCGGGCCACCTACTGGTCGCGCAGCCGGCGCGAGTACTGGGTGAAGGGCGCCACCTCCGGTCACCACCAGTACGTCCGCTCGGTGGCGCTCGACTGCGACGGCGACGCCGTGCTGGTCAGCGTCGACCAGGTCGGTGCCGCCTGCCACACCGGGCACCGCAGCTGCTTCTTCACCCAACTCCCGGTGACCTCCTCCGGGGAGGTGACGTCGTGAGCGAGCGAACCGTGCGCGGCGGCAGGGAGCAGAGCGGAGTGTCGGCGTGAGCGACGGCGTGGTGAGCCCGGATCTGGCGGCTTTCACCGAACTCGCTGCCCGCTGGCGGGTGGTGCCGGTGACCCGGCGACTGCTCGCCGACGCGGAGACCCCGGTCGGCGTCTACCGCAAGCTGGCCGGCGGCCCCGGGACCTTCCTGTTGGAGTCGGCCGAGCAGGGCGTTGGCTCGTCGGGGCTGACCTGGTCCCGATACTCCTTCGTCGGCGTACGCAGCAGCGCCACCCTGATCGAGCGGGACGGCGCCGCCGCCTGGCTCGGTACGCCGCCGGCCGGGCTGCCGACCACCGGCGACCCGATCCGGGTGCTGCGGGAGACGGTGGCGGCGCTGGCCGGCCCGCCCGGCGACCCGGACGCCGGGCTGCCCCCGCTGACCGGGGGCATGGTCGGTTACCTCGGCTACGACCTGATCCGCCGCTTCGAGCGGTTGCCCACGCTCACCGAGGACGACCTGCGCCTGCCCGAGCTGGGCATGCTGCTCGCCACCGACCTGGTGGTGCTGGACCACTTCGACGGCTCGGCGATCCTGATCGCCAACGCCATTCTGCCGCCGCCGGAGGAACCGGGCCGCGAGGCGCTGGTCGCCGCCGCCTACCACCACGCGGTGGGCCGGCTCGACGCGATGACCACCGCGTTGTCGCGGCCCATCCCGCCGATGGTCGCCACGGTCCGTCGTTCGCCGGCCGGCAAGGTGCGCAGCCGCACTCCGGACGGCGGCTACCCGAAGGCGGTCGAGGCGGCCAAGGAGGCGATCCGGGCCGGCGAGTGCTTCCAGATCGTGCTCGCCCAGCGCTTCGAACGCGACACCGACGCCGATCCGTTGGACGTCTACCGGGTGCTGCGGACCACCAATCCCAGCCCCTACATGTACCTGCTGCGCTTCGACGGTTTCGACATCGTCGGTTCGTCGCCGGAGGCGCATCTGAAGGTGACCGGAGAGGCCGACGGCGAGCGGCGGGCGCTGCTGCACCCGATCGCCGGCACCCGGCCGCGCGGCGCGACGCCCGAGGCCGACGCTCGGCTCGCCGCCGAACTGCTGGCCGACCCGAAGGAACGGGCCGAGCACGTGATGCTGGTCGACCTGGGCCGCAACGACCTGGGTCGGGTCTGCCGGCCGGGCAGCGTCGAGGTACCGGAGTTCGCCACCATCGAGCGGTACAGCCACGTCATGCACATCGTCTCGACGGTGGTCGGCACGCTCCGCGCGGACCGCACCGCCTTCGACGCGCTCGCCGCGACGTTCCCCGCCGGCACCCTCTCCGGTGCGCCGAAGGTACGGGCCATGGAGATCATTGAGGAGTTGGAGCCGGTACGCCGCGGCCTCTACGGCGGTACGGTCGGCTACTTCGGCTTCGGCGGCGACCTCGACATGGCCATCGCGATCCGTACCGCGCTGATCCGCGACGGACGGGCCTACGTGCAGGCCGGTGCGGGTGTGGTGGCCGACTCCGACCCGGCCGCGGAGGATCAGGAGACCCGGAACAAGGCAGCCGCGGTGCTGGCGGCCATCGCCGCCGCCGAAACCCTCAGGCCGGCCCGGTGAGCGCGAGGAGTGAGCCGGGTTTGCGAGCCTCGCAGTCGCGAACGAAGGTGGGCCGGTGAGCGCGAGGAGTGAGCCGGGTTTGCGAGCCTCGCAGTCGCGAGCGAAGGTGGATCCCGTGAGCGCGAGGAACGCAGCGGGCCGGCGCGAGTTGGCGTACGCCGTGCTGCTCTGTCTGGCCGGGGCGGGCCTGGCCGCCTGGACGGCGACGCTCGCCTGGGAGACGGGCGAGATCGTCCGCCAGGATCCGATGCCGTTGGTGACCGAGGGACGGACCGGGCGGCAGTTGCTGCCTTGGCTGTGGGCGCTGGCTCTGGTCGGGTTGGCCGGCGGGGGCGCGGTGTTGGCGACCCGGGGCTGGCTGCGCCGGGTGTTGGGCGGGCTGCTCGCGCTGCTCGGCCTGGCGCTGGCGGCCGGTGGCGGTGACGGGCTGGTCGCCGACCGCAGTGGCGGGTTCGACTGGCAGTGGCCGGCGATCTGCCTGCTCGGCGGGCTGTTGGCCGCAGCCGGCGGGCTGTTGACCGCGCTGCGGGGCCACCGCTGGCCGGCGATGGGTGCCCGCTACGAGCGGCCGTCGAACCGGCCGGCGGCGGGTGGCCCGGTCGGCGGGCGCGGCACGGTCGACGCGTGGGACGCGCTGGACCGGGGCGAGGATCCGACGGTCAGCTGACCGGCTGCCGGTCGCGGGCCCGGGCCGCGGCGAGTTCGGCCACCAGCCGGTCCAGGGCCGCCCGCCGGTCGGCGCGGGCCCGGTCGGCGCAGATGGCCTCCCAGGCGTTGCCCTGCGCGGTCCGCATCCGATCCGGCCCGACCACGGCGCGTTCCAGGGTGTGTACGACACCGACGGCGAGCGATACGACGGTACGCGAGATGGTGGTGAGTCCGATGGTTTGTTGCGGGGCGGAGGAGCTCATGGTCACTCCGGAGGAGATCGGCGTGGTGGGGCAGGCGCGTGACTGAGTCTGCCCGAGGAGAATGGTGGTCGACTCGGGTTTCCTGGTGATGACTGCCTCATCAACTCTGCGGTAAGCCCTGTGAGCAGGCGAAGGTCCCTTGGTCCTTGAGCTTTCTCACAGCATCGACGACGGTCGTGACGTTGCCGGCGGGCGGACGCGGGACGGGCCTCGGTATGGGCGACTATCGATGGCGTGGTGACGTAGAGTTACAACGCGTTCGCGCAAGTCGGCCATTATGCCGCAGTCCATTTGGTGAGGAGCGCCATACCCCCACCGCCCGGTGCCAGGTAGAGCCCCCTAGCATCGGCCCATGACGCCCGGAGAGGGGAGTCCGTTGGTGACTGCTGAGCATGCGCACGCGGAGGGGAACCAGGCCGGTACGACGGCGTCCCTCGGCGTGCTCGACGAGATCCTGGCCGGTGTCCGGGAGGACGTGGCCCGGCGGCAGGAGCAGGTTCCGCTGGAGCGGATCCGCGAACTGGCCGCCGCTGCGGCACCGCCGCTGGACGCGTACGCGGCCCTGCGTCAGCCGGGCGTCGCGGTCATCGCCGAGGTGAAGCGCGCCTCGCCGTCGAAGGGCAAGTTGGCCGAGATCGCCGACCCGGCGGAGTTGGCCGGTGAGTACGCTGCCGGCGGTGCCCGCGCCATCAGCGTGCTCACCGAGGGGCGCTGGTTCGGCGGATCACTGGAGGATTTCGCGGCCGTGCGGGCTGCGGTGAAGGTCCCGGTGCTACGCAAGGACTTCGTGGTCTCCAGCTACCAGGTGCACGAGGCCCGCGCGTACGGCGCCGACCTGGTGCTGCTGATCGTGGCCGCGTTGGAGCAGAACGCCCTGGTCGGCCTGCTGGAGCGGATCGAGTCGCTGGGCATGACCGCGCTGGTCGAGGTGCACGACGAGGAGGAGGCCGACCGGGCCCTGGAGGCTGGCGCGCAGGTGATCGGGGTCAACGCCCGCGATCTGCGTACCCTCGAGGTCGACCGGTCCGCGTTCGAGCGGATCGCGCCCGGTCTGCCGAGCAGCATCGTCAAGATCGCCGAGTCCGGCGTACGCGGCCCGCACGACCTCATCCGGTACGCCTCGGCCGGCGCCGACGCGGTGCTGGTCGGCGAGGGCCTGGTCACCCAGAAGAGCCCCCGCGAGGCGGTGGCCGAGCTGGTCAACGCCGGCAACCACCCCGCGACGCCCCGTCCGGTGCGCTGATCCGCGCCGGCCCTTGGAAGGAGAGGATCCGGCATGAGCGCTGACGCGTTGGCCGCTCCGGCGCGGTTCCCCGACGCGGCCGGTCACTTCGGTCGCTTCGGCGGTCGCTTCGTGCCGGAGGCGCTGGTCGCCGCCCTCGACGAGTTGGCCGCCGCGCACCGCGCGGCAATGGCCGACGAGCAGTTCCAGGCCGAGTTCGCCGCCCTGCTGCGTGACTACGCGGGCACCCCGTCGCTGCTGTACGAAGCCCGCCGGTTCTCCGCGAGGGCCGGCGCCCGGGTGCTGCTCAAGCGGGAGGACCTCAACCACACCGGCGCGCACAAGGTGCGCAACGTGCTCGGCCAGGCGCTGCTGACCCGGCGGATGGGCAAGAAGCGGGTGATCGCCGAGACCGGCGCGGGTCAGCACGGTGTCGCGACCGCCACCGCCGCCGCTCTGTTCGACCTGGGCTGCGTGGTCTACATGGGGCAGGTGGACACCGAGCGGCAGGCGTTGAACGTGGCCCGGATGCGGATGCTCGGCGCCACGGTCGTACCGGTGACGAACGGCTCGCGCACGCTCAAGGACGCGATGAACGAGGCGATGCGGGACTGGGTCGCCAACGTCGACGACACGCACTACCTGATCGGCACCGCCGCCGGGCCGCACCCGTTCCCGGCGCTGGTCCGCGACTTCGTCCGGGGCATCGGCGACGAGGCGCGGGCGCAGTGCCTGGAGCTGACCGGCGCGCTGCCGGACGCGGTCACCGCCTGCGTCGGCGGTGGTTCCAACGCGCTGGGCATCTTCCACGCCTTCACCGACGACCCGCAGGTGCGGCTCTACGGCTTCGAGGCGGGCGGCGACGGCGTGGCCACCGGCCGGCACGCGGCCAGCATCACCGGCGGCTCCGCCGGCGTGCTGCACGGCACCCGCACCTACGTGCTCCAGGACGCCGACGGCCAGACGCAGGAGTCGCACTCGATCTCCGCCGGGCTGGACTACCCGGGGGTGGGGCCGGAGCACGCCTGGCTGCACGACACCGGCCGGGCCAGCTACCGGCCGGTCACCGACGCCGAGGCGATGGCGGCGTTCGAGCTGCTGTGCCGCACCGAGGGGATCATTCCCGCGATCGAGAGCGCGCACGCCCTCGCCGGCACCCTGGCCGTCGCCGGAGAGCTCGCCGCCGAGCTGGGCCGGCAGCCCACCATCGTGGTCAACCTCTCCGGCCGGGGCGACAAGGACGTACACACCGCCGGCGAGTACTTCGGCATCCTCGACAAGGAGTGACGGCCATGAGTCGGATCGGGGTCGTCTTCGACAAGGCCCGGACGGACGGACGCGCGGTGCTGGTCGGCTGCATGCCGGCCGGTTTCCCGACTGTCGAGGGCAGCATCGCGGCGATGAAGGCGATGGTCTCCGCGGGCGTCGACGTGATCGAGTTGGAGATTCCCTACTCCGATCCGGTGATGGACGGCCCGGTGATCCAGCGGGCCAGCGACATCGCCCTGGCCGGTGGCGTACGCACCCGGGACGCGCTGCGGATCGTCGAGGAGGTCGCGGCCACCGGCGCGCCGGTGGTCACGATGACCTACTGGAATCCGATCGAGCAGTACGGCGTGGACGCGTTCGCCCGGGACCTCGCGGCGGCCGGCGGCACCGGGCTGGTCACCCCGGATCTGATTCCGGACGAGGCCGACGAGTGGCTGGCCGCCTCGGACGCGTACGAGCTGGACCGCACTTTCCTGGTCGCGCCCTCCTCCACCGACGACCGGCTGGCGATGACGGTGGCGCACTGCCGGGGTTTCGTCTACGCCACGGCGCTGATGGGGGTGACCGGCGCGCGACGCGAGGTTTCGCAGTCGGCGCCGGTGCTGGTCTCCCGGGTCCGGGCGGTCACCGACCTGCCGGTCGGCGTCGGGCTGGGTGTCGGCACCGGCGCGCAGGCCGCCGCCGTCGCCGGGTACGCCGACGGAGTGATCGTCGGCAGCGCGCTGATCCGTTGTCTGCTCGACGCCCCCGACCAGGCCGCCGGCCTCTCCGCCCTGCGCGCGGTCAGCGCCGAGCTGGCTGAGGGAGTGCGCAACCCCACCCGCTGACCCCTGAACCCACGCCGATCATGGACTTTGTGTCGCACCTATGTGACGATCGTCCAATTTTGTCGGGACGAAAAGTGCAAGATCGCGGGGATGGGTGCGGGTGGGGCCGGGAGGGCGGGCGGACCGGGGTGACGTTTCAGGGGGTGACAGCGGTAGCCTTTGCATCCGTGAGTCTCGCCTCGCCGATGTATCTGGCCGCCATCCCCAGCCCGAGCACCGCCGTATGGCATCTCGGCCCGATTCCGCTCCGGGCGTACGCCCTGTGCATCCTCGCCGGCATCGTGGTGGCCTGCTGGGTCACCGAACGGCGACTGCGCCAGCGTGGCGTGGCCCCCGGTGCGGTGCTGGACATCGCCCTGTGGGCGGTGCCGGCCGGCATCATCGGTGCCCGGATCTACCACGTGATCACCTCACCGGAGAAATATTTCGGCATCGGCGGTGACCCGATCAAGGTCTTCTTCATCCACGAGGGTGGGCTGGGCATCTGGGGTGCGGTCGCCGGGGGCGCGGTCGGCGCCTGGTTCGCCGCCCGGCAGCTCGGCATCCCGTTCGTGGTGGTCGCCGACGCGCTGGCGCCGGGTCTGCCGCTGGCGCAGGCGATCGGGCGGCTCGGCAACTGGTTCAACAACGAGCTCGTCGGCGGCCGGACCGACCTGCCCTGGGGGTTGGAGATCCACCGGATGGTGGGTGGGCAGGCGGTGCTCGACGAGGCGGGCCGGCCGATCCTGGAGGAGGGGCTCTACCACCCGACCTTCGCCTACGAGGCGCTGTGGAACGTCGGGGTCGCGGCGCTGGTGTTCTTCCTCGACCGCAAGCTGCGTCTCGGCCGTGGTCGGGCGTTCGCGCTCTACGTGATGGGCTACACCGCAGGCCGGTTCTGGATCGAGATGATGCGCACCGACGAGGCCAACACCATCCTCGGCGTACGCCTCAATGTCTGGACCGCGGCGCTGGTGTTCCTCGGCGCGTTGCTCTACTTCCTGCGGGTCCGTGGGCCGCGCGAGTACCTGATCCCGATCGGCGTGCCGACCGCCACCGCGCCGGAGGCCACCTCCGACGTCTCCCAGCTCGACCTGTCGGCGCGGCGGGCCGGCGCCGAGCCGGCCGCGCCGGAGGGCTACCGGGTGGTCAGCGAGGAGCAGTTCCGGCACTGGCGCAGCACCGGCGAGGCGCCGCCCGAGGCCGTCGCCGGCGACGCCGGAACCGGTATCGCCGGCGACCCGGCATCCCGCGACGGTGTGGCCGCCGACAGTGGTGACGCAGAGCCGGCCGGTGAGCTCGCCGACGGCGACGCGGTGGAGTCCAGCCCGGGCCGGCCCGCCGATCGCGACAGCTGAGCGAGGGGGCGCTATGCGGACCGCGGTGGTGGTCGGCGGTGGTCCCGGGGGCCTGGCGGTCGCCGGTGCGCTGGCCCGATCCGGCTGGCAGGTCACCCTCCTGGAACGGGCCGACCGGATCCGCCCCGAGCCGACGGCGGTGGTGCTCTGGCCCAACGGGGTCCGCGCCCTGCGCAGCCTGGATCTTGGTGCCGGCCTGGACGCGATCGCCACGCCGTTGCCCGACGGCGGTGTCCGGCGTCCCGACGGGCACTGGCTGGTGCAGCCGCGACAGACCCCGGTCGAACGGCTTCCGGTCGTGGTGCACCGGGAGGACCTGCACGACGCGCTGATCGCGGGTCTGGGCGAGCGGGTCGAGTTACGTACCGGGGTGACGGTGCGGACGGTACGCGCGGCGCCGGGCGAACGCCCGGCGGTCGGCGACGGCCGACACACCTACGAGGCGGACCTGATCGTCGCCGCCGACGGCGCCGACAGCGTGATCCGTCGGCAGCTCGCTCCCGAGGCGACCTTGGTCAGTTCCGGGTGTGCCGCCTGGCGGGCGGTGATCCCGTGGTACCGCGCACCGAGGCTGCCCGGGCCCGTCGGTGGGGAGATCCTCGGCGCCGGCTACCGGTTCGTGGCCGCCTCGCTCGGCGACCGGGGTGCGTCCGGGGGGTCCAGCCGGGGCGGCATCCACTGGATGGCGACCGCCGCTGGTGCGCCCCGACCCGAGCCGCCCGAGACGCAGCTGGCGCTGCTGCGCCGCTGGTACGCCGGCTGGCCCGCACCCGTCGACGAACTGTTGGCCGCCACCGACCCGGCCGACCTGGTGCAGCAGGAGATCCGGGAACTGCGCCCGTTGCCCCGGGCGTACGGTTTTCCGACCGGTCCGGGTGCGGTGGTGCTGCTCGGCGACGCCGCTCACGCCATGCCGCCGCACCTCGGGCAGGGCACCTGCCTCGCCTTCGAGGACGCCGCGACGCTCGCCGCGCTGCTGCGCGAATCGACGCTGCCCGACGCGGTGATGGCGTACGACCGGGTGCGACGGCCCCGCGCGGCGGCCGTGGTCCGGCAGACCCGCCGGATGTCGGCCGTGCTGCGGACCCGGGGCCGGCTGGCGTTGCGCGCCCGCGACGCCGCCCTCGGCACCATCACCCCCCGCCTGCTGGGCAGCGCCGCCGCCATGGCCACCCAGTGGCGCCCACCCTCCGCGTCCAGCTAGGACCTTCCTCGAGAACAGCCGGCGACAATTGCCGGCGGGAGTCCAGGGCGCGGGAATGGCGTCCCGAAATATGGATGGTGTGATCAATCTGTCCGGGCCTTGCGAAATGGGCCCTAACGTAGAGTCAATAGACCAATCAAGGGCCAACGTCGTCCCGACCAATGAATGAACTTGAGTGACGACAGGAGGCCCGATGGCCTTTGCTGCCTATTCACACCGCCTTCATCCGGCGTCCGGATCAGGCCAACCAACATCCCCGGCCGGCCTCTACGACGGCGCCCACGAACACGACGCGTGCGGGGTGGCCTTCGTGGCCGACCTGCACGGCCGACGCTCCCACACGGTGGTCGCGGGCGGCCTCGGCGCGCTTCGCCGGCTTGACCACCGCGGTGCCCGGGGCGCCGAACCGAACACCGGTGACGGCGCGGGCATCATGATTCAGGTGCCGGACGCGTTCCTGCGCGCGGTGGTGGACTTCCCACTGCCCCCGCCCGGCGCGTACGCCACCGGCCTGGTCTTCCTCCCCGACGACGACGCGGCCGAGGCCCGTGCCCGGCAGGTGGTCGAGAAGTACGCCCTGGTCGAGGGCGCGGACCTGCTCGGCTGGCGGGACGTCCCGGTCGACCCGTCCGACCTCGGCGCGACGGCGCTGGCCGTGATGCCCCGGGTGCGACAGCTCTTCCTCGCCGCGCACCGGCTCACCGACACCGCCGCCGGCCCGGCCGGTGCTCCGCTGCGCGGCATCGAGCTGGAGCGGGTCGCTTTCTGCGTACGCAAGCAGGCCGAGCGGGAGTCCGCCGAGCGGGGCGTGCCGGCGTACTTCCCTTCGCTGTCCGGGCGGACCATGGTCTACAAGGGCATGCTCACCCCGGACCAGCTACCCGCCTTCTATCCCGACCTGACCGACGAGCGGGTGGACAGCGCCATCGCCCTGGTCCACTCCCGATTCTCCACCAACACTTTTCCGTCCTGGCCGCTGGCGCACCCGTTCCGGTTCATCGCCCACAATGGCGAGATCAACACCATCCGTGGCAACCGGAACTGGATGCAGGCCCGCGAGGCTCTCCTGCGCACCCCGGACCTGCCCGGCAACATCCGCCGAATATTCCCGATCTGCACTCCGGCCGCCTCTGACTCGGCCAACTTCGACGAGGTCCTCGAGCTGCTGCACCTGGCCGGCCGCAGCCTGCCGCACGCGGTGCTGATGATGATCCCCGAAGCGTGGGAGAACGACCCGAACATGGCCCCGGACAGGGTGGCCTTCTACCGATTCCACGCGAGCCTGATGGAGCCCTGGGACGGCCCGGCCTCGGTCGCCTTCACCGACGGCGAGATCGTCGGCGCGGTGCTCGACCGCAACGGCCTGCGGCCGGGCCGCTGGTGGCAGACCGCCGACGGGCTGGTGGTGCTGGGCAGCGAGGCGGGCGTGCTCGACCTCGACCCGACGACCGTGATCGCCAAGGGGCGGCTCCAACCCGGCAAGATGTTCCTGGTCGACACCACGACCGGCCGGATCGTGCACGACGACGAGATCAAGACCGAGCTGGCCACCGCCGAGCCGTACGCCGACTGGCTGCACGCCGGGCTGATCGAGCTGGACGACCTGCCAGCCCGCGAGCACATCGTCTACACCCACGACTCGGTCCGCCGGCGGCAGCAGACCTTCGGCTACACCGAGGAGGAGCTGAAGATCCTGCTCGCGCCGATGGCCCGCACCGGCGCGGAGCCGATCGGCTCGATGGGCACCGACACCCCGATCGCCCCGCTGTCGACCCGGCCGCGGCTGCTCTACGACTACTTCCACCAGCTCTTCGCCCAGGTCACCAATCCGCCGCTCGACGCGATCCGTGAGGAGTTGGTGACCAGCCTGACCTCGACCATCGGCCCGGAGGGCAACCTGCTCGACCCCGGCCCGGCCAGCTGCCGCCAGATCGTGCTGCCCTACCCGGTGGTCGACAACGACGAGCTGGCCAAGATCCTCTCCATCGACGAGGACGGTGACCTGCTCGGGTTCAAGGCGGTCCGGGTTTCCGGGCTCTACCGGAAACGCGACGGCGGAGCCGGGATCAAGGCCCGGCTGGTCGAGATCTGCCGGCACGTCTCCGAGGCGATCGAGGACGGCGTACGGATCCTGATCCTCTCCGACCGGGACTCCAACGCCGACCTCGCCCCGATCCCGTCGCTGCTGCTCACCGCGGCGGTGCACCAGCACCTGGTCCGCGAGCAGACCCGGACCCAGGTCGCGCTGATCGTCGAGTCCGGCGACTGCCGCGAGGTGCACCACGTGGCGGTGCTGCTCGGCTACGGCGCGGCGGCGGTCAACCCGTACCTCGCCTTCGAGTCGGTAGAGGACATGATCTCCACCGGTGCGCTGACCGGTGTCGAGCCGCGCACCGCGGTACGCAACTACGTCAAGGCGCTCGGCAAGGGCCTCCTCAAGATCATGTCCAAGATGGGCATTTCCACCGTGTCGTCGTACTGCGGTGCCCAGGTCTTCGAGGCGATCGGGCTGGACACCCTCCTGGTCGAGCGTTATTTCCGGGGCACCGCGAGCGCGATCAGCGGCATCGGGCTCGAAGGAATCCACGCCGAGGTGACCTTGCGGCACGAGCTGGCCTGGCCGGCGGGCGCCGACCCGCCCGCCCGACTGCCCTTGGGCGGTGAATACCAGTGGCGCCGCGAAGGTGAGCTGCACCTGTTCAACCCGGAGACGGTCTTCCTGCTCCAGCACGCCACCCGCAACGGCCAGTACGACGTGTTCCGCACCTACACCTCCAAAGTAGACGAGCTGGCCGCCGGAAGCGGTTCGCTGCGCGGGCTGATCCGGCTGCGTACCGGCGTCCTGCCGGCGGTGCCGATCGACGAGGTCGAACCGGCCAGCGAGATCGTCAAACGGTTCGCCACCGGCGCCATGTCATACGGGTCGATCTCAGCCGAGTCGCACGAGACCCTCGCGATCGCGATGAACCGCCTCGGTGGCAAGTCCAACACCGGCGAGGGCGGCGAGGACGTCGAGCGCCTGCACGACCCGGCCCGCCGTTCCGCAGTCAAGCAGATCGCCAGCGGCCGGTTCGGCGTCACCAGCGAATACCTGGTCAACGCCGACGACCTCCAAATCAAGATGGCCCAGGGGGCCAAACCGGGCGAGGGCGGGCAGCTGCCCGGCAACAAGGTGTGGCCGTGGATCGCCCGGACCCGGCACGCCACCCCGGGCGTCGGCCTGATCTCACCGCCGCCGCACCACGACATCTACTCCATCGAGGACCTCGCCCAGCTGGTGCACGACCTCAAGTGCGTCAACCCGGCGGCCCGGGTGCACGTCAAGCTGGTCAGCGAGGTCGGCGTCGGGACCGTCGCCGCCGGGGTGGCCAAACTCAAGGCCGACGTCATCCTGATCTCCGGCCACGACGGCGGCACCGGTGCCTCCCCGCTGAACTCGCTCAAGCACGCCGGCACCCCATGGGAACTGGGCCTGGCCGAGGCACAGCAGACGCTGCTGCTCAACCGGCTGCGCGACCGGGTCACCGTGCAGGTCGACGGCCAGCTCAAGACCGGCCGGGACGTGATCGTCGCCGCGCTGCTCGGCGCCGAGGAGTTCGGCTTCGCCACCGCCCCGCTGATCGTCTCCGGCTGCGTGATGATGCGCGTCTGCCACCTGGACACCTGCCCGGTCGGCATCGCCACCCAGAACCCGGTGCTGCGCGAGCGGTTCACCGGCAAGCCGGAGTTCGTGGAGAACTTCTTCCTCTTCCTGGCCGAGGAGATCCGCGGCTACCTGGCCGAGCTGGGCCTGCGCAGCATCGACGAGGCGATCGGCCGCACCGAGCTGCTCGACGTCGCCCCGGCGATCGAGCACTGGAAGGCCGGCGGGCTCGACCTGCGCCGCGTACTGCACCTGCCGGAGCTGCCCGAGGGCACGGCCCGCCGAGGCGTACGGGCCCAGGACCACGGCCTGGAACTGGCCCTGGACAACGAGCTGATCGCCCTGGCCGAGCCGGCGCTGCGCGAGCCGACCGACGACGAGCCGGTCACCCGGGTGCGGGCCGAGGTGGCGATCCGCAACGAACACCGCAGCGTCGGCGCCATGCTCGGCGGCGAAGTGACCCGCCGACACGGCGGCGCCGGGCTGCCCGCCGACACCATCGAGTTCACCCTGCGCGGCACCGCCGGGCAGTCCTTCGGCGCATTCCTGCCGCGCGGGGTCACCCTGCGCCTGTACGGCGACGCCAACGACTACGTCGGCAAGGGGCTCTGCGGCGGCCGGCTGGTGGTCCGGCCGGACCCGGCGGCGCCGTTCACCTCCGCCGACGCCGCGCCGGGTGGCCGCGCCGAGGACCAGATCATCGCTGGCAACACCATCCTGTACGGCGCCACCTCCGGCGAGGTCTTCCTCCGCGGCCGGGTGGGGGAGCGGTTCGCGGTGCGCAACTCCGGCGCGGTGACTGTCGTCGAGGGGGTCGGCGACCACGGCTGCGAGTACATGACCGGCGGCACGGTGGTGGTGCTCGGTGGATGCGGGCGCAACTTCGCCGCCGGCATGTCCGGCGGCACCGCCTTCGTCTGGAACCTCGTCCGCCGGCTGGTCAACACCGAGCTGGTCGACCTCTGCGCGCCGAGCGAGCCGGAGCGCGCCCGGCTGCACGAACTGGTGCAGCGGCACTTCGCCGAGACCGACTCGGCGGTCGCCGAGGCACTGCTCAAACGCTGGCCCGAGGCGGTGGAGGAGTTCACCGCCGTGGTCCCCCGGGACTACCGCCGGGTGTTGGAGATCATGCAGGCCGCCGAAGCCGCCGGCCAGGACGTCGACGACGCGGTGATGAACGCACTGGCGACACCGGCCGCCCCGGCGGCGCGGTCCGCGCCCGCCGACGCCTCCGCGCCGGTCCCGCCCGACGACGCACCGGTCCCGCCCGACGACGCACCGGTCCCGCCCGCGGATGCGCCGGTCCCGCCCGCCCGGCGGGCGGTCGCGCAGGAGGTGCCCCGTGCCTGACCCGAGCGGTTTCCTGCGCTACGGCCGGCGGCTGCCGGCCCGCCGGCCCGTGCCGGTACGCATCAGCGACTGGCGGGAGGTCTACCCGCCGGCCGGTGCGGAGCTGATCCGCGAACAGGCCACCCGCTGCATGGACTGCGGCATCCCGTTCTGCCACGACGGATGCCCACTGGGCAACCGCATCCCGGACTGGAACGACCTGATCCGCACCGGCAACTGGGACGCGGCCGTGGAGGCGCTGCACGCCACCAACAACTTCCCCGAGTTCACCGGCCGGCTCTGCCCGGCGCCCTGCGAGGCCGCCTGCGTACTCGGCATCGCCGGCGGCGATCCGGTGACCATCAAACAGGTCGAGGTGGAGATCGCTGACGCGGCCGTGGCCGGCGGCCTGCCGCCGCGTCCGGCGTCGGCCTCGTCCGGCCGGTCGGTCGCCGTGGTCGGCTCCGGTCCGGCCGGGCTCGCCGCCGCGCAGCAACTGGCCCGCGCCGGTCACGCCGTGACCGTGTACGAGCGCGACGACGCGATCGGTGGCCTGCTGCGCTACGGCATCCCCGACTTCAAGCTGGAGAAGCGGCACCTCGACGCCCGGCTGGCGCAGCTCTCGGCCGAGGGCGTCGTCTTCCGCACCGGGGTGAACATCGGCATCGACGTCACCGCCGCACAGCTACGCGACCGGCACGACGCGGTGCTGCTGGCCTGCGGCGCCCTGCACGGTCGGGACACCGACACCCCCGGCCGGCAACTGCGCGGCGTGCACCAGGCGATGGCGCACCTGGTGGCGGCGAACCGTGTGGTCGCGGCGGCCGGCGAGGGCCGTCCCGCCCCGGCCACCCTGCCGGACGGCACGCCGATCGACGCGGCCGGCAAACACGTGGTCATCATCGGTGGCGGCGACACCGCGGCCGACTGCCTCGGCGTGGCCCACCGGCAGGGCGCAGCCGGCGTACACCAGCTGGACCTGTACCCGCAGCCGCCGAGACAGCGCGACGAGGCCCGCGACCCGTGGCCGACCTGGCCGTGGATCCTGCGCGAATACCCGGCGCACGAGGAGGGCGGCGAGCGGGTCTTCGCCGTGGCGGTGCAGGAGTTCGTCGACGACGGCACCGGCGCCGTCCGGGCGGTACGCATCGCCGAGGTGACCGTGGAGAAGCGTGACGGCCGGCGTATCGTCACCCCGCTGCCGGGCACCGAGCGGGAACTCCCCGCCGACCTGGTGCTGCTGGCGATCGGCTTCGAGGGCACCGAGGAGCAGCCGCTGCTGGCTCAGTTCGGGGTGTCCCGCAACGCCCGCGGCGCCGTCGACGCCGGCCCGGACTGGCAGACCGGCGCCGACGGCGTCTTCGTCGCCGGCGACATGCACCGGGGCGCGTCGCTGATCGTCTGGGCGATCGCCGAGGGCCGCGCCGCCGCCGCCGCGATCCACGCCCACCTCGGCGGCCCCGTGTAAGGAAGGGCCCCCTTTTAACGCCTCGTGTATAGCAAGGGTCCCTTGTTAACAGTCTCGGTTGACAAGGGACCCTTGTTCCACTGTGGCAACGCCGGCCAGGTCGCCCCGCCACCTGCGAGCGCGCACCCTGATCCGTCGACCAGAGCGCGCACCCTGACCGGTTGACCAGCGCGCACCCTGACCCGTCGACCAGGCCGCCGGACACGTCGGGCTCGTCAGACTGTGCCGGTGCCCTGGACGTCCGTTAGGGTTCTCTGCGGACCAGGCGGCGCTCGGCGGTGAGGGGCAGAGGTTGGGCAGGCTCGCGTCGACGTACGGGCATGCGATCGCCGCTCATCACGCGGCCCGGGCACACCTCGACGCGGCCCGCGCGGCGTTGCGCTCGGCCGGCGTCCCGGACACCCCGGACCCCGACCCCGAGATCATCGCGCGGCTGGCCCGGGTGGGCGACGCGCTGGCCACGCCGGTCCCGAACACTCCGCTGGCTCGTCAGCCGGTGCCGGTACGCGTGGGCGCCGCCGTCACCACCGGCGGCGGATTCCCCGTCCTGCTCCCGCTCGGCGGCGGGCACCACCTGGCGATCGACGCCGACGGCCGCGAACCGGCGGTGGCGGCGCTGCTGCGGGCCCTGGTGCTGCGGCTGCTGGCCATCGCGCCACCCGGCGGCGTACGGGTGGTCGGGCTGGACACCGCCGCGCTCGGCGCCGCCTTCGGACCGCTGCGCCCGCTGCTCGACACGGGCGTCATCGACGCTCCGGCCACGACCGAGGCGGAGGTCGTCGCCGTGCTCGACGCGGCGGAACGGCACGCCCGCGCTGCCCACCAGGCCGACCGCCCGGACCAGGAACTCCTGGTGCTGGTCGCCACCGCCACGCCGCCGCCCCGGGAGGCGGCCCGCCTCGCCGCGCTGACCCACGCCGGTCCGGCGGCGGCGGTCTGCGTCCTGCTCGCCGGTTGGCCGTCCGGCGAGCCGGCTTCCCGGCCGGGCGCCGCCACCGATCCGGCTCCCCGGTTGGGGGCCACCACCATGCTGCGGTTGACCAACCGCCACGCCCACGTCAGCGACCCGCCCACCGCGCCGTTCAGCACCGACGGCAGCGGTCTCGCCGCGCCGGTGCTGCTCGACGGCGACCCGCCGCCGGCCTCGGTCGCCGCCCTAGCTCAACATCTCGGGCAGGCCGCGCGGCGCGGCGGCACGGTCGACTTCGCCGACCTGCTGCCGGGGAAGCGCTGGGCCGGCTCGGCCCGCGCCGGGCTGCGTACCGTGGTGGGCCGGGCCGAACGGGACACCTTCGCCATGGCGTTCGACGACGCCACACCACACTGGCTGATCGGGGGGCGGACCGGTGCCGGCAAGACGGTGTTCCTGCTCGACGTCCTCTACGGACTGGCCGCCCGCTATTCGCCGGCCGAGCTGCAGCTCTACCTGCTCGACTTCAAGGAGGGCGTGAGCTTCACCGAGTTCGTCCCCACCGGCCGGGACCCGTCCTGGCTGCCGCACGCCCGCGCCGTCGGCATCGAGAGCGACCGCGAGTACGGCGTGGCCGTGCTGCGCGAACTGCGTCGGGAACTGAACCGGCGGGCCACCGCGCTCAAGCGCCACGGCGTCACCAAACTCGCCGACCTGCCCGCCGACACCGCCGTGCCTCGCATCGTCGCGGTGATCGACGAGTTCCAGGTGCTGCTCGCCGGCAACGACCCGATCGCCCGCGAATCGGTGAACCTGCTGGAGGAGTTGGCCCGCAAGGGCCGCTCGTACGGCGTACACCTGGTGCTCGCCAGCCAGAGCACGACGGGCATCGAAGCGCTCTACGGTCGCGCCGAGGCGGTCTTCGGTCAGTTCGCGTTGCGGGTGGCGCTGCCCGGCGGCGGGGGAGTGCTCGACCAGCTCAACGACGCGGCGGCGACCCTGCCGGTCGGCTCCGCCGTGGTCAACACCGCCGCCGGCGCGTCCGGCGCGAACACCGTGATCCGCTTCCCGGACGCCTCCGCCTCCGCCGGTGAGCTGGCCCGGCTGCGGCACGAGCTGTGGCAGGCCCGCCCGGCCGGGTCCCGGCCGCCGTCGGTGTTCCGGGGGTACGACACCGCCCGCGTCGAGGACGACTCCACCTTCACCGGGCTGCGTCCCGGCGGCCGGCGTCCCCTCGCGCTGGTCGGCCGGACGGTCGACGTGGACGGCACCAGCGCGCTGTTCATCATGGACACCGCCCCCGGCCGGCACCTGGCCGCGGTGGGCACCTCCGCCGTCGGCGCCGAGGTGCTGCGCGCCGCGGCGCTGAGCCTGGCCCGGCAGCACGCCCCGGGCGAGGCGGCCTTCCTGCTCGCCCCCCTGGTCGCCGCCGCCGACTCGGCCGCTGACGACACCGCCGCCGCTCTGGCCGCCGCCGGTCACCTGGTCGAGCGTCTAGACGCCGTCGCCCTGCGCGCCAACCTCGGCCTGCTCGCCAGCACCTCCGCCGGACGAGCCGCCAGCGCACCCGGGACGGGATCCGCCGGGATGGGATCCGCCGGGATGGGATCCGCCGGGACGGCCGGGGACGGTGACTCGTCGGGGCGTACCTACCTGGTGGTCTTCGGGATGGACGCCGCCGCCGGGCTGCTCGCCGAGACCGATCCCACGACGTTCCGCTCCGGCCACGACGACCTGCGCACCCTGCTGCGACAGGGCCCCGGCCACGGGGTGCACCTGCTCGGCTGGTGGCGCGGGCTGCGCCGGCTCGCCGACGACCTCGGCGGTACGCAGAACCGCGACGACGTCGCCTGCCTGATCGCGTTGAACGTGCCCGGCGCCGACCTGGGCCTGCACCTGGGCGTGCACGACCTGGCGTACACCCCCCGTGCCGACCGGGCACTGTTGGTCGACCGGCACGACCAGCGGGTCAAACTGATCGTGCCGTTCGCCCGGGACGGGCACACCTCCGACGGGCAGGAGTGAGCGTGTCCACCTTCGACGAGTACGCCGCGCTGGCCCGTCACCTGGCCGCCCAGCAGCGCGCCGGCGAGCAGGGCGCCGCCGCCGAGGCGGAACGCCGACGCGACCTGCACGCCGCCGTGGAATACCTGGACCGGCGGCTCGTCGCCCAGGGCCAGCGCCTCGACCATCTCGGCCGCACGATCGGCAGCCCGCCGGGCATCCCCGCCCCGGTGCCGCCGGGTGCCCCGCCGTCACCCGGGCCGGGTGCTTCGCCGTCACCTGCGCCGGGTCCCGGGGGCGGGCCGCCCTCGCCGCCGTCGGGACCGGTGTCGGTGGGATACCCGGACAATGGCCCGGAACCGGGGACGGGGTCGACCGGCGGCGCAGCCGCCGCGCCGGGGCGGCCGGGAGTCGGGGCGTACGCCCAGCCGGGTGGCGAGGACGCGGACCGGGCGTTGCCGGTGGCGGTGAGTGCGACGGCGGCCGGGGTGCCGGCCCAGCGCACCGGCCAGGTCGACCCGGCGACGGAGCTGGAGTTGGCGCGGCGCTGGGCCGACGAGGCCGACCGGCACGCGCAGCAGGCGGAGCTGCTCGCCCAGCGGCCGGCGCTGCTACCCACCTGGTCGCCGATGGCCCGCGCGGTCGCCGTCTACCTCGGCTTCGCCGGCGCCTCGGTGGTGCTCATGCTGCTCATGGTGCTCGCCTCCGGGGTCGGGGTGGTCGACGGCTTCACCCTCTACGCCTGGATGTGCGCCGGCCTGCCCGCCGTCTCCCTGGTCGGCGGCTGGGTGGTGCTCGGCCGCTGGGGTCGGCCCGCCGTCGGGGCCGCCACTGCGCCCCGCTATCCGGTGCTCGGCTTCCTGCTCTGCTTCCTGGCCGTCCCGTTGGCCTACTGCGGCTACCTGCTGCTTTTCCGCGCCCTGCGCTGAGGCTGGGCCGGTCAGCTCGCGGCTGGGCCCTTCCTCGCCCTGTCCGCGCAACGTCGGTCGAGCGTCCTTCTGAATCTTGGAAACGTACCGTTGGCTGCGAACGGTACGTTTCCAAGATTGACGGCTTTGGCGTTGCTGCTGTCCAAGATCTGATGGTGTTGACGGTGCAGGGCGGGGCACGGTCGGCGGATGGTGTTCCGCCTTCCGGACGAAGACTCTGATGCGCTGCAATGGCTGATGTTCGAGCAGGCCGGTGTGCTCACCACCAGTCAGGCCCGTTCCGTGCTGACCGAGGGGACGGTACGGGGTCTGGTGCGCTCGGGGCGTTGGCGCTCGGTGGGTCGGGGTCTGTTGCTTGCCGGCAACGGTCGGCTGACCCGGGATCAACAGTTGTGGCTCGCCGTGCTCGCCGCTGGTTCGGGTGCGGTGCTCGCGGGTGTCACCGCGGCGGCCGAGTCCGGGGTTCGTGGGCTGCGGTCCGAGCCGCTGCACGTGTTGGTGCCGGCGTCCCGACGGGTCGGGCGTAGCGGCCTGCGCCGGTTGCCGATCGACATGGCCGCCGTGGTGGTGCATCGCAGCACGGTACTGCCCGAGGACCACCTTCAGGTCGGCCGGCCACCCCGGACGGCGACCGCCCGTGCCCTGGTCGACGCGGCGGGATGGGCACCGACGGTACGCGAGGCGCAGCAGGTGCTGGCGGCTGGGTGTCAGCAGCGGCGGGTGTTGCCCGAGGAGGTGAGCGCTGTGCTGCGGCGGATGCCTCGGACGCCCCGGCGGCGGCTGATCCGGCAGACCATCGATGATATTGCCGGTGGCGCACAGGCACTCAGTGAGATCGATTTCGTCCGGCTCTGCCGTCGAGCCGGGCTGCCCCGGCCCGACCTTCAGCAACACCGGACAGACGCGGCCGGACGCACCCGCTGGCTGGACGCGTACTGGCGGGAGTGGCGGGTGCACGTGGAGATCGACGGCGCACACCACATGGACGTACGTCAGTGGACGGCTGACATGCAGCGGCAGAACGACATTTGGACGGCGGGCGACCGCATCCTCCGCTTTCCTGCCTGGCTGGTACGAGCCCACCCCGACCAGGTCGCCGATACGGTCCGCCGTGCCCTGATCGCCGCCGGTTGGCGACCGCAGTTGTAGATCTTGGAATTCTCCGTCAGCTAACGGGAAGGTCCCAAGATCTGCGCCTGGTGGGCGCTCCGCGGATTCCGTACGCTCCTGTGTGGCCGCTGCTGGTGCGAGGCGAGCGGCCATCGTGAGGCGGCAACTCGGGAGGGGCGTGTGAGCGCAGCGGAGATGATTGCCAGGCTGGCGGCAGCCGTGCAGAAGCTGGAAGAGGCGAAGGCGAAGACGGCCGCCGCCGCCCAGGACGCGGCCGAGGCACGCCAACTCGTCGCGGGCGCGTTGCAGGGCGCTGCCGCCGGCCCGCTGATCAGCATGATCGATTCCTACCGGCAGGCGCTGGCGCAGGCAGCCCAGGGCAATGAGCCCGCCAGGCAGCAGGTCCAGGAAACGATCACCAAGGTCCGCGCGCTCGGCAATTGAGCACTGGAGGCGGGATGAGCGACGGCATGCGCGACGGCGGGGTGTTGGACGGGTTCCACATCGGGTACGTGCCCGCCGAGGCGGGCGAGGAGGTCTCCGACTTCGCCAGCGAGTGGGAGGATGTCCACTTCGCCTCGCGTGTGTGGGAACGGCAAACCGACGACGGTTACCGGGCTGACCTGCGGGTTCATGTGCTGCGCGGAGAGCGGCTGACGGACCTTGAGGCCCTGCGCGCCTTCCTCGTCGACTACCACGAACGCGACGCCGAGACTTGGACCCTGCGCGATTTCTTTCATGGCGCTGTCACCGGGCTTCGGGATGAGAGCCACGCCTTCTGGCTGGCCGCCCCGGGCGTGGGGGTGAGCGTACTGATCGATCCGGAATGCCTCGACGGCGAGGCCCTCATGTCGGTTTCCCTCGCCGTGCTGCCTGCCCGTGATGGATAACACCTGCGCACGTAGTCGATGTCATGGTGCGGAGCGGACCGGTACCCAGTCGGTGAACCGTTGGTGCAGGTTCGCCGGGTAGGTGCCCGGGTTGAGCTGGGCGAGTTGTTCGGCGGCCTCCTCGCGCAGCGTCACGAGATGGACCATGAGTCCGGGCATGTTGCCCTCGTACTGTGCGAGCAGGCGCAGCTTCGCCGGGGAGCACGGCCAGGCGATGCCGCAGGCCCGGCAGCGCCACGTCGGGCGGGACGGTACGTGCTCGCGGCGGGGTGCACTCACCGGTCGGCCCGCGTCGTGTTGCGCCGAACCGGGTCACGGCGCGGGGCGTCGGACGGCTGGGTGGGGCGCAGACCGTCGGGTCGTACGAACAACTCGCGTCGCTCGGTCGCGTCGCCTTTCGCGTTCAGCACGTAGACGTCGAGCCAGGTCCAGCCGTGGTAGGTGTGCCGCTCGGTCCGTTCCCGGATCACCCGTACCGTGATCGGCCGCCCGAACTGCGGCGACGCCGAACGGGTCAGCAGGTACACCCCGGGGGTGACCCGGGGCGTGCCGTCGGGGCGGCGATCGGGGGTCGCGGCAGCCGGGCGGGTCACCCAGCGGGAGGCGGGAGCGGCATTCGCGGGTCTCGGCACAGACATGGGACCTCCTCGATCAACCGGAAATGTTCGGGGCCGCCCCGAAGTTGTTGGCGGCTCGGCGCGGCCCTGGCGGCAGGGCAAGCGGGTTGCCGGGCCCGTTGTATGCGTCACCGCCTACGAGAACTGTGCCGAGGGTTGCGGTGCAGTAACACCGCGTAGGAGTCTGTATCTCGGACATCAGGGATGATGATGGTTGGGAGCGGGATGAACCGGGCTGTGCAGATCGCGATGGCAGAGGCAGGTCAGACGGCGGACAGCCTCGCGGCGCAGGTGGGAGTCGACCCGAAGACCGTCGCGCGGTGGGTCAGTCAGGATCGGGTGCCGCAGGTCCGGCACCGCGCGCTCGTGGCGGAGCTGCTTCGCAGAGACATGGCAGACCTCTGGCCGGACGCGCACCGGCGACGGGAACCGGCCTGGTTTCTGCCCTGGACACACATCGAGCGGGAAGCCGCCGGGCTGCGGTGTTACGAGTCGGCCGTGATCCCGGGCCTGCTCCAGACCGAGGCATACGCGCGTGCCGTGCTGGCCTGCGGGCCGCTGCTCGCCGATGCCGAGAGCCACGTCGCCATCCGGCTGGAGCGGCAGGCCGCGGTCTTCGAGAAGGCCCGGCCCCCGCTGGCGGTCTTCGTGATCGACGAGGCTGCGCTGCGCCGAGGCGTGCCGGAGATCATGGGGCCGCAGCTTGACCATCTGATGGCGATGGCGAGCCGGCCCAACCTCATGGTGCACGTGCTGCCGCTGGCCGCCGGGCTGCATCCGGGCCAGGCCGGGCCGTTCGTGATCGCCACGACAGGGGATGGCGAGGATGTCGGCTACCTGGACGATCAGGCGCAGGGAAGGGTCACGAACGAGGTTGCTCCACTCTGGGCGGTGTGGGATACCGTGAGATCGGTGGCGCTTCCGCGTGACCAGTCCCTCGACTTCCTGAGAGCGCGAGCATGGCTGACCTGACCGGCGCCCACTGGCGCAAGAGCACCCGTAGCAGTTCCAACGGCGGCAACTGCGTCGAGATCGCCGACAACCTGCCTGACGTCGTCGGCGTACGCGATTCAAAGGACCCGGCCGGGCCGGCCCTGACCTTCACCCCGACCGCCTGGCGGACCTTCGTCACCGGGGTCATCGAGCGGTCCTGACGCGTAAACCGTCCGGCCGTTGCGCGACAGCAGCGTCCGTAGTCTCAGGCCGCCGCTGCCACGTCATGCGCGGTAGCCACTGGCGCACCCCCTCTCCGAATCCCGGTCCTGCCTCCCACAAGCCTATCGGCCAGCTCGTCCTCAACGGTGGTGCCCGCCAGCTCGCCGGCACCTCGACGCGGCAGAGATCTTGTTGCGAAAGTGCCCTCGGGAGGGCGTTTTCGGACCAAGATCTACAGGGCGGGACGGGTGCGGGTGAGGGCTTCGACCTCGTCGAAGGTCGTGACGCGGTCGCACTCCTCGGGCGTCAGCTTGTTGATCAACGCTTTGGCTGCTTGCGCCTGTTTCGTGGTGGGTAGGAAACCGGCGACAAGATCGGGTAGGAGCAGTTCGTAGCCGACCCGCGCACGTGGGCTGTAGCGGGTGCGGTTGCGGGCGACCGCGAAGGAGACGCGGATGGCGTGCTCGTTGCCGGGCGGCACGTTCGGCCGGTCCGTCTCCCGGGCCGCGAAGCGCAGCTCGTGGTGGTAGGTGCACCGCCGGCAGGTGGCCGGCCCCCTGGCCAGGGTGACACCGCACTCCGTACAGCTCAGGCGGTCGAGGGCGGCGTCGACGACACGCCAGTCGTGCTCTTCGGGGTTGTCGACCACGAGCCAGCCCAGCGCCGTTTCGTCCGCGGTGCCGTGGGCGACGTCGAAGTCGCTGAGCAGGCGTGCCCAGGCCAGGTCGAGTTCCGCCTCGATCTGACCGATAGCCTGGGCCAGTAAGAGGCTGCGCCAAGTGCCGACCATGCCGTCGAGCATGGCTCAGCAAGCGGACGCCGCGGTACCAGTTTTGTTGCCGTCTGCGGCATGCCGCAGCCACGGGGTTGCGGGCGGGCGGTCGGCACGGTACGCCATTCGTGCGCAGATCAGCCGATGGCCCGGGTGCCGACCCGGCGGCCGGTCGTGAGAGTCGAGGATGGAATGGAGTTCTTGACCAGCCCTGAGCTGTGGATCGCGTTCGCGACCCTGCTCCTGCTGGAGATCGTGTTGGGCATCGACAACGTCGTGTTCATCTCGATTCTGTCCGGCCGGCTGCCCGAGCATCAGCAGGCTCGTGCCCGCACGATCGGCATCTCGCTCGCCCTGATCACGCGCCTGCTCCTGTTGGCCTCGCTGTCCTGGATCATCGGCCTGACCGCGCCGATGTTCACCGTGCTCGGGCAGGAGATCTCCGGGCGGGACCTGATACTCCTGCTCGGCGGGTTGTTCCTGCTCGGCAAGGCGACGTACGAGATCCACGAGCACCTGGAGGGCGGCGATCACGGGCAATCGGCCAGGAAGACCATCTCGTTCGGCGCGGTCATCGCGCAGATCCTGGTGCTGGACGTGGTCTTCTCGCTCGACTCGGTGATCACCGCCGTCGGCATGGTCAACGAACTCGCCATCATGGTGGCCGCCGTGGTCATCGCGATGATCATCATGCTGGTCTCCTCCGGGGCGGTCAGCAGATTCGTCAACCAGCACCCGACGGTCAAGATGCTGGCCCTGTCGTTCCTGCTGATCATCGGTGCGAGCCTGATCGCGGAAAGCTTCGACCAGCACATCCCGAAGGGCTACGTGTACGGGCCGATCGCCTTCTCGATCTTCGTGGAGTTCCTCAACCTGCGGGTCCGGGCACGCCAGCGCCGTCACGAGGCGCAGCCGGTGCAGCTGCACCCGACGTACGTGAAGAGCGGTTCGGCGCGACCGGAGCCCGAGCCGGAACCGACTCCGACCGCCTGACCCGCGCGGAGGCCGTTTCCCGGCCCGCGCGATGCGGGTCGGTGGGGCCGCCAGCACCGGATGCCGCACGCACCCTCGTCGGTGCGTGCGGCATCGTCCTTTGTGGACGCCGTCGGGTGACCTCGCCTGGCCAGGCCGTTGCTACCCGTGCGTAACTTTTCATTGACGTTTCCGGATTGTTGCCGGATCATCAACTCACGGTCGATCGGACACACCCACCTCCAACCCGGCAATCCCGGGCTCCCTCTTGGGAGGTGCAGCGATGCTGCTCCGAAAGGCTGTCCCCGTCCTCGCCCTCACCCTCGCCGCTGTGCTCGGCGCTCCCGCCGTCGCCTCCGCCGCCCCCGCCCGTCCCACCGTCCCCACCGGAA
>NZ_BOPC01000006.1 GCF_016863555.1 Micromonospora qiuiae | reverse complement strand
CCGGGCCGCCACCGCCGGCGCCGATGATCATCTGCGGGTGCTCGCCGACGCCAACCCGGTCATCGTCGTCGGTGGGCTCAGCGGCATCGCCGTCGTGTACGAACCACTCGCCGCCCGGCTGCGGGCCGACGGCCACCAGGTCTGGATCTACCAACTGCCGAACCTCGGGCTCGGTGACATCGCCGCCTCCGCCAACAGCCTGCGTGGCTTCGTCGGACAGGTCCGCTCCGCCACCGGAGCGAGCCGGATCGACCTGGTCGCCCACTCTGAGGGGGGCCTGGTCAGCCGCTACTACATCAAGAATCTCGGCGGCGGCGACGTGATCGGGCGCTACGTCAGCCTGGGTACGCCGCAGTACGGCACCTACGTCGCGAACATCGTGGCGTTCCTCGGCCTGGGTAGCTGCGCTGGCGTCGTGGCCTGCCAGCAGATGACGATCGGCTCGTCGTTCCTGGCTGCGCTCAACGCCGGCGACGACACCCCGGGTGCGGTGCGCTGGACCACCGTACGCACCTGGCAGGACGAACTGGTCCGGCCGGTCGACAACGCCATGCTGGCCGACGGCGCCACCAACGTGCTGATCCAGTCCAAGTGCCCGCTGCGCGTCGTCAACCACCTCGGTCTGGTCGTCGACGGCACCACCTACTCGATCATCCGCCAAGCCCTACGCGACCAACCCATCAACCCCAACTGCCTGGCCCTCTAACACCA
>NZ_BOPC01000005.1 GCF_016863555.1 Micromonospora qiuiae | reverse complement strand
CCCCGCCCCGCCCCGCCCTGCCGATCATGCACTTCATGTCCGGGCAAATGCCCCAAAAGGGCTGTCTCGGCGACCAAAAGTGCAAGATCGGCGGGGTTTGGGGCGAGTGCCTCGCCACGCCCTGGCGGCGAAGGCGTACCATTCCGGCGCGGTCGCCGTCGCCCGCCCTTGACCGTCCGGCGCGGTTGCCCCGCCGGGCTGCCTACGTGCTTTGTGCACCGTTGGACGGTTGTTCCGCCTTGCGCAAGGGGTCGGCCCCCCGTCCGACCCGGAGGAGAGACTAGCCTGATGGGCGTGACACGCCGCGCGAAGATCGTCTGCACTCTTGGTCCCGCCACCTCGTCGCCCGAGCGCATCCGTGGGCTCGTCGAGGCCGGCATGAATGTGGCGAGGCTGAACTTCAGCCACGGCAGCCACGCCGACCACGAGGCGGTGTACCACCTCGTCCGGGAGGCCGCCGAGGCGGCCGGCCAGCCGGTGGCGATCCTGGCCGACCTCCAGGGGCCGAAGATCCGGCTGGGGCGGTTCGCCGACGGCCCGCACGAGTGGCGCACCGGTGACTCCGTGGTGATCACCAGTGACGACATCCTGGGCACCAAGGACCGGGTCTCCTGCACCTACCGGAAGCTGCCGCAGGAGGTCAAGCCGGGCGACCGGCTGCTGATCGACGACGGCCGAGTCTCCGTCGAGGTCACCGACGTCACCGGCAACGACATCCGCGTACTGGTCACCGAGGGCGGGCCGGTCAGCAACAACAAGGGCGTCTCGTTGCCCAACGTGGCGGTCAGCGTGCCCGCGCTGTCGGAGAAGGACACCGAGGATCTGCGCTTCGCGCTCGGCCTCGGTGTCGACCTGATCGCGCTCTCCTTCGTCCGCTCCGCCGACGACATCAAGCTGGCCCACGCGATCATGAGCGAGGTCGGCGTGCACCGGCCGGTGCTGGCCAAGGTCGAGAAGCCGGAGGCGGTGGACAACCTCGAGGCGATCGTGCTGGCCTTCGACGGGGTCATGGTCGCCCGCGGCGACCTCGGCGTGGAACTGCCGCTGGACGAGGTGCCGCTGGTGCAGAAGCGCGCCGTGCAGCTGTGCCGGGAGAACGCCAAGCCGGTCATCGTGGCGACCCAGATGCTCGACTCGATGATCGAGAATTCCCGGCCGACCCGCGCCGAAGCGTCCGACGTCGCCAACGCCGTGCTCGACGGCACCGACGCGGTGATGCTCTCCGGCGAGACCAGCGTGGGCAAGTATCCGGTGCTCACCGTCAGCACCATGGCCAAGATCGTAAAGACCACCGAGGCCGGTTCGATCCGGGTGCCCCGGCTCCAGCACGATCCGCGTACGCACGGTGGCGCGCTCACCGTAGCCGCGTCCTCGATCGCCCGGGCCATCGGCGCCAAGGCGCTGGTCGCGTTCTCGCAGACCGGCGACACCGTGCGCCGGCTGAGTCGACTGCACTGCGATCTGCCCCTGCTGGCCTTCACCCCGGTGCCCGAGGTGCATCGCCAGCTCGCCCTCAGCTGGGGCGTGGAGACCTTCCTGATGCCCTTCGTGCAGCACACCGACGACATGTTCCGCCAGGTCGACGAGGCGCTGCTCGGGCTCAACCGGGCCACCCCCGGCGACTACGTGGTGATCGTCGCCGGCAGCCCGCCCGGCACACCCGGCTCGACCAACACGCTGCGGGTGCACCAACTCGGGTCACTGGTCGACGCCGCATCGGCGCGGGCACTGCGGTGACGGAGGCGGTCGTCGGTCAGGCCGCCGTCGACCATCTGCTGGAGGTGCTCGACCTCGCACCGACGGGCGCCATGTCGTTCCGGGGGCTGAGCCCGTCGGTCGGCCCACAGCGGGTGTACGGCGGCCAGGTCGCGGGCCAGGCCCTGGTCGCCGCCGGCCGGACCGTCGACCCCGAACGGGTGGTCCACTCGCTGCACGGCTACTTCGTCCGGGCCGGCGACGCGGCCGAGCCGATCGAGTACGAGGTGGAGAACGTCCGCGACGGCCGCTCCTTCTCGGTACGCCGCTCGGTCGCGCTCCAGCACGACAAGCCGATCTTCTTCATGTCCGCCTCGTTCCAGCGGCCGGAGGAAGGGCTGGACCACCAGGCGCCCGTCCCGCCGAAGGTGCCCGGTCCGGACGCGGTCCCCACCATGGCCGCCCGCCTCGCCCGCCACCGTGAGCGGCTGGGCATCTGGGAGCAGATTCCCCGGCCCATCGACGTACGCTACGTCGGCGAGCCCGGCTGGGTGGCCCCCGGGGAGCGGCCGGCCGACCCGCACCAGCGGGTGTGGATGCGCATCGACGGCAATCTGCCGGACGATCCGTTGCTGCACGCCTGCGCCCTGACCTACGCCTCCGACCTGACCCTGCTCGACTCGGTGCTCTCCACGCACGGCGAGGTGTGGGGTCCGGGCGGGGTGATCGGGGCGAGTCTGGATCACGCGCTCTGGTTCCACCGGCCGTTCCGCGCCGACGAGTGGTTCCTCTACGACTGCTGGAGCCCCTCCGCCTCGGGTGCGCGGGGCCTGGCCGCCGGCCGGATGTTCACCGTCGACGGCCGGCACATTGCCAGCGCCGTACAGGAGGGACTGCTGCGCCGCGTCGGGGGGTGACCGGACTGTGACCTGGGCGACCGAGCGGCCGGATCAGTCCAGGGGTGATCGACTGGCGGAAGCAACCTGCAGTTAACCTGTCCGGCATGCGTCTCTCCGCCCGGGTCGACTACGCCCTACGAGCGGTCACCGAACTGGCCTCGGTGGCCGGGGCGGGTCGTGGTCGCCCGGTGACCGCCGATCAGATCGCCCGTGCTCAGGAGATACCGCCGAAATTCCTGGAGAGCATCCTGCTGCAGTTGCGCCGCGGCGGCATCGTGCAGGCCCAGCGGGGTCCCGAGGGCGGCTACTGGCTGGCTCGGCCGGCCGAGACGATCTCACTGGCCGAGGTGATCCGGGTGGTCGACGGGCCGTTGGCCCACATCCGGGGGCAGCGCCCCGAGGATCTCGGCTACACCGGCGCGGCCCGCGCGCTCCAGGACGTCTGGATCGCCCTGCGCGCCAGCGAACGGCAGATCCTCGAACTGGTCACGGTGGCCGACGTGGCGCAGGGCACGCTCCCTGACCAGGTCACCAAGCTGGCAGCCGATCCCGACGCCTGGACCTGACCCACCACCGGGCCCGACCGGCTCCGTGACCTGACCGGCCGGGTCCGCTCGGCTCCGTGGCCTGACCGGCGGGGTTTCAGGTGTGTCTCCCGCATCCTTTGCTCTGCTTCAACCCGCGCAACGCCGGTGTGGCAAAACCTGTGCGTGGGGTGAAGCAGAGCAAAGCGCCGAGGTGCGGGGGGTGGTGGCCGGGGCTGCCGCCGCGCGGATCGGGGCCACGGGGCTGGTGCGAGTCGTCTCAGTGGACGGTCGGGGGGTTGACGCGGGGGTTCACGGTGCCGCATTGTCGACCAAGCCGATAGGAGATGCCGAAAAGCTGGGGGTGCCGTGCGCAAGCTGCTGGTCATCGCACTGGTCGGGCTCGCCGCGCAGATGGTCGACGGCGCGCTCGGCATGGCGTACGGGCTGACCTCCACGACGCTGCTGCTCCTGGTCGGCGTCGCACCCGCCGCCGCGTCCGCGTCGGTGCACCTGGCCGAGATCGGCACCACGCTCGCCGCCGGGGCGGCGCACTGGAAATTCGGCAACGTCGACTGGCGGGTGGTAACCCGGATCGCCGCTCCCGGCGCGATCGGCGCCTTCGCCGGCGCCACCTTCCTCAGTGCGCTCTCCACCGAGGCAGCCGCACCGTGGATGGCCGCGATCCTGTTCACGCTGGGGGCGTACCTGCTCGTGCGCTTCTCCCGGCCGCTGCGCCGCAACCCGGCGGCCGGCCGACTACGCGGGCGCTTCCTCGGCCCGCTCGGGCTGGTCGCCGGCTTCGTCGACGCCACCGGCGGCGGGGGATGGGGGCCGGTGGCCACGCCCGCCCTGCTGGTCAGCGGGCGGATGGAGCCCCGCAAGGTGATCGGCTCGGTGGACACCTCCGAATTCGTGGTGGCGAGCGCGGCCAGCCTCGGCTTCCTGATCGGCCTGGGCACCGAGGGTTTCCTGCTGCCGATCGTGCTCGCTCTGCTCGCCGGCGGCCTGATCGCCGCCCCGATCGCGGCGTGGCTGGTCCGGATCGTCCCGGGCCAACTGCTCGGCGCGGCGGTCGGCGGTGTGATCGTGCTGACCAACGCCCGGGTCCTGATGCGCGCCGCCGAGCTGGACGGTGCCCTGCCGGTGCTGGTCTACCTGCTGCTGGCCGTGGGCTGGGCCGCCGCGCTGGCGTTGGCGCTGCGGATTCTGCTGCGCGCCCGCCGCGAGCGCGCGATCGTCAGGGCGGCGACGACACCCTCTCCCCAGCGGGAGACCGAAAAGGCCAGCGCCTAGGCCGGGATCGCGTCCGCCGCTGCCTCGGAGATGATCGCCCAGGCCTCGTCCACATGGGTTTCGGTGCTCTGGGGCGAGCCGACGGCGAGACGCAGCGTGTGCCGGCCGGCCACCCGGGTGTGGGTCAGGAACACCCGGCCGGTGGCGTTCACCCGGGCCAGCAGCTCCTCGTTCGGCCCGTCCGGGCCGCGCAGCCGGAAGCACACCAGGGCGTACGGGTGCGGGGCCACCAGCTCGAAGCGGTCGTCGGCGCGTACCCGGTCGGCGAATCGGGCGGCCAGGGCGACACCCCGGCGGATGTGCTCCCGCAGGCCCTCGATGCCGTACCAGCGCAGCACGAACCACAGCTTGAGGGCCCGGAACCGCCGGCCCAGCGGCACCTGCCAGTCCCGGTAGTCGACCACCGCGCCGGACTCGGTGGCGGCGTTGCGCAGGTACTCCGGCAGCACGGTCAGCGCCTCGACCAGCTCGCCGGCGTCGGCGACCCAGAACGCGTCGCAGTCGAAGCCGGTGAGCAGCCACTTGTGCGGGTCGAAGCAGTAGGAGTCGGCGTACTCCAGGCCGGCGTGGCCGAACCGCAGCTCCGGGCAGACCGCCGCCGCGCCCGCGTACGCAGCGTCGACGTGCAGGAAGACGCCGTACTCGGCGCAGACGGGCCCGATCTGCGGCAGCGGGTCCACGGCGGTGGTGGAGGTGGTGCCCACGGTAGCCACCACCAGCGCCGGCACCACGCCGGCCGCCCGGTCCGCCTCGATCGCGGCACGCAGCGCCGTCGGCGACATGGCCCGGGTCGCCGGGTCCACCTCGATCAGTCGTACCCCGTCGGTGCCGAGCCCGGCGATTCGGGCGGCCTTCTCGATCGACGAGTGCGCCTCGGTGGAGGTGTACACCCGGTAGCGGCGGTCGACGCCCACCTCACGCCATCGGCCGCCGGCCGCCCGGTGCAGGGCGACCAGGGTGGCCACCAGCGTGGCAGAGGAGGCCGAGTCCTGGATGACGCCACCGCCGCGACCGGTCGAGCGGAACCGGGCCGGCAGGTCCAGCGCCTCCGCCAGCCAGTCGAGCATCACCGTCTCCAGTTCGGTGCAGGCCGGACCGGTGGCCCAGAGCATGCCCTGTACGCCCAGCCCGGCGCTGACCAGGTCGCCCAGCACGCTGGGGCCGGAGGTGTTGGCCGGGAAGTAGCCGAAGAAGCCGGGGTGCTGCCAGTGGGTGAGTCCGGGCGCGACCAGCTTGCCCAGGTCGGTGAGGATCGCCTCGACCGGCTCGCCCTGCGTGGGTGGCCCGGAGGGCAGCTCGGCGGCCACCGCACCGGGCGGGTCCTGGGAGGTGACCGGGCGCTGAGGCAGCGTGGCCCAGTAGTCGGCGATCCAGTCGACCACCGCGTACCCGGCCTGGCGGAACTCCTCGGGGGTCATGTGTGCAGCCACCCCGCGAGTCGATCAAAAGGACCGGCTTCAGGGCAAGTACGGCGGACCGATTGTGTGCAGAAAGCGCTTGCCCTAGCATCGCAGCTGCGCGGGAATGCACTCACTGACGTCGATGCGTCTGCCGCAGTGCGGCACCCCGTCGGCTCCGGGCACGGCCGGCGGACCATGGTCCCGTCGGCCTCGGGCACGGCCGGCGAACCACCGGCTGCCGCGCGTCCGACCTCCACCGGAGGAACCATGCTTCGCACCGTCCCCCGGGCGGCCCTGCTCGCCGCGGCTACCGCCAGCGCTGTCGCTGCCGTCGGCGCGCTGACCACCCTGACCGCTTCGGCCGCCGCCGCCGGATGTCGCGTCGACTACCGCGTCACCAACCAGTGGGCCGGCGGCTTCGGCGCCGACGTCACCGTCACCAACCTCGGCGACCCGCTCACCGGTTGGACGCTGACCTGGACCTGGCCCGCCGGCCAGCAGGTCACCCAGGCCTGGAACGCCACCCTCACCCAGTCCGGCGCCCAGGTGAGCGCCCGCAACGTCGACTACAACGCCGCCATCGGCACCAACGCCAGCGTCAACTTCGGCTTCAACGGCTCCTGGAACGGGAGCAACCCGGCACCGGCCGGCTTCGCGCTGAACGGCACCACCTGCACCGGTGCCACCACGCCGCCACCCAGCACCCCACCGCCGCCGACCACGCCGCCCCCGACCACTCCGCCCCCGACCACGCCGCCGCCGACCACTCCGCCGGCAGGCGCGATGCAGGCGGAGAACCTGGACCGGGGCCTGGTCAGCGTCCGCTCCGGATCGGCCAACCTCGTCTCCTGGCGGCTGCTCGGCACCGAGACCACCGGCGTCGCGTTCAACCTCTACCGAGGCACCACCCGGGTGAACTCCAGCCCGATCACCGGCGCCACCAACTACCTCGACAGTGGCGCCCCCGCCGGGGCGGCGTACACCGTGCGGGCCGTGGTGGGCGGCGTCGAACAGGCCGCCTCCGCGCCCGCGCTGCAGTTCCCCGCCGGCTACCTGGACGTGCCGTTGCAGGTTCCGCCGGGCGGCACCACGCCCAGCGGCGAGGCGTACACCTACTCCGCCAACGACGCCAGCGTCGGCGACCTCGACGGCGACGGCCGGTACGAGTTCGTGCTCAAGTGGGACCCGTCCAACTCCAAGGACAACTCGCAGTCCGGCTACACCGGCAACGTCTACGTCGACGCGTACACCCTCACCGGCACCCGGCTGTGGCGCATCGACCTCGGCCGCAACATCCGGGCCGGCGCCCACTACACCCAATTCCAGGTGTACGACTACGACGGCGACGGGCGCGCCGAGGTGGCCATGAAAACCGCCGACGGCACCCGCTCCGGCACCGGCCAGGTGATCGGCAACGCCTCGGCCGATCACCGCAACTCCAGCGGATACGTCCTCGCCGGGCCGGAGTTCCTGACCATGTTCGACGGCCGCACCGGCGCGGCCCTGTCCACCGTCAACTACGACCCGCCGCGCGGCACCGTCTCCTCCTGGGGCGACAACTACGGCAACCGGGTCGACCGCTTCCTCGCCGGCACCGCGTACCTCGACGGCCAGCGCCCATCGCTGATCATGGCCCGCGGCTACTACACCCGCGCGGTCATCGCCGCCTGGGACTTCCGCAACGGCGCCCTCACCAAACGGTGGACCTTCGACTCCAACGCCAGCGGCAACGGTGCCGCCGCCGGACAGGGCAACCACAACCTGTCCGTGGCCGACGTCGACGGCGACGGCCGGCAAGAAATCGTCTACGGCGCGGCCACCATCGACGACAACGGCCGGCTGCTGCACTCCACCGCCACCGGCCACGGCGACGCCATGCACGTCGGCGACCTGGACCCGGCCCGACCCGGCCTGGAGGTCTTCAAAGTCAACGAAGACGGCAGCAAGCCCAGCTCCTACCTCGCCGACGCCCGCACCGGCCAGATCCTCTGGTCCACCCCGGCCAACGGCGACAACGGCCGGGGCGTCTCCGGCGACATCTGGGCCGGCAGCCCCGGCGCCGAATCCTGGTCGTCGGCGGTGAACGGCCTGGCCAACACCCGTGGCCAGAACATCGGCCGCAAACCCTCCTCGACCAACTTCCTGATCTGGTGGGACGGCGACCCCGTCCGGGAACTGCTCGATGCCACCCGGATCGACAAGTACGGCCCGAACGGCGACACCCGCCTGCTCACCGGCAGCGACGTGGCCGCGAACAACGGCACCAAAGCCACGCCCGCGCTCTCGGCCGACCTGCTCGGCGACTGGCGGGAAGAAGTGATGTGGCGGACCACCGACAGCCGAGCCCTACGGATCTACAGCACCCCGACGGCGACCAGCACCCGGCTGCACACCCTGATGCACGACCCGCAGTACCGCGTCGCCATCGCCTGGCAGAACACCGCCTACAACCAGCCGCCGCACCCGAGCTTCTTCCTCGGCGACGGGATGGCCACCCCGCCCGCACCCCGCATCTACCTGCGCTGAGCCGAACGGACCAGGCGCCGGGCCGCGATCGCGGAATCCGCTGACCGCGGCCCGGTGCCACACCGCGGCACCCCCGACCCGTCCCGACCGGGGAGTGCCGTACCACCACCGGAACCAACATTAGGCGGCCTCCGCGTCACGAGGGTGACGGCGCCATGAAGCTCATGTTTCATGGTCACGGAACCGCTGTGACCTGTGCCACCGCGCCCGGCTCAACCGCCCAACCCGGGCGCCCGGCCGCGCAGACCCCCGGCGACCTCCTCGGCGATCAGCTCGAACGAGCGCACCCGGTCGGCCACGTCGTACACCATCGTGGTGAGCATCAGCTCGTCCGCGCCGGTACGCTCCAGCAAATCGCCCAACTGGCGGCGGACCGTCTCCGGCGAGCCGGTCGCCTGACCCCGCTGGCGCTGCGCCAGGAACTCCCGCTCCAACTCCTGATACGGGTACGCCGCCGCCTCCTCGGGCGTGGCGAGGGGCTCGCGACGCCCGGCGCGCAGCCGCAGGAACGACAACCCGGCCGGCCCGGCCAGCCACTCGGCGCGCTCGTCGGTCTCCGCGCAGACCGCGTTCACCGCCACCATCGCGTACGGCTTGCCCAGCCACCGCGACGGCCGGAAACTCTGCCGGTACAACGCCAACGCGGGCAGCGTGTTCTCGCCGCCGAAATGGTGCGCGAACGAGAACGGCAGCCCCAGCGCGCCGGCCAGCTGAGCGCTGAACCCGCTGGAACCCAGCAGCCACACCGCCGGCCGCTGGCCGCGCCCCGGGGTGGCCGTGATCGGCCCGACCGTCTCGTCGGCGAAAAAGTTCATCAGGTCGGCCAACTCCCGGGGAAAGCCCTCGGCCGACAGCCCCTCCATGGTCCGGCGCAACGCCAGCGCGGTCACCCGGTCGGTGCCGGGGGCCCGGCCGATGCCCAGGTCGATGCGGCCCGGGTGCAACGCCTCCAAAGTGCCGAACTGCTCGGCGACCACCAGCGGCGCGTGATTGGGCAGCATCACCCCGCCCGAGCCCAGTCGGATCCGGTCGGTGTGCGCCGCCAGGTGCGCGATCAGCACCGCGGGCGCCGACGACGCGATGGCCGGCATGTTGTGGTGCTCGGCCACCCAGAACCGGTGGTAGCCCAGCTCGTCGGTACGCCGGGCCAGCTCGGTGGTGTGCCGCAGCGCCTCGCCGGAGGAGGCACCGGCCGCGACGGGGGCGAGGTCGAGAACAGACAGCGGTACGTCAATCACACGGCTGTCCAACCCGCGGGATGCCGGTTTTGTTCCCTCCGGCCGTGCCGCCCGGTCAGCCCATCCCACGCGCCTGCTCGAAGATCAGACTGGTCTGGGTGTGCTGCACCGCCGGATCCACGGCCAGATGATCCAGGACGAAGTCCCGCAGCGCCTCCGCCGAAGCGGCCCGCACGTGCAGCACGTAGTCGTCGGCACCGGCCACGTGGAACACCGACACCACCCCGGGCAGCCGCACCGAACGGGACCGGAACGCGTCCACCGCCGCCCGCGCGTGCTCGGTCAGCCGTACCGACACCAGCGCCTGCAGCGGCAGACCCACCGCCGCCGGATCCACCTCGGCGTGGAACCCGCGGATCGCGCCGTTCTCCCGCAGCGCCCGGGTCCGCGCCAGGCAGGTCGACGGAGCCACCCCGACCCGCTCGGCGAGGGCGTTGTTCGGCAGCCGTCCGTCGGCGGACAACTCGGCCAGGATCGCGCGGTCGGTGTCGTCGAGGGCCGCGAACGGCCGTACATCGTTCGATACGAGGGGCATCCCGTCAGTCTCCACCGCATCAGACCACGGCGGAAGGCGTTTTCCCACGAATAATCTTCGAAAGTATTGCCGCTGGTAGGCGAGTTGTTCGATCCTCTCCGGCATGGTGACCCTGGACACCCGAGCCGTGCACGCCGGCCGCGACGACCTCACGGCCCTCGGCGTACACGTGCCGCCGATCGACCTGTCGACCACCAACCCGCTGCCGTCGGTGCACGCCGGCGGCGACGCGTACGAGACCCTGGCCACCGGCGGCACCCTCACGCCCGGCGCCAGCGCCGTCTACCAGCGGCTGTGGAACCCCACCGTGGCACGCTTCGAGACCGCCCTCGCCGAACTGGAGAACACCGCCGAAGCCGTCGCCTTCGCCAGCGGCATGGCCGCCCTCACCGCCGCCCTGCTCGCCGCCACCCGCACCGGCAAACGCCACCTGGTCGCCGTACGCCCCCTCTACGGCGGCACCGACCACGTCCTCGCCACCGGCCTGCTCGGCACCGAGGTCACCTGGGCCCGCCCCGACGAGGTCGCCGCCGCCATCCGCCCCGACACCGCCCTGGTGATCGCCGAGACCCCCGCCAACCCCACCCTCGACCTGATCGACATCGCCGCGCTGGCCGACGCCGCCGGGCAGGTGCCACTGCTGGTCGACAACACCGTCGCCACCCCCGTGCTCCAGCAGCCCACCCGGCACGGCGCCCGACTCGTCCTGCACAGCGCCACCAAGAGCATCGGCGGCCACGGCGACGTCCTCGCCGGCGCGCTCGCCTGCGACGCCGAATGGGCCGTCCAACTACGCCAGGTCCGCGCCCTCACCGGCGCGATCCTGCACCCGCTCGGGGCATACCTGCTGCACCGCGGCCTGCAGACGCTGCCACTGCGGGTCCGCGCCCAGCAGGCCGGTGCGGAGAAGCTCGCCACCTGGCTGAGCGACCACCCGGCCGTGACCCGGGTGCACCACCCCGGCATCGACGACCCGGCCGGGCTCGTCGGCCGGCAGATGGCCGGCCCCGGCAGCCTGCTCGCCTTCGAGGTACGCGGCGGCGCACCCGCCGCGGCGGCGGTCGCCGGCGCCTGCCGACTCATCACCCACGCCGTCTCCCTCGGCGGGGTCGACACGCTCATCCAGCACCCGGCCTCACTGACCCACCGCCCCGTCGAACGGGACGCGAAGCCCGACGGCGGACTGCTGCGGCTCTCGGTCGGCCTGGAGGACCCGGAGGACCTGCGCCTGGACCTGGAGCAGGCGCTCGCCGTCGCGTGACGCTCGGCGCTGGCGTCCCGCCGCCCAACCTCGTCAGGACTTCGGGCCGACGTGGCGGTCCAGCGCCGCAACCGCGCCCCGCCGGGCGACAGAGAGGCAGTTGCGACGGTTCATCTTCCACGCGATGTCGAGCAGGTCGAGTGCCCACTGGCAGAGCTCCATGATGTCGGTGGACTCGTTGGTGAACATGTAGCGCGGGTAGACGTACTCCTTGCCCCGGACGGTGACCCGGTTGCTAACCCGGCATCCATCGGAGTGGAACAGGCCGCGCAGGAAGCTGCCGGGGTGTGCCTTGAGGATCTGGCGCTGCCAGTCGGCGAGGACGATCGGCCGCTCGTGCTTCTTGCCCGGCCCGTGCTGCGGCAACAGGCATGGCCAGTGTTTGCCGTAACTCTGCACGCCGACACAGCCCTTCTTCTGCACCCGCTGCACCGAACTAGCCAGCACCTCCTTCATCGCCCTCTCGCAGAGATCGATCAAGTTGGGCCAGGAGTCGGAACAGTAGATGCGGAGCACGGGCACGCGCGCCGTGGTGACCAAGTGACCGTCGCCCAGGTAGAGGCCGAGAAGGTAGGCGTAGGCCGCCGGATCGGAGAGTTGCTCTTGATCCCAGCGGCAGCGGAAGCAGCGGGCCGCGCTGCCGAGGACGGCGGGTTGGGGCCGGTCGACGCACCAGTGCCACACGGTCGTGTAAGGAAGTGAGAGGGCGCGGGCCACCGAGCGGATGTTGAGGCCTTGGGCACGGAGAGCGCGCACGCGTGCCCGCATTTCGGGAGGATGCACGTCAACATCCTCGAACACCTGTATGACAGGAAGTGCCGGGAGCGGGATTCGAACCCGCAAGCCCTCTCGGGCAGAAGTGTTTGAGACTTCCGTGTATGCCGTTCCACCATCCCGGCGAGTGACGCTTACTGTACCCGACTACGCTCATGCGAGAGCATGGGTGGTAGCCGTGCCGGGAACGATGGTGGGAGTTGCTCGTGGCCGAGACGCAGACGGATGCCGCGCGCAGGCGGGTGTTGATCGCCGAGGACGAGGCGCTGATCCGGCTGGATCTGGCCGAGATGCTGGCCGAGGAGGGCTACGAGGTGGTCGGCGAGGCCGGCGACGGCGAGACCGCCGTCCGGCTGGCCGAGGAGCTCAAGCCCGATCTGGTCATCCTCGACATCAAGATGCCGATCATGGATGGGCTGGCCGCCGCCGAGCGGATCGCCGGCGCCCGGATCGCTCCGGTGATCATCCTGACCGCGTTCAGCCAGCGTGACCTGGTGGAGCGGGCCCGGGCGGCGGGCGCGATGGCGTACCTGGTCAAGCCGTTCCAGAAGAGCGACCTGGTGCCGGCGGTGGAGATCGCGCTGTCCCGTTACTCGGAGATCGCCGCGCTGGAGGCGGAGGTCGCCGGGTTGACCGACCGGCTGGAGGTCCGCAAAACCGTCGAGCGGGCCAAGGGCGCGCTGATGACCACGTACAAGATGACCGAGCCGCAGGCGTTCAAGTGGATCCAGCGGACGGCGATGGACCACCGGATGACCATGAAGGAGGTCTCCGAGCGGATTCTCGCCGAGACCGCCGGTGGCGAGGTCACTCAGCCGGCTTCCTGAAGCGGCTGCCGGGCGATACAGCATCTCGTAACCGGCCTTTCCGGCGGCGGCTTCTTACAGCGACCGGCTCCGATTCGCCGTCGCGTGTAACGGTTCGGTCAACCGCGCCTCCTGGGACTTACGTCACAGCTACACGGTGGGATAACGTCCGGCCCCAGACCGCGACGACGGTCTGGTTCGTCCGCCCTCGCAAGGGCCAATAGGCAGCGGGTGGTTCGGGCCAACGGACGGAGGAGGGTTCGGGCCGTGAGGCAGAAGCTCGTACGTTTGGTCGGTGGGGTGGCGATCGCCGCTCTCGCCCTGGGTGGCGCGACCGCCTGCAAGTCTGACAGTGGAGGCGACGAGGCCAGCGGTGACGGCTGCGGCAAGAAGATCGCGTTCTTCGGCGCGCTCACCGGTCCGGCCTCGGCGCTCGGCATCAACGAGAACAACGGCGTGAAGCTCGCCCTCGACAAGTACAACAAGGACAATGCCGACTGCACGGTCGAGTTGGTGCCGCTGGACTCCCAGGGCAACCCGGATCAGGCGCCGCAGCTGGCCCAGCAGGCGATCGACGACGAGCAGATCCTGGGTGTCGTCGGTCCCGCCTTCTCGGGTGAGTCCGAGGCCGCCAACCCGCTCTTCGCCGAGGCCGGCCTGGTGCACGTCACCGCCTCCGCCACCCGGACGAACCTGGCCGACCAGGGCTGGAAGACCTTCTTCCGGGTTGTCGGCAACGACTTCACCCAGGCCCCGGCGGCCGCCTGGTACATCGAGAACGAGCTCAAGGCCGACAAGGTCTTCGTGATCGACGACCAGTCCGCGTACGGCGCCGGCCTGGGCGACGGGGTCAAGGAGGTGATGGGGTCGAAGGTCGTCGGCAGCGACAAGGTTCAGGGCGACGGCAAGCAGAGCGATTTCTCGGCGACCGTCACCAAGGTCAAGTCCTCCGGCGCGACCGCGATCTTCTACGGCGGCTACTACCAGGAGGCCGGCCTCATCCGTAAGCAGCTCACCGCTGCCGGCGTCACCGCCACCCTGGTCGCCGCCGACGGCGTCAACGATGCGTCCTACATCGAGGGCGCCGGCGCTGCGGCCGCCGAGGGCAGCATCCTGACCTGCCCCTGCATGCCGGCCTCCGAGACCGGTGGCAGCTTCGAGGAGGACTACAAGGCGATGCACGGTACCGATCCCGGTACCTACAGCGACACCGCTTTCGACGCGGCGAACATCCTGCTCGAGGGCATCAAGGCCGGCAACACCACCCGCGAGAAGCTGCTGGAGTTCGTGCGGGGCTACACCGGCGAGGGTGTCGCGGGCAGCTACAAGTTCACCGAGAACGGTGACCTGGACCCGGCTTCGGTCCGGATCTGGGCGTACGTGGTGAAGGACGGCAAGATCGTCCCGGCCAGGGAGATTCCGAAGTCCTGACGCCGGTCGCTGCTAGAGCGGTCGCGTGGTGATCGTGGGTGCGGCCGGGAGCTGACTCCCGGCCGCACCCCCATCTTTCTTCATCCAAGTACGGAGTACCTTCCTTGGACTTCAACGCCCTGTTCTCCGATTTCGGGGGATACACGATAACCGGGCTGACAGTGGGTGCCATCTACGCCCTTGTCGCGCTGGGTTACACGCTGGTCTACGGCGTGCTGAGACTCATCAACTTCGCCCACTCCGAGGTTTTCATCGCGGGTGCCTTCGCCGCCATCTGGGGCTGGAGCGCGTTGGGCCTGAACCGCGACTCGGTGGTCAGCGGCATCGGCTCGATCATGCTCTACCTGCTGGTCGGTGCCCTCATCGCCGCGGTCGCCTCGGCCGGCACCGCCACCGTGATCGAGCGGGTGGCGTACCGGCCGTTGCGTAAGCGCAACGCTCCGCCGCTGGCCTTCCTGATCACCGCTATCGGCGCGTCGATCGCGATCGCCGAGGCGTTCGGCATCTACACCCGGCGGTTGCCGGTCGGTGCCCCCACCGTGGTCAAGAACGATGTCCTGTTCAGCATCGGCGGTGCGAGCGTCACCGTGGTGCAGGTGCTGATCCTCGGCTCGGCGCTGGCGATGATGGTTGCCCTGGACCTCTTCATCAACCGCAGTCGGATCGGCCGGGGTATCCGGGCGGTCGCGCAGGACCAGAACACGGCCGCGTTGATGGGCATCAACAAGGACCGCATCATCCTGGTGGTCTTCGTCATCGGTGGCGTGATGGCCGGGGTCGCCGGCATGCTCTACGACATCCGGATCGGCACGCTGACCTACAGTGTGGGCTTCCTGCTCGGGCTGAAGGCGTTCACCGCGGCGGTCCTCGGTGGCATCGGCAACCTGCGCGGCGCGCTGGTCGGCGGGCTGCTCCTCGGCCTGGTCGAGAACTACGCCTCCGCGCTGTGGGGCGCGAACTGGAAGGACCTGGTCGCCTTCGTCGTCCTGGTCGTGCTGCTGATGTTCCGGCCGACCGGTCTGCTCGGCGAGTCGTTGGGGAGGGCCCGCGCATGACGAGCGTGAGGGAATGGTTCGATTCGGGCCGGCACGCGGTGTCCGAGCGGTGGCACAACGGGCCACGCTGGATGCGGTGGGCGCTCATCGCGGCGGTGATCGTCTTCTTCTACGCGCTGCCGAACCGGGAGTTCTACCAGTGGCTCGGGCCGATCCCGACCACCGGGTCGAACTTCGGGCACGTGCTCTTCACCGTCTCCATCTACGTGCTGCTGGCGGTCGGGTTGAACATCGTGGTCGGCTTCGCCGGCCTGCTCGACCTGGGTTATTTCGGCTTTTTCGCGGTTGGCGCGTACACGGTGGCGGTGTTCACGTCGCCGAGCAGTGACCTCAAGACGCTCTGGCCGTGGATGCTCGCTCTGCCGCTGGCGATCGCGCTGACCATGCTCTCCGGCGTGATGCTGGGTACTCCGACGCTGCGACTGCGTGGTGACTATCTGGCCATTGTGACGCTCGGCTTCGCCGAGATGATCCGGGTCGCGGCGACCAGCTCCGAGTTCCTCAAGGGTCAGCGCGGCTTCAACCAGATTCCGCACCCGCCGGGCAGTTACCCGGATGGCAAGCCGATCTTCGGGGTGCTCGACCCCCGGCCGTACTACTGGCTGGTCCTCACGCTGATCATCCTGGTGGTCATCGGGGTGCAGAACCTCAACCGCAGCCGGGTCGGTCGGGCCTGGATTGCGATCCGGGAGGACGAGGACGCGGCGCAGTTGATGGGTGTGCCGACGTTCAAGTTCAAGCTCTGGGCTTTCGCTTCGGGCGCGGCGATCGGTGGTCTGGCCGGCGCGCTTTTCGCGGGTAAGCAGAACTTCGTCAGTTCGCAGAACCTCGAACTGCTCAACTCGATCATCATTCTGGCCGCGGTGATCCTGGGCGGCTCGGGCAACATCGTCGGCGCGATTGTCGGCGGTGGTCTGGTGGCGTACCTGATCGAGCGGTTCCGGGGCATCGAGTTCTTCGGCATCGAGCTGTACGAGTACCGGTTCATGTTGTTCGGCCTGGTGCTGGTGGTCATGATGATCTTCCGGCCGCAGGGGCTGGTAGCGAACCGACGACGAGCGGCGGAGTTCAAGGATCGCCGCAAGGAGGTGATCGTCGGTGGGTGAGACCGTGCAGAAGCCGACTGTTCCGGAGCAGGCCGGCCCCCCGGCGGCGGAATCCACCGCGGTCACCCGGGAGCCGTTGCTGGAGGTCGACCACGTGACGCTGCGCTTCGGCGGCGTGGTGGCGCTCAACGACGTGAACTTCACCCTCTACAAGGGGGAGATCCTCGGCCTGATCGGGCCCAACGGCGCCGGCAAGACCACCTGCTTCAACGCGATGACCGGGATCTACCAGCCCTCCGAGGGGGAGATCCGGTTCCGGGGCGAGCGGATCACCGGCAAGAAGAAGCACCAGATCACCAAGATGGGGATGGCGCGGACGTTCCAGAACATCCGCCTGTTCCCGGAGATGACCGCGCTGGAGAACATCCAGGTGGGGGCGGACGCCCACCACAAGACCAGCGTCATCTCCGCGCTGTTCCGGCTGCCCCGGCACCGCCGGGAGGAGCGCGACGGGCTGGAGAAGGCCGAGCGGCTGCTGGATTTCGTCGGGATCTCCGGCCGGATGCACGATGCCGCCCGCAACCTGTCCTACGGCGAGCAGCGCCGGCTGGAGATCGCCCGGGCGCTGGCCACCGACCCGGTGCTGCTCTGCCTGGACGAGCCGGCCGCCGGCTTCAACCCGGCCGAGAAGGAGGAGCTGCTCCAGCTCATCCGCAGGATCCGGGACCAGGGCGTCACCGTGCTGCTGATCGAGCACGACATGCGCCTGGTCATGGGGGTGACCGACCGGATCGTGGTGCTGGAGTTCGGGAAGAAGATCGCTGAAGGGCTCCCCGCCGAGGTGCGTGAGGATCACCGGGTGATCGCGGCCTACCTGGGGGTGCCGGATGACGACGTTGCTTGAGATCGAAGACGTCAGTCTGCTCTACGGGCGGATCAAGGCGTTGCACGGGATCAGCCTGACCGTCGACGAGGGCGAGATCGTGGCCCTGATCGGCGCCAACGGCGCGGGCAAGTCCACCACGATGCGGGCCATCTCGGGTATCCGGCCGGTCGCCAGCGGGAGGATCCGGTTCAACGGTGAGGACATCACCAGGCTCCGGGCGGACCTGCGGGTGCGGCGCGGGCTGTGCCAGGCGCCCGAGGGCCGGGGCATCTTTCCCGGCATGACGGTGCTGGAGAACCTCGACATGGGCGCCTACACCCGGCGGGATCGGGCCGGTGTGGCCAGGGACCTGGCGCGGGTGCTGGAACTGTTCCCCCGGCTGGCGGAGCGGCGCAAGCAGGTCGGCGGTACGCTCTCCGGCGGCGAGCAGCAGATGCTGGCTGTCGGCCGGGCGCTGATGAGCCAGCCGAAGCTGCTGCTGCTCGACGAGCCGTCGATGGGGCTGGCGCCGATGCTGATCCAGCAGATCTTCAGCATCATCACGGAGATCAACGAGCAGGGCACCACGATCCTGCTGGTGGAGCAGAACGCGCAGCAGGCCCTCGCGCGGGCGCACCGCGCGTACGTGCTGGAGACTGGCCGGATCGTCAAGGAAGGCACCGGCGCGGAGCTGCTGCACGACCCGTCGGTCAAGGAGGCCTACCTCGGCGTGGCCTGACCGGCCGCTTCACCCCTCATGGCAAGGAGTACGAATGTTCACATTCAATGGTGGCCGCCGGGCTGCCCTTGGTATCACCGGCGCTGCCCTGCTGGCGCTGTCGCTCGTCGGCTGTGGCGAGAAGGAAGGCGGCGAGCAGCCGGGCGGCGGCCCGTCGGTGACCGCCTCGGCGGATGAGTCGCTGGCCGCGAAGGTGCCTGACGCGATCAAGGCGGACGGCAAGATCGTGGTCGGCAGCGACACGGGCTACGCCCCGGCGGAGTTCCTCGACACCGACGGCAAGACGGCCATCGGGTTCGACGTGGAGCTGTTCCAGGCGGTGGCCGCGAAGCTGGGGCTGGAGGCGGAGTTCGTCTCCGCCGATTTCGGCGCCATCATCACTGGCGTGACCTCGGGCAAGTACGAGGTCGGCGTGTCGTCGTTCACCATCAACGAGGACCGTAAGGTCCAGGCCAACATGGTCAGCTACTACCAGGTCGGCACCCAGTGGGTGACCAAGAAGGGGAACCCGGCCGGGGTGTCGATCGACGACGCCTGCGGCAAGAAGATCGCCGTGCAGCGAGACACCGTGCAGGTCGACGACATCCAGGCCCGGTCGAAGGCGTGCAGCGACGCCGGTAAGCCGGCGATCACCATCGAGCAGTTCCCGGGTCAGGACGCCGCGACCGCCGCGGTGGTGTCCGGCAAGGACGACGCGATGCTCGCCGACTACCCGGTCGGGGCCTACGCGGTGACCCAGTCGGGGGGCCAGTTGGAGCTGCTCGGCGAGATGTACGAGGCGGCGCCGTACGGCTACGTGGTGGCCAAGGATCAGACGGCGTTCGCCGAGGCGATCCGGGACGCGACGAAGGCGCTGATCACCGACGGGACGTATCAGGCCATCCTGGACAAGTGGGAGGTCGGGGGCGGCGCGATCACGGATCCCGCGATCAACCCGTAACACGACATGACAACCGAGGAAACGACGACCGTACGGGCGCGGCCAGAGCCGATCAAGGCCGTGCCCGTACGGCATCCGGGCCGCTGGATCGCTGTCGCGGTGCTGGCGGTCCTTGCGGCCATGTTCGTGCATGTGCTGGTGACGAACGACAACCTTCAGTGGTCGTTCATGGTCGATCACATGTTCCGACCGCCGGTGATCGAAGGTCTGCTGCGCGGCACGGTCCTGATGACCATCTGCGCGATGCTGCTCGGGGTGTCTCTGGGCATCGTGGTGGCGATCATGCGGCTCTCGACCAACCCGATCCTGCGGGTGGTCGCCTGGCTCTACACCTGGGTTTTCCGGTCGGTGCCGCGGCTGGTGCTGCTCGCCGTCTTCGGTAACCTCGGCATCCTGTGGAGTCGGATCGAGTTCGGGGTACCGTTCGACACCCACATCGGGCAACTCTTCGGGATCGACAACCTGCAGTTGCGGGTGTTCGGGTTCAGTTCCCGGGACGTGCTGACCGGCTTCGTGGCCGGCCTGCTCGGTCTGGCGTTGTCCGAGGCCGCCTACATGGCCGAGATCGTGCGGGCGGGCATCCAGTCGGTGGACGAGGGGCAGGCCGAGGCAGCCTCGGCGTTGGGCATGAGCCGGGCCCAGATCCTGCGCCGGATCGTGCTGCCGCAGGCGATGCGCGTGATCATCCCTCCGACCGGCAACGAGACCATCGCCATGCTGAAGGACACGTCGCTGCTGCTGGCCGTGCCGTACAGCATCGAGCTGTTCTTCCAGCTCGACGCGGTGGGGAAGCGGACGTTCCAGATTTTCCCGATGTACGTCGCGGCCGTGCTCTGGTACCTCTTCCTGACCAGCATCCTGCTGACCGGGCAGTACTTCCTGGAACGGCACTTCGGCAAGGGAAACGGGCGGACCGAGCGGGCGCGGATCCGGCTGCGCTCCATCGCCGGGGAGGCCGGTGGCGGCGGCGGCAGGGAGGGCGGTGAGCAGTGACCGGGCAGCTTATTCCTGACCAGGCCGGTGCCCCGGCGGCGGAGTCGGACGTGATGGTCCGGGCCGAGCAGGTGCACAAGTCGTTCGGGTCACTGGAGGTGCTCAAGGGTGTCGACCTTCAGGTGCGGGCCGGTGAGGTCTGTTGCCTGCTGGGGCCCTCCGGCTCGGGCAAGTCGACGTTCCTGCGTTGCATCAACCACCTGGAGAAGATCAACGCAGGTCGGATCTGGGTGGACGGCGAGCTGATCGGCTACCGGCAGCGCGGCGACAAGCTGTACGAGATGCGGGAGAAGGAGGTCGCGGCCCAGCGCCGTGCCATCGGCATGGTGTTCCAGCGGTTCAATCTCTTCCCGCACAAGACCGCCCTGGAGAACGTCACCGAGGCGCCGCTGCTGGTGCGGAAGGAGAAGCGGACCGAGGCCCGGGACCGGGCGGAGGCGCTGCTGGAGCGGGTGGGGCTGAGCGACAAGCTGCACAGCTACCCGAGCCAGCTCTCCGGCGGGCAGCAGCAGCGGGTGGCCATCGCGCGGGCGCTGGCGATGCAGCCGAAGCTGATGCTTTTCGACGAGCCCACCAGCGCGCTCGACCCGGAGCTGGTCGGCGAGGTGCTGGACGTGATGAAGGACCTGGCTCGCGACGGCATGACGATGATCGTGGTGACCCACGAGATCGGCTTCGCCCGCGAGGTCGGCGATTCGCTGGTCTTCATGGACGGCGGCGTGGTGGTCGAGCAGGGCAGCCCGCGCGAGGTGATCGCCGCCCCGAAGCACGACCGCACCAAGGCCTTCCTGGCCAAGGTGCTCTGACCGGTCGGGTCCGGTGCGGCACCACCGCACCGGACCCGGCACCAGTGCACATCGCGGCGGTTGCGCGGTGCCGCAGGCCCGGGCCTATCAGTGGTACGGCCTGG
>NZ_BOPC01000004.1 GCF_016863555.1 Micromonospora qiuiae | reverse complement strand
CCGCAGCACGGGTTCCAGGTCGGCCACCTGGTCCGGGATGGACTCCACCAACCAGTGCCGGAACGCCTCGTACGCCACCCGGCGCGACTGGCGGCGGGTGTTGCGCCGCCGCTCCATGTCCTGCACGACCTGCCAGTGGTCGGCCGGCACCCGGTTGAAGGCAAAGACCGGGAAGCCGGCCTGTTCGATCGTGGGCCGGGCCTTCTCGCCGGTGTAGAAGGCCACCTCGTGGCCGCGCTCGCGCAGCGCCGTGGCGATGCTCAGCTGCGGGAACACGTGCCCCTCGAACGGCCAGCAGGTGACCAGGAAGCGGGCCATCAGGCACCTCCTCCTCGGGTGCCGGTCCGCGGATCGGCGGGCGGTGGTGCGGCGCTGCCGGTCTGTGGACCGGCGGCCGGTGGTGTGGCGGCGCCGGTCCGCGCCTGTCGTAGCCGGCGCAGGAACGGGCCGAAGTAGACACGTTCGAAGATCGGTTCCGGTAGGAACCTGCGCATCCGGATCACCACGGACGCCGGCCGGCCGACGACGTACCGCATCCTCGGGTACTCGGCGGTGATCGCCCGGTGCACGGCCTTCGCCACGTCGACGGGGCGCGTGCGGCTCCGGTCGACGATCCGGTCCGCCACCTCCTCGGCGGCGTCGAACATCTCCCGGTACGGGCTGCCCGGATCCAGGGCGCCGGCCGCGATCCCCCGGTTCGTGGTCCACCGGGTCGTCTTGATGATCCCCGGTTCGATGAGCACCGACCGGATGCCGAACGGCGCCACCTCCAGGGCCAGCGCTTCGCCGAGTCCCTCCTGGGCGAACTTGCTGGCGCAGTACGCCCCGACGCCGAAGGACGAGATCCGACCGCCCACGGACGAGATCGTCACCACCCGGCCCCGGCCCGCGAGGCGCATGTGCGGCAGCACCGCCCGGGTCACGGCCAGGGTGCCGAGCACGTTCGTCTCGAACAGGTGCCGGACCTCGCGGTCCGACAGGTCCTCCAGGCAGCCGCGCAGCCCGACACCGCCGTTGTTGACCAGGGCGTAGATTCCGCCCGCCTCCTCGACCATCGTGCGTACGGCCTGGTCGATGCTTGCGGGATCGGTCAGGTCCAGGCGCAGGACGCGCAGCCCGACGTTTCGCTCGGCCGCCGCGCGCAGGACGTCTTGTCGGGTGGCGTCGTCGCGCACCGTCGCGTGTACCGGCAGCCCCTGCTCCGCCAGGTACAGGGCCGTCTCCAGGCCCAGTCCACCGGACGCGCCCGTCACCAGGACCGGGCCCGCCATCCGCTGCCGAGTTCGACTGCTCACGGCTCAGCCCTGCGCGGTCGTGGTCGACGCTTCGGTGCGGCCGAGGGCGCCGAGGATGTGCCGGGCCACCTCGTCCGGCTGCTCAAGCGGCCCGAAGTGCCCCCACTCGGTGCGCGGCAGCAGCACGGGGTGCACGTCCGGAAGCCGTTCGCGCAGATGGTCGAACGTGCCCAGCAAGGCAGAGCCCTCGCAGTAGACCAGGGTGACGGTGCTGCGGATCTCCGGGATGGCCTCTGCCGGCAGCCCGCCGACCTGTGCGACCTCGGACGCCATGGTGGTCTCGTCCAGCAGCCGCAGGAACGGCGCGGGGTTGCGCGGCAGGCCCTGCAACGGTCCCCACCGCTTGGGCACCTTCAGGCTCAGTCGCAGCAGGTAGCCCAGGTCGGTGCGGCGCTCCGGCGGGACGGGGTGCCCGGACTGTTCCAGCACGGCCGCCCAGTCCGACCAGCCCTGCCAGTCGTCCCCGGACCGCAGGTACATCATGGCCGGCAGGACGGCTTCGATGGCGACTACAGCGCGTACCCGCTCGGGATGGTGGTGAGCGAAGTAGAGGGCGATGTCCGCCCCGAAGCTGTGCCCGACGACGTACGGCCGCTCGATGTTGAGGGCGTCCAGCAGGTCGAGCAGGTCGGCGGCCATCTGGTCCAGGCAGTAGCCGGACGGTGGCATGTCGCTGTAGCCGTGGCCACGCAGGTCGTAGGTGAGCAGTCGGGCGCGGTCGATCAACAGGGACGCGATCCGCAGGTGCCAGACGGCGAGGTTGCCGGTGAGGCCATGCACCATGACCATGTCGGGCCCCGAGCCGATCCGCTGGTAGTGCAGCCTGACTCCGCTCGGAAGGGTTACCTTCGGCATGTGATCCCTCCCTCAGTCCAGATATCCGAGCGCCCGTAGGCGCGAGACGATCACGAGTTCCGAGTCGCTGTCGTAGACCGGCTCGGTCGGCGCGGTGGTCGCCACCGGCTGAGCCGGTGGCGGTGGTGGTAGCGGGGCGGTGGGCGGCGCGGGACGCTTCGTGGCCGCGCCCGGCACCAGCACCGACACCGGCAGTCGGCCGTCCAGGTCGTCGGGCACCGGCACGCCCAGGCTGTGCAGCACCAGCGGTGCGACGTCCACGATCGGCAGCTCCGGCACGGTCACCCCCGAGCGGATCGACGGGCCACAGGCGAGAAAGACGCCCTCCCACCGGTGGTTTCCCTTTGGCTGTGGATGCGGCCGGACCACGGTGTCGGATCGCAGGATCGAGATCGCGACACCGTCGTACAGCTCGATGGAGACGTCCGGTGCCAGATTCTCGAACGGCCCGGCGAACGCCTCTGCGGCGGTCCAGATGCGCGAGACCAGGGGGTTGCCCGTGACCGGATGCCGGGCGGCGCGCAGGTCGGCGACCAGATCGTCGCGGATCTGCCGGCGACGCGACGCCGGCAGCGGCCGGTCGGTGCCCGGCTCCCGGGAGACGATGTGGATGCCCTGACTGCTCGGTGTGGCGGCGTAGGCGAGCGTCCGGTTCCAGTCAAGCAACTGGACGTGCCGGGTCATGTCGTGGAAGCCGACGCGCGGGGCGGCGCTGTCCGCGTGGCCGCCGCAGTCGGCCCAGCTCAAATAGCCGGCCTGGGCCAGCCAGGCGTTCAGGTAGAACATCTCGGTGGTCGGACCGAAGCCGTGATCCGAGGCCAGGATGACGGTGGCTTCGGGACCGGCCAGGTCGACCAGCGCGGCGATGTGGCCGTCCAGCTCCCGGAAGTAGCGCAGGCAGCGCGCCGTGATGTCCGCACCCCAGCCGGCCTGCGGCGTTGCCTGCGCGGCCGGGTCGAGGAAGCGCCAGCAGAGGTGCTGGAGTTTGTCCACACCGTCGAAGACGATGCCCACCAGGTCGGCCGGCTCACGGGTCAGCAGGTGCCGCGCCACCTCGAACCACCGCTGCTCGCGCCGGACGTGCAGGTCCACCCAGTCCGCGTACTCGTCGTCGGGGCAGCCCTCCACCGTCTTCGCCTCCAGCGCCATGTCCAGCGCCAGCTCTCGCGGGTTGAAGCTCGGCAGCTCGCGGAGCTGGTCGAACAGAGCCGGCGGGTGACAGCCGAGGCGCAGCTGCCGCCACGGCATCCAGCCGCCTGGTACCACGTAGCCGTGCACCGCCGGTGGCGGGAACATGACCGGGAAGTTCAGCGCCACCACTTTCCTGCCGTGGGCGCTGGCCAACGACCAGATCGAGGGTGTGGCGACATCCTGGGCGGTGGTGAGCCGGAAGTACTCGCCGTCGGCGGACTCCTTGCGGAAGAAGTCGAAGACGCCGTGGCGGCCCGGCCGCTGCCCGGTGACCAGCGACGTCCAGCCGGGTGGGGTCAGCGGCGGCATCACGCTGCGCAGCGGGGCGCGGACCCCGCGCTGGGACAGGTCCCGCAGAGCGGGCATGACACCGGAACGCATCAGCGGGTCAAGGACGGTGAAGGTGGCCCCGTCCAGACCGATCAGCAGCGTCTGCACCATCAGAGCGCACCCCCCGGGGCCGACACCGGCTGGTGCGCGCCGAGGAACTCCACCAGTTCCATGACGGTGACGTCGCGGGTGTCGACCGGACGACGGCCCAGCTCGGCGAGGAACTCGGCGAACGGCAGGGGCCCGTGGCGATGCTGGAGCGCGGTGCCCAGCACGACCAGATCCAACGACTCGAGACCCAGGTCGGCGAGGAACCGGGTGTCGGGGGTGATCGGGTCGTCGTACTCCCAGTCGCCGGCCAGTTCCCCCACGAGGGCGATGACGTCGGCGAGGATGCTCGGGTCAGCGGACATCGGACTCCCTTTCGGCGTGCTGCGGAACGGTGGGTGATCCGGGGGAGATCTCCGGCAGCGCGGCCACCGCCACCGCGCCCTCCGGGGTATGGGCGATCGACACGACCGGCACCGCCGGCACGTGTTCCTGCCAGCCCCCGCGCACGAGCGGGCGGCCCCGGGAATCCGTCGCCACCTCGATGTCGGCCGGCAGAAGCCGGATGCCGAACCTGTCGGCCAGCAGCTGCGCCACGCCCTCCTTGGCCGCGGTCCGGCCGGCGAGCCATTCGATACGCCCGCTCTCGGACAGGTGCAGCGCCGCGAATCGGCGGCGTTCCGCCGGGGCGAGGACCCGGGCCGCCCAGACCCGGAGCCAGAAGTCCCGATCGCCGGGAAGCGCGGCTGAAACGCGCCGGCAGACCACGGCGGTGTCGTCGGCGAGCCCGGGCGACGACCACGGCTGGGACAGCCCGGCCCGTTCCGGCGGCAGGAGCAGGGGACGCAGCTCGGACGGCAGGTCGAAACGGCGGTCCGCCCACCCGGTCAGGCGCAGCCACACCTCGCCCCGCGCGGTGCTCACGTCGATGTCGGAGCGGACCACCCGGTCGCCGACCAACTCCGTGCGGGCGGTGCACCGTAGCTCAGTGCCGACCGGCGGGCGAGGACCGAACACGTCCAGCCCGCCCACCTCGTACGGGAAGACCACCGCCGCGGTGTCGAGCTGTTCCGCCGCCCAGAAGCCGATGACCTGACCGGCGGCGTCCAGCACCACCGGGTCGAGGAGGAACGGATGGTTCGGAGCGTCGGGCAGCAGCCGGTCGAGGGGGAGCACCCGCAGCCGTGCCGTCGAGCCGTGCCGGCCGGTCAGCTCCATCGCTGCGACGCCCTGCCAGCAGGCACCGTGGAACATGCCGTCGGTGTAGAGCTGGTCGGCCCGCCACCGCGACCGGGTGGCCTCCGGCGACGGGTCCGTCGTCAGCGGCGGCTGCGGATGGCGTACGCCGAACAGCACGGTGCCCGCGACGGCGGGCACGGTACGCGACGCGTCACCGGCGAGGCTGCGCAGCTGCACCTCGACCCGCTCGCGACCCTGGCTCGGTGCCAGGCGGCGCGCGCTCACCTCCAGCGTCTGCGGCCGGTCGTCCCAGGCCAGCCAGTGGTGGGCCCGCACGTCGCGCAGGCCCACCAGGGTGTGCCCAGGCACCAGGCGGGCGGCCGCCTCGGCGAGGATCTCCAGGCTCATCGTCAGCGGCATGGCAGCCAGGCCGCGCAGGTCGGGATCGAGCACGGACACAGCGCCCCCCAGGGCGTGATCGCGCAGGTACTCGTCGCGCGTCGGGTCCACCGCCCGCCGGGCGACAAGTTCCCGGCCGGGCGACCACCGCACCGGCGTACCGAGCAGCCGCCACTGTCGCCCGGTGCCGGCCTGCGCCGAATCGCCCAGCCAGGCCCGCACCACGTGCTCGCTGACGGAGAGGAACCGCCGCATGGTGGCCAGGTGGTCGGACATCACCGCGTCCGACGCCGAGGCCGCCGACAGTGGCGGCGGGATCCTGGGACCGGGCGCTGGCGCCGACCTCGCCGGCAGGGGCGGCGCGGTCCCGGCACCGGGTGCCAACGCCGGAGTCGCCGGCGCGGGCTCGGGCAGCGCCGGCGCCGATGCGGGCTCGGGCTGCGCCGGTGCCGGTGCGGCCGGTCCCGGCGTCGGCGGGGGACCGGCGGCGTCGGCGAGCGCGGTGAGCGCGTCGGCGGAGAGCCGGAGCATCGGCCAGCCCGTCGCCAGCGGCACCACCGCGCTGGGGCGCCCCGTGACCGAAGGCAGATCGGGCGCGGTGGGGTCGACCAGCCGGGGTCTCCGACGGGCGTAGAGGATCGACGGGTCCACCGCCACCCCTTCGGCGGCGAGGAGCCCGACGAGATGGTTGAGTTGGGTAGTGCCCGTGCGGCGCGGCAGGTCCGCCGGCACCGCGCAGAACGGGCGGCCGCGCAGGATGTCCTCGACGAACGAGGTGAGGTTGCCGCGCGGTCCCACCTCGACGAAGATCCGTGCCCCGTCGGCGTGCAGCCGCTCCACCGCGCGCCGGAACTCGACCGGACGGACCCACTGCTCCACGAGCAGCCGGCGCACCTCGTCCGGGTCGGCCGGGTAGTGCGCCGCCGTGGCACCCGAGTACAGCGGCACCTGCGCCGGGGCAATCTCCATGTCCGCGACGACGGTGCGCAGCCCGGCCGCGTACGAGGCGAAGCGGGGAGTGTGCACCGCCCGGTCGTAGGGCAGCTCGTCGCAGAGCACCCCGGCCCTCGTGGCCAACTCCCGGGCCCGGTCGGCTGCGGCCCGGTCGCCCACCAGCACCACCTGGTGCGGGCAGTTGTCCATGGCCAGGTGCAGTCCACCCGCCTCGCGGGCGAACTGCCCCGCGCGGTCGCGATCGGCGGCGACCGCCAGCAACACCGCGTGCGGCAGTTCCCCGCGAGCCCGCGCCTCGGCGGAGAGAGCGCGTAGCCGCGCGCCGAAGCGACCCAGCCGAGTCTCGTCGTGCACCGCGAGGACCCCGGCAGCGGCCGCCGCGGAGTACTCGCCCGAGCTGTGTCCCAGGCAACCGCCGTCGGGCCGCAGCCCCAACTCGCGGGCGAGCACCAGCAGGGCCGCGTTGGCGGCGAGGACCACGTCGACGGCGGTGTCCATGTCGTTGAGGCGGGCGTCGGCGGCGGCCCGGTCGGCCGTCGAGAAGACGGGGCGGGGGAAGATGTGGTCGCTCGGCCGGTCGCCACCCGACGCGCCCCAGTGCCGGCGGTCGACCCGGTCGAAGACCTCCCGCACCTGAGGGAAGTTCAGGCACAGGTCGGCCAGCATCCCGGCGTACTGGGCGCCCTCGCCGGGAAAGAGGAAGGCGAGCGTGCCGGCGCGGGCCTGCGGATCCGCCGCGAAGTAGGTGCCGGTCACCGTCCGGATGCGCCGGCAGTCCGGCTCGGTCAGCCGTCGGGTCGCCTTCGTCAGCTTGCCGGCCAGATCGGTCAGCGACGTGGCGACGACGGCCAGCCGCAGCGGCTGCTCCACCCGGCCCAGGCGGGTGCTCAACGAGTAGGCGAGGTCGGTGAGGGTGTACGGCGCCGTACCGGTGAGCGTTTCGGCCAGCCGGGTGGCGAGCTGCGCCAACCCGCGCGGCGAGTCACTCTCCAGGACGCACACCTCGCTGTCCCAGGCCGGCAGCCGCACCGGGTCAGCCTCGCCCGGCGCCTCCTCCAGCACGGCGTGCGCGTTGATGCCGCCGAAGCCGAAGGCGTTGACCCCGGCGCGCCGGGGATGGGGCCCGCCGTGCACCCACGGTCGCGTCTCCGTGTTGAGGTAGAACGGGCTGTCGTCCAGGCCCAGCTTCGGGTTGGGTGTGCGGCACAGCGTGGGCGGCAGCACCTTCTGGTGCAGCGCCAGCGCGACCTTGATCAGGCTCGCTACCCCGGCGGCCGGGATGGTGTGGCTGATCATGGACTTGACCGAGCCCAGGGCGCACCAGGGCGGCCCGTCCCCCCGGTGCCCGAAGACCCGCCGCAGCGCCTCCATCTCGACCGCGTCGCCCACGGGGGTGGCGGTGCCGTGCGCCTCGAGCAGACCCACCGTGTGGGGATCGACGCCGGCCTGCTCGTACGCCCGGCGCAGGGCCAGCTCCTCGCCCTCGGCCCGGGGCGCCATGACGCCGACCGCATGCCCGTCGCTGGCCACCCCCACAGCCCGGATCACGGCGTAGATCCGGTCACCGTCGCGCACCGCGTCGGTGACCCGCTTGAGGACCAGCATGCCGATGCCCTCGCCGAGCAGCGTGCCGTCCGCGTCCTCGTCGAACGGCAGGATCCGCTCGGTTGGCGACAGCGCGCCGAGGCGGCAGAACACGTTGAGCACGGGGACCGGCATCCACACCTGCGATCCGCCGGCCACCGCCAGATCGCACTCGCCGGCGAGCAGGTCCCGCATCGCCAACTGGACCGCCACCAGGGAGGAGGCGCAGGCCGCGTCGACCGTGTAGGTGGGCCCCATGAAGTCCAGCTGGTTGGCGATCCGGCCCACGATGATGTTGGGAATCAGCCCCGGTACGACGTCCGACCCCAGGGGCGGCAGGACCCGTTGCAGCTCCCGGCGAAGCCGCTGCAACCACTCGGCCGAACAGCCGGGGTGCAGCTGACGGAACAGCTCGACGGTCTGACCGACGATGAGACCACGCTGGACGGCCGTGGCGTTGCCGCCGTTGAGGTAGGTGCCCTTGCCCAGCACGACTGCGGTCCGGTGCCGCACGCTCGCCGGCAGGTCGGTGCAGCCCGCGTCAGCCAGCGCGTCGCGCGCCAGTCGCAGCGCCAGCCACTGGTCCGGCTCCCCGCCCACCGCCACCGGCGGTACGCCGTACGCCAGCGGGTCGAACGACGCGAGCGGCCCCAGGTAGCCTCCGCGCCGGCAGTACACCTTGTCCTCGTCGCCGAAGTCGGGATCGTAGTAGATGCCGCTGTCCCAGGCCTGCGGCGGGGGATCGGTCACCGCGTCGACCTTGCGCAGAATGTTGCTCCAGTAAGTGTCCACATCCGGGGCGGCCGGGAAGATGCATGACATGCCGATGATGGCGACACCGGCCGGCCCGTCGGGAATGGCTTGTTCGGCATCGTTCACTCGGGTCTTCCCGTCCATCTCAGCCGACCGCCGCAGACGACGAGCCGGGTTGGGAGTCCGCGAGCCGGTGCAGCGCCCGGCTACCGACGCCCACCATGTCGGTGATGACGGCGAGCAGCCGGCCCTCGCCGTCGTGGAAGTAGTGGTCCGCGCGGCACAACGGGGGCCGGCTCGCGGACCGGATTCGCAGTTCGTGCCGGATCGGTGCGGGGCCGCCGGCCGGCGCCAGGTCGGCGTACCGTCTCAGCTGACCCAGTTCGGTGGGGAGCAGGGTCATGTCCCAGTGGATCCGCGCCCAGAGCACCTGCATCTGGAGGGCGGCGTCGACCAGGACGGGGTCGAGCACCCAGCGGGCCGACTCCGGTGCCCGCACGCACCGCGCCGGCACGGAGGGGCGCAGCTCGGCGCGGGCGCCGCGCCGGTCCATGCCGTGGATCTCGGCGATGGCGTGGAAGACCGGACCGTGGAACAGCATCGTCGCGTACGCCTCGGCGACGCCGACCGGGAACGCGGGCAACCCGTCCAGCTGGGACGTTGCGGGCTCGGCGGGCGGTGCCGGCATCGCGGCGGCCAACTCCACCGTCGCGTGGTAGTACACCTGCGCCGGCCGGGCCGCCGCCGCGACGGTCACCTCGGCGGTGAGGACGCCGGCGCTCGGGCCGCTGGCCTCGGCCGCTGCGTTCAGCCGGGCGGTGACGAGCACCTCGACCGGCTCGGGTTCGGGCCCGGCGGGCAGCAGGATGCCCTGCCGTAGCCGCAGGTCACGCACGCCGGTGACGGTCCGGGGTGCGAAGAACGCCTCCGCGGCCTCGGTCACCAGCTCGAGAACCATCGCGAACGGGACGACCGGGCGGCCGTCGAGCCGATGGTCGGCCAGGTAGGTGTCGTGGGCGAGGTCGAACGCGTACCGCAGGCTGTCGCCGGTGACGGCCCTTGCCCGGGCGGCGAGCGGCCGGGGCGGGGTGCCGGCGACGATGCGTCCCGGCGTCGGGTTCCAGGCGCTTCCGCCAATGATCACCTCGGTCTCGCCTTTGCGCCCGTACGTCAACTCGTCGACGAAACACCGGCGTCCCACCTCGACGCCGATCAGCGCCACGCCGCGCTCGGCGAAGCGCCGCCGCAGCTCCGGCGAGACCATTCCGGACTCCCACGGTCCCCAGCCGATGGCGACCACGCGGGCGGGCCATCGGGCGTCCAGTTCGGTGGCGAGTTTGTTGAGCACCTCGTTCGCCGCCGCGTAGTCGGTCTGGCCGGCGTTGCCGAACCGGGCGGTGGCGGAGCTGAAGAACGCGACGAAGCGGAGCTGCTCGGGCCGCAGCCTGGCTGCGAGCACCTCGGCCGGGGCGAGCTTGGTGATCAGGACCCGCCGCAGCGAGTCCAGCTCCTTGTCCCCGACGAGCCGGTCCTCGACGACGCCCGCGCCGTGGATCACGCCGTCGATGCACCCGTGCCGGGCGTACACGTCGTCGACGAGGGCACCGAACGCGACCGGATCGCGCACGTCACAGGCCAGGTACTCCACCCGGGCGCCCGCCGCCCGCAGGCGCCGTACGGTGGCGGCGGCCGCCCGCGCGCCGAGCAGCAGCCGGTACGCTGCCTCCACCGCCGCCGGGCTGTGCGGTTCGCCGGCGGCCTGCGCCCGCTTCAGCAGCGCGCGGCGGAGCTCGCGTGGGTCGGTCAGCCCGGCCGTGGCCGGGTCTTCCTCGCCGACGGCGGAGCGCCCCACCAGGACCACGGTGCCGCCGGGACACCGCTCGACGAGCGCCGACACGGCCTCGGCGGTGATCCCGCGAGCCCCACCGGTGGCCAGCAGTACGCCGTCCGGGCCGAGGGGCTCGGTGCGATCCCGGCCGACCAGGTCGGCCGGGGCCACGGCGACCGTGTGGCGTAGGCCGTCGCGGTAGCCGACCTCGACCACGCCGTCGTCCGCCGTCAACTCGTCGAGCAGGTGGCCGGCGACCTGCTCCGCCGGTCCTGGCGGCACGTCCACGGCCTTGACCCGTACCATGGGCCATTCGTGGGCGAGGCTCTTGAGGAAGCCGAGCAGGGCGGCGCTGGCCGGTCCACCGGGACCGACGCCGTCGAGACCGAGGTGACCGCCGAGTCCGGTGGCGGCCAGCACCACGCCACCGCCCGCCCGCGCTGCCGTCTCCAGGTCGGCGGCCAGCCCACGAACCAGCAGGAAGAGCCCGCACACGTGGTCCACCGCAGCGTCGAGTGCCGGGTCGGGCGGGGTGAGCGCGGCGAGGTGCACCAGCCCTGCGACGCGATCCGTGCGCTGCCGGAGGTCGTCCAGTAGGCGCGACACGGCCTGCGGTTCGGCGGGGTCGTCGACGACGAGGTCCGCGCCCGGCGTGCCGGACGGCCCGATGACCACCCGGAGCACCGGTCGTTCTTCGGCCCGCAGCCGGTCCACCGTCGCGGCGCCGACCGCACATCCGCGGTCGACCACGACGACTGCGCCGTCCGCCAGCTCACCCGGCGTGCCCGGGGGTGGTGCCGTGACCACCCGGGGCAGGTGCCGACCGATCCGCCGGTTGTCGGTCGGCACCGGATCAAAAGGGCGCTCGGTGCCCGTCCCGGTCAGCTGCGGTCCGGGCTCGCCGGTGCCGGTCAGTTGCTCGAAAGCGGTCACGATTTGCCGCAGGGTGCGGCCGCTGCGCATGCTCTCCAGATCGGGGTCGGTGCCCTCCGGCAACGACAGGGACTGGAGCATCAGGCCGGCGATCTCCACCCGTTTGATCGAGTCGATCCCCAGGTCGGCCTCGAGGTCGGCGTCGAGTGACAGCATCTCCTCCGGATAGCCGGTGCGGTCGCTGACCACCTGGATCAGCCGATTCGTCAGCTCCTCCCGGCCCACCTGCTGGCCACTCGGCCCGGCCGGAGGTTCGGGCCCGGCCGGCGGTCGCGCGGCGTCGACCGGTGCCGCGAGCCCGGCGTCCTCCATGGACACCGTCGCCCTCTCCGGTGCGGTCCGTGCGGCCGGCACCGCCACGGCCGGCACCGCCACGGCCGGCACCGCCACGGCCGGCGGCGTCACCGCCCGGCCCGTCACGTCCTGGCCGACCAGGGCCGGCCCGGCTATGGCGGGCCGTTCGCGGGTGGGCGGCACCACGACCGGACCGGCCGGACCGGGCAGGTCGCCCTGCACCCCGAGGTACGCCAGCATGACGTTGCGCTGGGTCTCGAGGAACTGCTGCATCACCTGGTGGTACGAGTCCATCACCTGGTCCGTCCGGCCGACCGCCGGCACCTCGGCGAGCCGGGCGGGTGCCGCCGGCCCTGGTGCCGGGTCGGCGTCCGGCACGCCGAGGACCTGGGCCGGATTTGCGTGGTCGATCCGGTTGCCGTTCGGCGATGGCGTCGCGCTCTCGGTCACCTGCTGCCCTCCAGGGTCGAACTCGTCGAGACGGTCGGCGGCGCCGTCCGTCGGTTGCCGCTGGGCCGGTGCGGACGCCGGCCGGGCCCGCCCGCCGTCGACCAGCCACAGACCGGGGCGAGGGGCGGAACGGGTCCCGAGCGTGGTGAGGCCGAGGTCGCCCGTGGACCGCCCGTCGAACCACCGCCGTACGTCGACGGGCGCACCCTCCACCGCGAGCGCCGCCAGGCAGTCGAGCATCGTGGCCAGAGCCGGCCGGCCCGGCACGTCCATCGGTACGGCCAGGTGCGGTCGGTCGCCGAGGATGCCCGACACCAGTCCGGAGAGGATGTTTCTGGGGCCCACCTCGACGAATACCCGCGCGCCGGCGGCGAACATCGCCTCGACCTGTTCGACGAAGCGCACCGGTCGTACCAGGTGCTCCGCGAGCAGGTCAGCCAGTTCCGCCGGATCGCCCGGGTAGGCGGCGGCCGTGGTGTTGGCGTAGACCGGGATCCGAGGGGCGGCGAACTCGGTGGCGCGCAGCAACTCGGCGAGCCGGTCCCGTGCCGGCGCCATCAGCGGCGAGTGGAAGGCGCACGACACCGGCAGCGTACGCACGGCGATGCCGGCCGCCTGGCATCGCTCAACGAACGCGTCGACGCTCGCCCGCTGGCCGGAGACGACCGTCTGCGTCGGCGAGTTCAGGTTCGCCACCACCAGGTCCGATCCGTCCAGGTGGGGACGCAGGTCGTCCGGCGTGGCGTGCGCTGCGGCCATCGCGCCGTCGGCGGACTCCTCGCGGATGAACCGGCCCCGAGCCTCGGAGAGCCGCAGCAGGTCGTCCTCCGGCAGGCAGCCCGCCGCCGCCAGGGCGACGAACTCCCCGTAGCTGTGCCCGGCGACCAGGTCCGGCGCGACACCGGCCTGACGCAGCAGCCCCAGGTACGCCAGCTCCATGACCCCCAGCGCGGACTGGGCGACGTCGGTACGTGCGAGGGCCTCGCTCTGCGCCCGCGCCTGCTCGGGTGTGAAGACCGGCGCGGGGAAGACGCGACGGCTCAACGGCTCGTCCCACCGCTTCGCCAACAGGCGATCCGCGCGCTCGAAGCTCTCCCGCACGTCGGGGAAGAGCAGGGCGATGTCGCGTCCCATGTCGACGTACTGCGAGCCCTGCCCAGGGAAGAGGAAGGCCAGCCGCCCGCCGCTCAGTTGCCCGCCGTCGGCCACGAAGTGCAGGCCGTCCGCAGCGTGCACCCGTGGGTCGGGCCCGGCGACGACGCCACGGGCCCGGCGCAGCTTGGCGACCAGGTCGGCCGGCGAGGTGGCGACGAGAGCCAGGCGTACCGGCGACTCCCGGCTGGACCGGCGGTGGGCGAGGGCAGCGGCCAGGTCGACGAGCCGGGGCAGTTCGGCCGGTGGCAGTGACTCGAGCCGGCCGAGCAGGTGCCCGACCGCGTCGGCCAACTCGTCGCGGCTCCGGGCCCGCCAGACGAACAGTTCGGCCGGCCAGCGTTCCCGCACCGGCGGCGCGGGCAGAAAAGCCCCCGTGTACTCCTCGAGCACGAGGTGGAAATTGGTCCCGCCGAAACCGAACGAACTCACTCCGGCCCGTCTCGGTGCGCCGTCGGGCATCGCCAGCCAGGGCCGGTTCTCGCTGTTGACGTAGAGCGGCCCGGCGGCGAGCCCGGCCCTGGCGTTTGGTGTCGTCACGCCGAGCGTGGCCGGCAGCACCTTGTGGTGCAGCGCGAGTGCGGCCTTGATGAGTCCGGCGACCCCGGCCGTGGCTTTGGTGTGCCCGATCATCGACTTGACGGAACCGACGGCGCAGGACTGCGGGCCGGCGCCGGCCTCGGCCCACACGCCGGTCAACGCCTGCGACTCCGCCAGGTCCCCCGCCACCGTGCCGGTGCCGTGCGCCTCGACCAGACCGACGGTGGCCGGGGGGAGATCCGCCTGCGCGTAGGCCCGCCGCAGCGCCTGGACCTGCCCCTCCGGTCGGGGCGCAGTGAGGCTGCGGTCGCGCCCGTCGCTCGCGGTGCCGATCCCCCGGATGACGGCGTAGATCCGGTCGCCGTCGCGTTCGGCGTCGGCCAGCCGCTTGAGCACGACTGCGGCGAATCCCTCGCTGATGGCGATGCCGTCCGCCGAGGCGTCGAACGGGCGGCAGCGGCCACTGGGCGACAACGCCTGCGTCTTGCTGAAGCACAGGTACGCGAACGGGCTCTGGATCGCGTCGACGCCACCGACGATGGCGAGGTCGCTGCGGTACTGCGTCAGCTCCAGGACGCCGAGGTGGATCGCGGCGAGCGACGAGGCGCAGGCCGCGTCGACGGTGAAGTTGCTGCCGCCGAGATCGAGCCGGTTGGCGATGCGGCCGGCCGCCACGTTGAGCAGCAGCCCTGGGAAGCTGTCCTCGGTCCACTCCGGCAGCGCGGATCCGAGTTCGGCGGTGATGCGGGCGGCGGCGTCGCCGAAGAGCCCGGGCAGCGCGGAGCGCACCAGATAGCCGCCGGCGAGGTCGCCGCCGCCCCCGCCGGCGCCCAGCAGCACGGCGGTACGCGCCCGGGGGAAGGGCCGGTCGAGGTATCCCGCGTCCCGCAGCGCCGCCTGCGCCACCAGGAGCCCGAGCAGCTGGAACGGCTCGATCGAGCGCAGCGAGTGCGGCGGCATGCCGAAGGCCACCGGATCGAACGGGACCTCGTCGACGAAGCCACCCCAGCGGGAGTAGACCCGGTCCCGGGCGGCCCGGTCCGGGTCGTAGTAGCGGCGCCAGTCCCAGCGACGCGGGGGAACCTCGGTGATGGCGTCGACCTTGTCGAGGATGTTGGCCCAGAAGGTGGGCATGTCCGGGGCGCCGGGCAGAATGCAGCCCATTCCGATGACGGCCACGTCCGCCGGGGCCGGTACGGGTTCGGTGCGGGCCGGGGGAGTCGCCAGCGACCCGAGCCGTTCATCGCTGCCCTCGGACACGTCGCGGTGCAGTTCCTCCACCGTGCTCACTTCGGCGCGTAGCGCGGCGATCTGGCCGATCATGTAGAGGCCCTGGTTCCATCGCTCGGCGACGTCCACGGTGACCAGTTCGGTCTCCGTCCCTTCGGCGGTGGGACGCCGCTCGATGCCCTTGGTGGCGATGCGCAACCGGCCCACGTTGAGCCGTTCCAGTTCGTCCCGCAGCACCGATGGGCTGGCGCCGTCGCGCCGCAACTGGTTTTTGCGGGCGGCGAAGTCGTCGACGTACGGCGACCGCGCGCACCGGGTGGCGTGGCCGGGCCCGCTCTCCAGCAGGGTCGTGTCCCGGCAGGAGATCGCGGCCTGCTGGAAATCTGTGGTGATGGCACCGGAGTCGACCGCCTCCCCGGTGAACAGGTACGCGGTGCCCATCAGCGCGCCGACGCGTATCCCGCGCTCCACGAGTGGGGCCGCGATCGCCGCCGCCATCGCCCCCGACCTGCCGTCGTGGATCCCACCCGCCAGCAGGACGTGGTATTCGCCGGCGTCCGCGCCGGCGGGAATCTCCGCCAGCAACGTCCGGACGGCCAACTCCCACAGCACGAAGCTGCTCCGCGGGCCGACGTGGCCGCCGCACTCGCGGCCCTCGAAGACGAAGCGTCGAGTCCCGTCGCGCAAGTACATCGAGAGCAGCGTCGGGGAGGGCACGTGCAGGTAGGTGGCGATCCCGTGCGCTTCCAACGCCCGCGCCTGGTCCGGCCGCCCGCCCGCGATCAGGGCGAACGGCGGCGGAGCGGCGAGGATGGCCGCCAGTTGCTCCTCGCGCAGTTCCGGGGGTACGAAGCCCAGAATTCCCACGCCCCACGCGCGGTCGCCCAGCCGGGCGCGGGTCTGTTCAAGCAGCGCCGCGACGTCCGGTCCACGCATCAGACTCAGCGCGAGGAACGGAAGACCACCCGCCTCCGCCACCTCCGCCGCGAAGGCGGTCCGGTCGCTGACCCGGGTCATCGGCCCCTGCACCAGGGGAAACCGGGTGCCGTGGGAACGCGCCAGCGGGCTGTCCGCCCGCAGCGGGTTGCTGGCCCGCGCGGTGCGGCACCCGGCCACGGCGGCATCGCGCAGGGCACCGACGATCCCGCCCACCGTCACGAAGCGGCGGGCCAGGTCAGCCGCGAAGGCGACGTCCTGACCGACGGCGAGAACCCCGCCGGGCTCCATCGGCCGCCCGGCGCACGCCACGACGCTCCGGCGCCACCGGCGTCGCGCGTCGTCCGTCACCCCCGGCCCGTCGTCCGGATCCGACGGCGGCAGCAGGCCCTCCGGGGCAGGACCCTGGCACAGGACGCGGACCGGGGCGCCGACCTCCGTACCCAGGCAGAGCGTCTCCGCGCCGTCGGCCGCCGACAGCCGGGCCCGCCAGGCCGGCGGTAGCGACGACTCCCGAGCCAGCAACACCTGGCCGTCGAGCACCGCGCCGGCCGCGCCGGCTGCCTGGCAGGCGGCCACGGTGTGCAGGCCGATCCCGCCCTGCATCCACACGGGCAGCCGGAGCGCGGCCAGGCACTGCTGCACGAGCACGAACGAGGTCTCCTCACCCACCCACCCGCCGGCCTCGTTGCCCTTCACGATCACGGCGTCGGCCTCGATGTCGTCCGCGCGCTGGGCGTCCGCCAGGTCGGTCGCCACCACGAACACCGCCGACCCGGCCGCCCGGACCTGCGCCACCACGGCCGGCAGTTCCGGTACGCCCGCCGGCAGCACGACGACGTCCGGCCGCTGGGCAGGCATGGTGAGCAGGGGCTCCACGAACCTTCCCGCGTGGTCGACCAGCACCCCCCACCGGCCGCGCGCCTGCCCGGCCAGCAACCGTGCCCCGGCCCGCGCCGCGTCGAGGTCATCGGTGAACTCGAGGTTCAACACTCCGATGGCGCCAGCGCGACTCGCGGCGATGGCAGGTGCCGGATCCGTGAATCCGGGCGGCGAAAAGACGAGAAAATCCAGGACTGTTTTGTACGTCTCGGCTGGCACGCCACCACCTCATGGCTGGGCAGGACAACGGGATCGGATGTCGGCTCCAGCAAACTCCCGCTCCGTCATCGCGCCGTCGTATCCGTTCAGGGCGGCGTTGACGGGTGGGTGACGCCCCGCTGTCAGGGTGAGCGGCGGGCGACTCGCGCCGCCGCGGCGGCGGGAGAGATGCGGAGGCAGTGATGAACAGGACCGGTCGGCTCGCCGTGATCGGGCTCGACGGCGTGGCACCCCAGCTGGTCTTCGACCGCTACGCGGACGACATGCCGACCTTGACGGCGTTGCGGGCACGATCGCTCTGGGGTCCGCTCACCAGCGTCGTCCCACCGATCACAGTGCCCGCCTGGTCCTGCATGATGTCGGGCCGGTCGCCCGGGGAAATCGGGATCTACGGCTTCCGGAACCGGGCGGACCACAGCTACGACCGCCTCAGCATCGCCACGTCCCGGTCCGTCCGGGTACCCCGCATCTGGGACATGGTGGGGGCGGCGGGCGGCGACAGCGTGATCCTCGGAGTGCCAGGGACGTACCCACCGAGCGCCGTCAAGGGCTGCCTCGTCTCGTGCTTTCTCGCACCGTCCACGAGCGCGGACTACACCTGGCCCCGAGAGCTTGCCGGTGAGATCCACCGGTTGACGAACGGCTACCTGCTGGACGTGACGGATTTCCGGACCGACGACAAGCCCCGGATCAGCCAGCAGATCTTCGACCTGTCCGAGCAGCGGTTCACCGTGGCCCGGCACCTGGCCAGGACCCGCCCCTGGACGTTCTTCTCCTTCGTTGACATGGGCCCCGACCGGCTGCACCACGGATTCTGGCGGTACTGCGATCCGCAGCATCCCGGGTACGAGGCGGGAAATGCCTTCGAAACGATTTTCCGTGACTACTACCGGGCGCTCGACCGCCACCTCGCTGCCTTCCTGGCCGAGCTCGACGACGACACCACCGTCGTGATCGCGAGTGATCACGGTGCCCAGCCGATGCTGGGCGGCTTCCACGTCAACGAGTGGCTGCGTCGCCGTGGCCTGCTCGTCCTCGCCGAGCAGCCGTCCACGGCCATGCCCATTTCGCAGTGCCGGGTGGACTGGTCGCGGACGACGGCCTGGGCCGAGGGCGGCTACTACGGGCGCCTGTTCATCAACGTGGCGGGACGCGAGCCGCAGGGGATGGTCCCCCCGAGCGAGTACGAGCAGGTCCGCGACCTGCTCATCGCCGAGTTGGAGGCGCTCGCCGACCACCTGGGAAGGCCGATGGGCAATCGGGCTTTCCGTCCGGAGGACGTGTACCCACAGATCGAAGGCGTACCGCCGGACCTGATCGTGTACTTCGGCGACCTGCGGTGGCGGGCTGCGGGGACGATCGGGCCGGCGACAGACCTTTACAGCTTCGAGAACGACACCGGCCCCGACGACGCCAACCACGCCGAGCAGGGCGTCCTCGTCATGGCCGGAGACCGGGTGGATGCCGGTTACCGTGCCGGAATGTCACTTCTCGACGTGGCCCCCACGATTCAGTCGTTGTTGGGCCTTCCCGCAGTTCCAGAGCAACGCGGGCGGGCGCTCGCCTGAGCACGGCAGGCGGCGCATCACCGCGGGGCGGCACCAAAAGAGGTAGGTGCATCATGTCAGGACAACATGGCCCACTGCGTCGCCTTCTCGGGGCGGCGACGGCCGTCCTGCTCGGGCTCGGTCTCGCGCTGACCGGTCCGCAGGCGGCACAAGCCCAGGAACCCTGCGCGGATCTCAGCATCACCGGGTTCAGCGTCACACCGAGTCAGCCCGTCCAAGGCCAACCCGCGACCTTCACCGTCACCGTACGGAACACCGGAACCTGCGCGGCGCCCGGATTCGTCGTGCAGTGGCGACAGAACCCATTAGCGCCGAGCGGACCGTCCACCCCGGTGGCGAGCCTCGCGGCCAACACCTCGACCGCCCTCACCTTTGCCTTCACCTTCCCGACCGCCGGCAACTTCGAGACGGTTGCGGTGGTGGACTCGGCGAACAGCGTGGCGGAGACCAACGAGGCGAACAACCTGGCGCTGCTGCCGGTGACCGTGGTCGCCGCCACGGTCGACCTGGTGGTCACCTCCCTCAACACGGTCCCGGCGCGCCCGGTGAGCGGGCGGGTCGCCACCGGCCAGATCACCATCACCAACAACGGCAACACCGCCGCCGGCGCGTTCCTGGTGTCCTGGCGGCCCTGGCCGCTGGCAGCCACGTTGACGCAGCAGGTGAGCGGCCTGGCCGCCGGGCAGTCGAGAGTCATATCGATAGACTTCACCTTCCCGGTCGCCGGTGCCTGGCCGAGCACCGTCACCGTGGACAGCGCCAACGCCGTACGGGAGAGCAACGAGGGCAACAACACCCTCACCCGTACGCTCAACGTCGACCTGCCCCGGGCGGACCTGGTCGTCTCGGCGGTCGTCCTGACGCCCTCCGCCCCGGTCGTGGGCCAGAGCACCACCGCGTCGATCACGGTTACCAACACCGGCAACACGGCGGCGACCGAGTTCCGCGTGCAGTGGCGACCTCGGCTGCTCGCCCCGCCGGTGTCGATCCGGGTCGCCGGCCTCGCCGCCGGGGCCGCCACCACCGTGCAGTTGGCGTACACCTACCCGTTCGCCGGCACCTTCCCCGGCACGGTGACGGTGGACCCGGACCGACAGGTCACCGAGTTGAACGAAACCAACAACACCTTCCAGCTCCAGGTCGTGGTGGCACCGAACACCGTGGACCTGATGATCGAGGACGTCACGATCAACCCGTCGTCACCAACCCAGGCGGCGCCGGCGACCGTGTCGATCAGGATCCGCAACACCGGAAACACCGCAGCCGGTCCGTTCCTGGTCGAGTGGAACCCGGACGCCCTTTTCGTCAGCACCCCGAGCCTGTCGACCGTCTCCCAGCAGGTGAACGGCCTGGGCGCCGGAGCGACGACCACGATCACGTTCACGTTCGCCTACCCGAGGGCCGGCAACTTCAACACGGTGGCCAGGGTGGACGCCTTCAACAACGTCTCGGAGACCAACGAGGCGAACAACCGCTTCGTCCGTGCGGTGACGGTGCAGCCGGCGCCCATTGACCTGGTGATCACCAGCTTCACCCTCGACCCGGCCTCGCCGGTACGCGGACTGGCCACCACCGCCCGCATCACGGTGCGCAACAACGGTCCCATCGCGACCGGGCCGTTCTGGGTGCAGTGGCGACTGCGGCAGAGCGACCCGATCGGCCCGACGGCCCGGATCGGCGGCCTCAACGCCGGTGAGTCGCAGACGGTAACCCTCCAGGGGACGTACCTCCAGACCGGCACGGTCACCACCTCGGCCGTCGTCGACGTCTTCAACCAGGTGGTGGAGCCGGGCGGCGGAGAGAACAACAACACGGTGACCCGCTCGGCCACCGTGGTTCCGCAGCGTACGACTCTGCGGGTCACGCTGGCGAGCCTGCGCTCCTTCGCCGACGGGGACGAGGGCCTCGCCGGTACGGGGGAGTGGAACCCGATCATCGTCGGCGTCCTCGACCCGACCGCCACCTGCACGGTGCTCGGCCAGACCGTGCCCGACGTGCGGTGCTTCACCTTCGCCGACAATGACGTCGACGACAACTCCCAGGTCGACCTGCCGGCGAACCGGTCGATCGTCGTCACCTTGGAGGAGGCCGCCCCGCTGGCCGCCGTGGTGACGGTGCTGGAGGACGACAGCCCGCTGGCACCGCAGTTCCTGGGCTTCGCGAGCCTGCTGTCGTTCCCGCCCGCGTACCGGACCCTCGGTACGCAGACCATCGACGGCCAACAGGGTGACTGCGCCACCGCGCCGCGCTGCTTCCAGGCCACCCTCCAGGTGGAGGTGGTGAGCAGCAACGTGCCGGCCTCGGCCCTGGCGGCGCAGGCTCAGGACCAGCGGCTCAACCGTGGCGCAGCCGCCAAGGCCGGATCCCTGCCCAAGGCCGACAAGAAGACGCTGGTCGAGTTCCGGCGCGTACTCGACCAGAAGTCACGGCCCGCCGGGACGGGCGAGTGACGGACCGGTCGCAGAGGGCGGCGGCTTTCTTGCCGCCGCCCTCCGTCTGATGGTCACGGCGGGGTGCGGGATCAGGACCGGCCGGCGGTCAACTTCCGTCGCGCCTGGGAACCGCCCAACCAGTTCGTTGAGCGTCTTCTTCGCCCGCTCCCGGATCCCGCGGCGAACCGCCGCATCCGTGTTCGCGGCGCTCGTGTTTGCACTGCCCGCCGCCGGGGCCGAGACCGCTCCGAGTCCGTGCCCTCGTTGGCGTAGTTGATCGCATACTGGTTGGGCCCCCCGGCCTGGGCCGGGCCGAGATTGCGGGTGTGGCCACCGCCCGTGCCCGGTTCCGGGATCCAGTTCTCGACCCAGTCACGACGCCGACGACCCGCATGTGGACGGCCGCGCCGCGCTGAGCTGTCTCCGGCCCTGCCCGGGCTGAGCTGGCTCCGGCCCTGCGCGGGCTGAGCTGGCACCGATCGTGGCCGGGCTGAGTCAGCAGATGGGCATGTCGGCCCTGTCGACCTGATAGCGCAAACGAATCGCGGCGAGAACCATCAGCGAGGCGGCCCCGGGCGGGGCCAGGCCAGGGCGCGGCCAGCAGGGCGGGCCAGCAGGGCGGGGCCAGGGTGCGGCCAGGGCCCACCCCTGCTCGGCCAGGTGCTCGCACTGGTGATGGCGCAAACGGTTCAGCTCGACAGGGCCCGAACGAGAAGGTGTCAGCTCTGCCGATCTCGCCATCGACTCAACGAACCTGAGACCGGCACACCTCAGCGGACCTCCACCGAAAAAAGCAGCAGGTATTCGACCTACCTGCACTATCGGGCAGCATCGTTGGTGCAGGATCGGCCGCCGATTGAATGGCGGTACCCTCACGGCATCGGAGTAGCTCGATCAGCGCGGGAGGTCATTGTGCGTCTGCGTGCCGTGTTTGTGGTTGCCGCTGTCGTCTTGGTTGCCGTCGGAGCGGTCGCTCTGGTCAGTCTCGGCCAGACCCAGGCTGTCTCAGATCTGGCCGGCTACACCTGGTCAAACTAACCTCGGTCGTCGAGCGGGCCGATCTCAGCCCACGCGGCGCTCGCTGGGCGGGTTCAGCTCCGTGGGCGGGTTCAGCTCCGTGGGCGGGTTCAGCTCCGTGGGCGGGTTCAGCTCGGCGATCTGGTGCAGCGCCGTGTCCACCAGATCGGCCGGACCGACGTGGCGGGCGATACGGACCGCCCGGCGCAGCTCGGCGCGGGCCTCGTCGGCGCGACCCAACCGGGCGAGCGCGCTGCCCAGGCCGTACCGGCAGCGCGCCTCGCTCTGCCGTACGCCCGATCGGTGCAGCCGGGGCAGCGCGGCCCGGAAGCTCGCCGCGGCGGCCGTCCACCGCCGCAGCACCAGCAGGCTCAGCCCGATGTTCAGGTGCACGTGCCCGGCGGTCACCTCACCGACCAGCGGGGACGGTGCCCGGTCCGGGTCGGCCAGCAGCGCGTCCAACCGCCGGTACTGTGCGATGGCTTCGCGGTGCCGGCCGGCGCTGGCGAGGCTGCCGGCCAGCAGGGCCAGCCCTTGCGCGTACCCGTCCCAGTCCGCGGCGGCCTCGAACAGCGGCAGCGACGCCCCGGCCGCCACCTGTGCCCCGGCGGCGTCACCCCGCCTCCGGGCCGCGAGCCCGAGGTAGGTCCAGGCCCAGCCCTGCTGGCTCGGGTCGCCCGCGGCGGCGGCCAGTCGCAGCGCCTCCCGGGCCGGCGCCTCGGCCAGGTCGGGCCGGTGCGCGCAGGTGGTGTACGCCCAGGACAGGTAGTTCAGGTGCACCGCCCGCTCACCCGGGTCGCCGAGCGCCTCGGCCGCGTCCGCCGACATCTGGTACACCTCCAGCCAGTGCTCCCAGTGCGTCCACCGGTCGGAGAACCAGTGCATGGCGTCCGCGACGGCCAGCACCTCGGCGTGCCGGCCGGCGGCGGCGGCCGATCGCAGCGCGCCGAACCAGTTGTCGCCCTCCTGCTCGATCCAGCGGCCGGCGTCCTGCGCCGTCGCCCAGGCACGACCTGCGACCGGAGACGCTCCGGCAGCGGGCGCGGCGGCGTACCTCGGCTCGAACCAGCGGCCGGCGGCGACCGCGGTGGCGAGCAACCAGGTGACCACGCGCTCTTCGACCTGCCGTCGTGCTGCTGCGGTCTCCTCGGTGGCCAGTCGGGCCCGGGCGAACAGCCGTATCAGGTCATGAAACCGGTAGCGGCCGTCGGTGGCCGGTTGGAGCAGCCCGAGTTCGGCCAGTTCCTCCAACGCCGCCTCGGCCTCCGGTGGGTCCAGTCCGGCGGCCTGCGCGGCCAATTCCAGACCCGCGTCCGGGCCGGGCAGCACCGCCAGCCGCCGGAAGGTCTGCGCCGCAGCGGCGGACAGTTGCCGGTAGGAGAGCATGAACGGCGCCGCGATCTGAAGGTCTCCGGCGACCAGCAGGTCGAGCCGGTCGTCCTGGTCGGCCAGCCGGGACAGTAGGTATCGGATGCTCCAGCCCGGCCGGCTGAGCAGGCGGTTGCCGGCGATCCGCAGTGCCAGCGGCAGGTGCCCGCAGGCTCGCGCGAGATCGAGCAGCATGGCCTCCGGCTCCGCGGCGGCGCGTTGCGGTCCGATGATCCGTTGCAGCAGGGCGACCGCCTCACCGGCGGTGAGGGCCGGCAGCGTGAGCCGGTCGACCGCCTCCAACCCGGCCAGGGAACGCCGGCTGGTGATGATCGTCATGGTGCTGCCGGCGCCCGGCAGCAGGGGGCGGACCTGCGCCTCGTCAGCGGCGTTGTCGAGCAGCAGCAGGCTGCGCCGCTCGCGCAGCAGGGCCCGGTACTGGGCGCTGCGGGCGTGCTGGTCGGCCGGCACCCGGCTCTCCGGCACACCGAGCGCGATCAGCAGACGGAGCAGCAGATCGGCCGGGCGGGGCGGCTCGACGTCCAGGCCGCGCAGGTCAACGAAGAGCACGCCGTCGGGAAAGGACGCAGCGTACCGGGTCGCGGCCTGCACCATGAGCGCGGTCTTGCCCAGCCCGGGCGGCCCGGAGACGACCGCGACCACCGGTGCGCCCTGCCGGTCGGCGGGTTCGGCGCTGCGGGCGACGAGGTCGCCCACCCAGGTCAGTTCGTCGTGTCGGCCGGTGAAGTCGGCGACGCTACGCGGCGGGGCCAGCGCGGGCGCCGCCGGCGCGTCGCGCCGCCCGGCACGGGCGCTGTCGCGCAGGGCGGTGGCCGCGTCTGCCGGCAGCTCCAGCGCCTTGACCAGTGCCTCGACGGTACGCCGTTGCGGCACCCGGCTACGACCGCGTTCCATGTCGCTGATCGCCCGGACGCTGACTCCCGAGGCGGCGGCCAACTCGTCGATCGTCAGGCCGGATTCGGTGCGGTGTCGGCGCAGCAGCGCACCGAACCGGTCCGGTTCGGTGCGCGCGAGCTCGGGCCGGCGGCCCGACGGCGCGGTGCGTGACGAGTCGAGCACGTGCGGCATGTGGCCGATGATGCCACGACGGTCAGACCCGGCTGCGCTGCGTACTCGGAGAAGGTGATCGGGTCAGGCCGACGGCAGGGGCGGGTGGGCGTTCGCCATGAGTTCGGCGAACTGTGCGGGGAACCAGGCGCCGACCGGCGGTGCGTCACGCAGCGCGTCGGTGGGCGGCCACCCGGAGGTGGTCGGCGGCTGGTGGTCCGGGTCGCACTTGGGGTCGAAGCCGCTGTGTGGGTCGGCGGCCTGCGCCCGATCGCCGGTGCCGTCGGAGGTGCCGGGCGGCTTCATCCAGACGTACGCGTCGACGCCGGGCTGTGGCGCCACGGCAGGGCGCTCACCGAGACCGGCACCGGACTGGTTGCACCAGTTCTCCGCCGCCGTACGCCGGTCGACGCGGGACTGCTCGACGAAGGTGTTCACCTCCTGCGCGGTGCTCGGACCGGTCGGTCGGCGTGGGCCGCCCCATCCGTTGCGGGAGGTGTCGATCAGCACACCGACGCCTTCCGGGAACCCGGCCGCGATCAGCTCCCGCCGCAACTGCTGCCCGTACGGCAACTCGTCCACGAAGCTGTTCCAGTCCACCCACCGGGTCTGCCGCGCCGGCACCCCGTTGATGGTGGTGTCCGCGCTGAAGTACGGCTCGACCAGCGCGCCGTACCCGGCGGTGTTGACGATGATGCCGTCGACGCCGTGCACGCCGGCCCGGCTGCCGCCGACGATTTCCGTGAGCAGGCGTACCCCGGTCGACCGGGTCTCGTCCCAGCCCAGCTCCGCGTGGTGGCCCATGCCCGGGTAGGCGTAGAGGTTGGCGTAGGGGTGAAGCTTGTCCAGCACGTAGCGGATGCCGGTGACGTAGTCGCCGCTGCGCACCACGCCCTCGCATAGCTGGCTGTAACCGATGCTGGCGGCCAGTGCGGGTACGGCGCCGGGTTCGATCACGTTGATGATCCGCAATCGCCGGTATCGCGGGTCACGTTCGATGGCCACGATCGGGTCGATGAACTCACGCTGGTAGCGGTGTACCTCGCCGACGGCGAATTCGCTGCTCGGCCAGAGCCGGGCGCAGTCGCGGGCGGGGAGATTGTTCAGCACCACCTGCACGTACCCGGCGCGCTGTGCCAACGCGGCATCCAGGTGGGCCCGTAGCCCCCGCTCTCCGGGCTCGCCGGCGATCTGACTCACCCGGTTCAGCCAAATGCCGGTCGGGGTGTTCGACACCCGGTGTCCGCCCGGAACGCTCTCCGCCCGGTCCCGCCACTGCGGATCGACGTACCCGGGCACCCCGGCGTACGGATTTTCGACGTGTGCTTGCCGGGCGCCGGCCCAGGCCGGTTCGGCGACGACCGCCGTGCCGGCCAGCGCCGCGACCGTGGCGGCGGCGAGCAGGCGGCGGGTTCTTCCCGGGACAGGCATGTGAACTCCCCGTGTCCGACCGACTCCTTTCATTGACTGTCATCTTTGGGGCGAACGCAAGTGTGTCGGGGGATCCACCCGGACGCCGACGCGGAAGTGTCGCCTTGCCGACAGTGCCACCCGTGCGGCAGAGGTAGGCAACCATCGTTGTCCGTATGGTCGTACGCGCCCCCGGTGGCGGCGACGGGGATATGTTCCGACATCCCGCGATGCCCACCCCGCTCCGGCTCACCGTGCTCGCCTTCACGCTGTTGTCGCTGCTGTTCGCGCTGGCGGTGGCGCACCGCCTGCTGACCGAGGGCAGTTCGTTCGGCGCCCCCGTCTTCTTCGCCGTCATGGCGGCGGCCTGCGCGCTGGTGGCGCTCGGCCTGGTCGGCCGCCGGTCCTGGGCGCCCTATTGCGCGTACGCCCTGGCGGGTCTGCTGGCCGCGGCCTCGCTCGGCCTCTTCGGCGCGGTCACCTGCGTCGGTCTCGCGCTGCTGGCCTGGGTGCTCTGGGCACTCAACACCCGGGCCTCCCGGGACTGGTTCACCGGGCGTCGTCGGCTGCGCTGACCGCGCCGAGCGCGGGCGACGGGCTCCGCCCGGGCGCGCCCGACGGGCGCCCCGAGCGGTTTGATGTGTCGCTACGCCGCGGGGAGGGCCGCCGCTGGCTTCTCGTTCACGTCGGTCTCCGCCGAACCGGCCTCGTCGGTATTCTCCGCGTCGTCGGCCTTCTCCACCTCCTCTACGGGCTTGGCCGGCGCGGAGGCCTTCGGGTTGACCCAGGAGAACTCGATCTCGATCGAGAACTCGTCCTTGCCCTCCTGCTCGATCTCCAGCTCGCAGTGCACCTGGTCGGCCACGGCGATGGTGCCCGCGGCGCCGTAGAAGATCTGCCCGGTCTCCAACTGGTTGGCCACCTGCCGCAGCCACGCGGCCAGATCCGCCCGCGACACGGTCCGGTCGTCCTCGTAGATATCCATGCCGCCATGCTGGCATCCCTTGCTGGGAGCCAGCCCGTAGGGGCCGCTGGCGACTTCCAGGTCGGCGGGACGGTCCACACCGCGCAGTACACGATCGACCTGTGCTGAGCCGGCGGCCGTGGGAGCGCTCGCATCGGACAAGAGACGTTTCGTTACACGGATATTTCGGACGAGTCGCGGGGGAGGTCTTGACGATCCATGTTAACGCTAACAACATAGGGGGCCCCCGCAGCACTCGCGTTTGGAGTTCCCCCATGCAGGTGCCCATCGCTGCCGTCTCCGATCCACCCTCCGGGTCCAGACTGACCCGAGGGGTAGCCGGGTTGCCGGCAGTCGGCGCGACGCTGAAACGGTTTGCCGCTGTGCTGAGCCTGCCCCGTCGGCGACGCGCGATCTCGCTCACCGCGGTCGGTGCGCTGCTGTGCGCCGGCATCGTGACCACCGGCGGCGCGGCGCACGCCACCGAGGGTGCTGCGCCGACCACCGACGAATGGTCACCCCGGGCGGCGTACACCTCGACGGACCGGGGAGACGGGCGCTACTCGGTGCCGCTGCTCCGCGCCGACGTGCCGGACATCGGCGTGGAACGGGTGCCGGCCGCGGAGAACGACGAGGGCCGCGACATCTACTACATGATCAGTACGACCATGCACCTGAGCCCGGGTGCCCCGATCATGAAGTCCTACGACCTGGTCAACTGGGAGATCGTCAACTACGTCTTCGACCGGGCGAGCATCGGTGACTCGTTCTCCCTGCGCAACGGCCAGAACTCGTACGGCCAGGGCCAGTGGGCGTCGTCCCTGCGCTACCACGAGGGCATGTTCTACGTCGCCTTCAACACCAACAACCTCGGCGGCGCGTACATCTACCGCACGGACGACATCGAGAACGGCACCTGGCAGCGTACGGCCCTCGGCCGCGGGCTGCACGACCCGTCGCTCTTCTTCGACCACGACGGCACGCCCTACATCTTCCACGGCAACGGAAACATCAGCGCGGTGCGGCTCAACGCCGACCTGACCGCCATCGTGCAGGACTACCCGAACGTCTTCGGCGCCAACAACTACGCCGGCCAGCCCTTCATCGGCGGCCTCTTCGAGGGCGCCCAGTTCTACTACATCGACGGCTACTACTACGTGGTCGTCATCACCTGGCCGTCCGGCCAGGGCCGGCAGGTGGTCATGCTCCGCTCACCCGAGCTGCTCGGCCGCTACACCTCGCCCGGCGGTGTGAACACCTACGAGGCGCGTGGCGTGCTGAACTCCAACGGCTTCGCCCAGGGCAGCCTGGTGCCGATCTCGCGCTCCGACGGCGGCACCGACTGGTACGGCATGTTCTTCCGCGACACGTTCCCGATCGGGCGCATCCCGGCGCTCATCCCGGCGACCTGGCAGGACGGGTGGCCGACCTTCGGCAACAACGGCGCGGTGCCGGTGGAGGGGCTCTTCGACAAGCCGATCCGGCTCAGCCCGGCCGAGGAACGGTACGAGCGTCAGAAGAGCATCGTCGTCTCAGACGACTTCGCCAACGACGCCCCGCACAAGGCGTACATGGACGAGGAGTGGACGATCCCGGCGGCACCCGACATCGACGAGTCGCTGATCGGCGTGGAGCTGCTGGAGAATCCCGGGTTCGAGGCTGGGGCGCTCTCGCCCTGGGCCGCGCAGTTCGGTGCGACGCTGGCGCTGGACTCGACCGACCCGGCTGCCGGATCGACGGCGCTGAAGGTCAGCGACCGTACGCTCAACGGCTCCGGCCCGAACCAGTTCCTCAACGGCAAGATGCAGCACGGGGTGACCTACACCGTGTCGGCGAAGATCAAATACACCTCGGGTCCGAGCAGCGTGCGGTTCAACCTCGTCGCCGACTGGGGCTCGGGTGTGCAGGTGATGACCTTCGCGAACGTGCCGGTCGGGGAGTGGACGACCGTCACCGGCCGGTACACCGTCCCGGCCACGGCCAACCTGAACAACTTCAAGTTCGCGGTGGAGACGCCGTGGGCCAACCCGCAGCCGCCCTCTTCCAGCGTGGAGTACCTGATCGACGACGTCTCGATCGTCGGGCAGCCGCTCACCAGCGAGCACCCGACCGAGGGCGAGATCAGGCCCAACGGTTCGCGACTGGACATGGCCTGGGAGTGGAACCACGCCCCGGACAACCGCTACTGGTCGCTGACCGACCGTGAGGGCTGGCTGCGGCTGACCACCGGCAAGGTGGTCACCGGCGAGTACGTCTACACCAAGCTCGCCAACCGGGCCGAGCTGGCCTGGTTCGAGGAGGCCCGCAACACGCTCTCGCAGCGTACGTTCGGCCCGCGGCAGTCCGCCGAGACCAAGATGGACATCTCCGCGATGAAGGACGGCGACGTCGCGGGTCTGGCCGCCTACAACCGGGGCTTCTCGTACGTGGCGGTCAAGCGGGTCGACGGGGTGAACACGCTCGGCGTGGTCAACCGTGGGCAGCCCTTCGCAGTCGACCTCGACCAGGCGACGCTGGAGAACTTCCTGCCCGGCACGACGGTGCCGCTGGGCGACGCGACCGAGGTGCACCTGAAGGCGGACCTCGACTTCGCCTCGCCGGTCGGGCAGCTGTGGACGACGTTCTACTACAGCCTCGACGGGCTGACCTGGACGCAACTGGGCAACCGCGTCGGCCCGCAGACCCTGGACGGCAGCCTCTCGCACTTCATGGGGCACCGGGTCGGTCTCTTCAACTACGCCACCCAGCAGAAGGGTGGGCACGTCGACTTCGACCACTACCTGCTCAGCGACACGCTGACCGCGCAGGGCCAGCCGCTGGACACCGGTGAACTCGACGCGGCCATCGCGTACGCGGGCACGCTGCACGAGGCCGACTACCCGGCGGACGCCTGGGCGGCGATGCGGGCCGCGCTCGCCGAGGCGACGGCGGCGCGGGCCGGCGAGTTCGGTACGCAGAACCAGATCGACGCGCCGGAGCGGGCGCTCAGCTACCAGCTTGCCCGGCTCGGCGTGCTCAGGAGCGCCTCCGGGCTGCCCGTCACGGTCACGGTGCAGGCCCGGTGCGTGACCGGCACGGCGTACGTCGCCGTGCAGGCGCGCAACGACCACGACGCGCCCGTGGACATCACCCTCCAGACCGCGTACGGCGAACGTTCGGTGTCGAACGTGGCGCCCGGCGCGAACGCCTACCAGCAGTTCACCACCCGTGCTGCTGGAGTCGAGGCCGGCTCGGCCACGGTCCGGGTCACCGGAACCGTCGACGGCCGCGACGTCACCACCGTCCGCACCGCCGAATACCCCGCGACCGACTGCGGTCCCCGGCAGGTCCGGTAAACGCCAACCCAAAACCCCCAAGGAGGTTGCTCAGTGATACACCGTTTCCGAAGCTCGACCCGGCGACGGGTCGCCGCGATCGCGACGGTCGGCGCCATGGTGGCCGCCGGGCTCGCCGTCGCGGCGGCGCCCGGCCAGGCCGCCGAGACCGACCTCATCGTCAACGGCGGATTCGAGAACGGCCTGGACGGCTGGTTCGTCAACAACGGCAACGCCACCGACGGTGCGACGCTGTCGCTGACGACGGACGCCCACACCGGTTCGAACGCCGCGCTGGTGACCGACCGGCAGACGACCGGGTCCGGCCCGATGCAGGACCTCTCCGGCAAGGTGCAGGCCGGGCAGACGTACGCCCTCACCGCCCGGATCAAGTACGAGAACCCGGACAGCCCCGCGACCAAGGAGTTCTTCGCCACCATGCACTACGGCGGAGGCACCTACACCAACCTGGTCAGCGTGACCGCGACCAGGGGGCAGTGGGCACAGTTCAACGGCCAATTCACCATCCCCGCCGGGCAGAACGTGACGATGGCGCGGCTCTTCTTCGAGACGCCGTGGACGAGTAACCCGTCCGCGAACCCGAACCTGCACCTGATGGACTTCAAGCTCGACGACGTGTCCGTGGTCGGCGCCCCGCCGCCTCCGCCGGCGTCGCGGACCATCGAGGTCGTCGGCAAGCTGCCCGGCGAGCACAACCCGTTGATCGGGCACAAGTTCGGCGCCGACGGCTTCGGCTTCGTGCACGACGGCCGGGTGTACATGTACATGACCAACGACACCCAGGGGTACAAGCCCGACCCGGTCACCGGGATCTCGCCCGGCATCAACTACGGCCACATCAACCAGATCACCCTGATCTCCACGACGGACATGGTGAACTGGACGGACCACGGTGAGATCCAGGTCGCGGGCCCGAACGGTGTGGCGCCGTTCACCGGCAACTCGTGGGCGCCGGGCATGGCCAAGAAGGTCGTGAACGGTGAGGAGAAGTTCTTCCTCTACTACGCCAACGGCGGCGGTTCCAGCAACGTGATCACGGGTGCCTCGCCGCTCGGCCCGTGGACCAGCGAGCGCACCAGCACGCTGATCGACGGCCGCACCCCCGGCTCCGAGGGTGTGGCGTGGAAGTTCGACCCGGCTCCGCTGGTGGACGACGACGGCGAGGCGTACCTCTACTACGGTGGCGGTCCCGCCTCGACCAACATGCCGCCGGAGGAGCGCTTCAACAACCCGAAGAACCTGCGGGTGATCAAGCTCGGTGACGACATGGTGTCGACCGAGGGTACGTCGGCGGTCGTGGACGCCCCGGTGGCCTTCGAGGCAGCCCAGGTGTTCAAGCGCGAGGGCAAGTACTACCTCTCGTACTCGTCGCACTTCGGCGGCAACGACTTCGGCGGCAACCAGACTCGGCTGCCCGGCTACCCGGAGGGTGGCCAGATCGGCTACATGATCTCCGAGGACCCGATGTCCTGGCCGAAGGAGACCTACGCGGGCGTGCTGTTCCCGAACCAGTCGCAGTTCTTCGGCAGCGGCACCGGGGGCAACAACCACCAGTCGGCGTTCGAGTACGAGGGCAAGTACTACTTCACGTACCACGCCCCGACGCTGAACAAGCGGATCACCGGCAACAACACCCAGGGCTACCGCAGCCCGCACATCCAGGAAATGACCTTCAACCCGGACGGCACCATCCAGCAGGTCGTTGGCACCTACGCCGGCGTCGAGCAGGTCCGCAACTTCGACCCGTTCCGGGTCTTCGAGGCGGAGACGTTCGGTTGGAGCAAGGGCATCGCGACCGAGAAGATCGACGGCGGATCCGCCCAGTTCGGCGCCGAGGCCCCGAACCTGGTGGTGCGTGACATCGACAACGGCGACTGGACCGCGCTGTCGTCGGTGGACTTCGGCGAGGGTGCCGGCAGCGTGACGGCGAAGGTGCGTCCGCTCGTGGCCGGCGGAAAGATCGAGGTTCGGCTCGACGAGCTCACCGGACCGGTCGTCGGGACCATCTCGGTCGACGCGCCGCTCGGTGAGTGGACGGAGCTGAGTGCCCAGCTCGACGGCGTCAGCGGAGTGCACGACGTGTACTTCACCTACTCCGGACCGCAGGGCGAGGATCTGTTCGAGCTCGACACCTGGGCCTTCGAAGCCGGGTCGCCCACCGTGCTGCCCGTCGAGGTCAGCGCGCAGGTGCGCTGCGTCGCCGGCAAGGCGTACGTCGCGGTGCAGGCCCGCAACGCCCACGACGCGCCGCTGGACATCGTCCTGCGGACCGCGTACGGCGAGCGGTCGGTGGCGAGCGTGGCCCCGGGCGCGAACGCCTTCCAGCAGTTCACCACTCGGACGGCTGCGGTCGAGGACGGCACGGCGACCGTACGCGCCAGCGGGTCGATCGACGGCCGGGACGTGACGAGCGTCTTCACCGTCGACTACTCCGGCGTCAACTGCGCCGGCTGACCTGCCCTGTGTCCACCAATCAACAATGACTACGGAGCGTGGGAATGAGTACGAGTAATCGCAGGCGCCTGTTCGCGGCGGCGGCCGCGGGCGCGATGGTGGCCGGGTCGGTGGCGGTGGCGTCGCCGGCGTCGGCCGACCCGGACGGCAACGGCGATGTGTCGGTGACGGTCGACATCGAGGAGATCCGGGAGCCGGGGGTGCTGGCGCTCTCGGTCGCGGCGGACTCGGTGGCCCTGTCGGAGGACGGGTCGGCGTTGCTGGTCCGCCAGTTCGTCGGCACCCTGCCGACGGTCACGGTGACCGACACCCGCACGGCGGACGAGGTGCCGGCGGGCGCCGCGTGGGCGGTGCTCGGTTCGGCGTCCGACTTCGTGGGTGCCGCCGGGCAGGAGCCGATCGACGCCGGGCACCTGGGCTGGCGGCCACGGCTGCTCGACGGTGGCGACACCGGTCTGGTAGCCGAGGGTGAGGAGGTCGTGACCGTCCTCGACGAGCCGACGCAGCCGGGCAACAACGTGGGTCTGGTGGATCAGGAGCTGCTGGTCTCCACGTTCGACTCGGGTGCGGTGGCCGGTGGCGAGTACACGGTCGACGCGGAGCTGTTCCTGCGTACGCCGGCGGATGTCGCGGCCGGTGAGTACGCCTCGACGCTGACCCTGTCCCTGTTCGAGTAACACCCGTGGTGGGGGCCGCCCGGCCGGGCGGCCCCCACCCGTCACCGCCGGCGTGCCACCAGGTCGCTCTCGTAGGCCGCGATGACGAGTTGTGCCCGGTCGCGGGCACCGAGCTTGGTGAGCAGATTGCCGATGTGAGTTTTGACGGTCTTGACCGAGATGGTGAGCGATCGCGCGATCTCGTCGTTGGACAGGCCGCGCGCCACCAGGGAGAGCACCTCGGTCTCGCGTACGGTGAGCACCCCGATCCGCCCGCCCGGAGGCGGGCCGGGACGGTCGAGGTAGTGCGCGACGAAGCGGGTCAGAATGCTCGGGGCGAAGAGCGACTCACCCGCCTGCGTCCGGCGGATGGCGTCGATGAGCCGGTCCGGATGCGCGTCCTTGAGCAGGAAGCCACGGGCTCCCGCCCGCAGCGCGGCGGACACGTACTCGTCGAGGGCGAACATGCTGAGCACGACGACGCTGGTGTGCCGCAGCTCGGGATGCCCGGTGATGCGGCGGGTCGTCTCGATGCCGTCGCCGTCGGGCATGCGGATGTCCATGAGGATGACGTCGGGCCGGCGCTCCAGGGCGAGCGCCACGGTGTCGTTGCCGGTGGCGGCCTGACCCACGACGGTGAGGCCGGGAGTGCTGTCGATGAGAATCGCGAGGCTGTGCCGCAGGAGCTGCTGATCGTCCGCGATGAGGACCCGGATGCCGGGCCCCGCTGGCTCGACGCTCATCCGGGCTCCCGATCGGACAGGCGTGCCGTGAGGTGCCAACCCTGCCCGGCCGGCCGGGCGGAGACCTCGCCACCGAGCGTGGCCACCCGCTCGCGCAGCCCGTCCAAGCCCCGGCCCGCCCCGGGGTTGGGCAGCCAGCCGGCGCGAGGGCCGTCGTCGCGGACACTCACCACGATCGCGTCGTCGTCGCGCGTCACGCTCACCCACACCCTGGTCGGGCCCGCGTCGGCCGGTTCTCGCTGGGCATGGGGCAGCGCCTCGGGCTGGCCACCGCGCTGCTCGGCGAGCCCGAGGCGCTGGTGCTCGACGAACCGGTGAACGGGCTCGACCCGGAGGGCATCCGCTGGCTGCGGCAACTGCTGCGCGCACACGCCGACGCCGGCGGCACCGTGCTGCTCTCCAGCCACCTGATGGGCGAGGTCGCCGAGATCGCCGACGATCTCGTCGTCATCGCCGGAGGCCGGGTGGTCGCCACCGGCCCGATCGATACGGTCACGGCCGGACATCCGACGCTGGAGGACGCCTTCTTCGCCCTCACCGGGCCCGACTCGGCGGGTGCGCGATGAGGTTCGCGTACGTCGTCGCCGCCGAGGTCCGCAAGACCCTGACCCTGCCCGCGACCTTCGTGGCGCTGGCCGTCGCGGTGCTCGGTCCGGTCGGGATAACCGTGCTCAACGCCCTGTCCGTCGCAGCGCGCTGCGGGCCGGACGATCAGAGCTGACCGCGTACGGCACGGCCGCCGAAACGGTCCTCTCCGCCGTCCCGCTCGGTACGGTCGGCGCCGTGGTGCTCGGCGTCGTCGCGGTGGGCAGCGAATACACCACGAACAGCACCAGGACGGGCGGGGGACGGCAGATCACCGCGACCCTCACCGCCACGCCCAACCGGGTCGCCGTGCTGGCCGCGAAAGCCACCGCGGTCGTGCTGCTCGTCGCGGCGGCGGCCGGCGTGGCCATCCCCGCATCCCTGGCGCTGGCCGGCGGGATCCTCGGCGCCGACGGCGCGCCCGCCCCGACCGACGCCCCGTCCCGCCTGGTCGGCGCCGGTGTCTACTGGGCGCTCACGGCGCTGATCGCGCTGGCGGTGACGGTCTTCACCCGCAGCGGGATCATCCCGGTCATCGTGCTCGTGGTCAACAGCGCGCTCGTGTCGGTCTCGTACCTGCTGTCCCACCTCACCCCGCTCGCCAGATACCTGCCGGACCTGGCGGGCGCGAGCCTGTTCGCCGGCGACCTGCTGGCCCTCGACGACGCGCTCGCCCCGCTTGCCGGCGGGCTGGTCATGGCCGGTTGGACGGCCGGGTTGCTCATCCTCGCCGGTGTCGTGTTCGTCCGGCGGGACGCATGAGTCGGGCAATTCCGCAGGCGGTCACGGCGGAACTGGTCAAGCTGGGTGGCCTGCCGGCGGTCGTGGCCACGGCGCTCGGCACGGTCGGCGTCGCGGTCGTGATGACCGGGGCGCTGGCCGCGTCACCGGTCGGGGCGGACCAGCCCGCCGCGATCCTGTTCCAGGCGGTGCCGTACCTACAGGCCGGCATGATCCTGCTCGGCGTGCTGACCGTCGGTACGGAGTACACCGGCGACCAGATCCGGACGGCCCTGATCTGCGTGCCGGACCGCTGGTCCGTGCTGACCGGCAAGCTGGTCGCCTACCTGACCTGGGCCGCCGGCACCGCCGTCGCGACGGTGCTCGCCGGGCTGCTGACCGCCGACGTCGCACTGGCCGGGCGAGGCGGCCCGACCGCCGACGCCTGGTGGCCGGTGGTGGGCGCGAGCGCCTACCTCGTGCTCATCGGGCTGCTCGCCCAACTCCTCGCGGTGCTCACCCGGGCGCTTCTGCCCGCCCTGGTCGGGATGCTGTGCCTGGTGTTCGTCCTGACGCCGGTGCTGCGCGGCGTCACCGGGCACGCCCGGTATCTCCCGGACGTCGCGGGCGGCCTGCTCTACCGGCCCGGGTCGGACGACGTGCTGACCCCGGCCACCGGGCTGGTCGTGCTGCTCGGGTGGCTGCTCGCCGTCGGCACCGTGGCGGTGACGGCCTTCCTGCATCGGGACGCCTGAGGGCACCGCGCACCCCGGGCCCGCCTGGTCGACGCCGTACAACATCCGGCTGTCGACCTGTCCGTCGGACGCAACCAAGTTCCGTCCACGTACGTCGAAGCGGCATGAGAACTTCCCGAAGCCGGTGGCTGGCCCTCGTACCACTGCTGATGTTGACGGCGTCGGCCTGCGGCCAGCAGGCCGGCGCCGATGGCGCCGGAGATTCCGGAGCGGCCGAGATGTCCTACTCCGCCGACACCCTGGTGTTCCGGATGGATCACGTGGGCGGGTTCGTGACCCCGGCCATGCGGGCGGCCCGCCTACCATCCGTCAGCGTCTACGGCGACGGGCGCGTGATCACCGAAGGGCCGCTCACCCTGGCCTATCCCGGCCCGGCGCTGCCCAACCTCCAGCTCGGCACGATCAGCGCAGGAGATGTGGAGAAGCTGGTCGAGCTGGCCCGCGCCGCCGGGGTGGGTACGGTGAGCGACCTCGGCACCCCGCCGGTCGCCGACGTCCCGTCGACCCGGTTCACCGTCTTCGGTGTTGACGGCGTGGCGGAGCTGGAGGTGGATGCTCTGATGGTGCCCGCCGGCGACGACCCCGCCGCCGAGCAGGGCCTGACCGCTGACCAGCGGACGGCCCGAGAGAAGCTGCGCGAGTTCGCCGAGTCGTTGACCAGCGACTCGGGCCCGCTCGCCGCGGCACACGCCGGCGCACAGGCGTACGCGCCCACCGCGGTGGCGGCGGTCGCCGAGCCGTGGGTCGCCAACACCGAATTCGGTGAGCCGTCCGAGGTGTCCTGGCCCGGGCCGGCGCTGCCCGGCGCGGATCTCGGCAAGGACCTGGGGGTCGGTTGTGTGACCGTCACCGGCGACCAGGCGCGGGAACTGCTGACCGCCGCCGCGAGCGCCAACGCGCTGACCCCGTGGGTCTCGGACGGCAAACGGTGGATGGTCACCCTGCGGCCGCTGCTGCCCGACGAGACCGACTGCACCGACCTCGCGAACAGCCGCTGACCGGAGCGCCCGGGCGGTCGGACAGCCACCGGCCGCCCCACGCCAGCCCATGGCGGGGCTCATCCGATCGGTGGCAGCCCAGGTGTACCTGTTGCCGGCGTGTCGTGCAGCCACGCTGCCACCGATCGGTGTTCAGCGGTTACTGGGGGCGGTTGCTCTGAGGCCTCGGGCGGCGAGTACGGCCACCGGCACGCCGATCGCCGCCACGGCGATCACTTCGATCGCCCCGATCGTGGTCAGGGTGGCGTGCTGCACCTGGCCTCGGTAGTCGACCAGGGTCGCGATCCGCGTGACGAGCGTTGCCGCGGCGAGCAGGCTGAACGCCAGCGACCAGGACACGGCGCGAGGCGTACGGCGGATCGCGCCACCTGCCAGGTGGACCGCGAGAGCGGCGGCGACCACCGCACAGGCCAGACCCGGCCAGTCCAGCAGTTCGAGCGCCGGAGTGGTGGCCTGGGCGACGAACAGCGGCACCGGGACGAGGAGGATGCCGACCGGCAGCGCGAGGAGCCAGGGGCGGCGCGGCACCGCAGGGGTGTCGGCGCGGAAGGCCGACATGGCGAGCAGCAGCACGATGTCGGTCACCCGCATCGCCCAGGGCGCCACGGTCAGTGGCGAGTCACCGGCGGCCTCGATCACTGCGGTGATGACGGGCGGCACGACGGCGACCAGGGCGACCGCCTGGGCCACCCGCCGATGCCCCAGGACGAGCGCGAGGTAGGCCGGCAGCCAGGCGTAGCCGGCGAGGTGCCAGGCGGGGCTCCAACTGTGCTCGGGCAGAGTGAGCGTCAACTCCGCCGCCGGCGCCGGCAGCCAGGCGATCCGCCCGGCCTGCCACAGCATGATGGCGATGCCGGCGGTGGCCAGCACGGCGTTGGCCAGCACCCCCATCAGCGTCGCCAACCGAACGGCCTGCCCCCAGGCGTACGCGCGAGGCGGTGCGTCAGCCCCGCCGAGCCGCAGCCGGAGGGCGAGGGAGAGGACGCTGGAGACCTCCGACAGGCTCGGCCGACCGTAGTCCGCCAGGTACTCGTCGGTCTCCGGATCGCCGGTGTGCATGCTCTCCAGGAAGGCGGCCACCATCTCGTCTTCCCATTCCTGACGGTAGGCGGCGGGCAGCAGGCGCAGCACGCGGCGGTAGCGCTCCTCCAGGCGGCTCACGACGATTCTCCCGTGACCGGTCGCCGGGAGTTGACCAGTCGGGTCGAGGCGAGGTGCGCGTTGGCGGCCAGCCGTCGGGCCTCCGCGTCGAGGGCATGGCGACCGCGCTCGGTCAGCCGGTAGTACCGGCGTAGCCGTCCCTGCCAAGCCTCCTCGCGGTCTACTTCGACCAGCCCTTCCCCGACGAGCCGGTCCAGGGCCCCGTAGAGCGAGCCGATTTTCAGCCGTACCCGACCCTGGGAGAGTTCGGCCGTCTCCGCGACGATGCCGTACCCGTGACGGGTGGCGTCGACCAACGCGGTGAGGATGAAGAAGGCCGGTTCGCTCATCGCCCGAGAACTCATGCCCTCACCATATCCTGTTGCGCAAGATATCGTGACTATGTGAACGGGGCGACCTGCTCCCCACATATGCCCTGTCGGGCTGGCTCGTCTACGCCATCACGCTTCCGATCACGGATCTTGGTGCGAAAACTGCCCCCCGGAGGGCGTTTACCGTCCAAGATTCACTGCGCTGGTGAGTCGGGCGATGCCGGCCGGCGCCGGGCCGCGTTGGGTGAGTTCGGTGAGGAGGGTACGGGCGGCGGGACGGCAGCGGACCTCGGCGGGAGCGAGGCCGTCTGCCTCAACCAGCTTCTGTCCCGCCTTGACGAGGTCGCCGGTGTCGAGATAGGCGCGGGCAGACTCGATGAGGTGGGCGGCGCGGTGTTCTGGGGGTAGCCGTCGCCAGTCGTGGTGGCGGATAGCGTGTTCATGCCGCTGTACGGCTTCGGTGATGTCGCCGAGGTGGTGTGCGGCGAGGGAGCGGGCCAACTGTACGGCGACGGGCCCAAAGCTGGTGTGGTGCGGGTCCGGGTGACTGGTACGCCGGTCTGCGAGGTCGGCGGCGTGGTCGAGCAGGTCGTGGGCTTTGCGGCGGTCCCCGGTGCCGGCGGCGGCGAGGCCGGCTTGGAGGAAGAGGGTGCCGCGTACCGTGTCGTCGTCTCCGGTGCCCGTCACCGACAGCGCGGCGGTGAGCGCGAGGTGGTGCTGGTTGAGGGCGCGCAGGGCCTGGGTGACGACGATGGTGGCGGTGCCGGTGAGGATGGGGCCGCCGGCGGCGGTGGTGACGGCGCGGTCCGCGGCGAGCCAGGCGAGGTGGGGTTCGCCGAGTTTGACCAGCACGGCGGCGGTGATCCGGTACGTGGAGACGAGCAGGCCTCGGGTGCCGTGGGTGGCGTCGAGCAGCGCGGGCAGGGCGTTCAGGAGTTGGGTGTAGCGAGCATGCTGGTAGCTCATCCACGCGTGCGCGACCTGTCGGCGGGCTTGGTCTGCGGTGACGGTCCGAGTAGGTCGGTGGTGGTAGCTGGCGAGAGCGGCGCGGACGACGTCGATCCCCTCCGGGTCCGGTGTCGTGGTCGGCGAAGGTTGGCGGGGGCCGAGCAGGATTGCCGGGTCGAGGCGCAGCACGTCGGCGATCTCCCGGATCACCGAGTAGCGGTCGAGTTTCCGTACGCCGCGTTCGACCTTGTCGACCCAACTCTTCGACTTGCCGAGCCGGTCGGCGAAGGCCTGCTGGCTCATGCCCCGGCGGGCCCGTAGCTCGGCCACCCGCCGGCCGAGTGGTACGGCGTTGTGGTCGCGCCGGTGCGGGCGGTTCATCGGTCCCGCTCCACCGGTGGCATGGCGTCGGTGGACTCCCCGCAGCGCGGACACCACCGCGCCTTCACCTTGAACGCGAACAGCCCGAGCAGGAAACCCGGCACCAGCCCACCGAGCACAACCGACACGGCCATCGAAGCCACGAGTCCCTCACCTCCTGTGTCGTAAGGTCTACGTAAAGTGAAGTGACTCGTTGTGGCGCTCGGTAGCCCGAGGGGCCATCGGGCATGTTGAACGCGTTGAACGCAGATCGGAAGGGGAAGACCAGCAAATGGCGCGGGCACCGAGGCGGCGCAACGAGAAGTTGCTGGCAGCCGTCAGAGAGTGTCGGTGGTCGTACGAAGCCTGCGCCGCAGCCATTCGCCTGGTCGCCCGCGAGAACGGCGACGATCTTTCCTCCTGCGATCGCTCCCACATCGGACACTGGGTCGCCGGAGTGAAGCCCAACGACAGAACGTGCCGATTTCTGGCCGAAGCGATCTCTCGCAGACTCGGCCGTGTGGTGAATCAAATCGATCTCGGTCTACTCAAAGGCGGTAATCTGAAGCCTGACCTTGGCGGCCTGGATTGGTGGAAGCATGCACCGGCCACCGATCTCCTGACAGTCGGGAGAGCCGATTTGGAGCGACGAGAGTTCGGGCTCACCGCCCTGTATTCGCTGGCAGCGCTGGCCGTCCCGCTCGACCAATGGCAGGAGATCGCGGACCGAGGGCGGCGCGCTCAGGGCGGGGGGATCGCCGTGGGTCCGCGCGAGATCGACGCCGTACGGGACATGCTGGCCGTGTTCAGCAGGGCTGACGAGCGACTTGGCGGAGGTCATGCTCGCCTCGCTGTCGTTCAGTACCTCACCTCCGACGTGGCTGGTTACCTCCAGGGTCGTTTCTCCTCAGACCATGACCGTAGAGCCATGTTCAGCGTTGCGGCTGAGATGACCTACCTCGCCGGCTGGAAAGCTTTCGACTCGTCGCTACACGGGCTGGCCCAGCGGTACTACGTTCAAGCGCTGCGCCTGGCGAACGAGGCGGACGATCGACCGCTTGCTGGCTTCACGTTGCGAGCGATGGCACACCAGGCCGTTGACCTCGGTCACGGGCAGGAAGCCCTGCGGCTCGCTACCGCCGCGCTCGAATGGTCGAGGGGCAGAGCGACCCCGGCGGCGACGGCACTCTTCACCATTCTGACGGCGCGTGGTCACGCAGCGACAAGTGACAAGGCCCGCGCCTCGGCGGCGATAACGGCGGCCGAGACCCACCTCGCTAACGCCGAGCCCGACGACGAGCCGATCTGGATCCGGACCAGCGGGTTCACTGAGACTTCCCTGGCCAGCCAAGCCGGCCAGGCCCTCCGCGATCTCGGTGATTTGCCTGCGGCCGAAGCCCAGTTCCGCCGATCGATCGTCACTCGGAATGCTGAGGCGTATCGGCGTATTCACAGTCTGACCCTGGCCAATCTCGCTGATGTGCAATGCGCCCAAGGACGTCTCCGCGAGGCGACCGACCACTGGAACCATGCCATGAACGCGATGGCAGGCGTCAAATCCGGCCGAGCGTCCGTCGCCGTGAAGAACATCCGAACCCGTCTCGGCAGCTTCGGCCCCCGCCTCCCCGCATTCGCACAGCAACTCGATCGGCGAGCTGCGGTCTTTCTACGCGAGGCGGCAGGGCGAGGTGGTGAACGAACCTGAGGGAATGATGCATCGACGGACGTTCCTCGCCCTGCTCGGCACCGGGCTGACCGCGCCAGCGCACGAGTGGATGCTCGCTCAACCGCCGCAGGACGTCGCGTCGACAACCGGACGTCCGTTGGCCGGTGAGGTCGTCGATCACTTGGACGCCATCACTGCCAGCCTGAGACGCATGGACGACCATCTCGGCAGTGGTCAAACACTGGGACTGGTCCGCCAACACCTGCGCACCGTGGTCGGTGTCCTGCGGGAGCGAAGCTATCCCGACAGCGTCGGTCGACGCCTACACGCCACCGCTGGTGAGTTACTACGCCTCGCCGGCTGGCTCTCCTTCGACGGAGGTCAGCACACGCAGGCACAACGCTTCTGGATCGCGGGCCTCTACCAGGCCAACGCCGCTGGTGATCGCGGCCTCGGCGCGAACATACTCGGTTTCATGTCCTGCCAGGCCAAGGATCTTGGGCAACTCCGCCAAGCGGTGACCCTGGCCGAGACCGCCCGAACCACGTACCCCGCCACCAGTCCGAAAGTCTCGGTGATTCTCGACCTGCGGGCTGCCGAGGCGTACGCCAACAACCGTTCGGAGATCGACACCCGCCGCGCGCTCGACAACGCGTTCGACCGGTTCAGCGACAGTCGGCCGGAACATGGCGATCCTGACTGGTCCTACTGGATCAACGAGGCACAGGCCCACGCCCAGGCCGGCTACTGCTACGTGAAGCTCGAAGACTGGGCGCGTGCCCGTGACCACCTGCGGACCGCGCTGCGGCTACAGGACAACGAGTTCACCCGGGAGGGCGCGCTGCGCAACGCCCTGCTCGCCACCACGTACGTTCAGCAGGAGCAGCCCGAGTTGGACAGGGCGATCGCCCTTGGCGACCAGGCCGTGCAGACCCTCACCGGCCAGGTCACCTCCGCCAGGTGTATCAAGCATGTCCGCAACTTGGTCAGCACCCTGCGGCCATACCGGCGTACGCCCGCCGTCCGCCGATTTTGCCAGGACGCACGAGACCTCATCACCACCTGACGTACCTGTCCTGGAGTCGTCATGTCACACCGATACATTCATGTCGGTGTGACATGACGACTCTTCGGCTATCTGCTCCCCGCCGGGTTACCCGTTGTCACCTCGTTCGCCGCTTCTGCCTCGCCCAGCGGGCGCCAGGCGAGGGCGGCGACGACCGCCACCGTTCCGGCCGCGATCCAGAACGGTGTGGTGAGTGTCCACGCGCTGGCGATCAGGCCGCCGAGCAGGGAACCGAGCGCGGCGCCGCCGAGGTCCAGCAGCGCGTACGTGCTGCCCACCCGGCCGCGCAGCTCAGCCGGCACCAGTCGTTGCCGGATCGACGCGACGGTGACGCCCCAGATCATCCCGTGCAGGCTGAACACGATGATGGTGGCCGCCGCCACCCAGGGTGTCGTGGTGACCGCCAGGACCAGATGGGTGGCCACCTCGATGAGCAGACCCGCCCGCAGCAGCGCCCGGTTGCCGAGCGCCCGCCCGAGCCGGGCCGCGACCGCGGTGCCGGCCAGCCCGCCGACCGCGAACGCGGTCAGCAGGAAGCCGTACCCGAGATCGGAAAGGCCGAGTCGCTGCCGGCAGTAGAGCACGAAGACGGCGAACGCCGCGCAGAAGGCGACGTTGGCCAGGCCCATGCTGAGGGCGAGAGTGCGGAGCAGGCGGTGCCGCCACAGCCACCGCACCCCCTCGGCGATGTCGCCGCGCAACGACCTGCCCGGCGGGGCGTGCGCGGGCGTGGCTGGCTCAGCCTGCCGTGGCCGTAGGGTCGCGATCAGCGCCGCCGAGACGGCGAAGGTCAGGGCGTTGAGGCCGAACGGTACGGCGGCGGAGATGACGAACAACCAGGCGCCCAGCGGTTTGGCGGCGAACTGGTTGCCGATGGTGAAGGTGGCGGCCAGCCGCGCGTTGGCCTCGGGCAGCCGGTCGGCGGTGACCACCGACGGCAGCAGGGCGCCCATCGCGGTGTCGGCGAGGGTCTCCCCGGTGCCGAGCAGGAAGACCACCGCGTAGATCACCGCCACGGTGACGGTGCCGGTGGTGATGGTCAACGCCAGCGCGGCGAGGGCGGCGGCACGCGTCAGGTTGACCGCCACGACCAGCCGGCGCCGGTCGAGCCGGTCGACGTACGCGCCACTGACCAGGGCGAACAGCAGCCAGGGCAATTGTTGGGCGAAGACGGCACCGGCGATCAGGGCCGGGTCGTCGCTGACGGCGGCCACCAGCAGCGGGCCGGCCGCCATGGCGACTCCATCGCCGATGTTGGACACCGCCGAAGCGGCCCACAGTTTGGTGAAGTCCGCGCCGAGACGCGCGGAGAAAAGAGCACGCAAAAGAGCTCCTCGAGCCAGGAAGAGAAACGGTCGACACAGGACCGCTCCGCGGCGAGGAGCAGCGCACCGCCGGTAGGCCCAGCGGTGGACCGGTCAGTGCCCGGCGTGCTCTCGCGGCGAAGCGGGGACCGTCACCATGTCGAGGCGCATCTCGGCTCCTATCTATGGCTCGATGACGTGGGCAGCATACGGCGGTGCGCAGCCTTCGGTCAGGTGGGCGACGCGCCGCCGACCGCCAGCCGGCGGCGCGTCGCCCGATGTCACCCCTTGACGGCTCCGGTCAGTCCGCCGACGATTCGCCGCTGGAACAGGCTGAAGAAGACCAGCGCCGGGATCATCGACAGCGACGTGAACGCCAGGACCTTGGCCGTGTCGACCGAGTACTGCGAGGCGAAGGCCTGCACGCCGAGGGGCAGAGTGAAGGTCTCCTCCCGGTTCAGGATGAACAGCGGCAGCAGGTATCCGTTCCAGCTCTGGATGAAGGTCAGGATGCCCACGGTGATGACTCCCGGCATGGCCAGCGGGAGCACCATCCGCCAGAAGAAGCCGAGTCGGCCACAGCCGTCGATCGACGCCGCCTCCTGGATCTCGTCGGGGATGGCCCGTACGAACGGAACCAGGATGATGATCGTCATCGGGATGCCGAACCCGATCTGCGGGAGGATCACTCCCGGCAGCGTGTTCATCAGTCCGAGGTTCTTGATCAGGATGTACAGCGGAGTGATCGCCACGGTCAGCGGGAACATCAGGCCGGCGGCGAACAGCGAGTACATCGCACCCCGGCCCCGGAACCGGTAGCGCGCGATGATGAAGCTGGTCATCAGCCCGAGGATGACCACACCCAGCGTGGTGAACACGGCGACGAGAGTGGAGTTGAACACCTGACGCCAGAACGTCCCGCCGGTCAGCACATCGGCGTAGTTCTCGATCTTCCACGGGCTGGGCCACCCGGCCGGGTCGGTGGTGATCTGCGCGTTCGTGCGGAATCCGCCGAGGATGATGTAGACGACCGGCGCCAGCATCGCCCCGATGAGCAGCAGCGCGACGAAGTAGACGGACGGGCTTCCCCACGCCAGTCGCTGGCGGGGTCGCCTCGCCCGGCGCCCGAACACGGCGGTCGCGGCCATCAGCGCCTCCCTCCGGTGATCGCGCCCTCGGTGTCCCGGCGCAGAATGAACCGCTGGTAGATCAGAGCGGCGACGAGCGAGATGAGGAACAGGACCACGGCGACCGCGTTGCCGTAGCCGTACTCTCCGGCGGTCCGGCCGTTGGCGACCATGTAGGTGGCCATCGTCGACGTGCCGGCGGTGTCGGCGATGTACTGGCCCCAGATGATGTAGACCAGGTCGAACAACTGCAGCGCGCCGATCATCGACAGGAAGGCCCAGATGCGGATCGTCGGCCCGAGCAGCGGCAGCGTGATGCGACGTTGGATCTGCCAGTACGACGCCCCGTCGATCGCCGCGGCCTCCGTCAGCTCCTCCGGGATGCCCTGCAACCCGGCGAGGAAGAGGATCACGGCGAAGCCGATGTACTTCCAGGTGAGGATGCCCATCAGCGTCCAGATCGCGATCTTCGGGTCGGAGAGCCATTCGCTCTGCAACCAGCCCAGCCCGATCTTCCCGAGGATGGCGTTGACGACGCCGTCGCCGTGCAGCATCAGGCTCCAACCGGTGCCGACGACCACCTCGGAGATCACGTAGGGGACGAAGATGAGCACCCGGATGAGCGTCTGCCCCCGGATCTGCCGGTTCAGCAGCAGGGCGAGCAGGATGGCCGCCGGCCCCTGGAGCAGCAGCGACAGCACCACGATCACGCCGTTGTGTCGCAGCGCGGCGAGGAAGGTGCTGTCCTCGAAGATGAGCAGGTAGTTACGGAAGCCGACGAAGTCTTCGGCCGGCCCGTAACCCTGCCAGCTGAAGAAGCCGTAGTAGGCCGCCATGGCCACGGGAAGGATGACGAAGGACAGGAAGACGATCAGGGTCGGCCCTGTCATCAGTGCGATTTCCAGCCGGGCCGGCCAGCCGATGCCCTTGCGTACGCGGCGGCGCCCGGCCGGGGGCGACACGACAGGCGTGTCACCCCCGACCTTCGTCAGACCCGGCGACGGGTCCGGCGCGAGCCGTACGCTCTCGTGTTGCGTTTCAGACATGGCGGTCGGACTACTGCGCCCTCTTGGCGGCGGTCTTGACCGCGTCGACGATGCTCTGCGGGTCTCCCTTGCCGGCCAGCATGTTCACCACGGCGGTGTTCAGGGCGTTGCCGACGTTCTGGCCGTAGACGGTGTCGAGCCACTGCGAGACGAACGGCGCCTGGCTGTAGGCGGCGAGGATGGACTTCAGGTGCGGCTCCTCGACCGCGGCCTGCGCCTCGCTGTTCACCGGCGGCGCGTTGAACGCCTCGTAGTAGGCCTTCTGCACGTCCGTGCGCGCCATGTAGTTCAGGAAGGCGGTGCACTCCGCCTTGGGTGCCTGCGCCGAGCAGGAGTAGCCGTCGACGCCGCCGAGAATGGCGCCGGGCTGACCGGCACCGCCCTCGATGCTGGGGAAGGGGAACCAGTCCAGGTCGGGCAGGGGCTTCTCGTCCGGGGTCAGGGAGGCGATGACGCCCGGGTTCCAGGCGCCCATCAGCTCCATCGCCGCCTTGTGGTTGGCGAGCAGACCGGCGGAGCTGCCGGCGCCCTGCTGCGCCGAGGTGGTCAGGAAGCCGTTGTTGAACGGCTGGGTAGCGGCGAAGTTCTGCACGTCCTGACCGGCCTTGAGCCAGCAGGGGTCGTCGAAGTTCATCGTCTGACCGGCCTGGGTGATCGTCTCCGAGCTGCACTCACGCAGCGCGAAGAAGTAGTAGTAGAAGGCGGCCGGCCAGGCGTCCTTCGCGCCGAGGGCGATCGGCTGGATGTTCGCGGCCTTGAGCTTTCCGATGGCGGCCTGCAGGTCCGCGAGCGTGGCGGGAGGCTGGGTGATGCCCGCCTTCGCGAACAGGTCCTTGCTGTAGAAGAAGCCACCGGGCAGGACCGCCACCGGCATCGCGTAGACCTTGCCGTCGATCGTCTGCGCGGTGAACGACCCCTCCGAGATCACCTTCTTGGTCTCGTCGGTGATCGAGCCGGTGATGTCCAGGAGCTGGCCGGCCTTGACCATTGCGGCCATCTTGCCGCCGCCCCGCTGCATGAAGACGTCGGGGGCGTCGCCCGAGTTGAGCGCGGTCTGGAGCTTGCCGTCCAGGTCCTCGTTCTGAATGGACTGGATCTCGATCTTCACGTTCGAGTTGGCGGCCTCGAAGTCGGCGACGGTCTTCTCCCAGAAGGCCTTGCCAGGCCCGGTGGTGGCGTTGTGCCAGAAGCTCATCGTGACCTTGCCGTCACTGCTGCGGCCCTCATCATCTCCACCGCAGGCGGCCGTGCCCAGCACGCCCATCGTCAGGGCCACCGACACAGCAAGTAGTTTTCTCGCCCTCATCAGTCTTCCTCTCTGCCGAGACTGTCCACCTGAAACTCCCTCCGGCGAACGGAGCCACCGACCAGGGCGTTCATCGAGGCAGGCCGGAGTTCTTCCCTCCGGTCGGCAGGCGCTGGTCCGGTGCTCGGCTCGCGGCCACATCGCGGTCGACCGGAACGACCCGGGCCACCGACGGCCAAACAGTCGCAGACCAAACGGAAAAATACAAGACACGTTTCCGAAACTTCCGACGTGGCTGTCGAGCATCGGGAACGCCTCCCGGGCCGCGGCGCTGGCGCGGCGGCTCCCCGCCAAGTGGAGCTTGCGTTGCATGACGGGCGGGCGCATGACGGGTCCCGGAGGATAACTGGTCCGAATCGTCCGATAGGCAACGCTGACGGCCGCCAAACCCGCGTCGGTGATCCGGGTCCGGCATGTTGCTATCGGAAAACTCTCGGTAGTACTCTGCCGCCGTTCGCTGCCCGCAAACCGCCATCAGCCGCGAGCGTCAACCCCCGACCACCACGCCCCCTCCCCCCACCCCCTCGCCGCCGATCTTGCACTTTCTGTCACGGCAAGAGCTATGAAAAGGTGCAAATCGGCGACCGAAAGTTCATGATCGCCGAGGTTGGAGCGGGTGGGGGAGAGCGGGGGAGAGGGAGGTTGAGCCTCCTTTGGGGAGGGTGATGTCACTTACGTTTTTGAGGACACCCGGGGCGGTCCAGGCCGCGACCACCGCGACCACCGCGAGCGCCGAAACGGAGGGGCGGCCAGCGGGAGGGTTTCGCCGGCCGCCTCTGCTCGTCTGATCAGCGGCGTTGGAGTGCCTTGACGTTGTCGCCGAAGGTCCAGCCCTTCGACCCGTCCCAGTTGATCGACCAGGTCATCAGGCCCTTGAGGCTGCCGTTGTAGGTGTTCCAGGCTTGCGCCACGGCCGATGGTGCCAGGTAGCCGCCGCCCGCGCCGACCTGGGCCGGCAGGCCGGGGACCTGCTTGTCGTACGGGACGCGGATGGTGGTGCCCTGGATGACCAGGCCGGTGTTGAGGCAGTTGGTCTGGGCGACGAAGCCCTGCACGGTGCCGGCCGGGTACGAGTCGCCGGAGCAGCCGTACATGCTGCCGTTGTAGTACTGCATGTTCAGCCACCAGAGCCGGCCGTTGTCGGCGTACTTCTTGATGATGGGCAGGTACGAGCCCCAGATCGAGCCGTAGACGACGCTGCCTCCGGTCACGTACGCGGTCTCCGGGGCCATGGTGAGGCCGAAGCCGGCGGGCATCTGGGCCAGTACTCCGTCGATGATGCGGATCAGGTTGGCCTGCGAGGTGGAGAGCTGGTTGATGTTGCCGCTGCCGGTGAGCCCGGTCTCGATGTCGATGTCGATGCCGTCGAAGTTGTACCGCTTGAGGATCGGCACGATGGTGGCGACGAACCGGTCGGCGACCGCGGTGGAGCTGAGGTCGATGCCGGCGGTGGCGCCGCCGATCGACATCAGGATGGTCAGGCCGGACGCCTTGGCCCGGCACATCTCGGCGGGGGTGGGCACCTTGACCGTGGCGTCCATGCCGTCCTGCCAGAGGACGGTGCCGTCGGCGCGGATCACCGGAAACGCGGTGTTGATGACGTTGTAGCCGTGGGCGGGGATGCGTGAGTCGGTGATCGGGATCCAGCCCAGCGGCGGGTGTACGCCGTTGGCCGCGCCGTCCCAGTTCTCCCAGTAGCCCTGGAGCACCTTGCCGGTCGGCCTCGGTTTGAGCGGGCAGGTGTCCGAGCCCGGCGGGGGAGTCCCGGTGGGCGGCGGGGTGGGCGTGGGCGGCGAGGTCGGCGTCCGGGTCGGAGTGGGGGACAGGGTCGGGGTCGCAGTGGGGGGCGGGGCGCCGTCGCAGGGGCCGAGGTCGGTCCAGAGCGTCGGGGTGGCCGCCGGGTTCCAGCCGGCGCCGACGTGCGCGGTGTGCGTCACCAGGGCCTGGTAGGTGCGGCCGGCGTAGGTGACCCGGCTGCCCGCCTGGTAGGTGTTGCCCTCGGCCCAGGCCGGTGCGGTGCAGGCAGCGAACGGCGCGGCGGCCGGGATGGCGGCTGCGGCGAAGCTGCCGGCGGCCGGTAACGCCGCGACTGCGGCGACCAGGGCGGCGGTGACCAGCAGGGCGGATGACACGGGACGACGTCGCATGGCATGCCTCCTCATCGATGGAACCGGAGGCTATCGTTAACTTTGTTAAAAGTAAATGTGTTGATCCGCCAACGTCTGCTCCAGTTCAGTCAGGGGGCGTGGTGTCCGAGGCGGGCTTGTATCGTGACGGAGGCGCAGCCCAGCCGGCCTGTGTCGTCCGTTGGCGGGAGGCCTGTGGATAGCCGTGTGATCAAGAGCGGTTGGGTCTGGCTGATCGCAGTGCCCTTGGCGGCCGCGTGGGCTCTGTTCTGTGTCGTCCCGGGCGTGCGAGTCGCAGTCGATGTCGCCTGGGCGGCACTCGACCTCCCTCGCAGCGGCCACGCTCGGCACTACCTCGACCAGGTGCAGGCCAATCAGGGATACGAAAATATTGGCTGGGGTAGCGAAGGCAACTGCCAGTGCAATCTCGCCTACCACTATGTGGGTCCGGCAGACGTCGATCCCGGCCAGATATTCGAGGGCCCAGACCTTGCCCTCGCGCCGCTGACGCCTACCGATTCCGTCTCCAGCCGCAACGGGTGGCAGAGGGTGCTCTCCGGCCACGGCGAAGGCAAGCAATCTGGTCGCTGCCGCGTCGAACTTTCGCGATACGCGTTGCGGGACCTCGAGCGCCCGAACGACTGGCGCCTGTCCAAGAGCCAGCGCGACGACTTCACCGCCGGCAAGCTCGACATTCTCGAACTGTATGTCGACTGCGAGTACGACCACCGTAGTGTGCTCTCGGGAGCCAGGATCTGACGTGCGTCACTCCAGCGAAGCCGCGATCGCGACTGCCTCGGTCATGGTCAACTCGCCCTCCAGCCGGTAGACCACCCCCGCGTTCTCCCAGATCAAGGTCGCGGCGGACAGTCGGGCGCTCTCCTGCTGCAGCGTGCCGGCGCGGTCCAGGTACGACACCGGGTGCGGCTCACCGAGCCAGATTGCCGATGCGGCGCCGACCTGCGTCCACTCCGTTCCCGCGCTGGCGACCTCCTTGAAGAAGACCGGGTCGAGGCGACCGTCAAAGGCGTCCAGGCGCAGCTCGCCGCCCTGGTAGAGCAGGCTCGCCACCCGATGGCCGCCGGTGTCGTCCGGGTCGGCCACCAGCACCCGATCGGGCGGCCCCAGTGCGGCCGGCAGCCGGATCGGGAACCGTACCGACCGCTGGGCCTCGTCCAGCCCGACCGGCCGCTGCGCGGGCAGCGGCGACGGGGAGCCGGTCGGCAGCACCGGTGCGGAGGAGGTGCTGATCACTATCCCGGCGAAACGCAGCAGCCCGGTCACCGTGTCGGCGACGGCGGCCCGGCCGGGCGGCAGCAGCGCGACGAGCAGGGCGGCCAGCGCCGCCGCGAGGACGTACCGCCATCGGCGCCGGCGGGCGGGCAGGGCGCTCGTGGCGGCGAGCCGGGCGCGCACCTGGGCGGTCACGTCCGGCGGCTCGGGCGTCTCCAGCCACCCGGACAGCTCGCGCAGCTCCCGCTCCAGGTCATCCACGGCTCAGCTCCTGGCCGTCGAGCAGACCGCGCAGCTTCACCAGGGCCCGGGAAGTCCGCGACTTCACCGTGCCCCGAGGCCAGCCCAGCATGGCCACCGTCTCGTCCTCGGTCAGGTCAAGGAAGTAGCGGCAGACGATCACCTCGCGGTCCTTCTCCGGCAGCAGCCGCAGCGCCCGGACCAGCGCGTCCCGCCGTTCCCCGGCGAGGACCGCGCCGGTTGCCTCGTCCTCGGCGACTTCCGAGCCCGGCGCCACCCGCGCGGCCCGCAGCACCAACCCGTGGCGCCGGTCCCGTGACCGGTGCAGGTTGCGGGTCTCGTTCGCCACGATCGCCAACAGCCAGGAACGAAACGACGAGTCGCCGCGATAGCGGGACAGCTTCCGGTACCCCTTCACGAACGCCTCCTGGATGACGTCCTCCGCGTCCGAACCCGCGCCGAGCAGCACCGCGGTCCGGTACGCGGACGCGGTGTGCCGGGCGACCAGGGACGCGTACGCCTCCAGGTCACCTGCCTGAGCTCGGGTGACGAACTCCTCGTCGTCCAGTGGAACCTCCGGTGCGGTCACTGTCTGGACACCGCTGACGTCGTGCCGGTTCCACTGTCGCGGGACGGAACTTCGGCCAGCGGCGGCGAACTCGGCCGGGTCGCCGTGCCCGGCCTGCTGGGGCTGCACGGCCTGGCGGCAGCGAGCTGACCCGCCTGACCCGTCCGCGAGCTGATCGGTTCGCCCCGTCCGCAGCGGTGCCGAGCTGGCCCGCCCGGCCGTTCCGCGGCGACCGGCTCCCGGCCGGTCAGCGGGCGTGGGCGGCCAGTTCGGCGAGCATTCCCTCGCAACTGCGGGCCACGACCTGTGCGCCTCGACGCTGGGCCAACGGGAGCGCGGGATCCACGGCGCGCTCCTGCCAACGCCACCGGGCGTCGGCGGCGGCCTCCCACAGCTGCGCGAGCTGCGCATCGGGCGCGATGCCGAGCCGGGCCGCCGGGCTGTCGCCGTCGCCGCCGACCAGTCGCCGTGCCTCCTGGGTCGACTCAGCGTCGAACCCGAGGCGGCTGGACCGCAGCGCCGCCAGCAGGCGCGACTCCTGGAACTCGTGCGCGCCGGCGAGGATCTGCTCCACCGTCGCGAGCAGTTCCTCGGCGCCCGGGGCGGGTTCACCGCGCAGCAGCGTTTCCATTCCCACCAGCGCCGACCGGGCCTTGAGCACCGTGCGCCGGTCGACGAGGAGACGGTTGATCGACTCGCGCAGCTCGCTCAGCCCGGCGTGCCGGACCAGCTCCGCCGAGAGCGCGGTCCGACTGCGGTGACCGGTGCGCGCCAGGGTGGTCGCCAGGCGTACGCCGACCACCCCGAGACGGTCCAGCAGCGCGCTGCGGGTCGCCGCGTCCAGCGGCACGGGTGGCTCGCTGCGGGCGAACCGCTCGGCCGAGAGGAGGTACGGCTCCAGTTCGGCGCGGGGCACCTGGGCCAGCGCCGCCAGCCCCGCGAAGTCCGCCTCGCCGAGCACTCGACCGGCCAGCCCGAGCAGCCCGCTGCACGCCACCGCCGTGACGCAGAGCGCGTCCAGGTGCGGGTCCCGCAGGGCGCGGCGGGCGCGCTGCCGGGCGCCGAGCAGGGCGTCGACCCGCCCGCCCCCGCTTTCGTCCACCCTGGACAAGACCAGGATGATGTGGACTGCGGCGGCCTGCCCGACGGCGCCCTCCCGGGTCCGCTGAAGTACGCGCAGGTCGGCGCCGCGCGCGTCACGAGTGAGGTACAGCATCGCGTCGGCTTCCCGCAGCACCCGCTCCAGCACCGGGTCCCGCGCGTGCTCGTCGACGCCGACGGGCGGGGTGTCGAGGAGGGTGACCTGCCGAAGCGAGCGGGCCGGCCAGCGCACCACGATGTCGCTCAGCTCGCCGGTGCGCCAGCCGGCGAGGTCGACGCGCATCCCGGTGCCGGAGCGCAGCACCGCCAACCGTTGCGGTGGATGGTGGGCCGAGTAGGCCGTCGCGTCCGGCTGCGGCCCGTCCTCGTACCAGGTGAAGGCGTTCCCGTCGACCGGTGCCACCTCCTCACCCAGCAGCGCGTTGAGCAGCGTCGACTTGCCGCTGCGCCAACGACCGACGACCGCTACCCGCAGCGGCTGGTCGAGCCGGGCCAAATGGTCATGTATGTGACCGGTGGCGCGCGGATTGTCCCGGTAGACGTCCAGCGCCTGATGCAACAGACCCCGAACCGACGTGTCCAGCCACGAGCCGGTCACGGCCGGGCCGCCAGCGGCGCAGGGCGTGTGCCGGCCACCTGTTGCGCCTGCTCGTAGACGGCGGCCAGCCGGCTCATCCGCCGCATGATCTCGTGCTGCCGCCGCTCACGTGCCGCCGCGTCGGTGTCGGCCGCCTTCTTGGCGGTGCGTAGCGACTCGACGATGCCCGCCTGCAACTCGTCGGTCAGCGCGGCGAAGTGGTCGCGCAGGACGCGCTGCACCTGGCGGGCGGTGTCCCGGCTCTCCTTGCTCACCCGGACGAAAAAGTCATCGACGTGACGCTGGACCGCCGCCTTGACCGTGGCCTGGCGGCGGCGCAGCAACTGCCGTCCCTCGTCGCGGATGCTCTTGCCGCCGAACAGCGCGCCGGCTGAGATCGAGATTGGGTTGATCATGGGCATGCCGGCCAGCGTCAGCGCCAGGCCGAACATCAGCAGGCCGCCGTAGGAGCCTTTCATCCCGGTGAACACCTTCTGGCCCACGGTGAACCGTTCGACGGTCGGTCGCTCGATCTCCGGTGGCGGTGCCCTGTGTGCCGGCGGCGTCACCAGCGGCCAGGGCGGTAGCACTCCGTGACCGTACCGGGTGAAGGCCTCGGCGACCCGCCGGGCGACATGCTCACAACGCAGGGTGAGCCACTGCCGGTTCGCCTCCGCCGCCTCCACCAGGCTTCGGGTCAGCCACGTCTGGACGGTGTCCCATGCGACCAGCGGGTCGGCGGTCTCGAATGCCTCGTCGACCATCTTCAGGATGTGCCGGGTCCGGTCGCGCAGGTCGTACTCGATGTCCGAGAGCAGGTCGGCCATCTCGTCGGTCAGTGTGTTCTGCCAGCGCGTGGAGCAGCGACGAAGCTCGTCGACCTCCCGCTGCGCGGCGTGCAGCCGGGCCAGTGGGGCGGATTCCTCCGTGGACTGCTGGCTCTCCAGCTCCGCTCGCAGCGGTGCGGCCAGCTGCTCGATCACGGTGCGCGCGATCATCGCCACCGATGCCGGGGCCAGGAGATCGGACTTGCCGGCCAGGTCGTGCCGGATGCGGGCGATGAGGGCCGGGAACCCGGATTCCGCGTTGAGCGCGTGGTCGTCGGTGGCGGCGGCGTGCAGGCGGAGCGCCGCCGACACGGGGATCAGAGTGGCCGGCACCCCGGCGTCGACCAGGTGCCGCCGGTTGCGGTCGGCCACGGCACGCCAGTCCGGCACCAGGTCGGTCTTGGTCTGCACCACGATCACATTGGCGTGCGCGCGGGTGAGGTGCAGCAGCATGGTGAGTTCGGTGGCCGAGAGGTCCCGGGTGGAGTCGGTGACCAGCAGGACCGCGTCCGCGCGGGCGAGCGAAGTGACCGGGGTGCCGGTGTTCGCGCTGGGCAGGTCGTCGCTACCGGGCGTGTCCACCAGCACCACACCCGCGCCGAGCAGACGCCGGGGCACGCCGATCTCGACGTACGCGGGGCCGCCGCCCGGCCGACGGCCGACGCCACCGGCCACCCCCGCCGCGACCTGCTCGGTGGGCACCGGATGTCTCTCCACTGTCGTCGCGACGGTGGCGAGAGTTCCCGGTGCGGGCACCGGCGTCTGCACCACGGTCGCCGAGATCGCCTCCGCGTGGCGCACCACGGTCGGCAGCACCGTCGTACGGTTGTCCCCGACCGGGCAGACCGGCGCGGTGACGATCGCGTTGACCAGTTGGCTCTTGCCCTGGTTCGCCTCGCCCACGATCAGGACGGTCAGCGTCGGATCGAGCAGATGGGCGCGTTTGAGGCGGACCGCCTGCAGCAGGTCGTTGCGATTGTGCTCCTGACAGGTGCGGGCGATGTCGTCGAGCACATCCAGCCAGATCCCCGCTACCACCGCACCGAGTTTGCTGATTTTTGCGCAAATATCAAGAGCCGGTTACGGCGGAGATCGGGCCGACTACCGTCCGATCTCCGCCCCGGTGCGCGCTTCAGAACCGGCGCACGCTTTAGAACAGGCCGTCGCCCAGGCCCAGCAGACCGCCGGTCGAGGTGGACGCCTCGCCGGAGACCGTCGCGTCACCGGTCACCGCACCCGTCGCGCCGCCCGTGACGCCGGAGAGCAGACCGTCCACCTGGCTGGTCACCCCGCCCACCGTCGACGGCACGTCCAGCGACCCGACCACGCCGCCGGCCGTCTCCTGCAGGCCCAGCCCGCCCAGCGTGTCGTCGACCCCGAGCGAACCGACCAGGTCACCGGCGTGGCTCGCGGTACTGGGCAGCAGGCCCGCCGTGGTGTCGAGCAGCCCGGATCCGGCACCATCCACGACGGACACCGGGTCACCCACCGAATCCACCGCGTCATCGATCCGCGGACCGGTGGTGCGGTCGATCGCCTCACCAACCCCCGCGTCCAGGGTGTTCGCCACGTCGTGCACGCCGTCGAGGCCCACGCCGACGCCGGTGGGCGACGCGCCCAGGCCGACGCCGGGCAGCACGTTCCCTCCGAGGGTGACCGTCGACGGATCCACGGCGAGCGCGCCGAGCGAGCCCGCGTTGAGGTCCACCCCCGACTGGGAGCCGCCGGGCGCGAGCTGCTGGGCCACGCTCTGCAACTGCCCGATCACGTCGGTGCTGTCACCGGTCAGCGACTCGACGCCGAGTTGAGGGGCTGCCGGAGCCGCCGACGTGAACCCGTGCACCGGCGCGTAGTCGATCACCAGCGGCACCACGTCCTGCACGTCGGCGGCCGTGATGTCACTCAGCCCCGCAGCCCGCAGCGCGCTCTCCGGATCGAGGTCGAAAGCCGAGCGGGCGTCGGCGTCGACGAGCAGGTTGAGCACGAAGTCGTGCAGTGTCTGGTCCATCTTGGTGGTTCTCCTCAGTCATGGGTCAGTGACCACTGATCGCCGACGACGCTACGGTCGGTGAGCGGCAGTGGTCATCGGGGGTGATTCCGCAATCCGCCCCGCCCGGTTAGGGACCAGCGTCCCCTCGTACGTTAGGGGGATTGGGGGGCGGGGATCGGCTGAATTTGGGGCTCCTGATGCGATGGTGATCTCTGGTACGAACGTAGGGCCCGTACGGGATCCCCGTGGGGCATCCCCGTATGGTCGGGCGTCCATCAGTACCGCCGACGCTCGAGCGATCAAGAAAGCAGGCAGATGCCGTACGCCCTCGGGATCGACATCGGCAACACCAGCGTCGTCGCGGCGGTGGCCCACCGCCGCGACGGTGGTTGGGGCCGACCCGAGGTCGTCGCGCTGGGGCCCGGGTCGGCGCGGCTGTCGTCGGCCCGGCTGCTGTCGGCCCTGCTGTCGCCCGAGAGCGCCGTCACGCCTGGTGACGAAGGTGACGCGGACTGCGCCGTCCAGAATGTACTGAGCAGGGTCGGCGACGACGTGCAGGCGGTGCTCCACGGAGTCCCGTACCCGCCGCAGACACTGGTCGCGCTGCTCGCCGCCGACGTGGTCGAGCGGGTCCGCCAGGCAACCGGCGCAACGGCCGAGGCGATCGTGTTCAGCCATCCCGCAGGGTGGGGCCGGCACCGGCGTGAGCTGCTGCGGCGCGCCCTGTGGGAGCGCGGCGTGGGCGAGGTGACCCTGCTGCCCCGTACGATCACCGTGGCCGAAGGCCACGCGGCGCGGGGTGTCGAAGGCGATCTGGTCGCCGTGTACGCCCTCGGCGGTGCCACCTTCGAAACCGCGCTGGTCCGCCGCAACTCGCGGGGACGGTTCGAGACGGTCGGCGTACCGCAGGGGCTGCCCGGCCTCGGCGGCACCTACTTCGACGAGGCGTTGGCCGAGCACGTGCGGATCGTGCTCGCCCGCGAACTCGCCGCCACCGGCGCCGCGGCCCGCGCCACGCTGCGCGCGCTGCCCATAAGCTGTGAGCAGGCCAAACAGCGGTTGACCGTGGACCCGACGGCCGACGTGGAGCTGTGTCTGCCGACCGGCCCGGTGCGGGTACCGGTGACCAGGTTGCAGTTCGAGGAGCTGATCCGCCCCGCCGTGCGGGCCACGGTCGAGTCGCTGCTGTGCGTCGTGCACGCCGCGGGCCTGACGCCCAGCCGGCTCGACGGCGTCCTGCTCACCGGCGGTGCCAGCCGGGTCCCGCTGGTCGCGGAGCTGCTCGCCGCCGCCGGGCTTTCCGTCGAGACGGCCCCCGATCCGCAGGTGACCGACGCGCTCGGGGCGGCCGTCGCCGCCGCCGAGATCCTGATGCCGCGTCCGCTGCCGGCGGGGCCACCCGCCGTGGCCGCCGGTGTCGCCCGAGCCGCCGCCGCACCGCAGCCACCCCCGCGCGACGACCGTCCGCGTGACGAGCCCCCGCCTCGCCCACCAGTCCGATTCACCCCGCTGGACCTGCCGAAGTCTCGCCGCAGGCTGGCTCGCAGCAGAGGGCGCGAAGGATGACCCCCATGACCACGATCAGTGCGTCCGAAAGTCCCCTGATGATCGAGGCCGAGCCGCGCGCGCTGCTCGACGCGGTCGCAGCCGACCCGGCGGTCCCGCTGGCGCTGGGTGTGACCGGTCCCGGCGGTCACGGCCGCACCACGTACCTGCACGAGTTGGCCGGGCATTACCGCCGCGCCGGGGTCGTCGTCCACACCGACGTGCCCACCGACGGGGCTGCCCTCGACGCGGACGCGGTGCTCCTGGTCGACGACGCGCACCTGCTCGACGACGCCCGGCTGCGCACCCTGCACGCGCTGGTGGCCGGTCGACGGCACCGGCTCGCGGTCAGTTACCGGCCGTGGCCCCGACCGGCGGGTCTGGTCGCGCTCACCGAGGCGCTGCGCCGGGACGGGCGCCTGATCCCGCTCACCCCGTTCACCCGCGCCCGCACCGCCGCCTACCTCGCCGCCACGACCCGGCTCGGCCGGCACCCCGACGTGGTCGACTTCGTGCACACCCAGACCGGCGGTGTGCCCCGCCACGTCGAGTGGCTGGTCCGAGAAGTGCGCGAGCACGAGCCCGCTGCCGGCCCGCCAACCGAGCCGCCGCACCAGGTGCTGCTGCGGTTCGGTGCCGACCTGGAGGATCTGGCCCCCGATGCCCGGCGGCTGCTGATCGCCCTGGCCGCCGATGTGCCGTTGCCGGTCGACGAGCTGTGTGCCCTGCTCGGCCGCGAATCGGCGGAAATCGACGCGCTGCTCGCCGAGACCCGGGCAGCCGGCCTGGTGGGCGCGGACGGCCAGCTCACCCCGATCGTCGCGCGTGCGGTGACCCTGCTGAGCCCGGCCACCGACCGCACCGCCCTCTGGCGCCGGTTCACCCAACTGCGGTTGGCTCACGGCGCATCGGTGCTGCCCCTGGTCCGCTCGCTGCTCGCCGCCGGGGTGGCCGGCGACTGCCCGGCCGCCACGCTGGAAGCGGCGGCGGAGGAGGCCCTGGCGGCGGAGCCGGCGCTCGCGGCACGGCTGTTCGCCATGGCGGCGTCCGGTGGTCGGCCCGCCGTCGCCCGGCAGGCCGCGGCGGCGGCCCTCGCCGGCGACCTCGACCTGGCGTTGCGGCTGTCCGGCCGACTACTCACCACGGCCTCGTCGGCGCAGCGGGTGGAAGCTGCGGTCGTCGCCGCGACCGCCCTGGCCCACCGTGGCCAGGCCGACCGCAGCGTAGAGCTGTACCAGTGGTCCGGCCGGGCCTCGGCCGCCGCCTTCGCCGCCCTCGGCGCACTTGCCACCGCCTGCCCCGCCGAGCGGACCGAACCGAACCGCGCCGACCGGGACGAGCCGCCGACGCTGCACGCCAGCGCCGCCCGGCTGATGGCCGACGGGGTACGCCACAGCGTCGACGGCCCCGCGGCCGACGCCCTGTCCACGCTCGTGCAGGCCGCCGCGCTGCTGGAACCCGACGGTCGGGCGGTGTTGCTGCCGGACAGCCCGGCCGCCCTGGCTGCCCTCACCGCGCTGCACTGCGGTGAGCTGGACATCGCCGAGCGGCTTCTCGACCGGGCCTTGACCAGCGGTCTCGGTGGTCCGCTGCTGGCTCCTCGACACCGGCTGCTGCGGGCCTGGATCCTCATGGTGCGGGGCCGCACGGCAGCCGCCGCCGAACAGCTCGCGGCGGTGACCGCCGGTGGCCCGCTGGAGTCCCGCGACGACCTGTTCGCCGTGGGACTGAATCTGGGCATCGCCCGGCGTACCAGCGACCTCGGCGCGCTGCGGCGCGGCTGGGTGCCCGCGCTGGAGGCGCTGGTCCGCCACCCGGTCGACCTGTTCACCCTTCTTCCGCTCGGCGAACTGGCCATCGCCGGTGCCCGGCTGGGCGACCTGGGCCGCCTGCAGCCGTACCTGCGGGCCGCTCGGCTCCTGCTCGGGCGGCTCGACGACCCGCCGCTGTGGCGCACACCGCTGCACTGGAGCGGGCTGCACGCCGCGATCCTCACCGAGGACCCGGCCACCGCCGACGACCATGTGGCCGCCCTGACCGCCGCCGCCGGACACAGCCGCTACGGCGCGGTGGTGGCCGGTGCCGCGGCGTGCTGGGTGGAGGTGCTGCGCGGCATGGTCGACCCGGCCCGGGTGGAGACCGCCGCGCGCGGCCTGTACGACATCGGCCTGTGCTGGGACGGCGCCCGACTGGCCGGACAGGCCGCCATCCGCACCGCAGACCGCCGGGCAATGACGACGCTGCTGGATTGCGCGCGCACGCTCCAGGCCGGGTGGGGTGACCGGACCGGCACGCCACCGCCCGGCGCCGCCGGCCAGCGACTCAGCGACCGGGAGCGGGAGGTGGCCGAGCTGATGGTCACCGGGCTGACCTACCGGGAGATCGGCGACCGGTTGTTCATCTCGGCCAAGACGGTCGAGCACCACGTGGCCCGGATGCGCTCCCGGCTCAACTGCGCCAACCGCCCCGAGCTGCTGGCCCTGCTGCGCACCATCCTGGCCGACCGGTCCGCCGCCCCGACCGGGCAGCCCTGGCCGCGACGGGGCGGCACGTGAGCCGCGAGAGCATTCCGCAGTCGTCAGTACCGCCGATCGGAGAGGACAACTCCATGACCCCTGCTGTGGCCACCGCCGACAACCTCGGTCGGGCGCTCGACGACATCGTCGGCCGGGTACCGGGTGCGCAGTTCGCGGTGGTGCTCTCGCCGGACGGGCTCCTGCTGGGGGCGTCCCGTGGCATCGACGACGAGCTCGCCGGCCAGCTGTCCAGCATGGTCTGCGGCCTCCAGGCACTCGGCCTGGCCGCCGCCCGGGTGTGCGGCGACGGCGAGTTGCACCAGGTCGTCGTGCAGATGTCGCGGGCGTTCCTGTTCCACGCCACGACCGGCAACGGCGCGGTCCTCGCCGTCGGCATCGACGGTGACGCCGAGGTGGGGGACATGGCGTACGAGGTGGCCATGTTCGTCGCAAAGGCCGGGCACCACCTGCCGGTGTATCTGGAACCGGCCGTCTCGTAGCTCCGGGTTGCCTTACCGGTCGTACGGCGGGGCCGGGTTGGCCACCTGCCACAGCTCGGCGGGCAGTTGCGCGATGACGTCGTCGTAGTCGCGCGCATCGATGGTGTCGCGGATCGTGTCGAAGACTGCCCGGATGCCGGCCTGCGCCAGGTCGGGTTCGACATCGGCCCGCCCGCCGACCCGCTGCACGAACACGTCGAGCCCGAACGGCTCGGCGGTCTCATCGGGAGCGAAGGCGTACGCCCGCAGCGCCTCGGGCAGCCGGGTGGCGAGGTCGCGCGCCTCGCCGCCGTCGATCCGCTCCGCGAGGGTGGTCAGCGTGGCCCGCGCGATGGCGGCGGCCTGCTCGGCCGACGCGCCCGTTCGGTGCGCCACGGAGTCGATGAACTGGTCGTCGTTCACCTCGCCGGCCCCTTTCTCGCCACGGGTCGGGCGTCTACCCGGGAAAAGTGACCGGTAAACGGCCGACCCGGCGCCGCGACAGCGCGGGAAGGGGCCGGGGCGTGACTTCCGGAAGCACCTTGACGGATTCGACGCAATCATTACGATCTGCGCAATGCGAGGCCATCGCCGCCGAATGCCTGTGCCCACGCCCGAGCCCGCTCCCGACGTACACCCTGCCTGGCTGCCGCCGGAGGCGTTCCGCGCCGTCGGTTCCCGGCACACCCTCGTGGCCGGCGACGGGAAGCTCGTCGACACGGTGGTCGGTGAGGTCGAGCGGGCCTGCGCCGGACACGGCGGCACTGTCCGGCGGGCGACCGACGAGCCCGGCGCTCGGCCGGCCGACCTGGTGCTCGCCCTGATCCCGGCGCTGCCGGAGGCCGACCGCCGGCCCGGCGACGCACCCGACGCCACCGCGGCGTCCGGCGCCGACCTCGCTGCTGTCCACGCGGCGCACGTCGACCTCGCTGCTGTCCGCGCGGCGCACGTCGACCTCGCCGGGGCGCTCGGTGCCGAAGGGTTCGCGCTGGCCCGTCACGGCCAGGTAACCGTGGTGCTGGCCGACGCGCCCGCCGGGCTCCTCTACGGACTGTTCGAGGTGGTCCGCCTCGGCGACACGGCCTTCGGCCCCGAGTGCCCGGTGCGGGTGCACCGCCCGGCGCTGAGCCGGCGGATGCTCGACCACTGGGACAACGTCGACGAGCATCCGGTGATGGGGCAGGTCGAACGCGGCTACGCTGGCGGTTCGATCTTCTGGCGCGACGGGCGACCCCGGCGCGACCGCGCCCGGGTGCGGGCGTACGCGCGGCTGCTGGCGGCGTGCGGCGTCAACGCGGTGGCGGTGAACAACGTCAACGTGCACGCCACCGAGGCGCGGCTGCTGACCGACCGGCTCGACGACGTCGCCGAGATCGCCGACGATCTGCGGCCGTACGGCATCCGGGTGCACCTCTCGGTCACCTTCGCCGCGCCGGTCGTCCTCGCCGGACTGGCCACCGCCGACCCGCTCGACGAGGCGGTGCGCACCTGGTGGGCCGAGACCACCCGGCGGGTGTACGCCCGCATCCCGGATTTCGGCGGCTATGTGGTGAAGGCCGACTCGGAGGGGCAGCCCGGGCCGTTCAGCTACGGCCGCGACCACGCAGACGGGGCGAACCTGCTGGCCGAGGCGCTGGCGCCGTACGGCGGCGTGGTGCACTGGCGGGCCTTCGTCTACAACCACCGGCAGGACTGGCGGGACCGCTCGACCGACCGCGCCCGGGCCGCCTTCGACCACTTCGCCCCGCTCGACGGCCGGTTCCGGGACAACGTGTTCGTGCAGGTCAAGCACGGTCCGATGGACTTCCAGGTGCGCGAGCCGGTCTCCCCGGTGATCGCGGCGATGCCGGGCACCCGGCTGGCGGTGGAGTTCCAGGTGACCCAGGAGTACACCGGCCAGCAGCGGCATGTCTGCTACCTGGCCCCGTGGTGGAGCGAGGTGCTGCGGTACCGCCCGTGGGGCGAGGGCGGCCGGTCGGTGGCCGACGTGGCCGCCGACGGCGGCGACCTGGTCGCGGTCTCCAACGTGGGCGACGACCGGTTCTGGACCGGGCACCCGCTGGCCCAGGCCAACCTGTACGCCTTCGGCCGGCTCGCCTGGGACCCGGCGCTGGCCCCGGAGGCGGTGCTCGATGAGTGGATCGACCTGACCTTCGACCCGGCGCGTTCGGCCGACCCCGAGATGCTGCGGCGGACGCTGCACGAGGTGATGGACGACTCGTGGCGCACCTACGAGCGGTACACCGCCCCGCTGGGCGTGGGCTTCATGGTCCGGCCCGGCCACCACTACGGGCCCGACGTGGACGGGTACGAGTACACCCCGTGGGGCACGTACCACTTCGCCGACCGCGACGGGGTGGGCGTGGATCGTACCCGCGCCACCGGCACCGGCTTCACCGGCCAGTATCCGCCACCCTGGTCACAGGTGTACGAGTCGCTGGATCGGTGCCCCGACGAGCTGCTGCTCTTCTTCCACCACGTGCCCTACGACCACGTGCTGCACAGCGGCAGCACGGTGATCCAGCACATCTACGACACCCACTTCGCGGGGCTGGCGGAGGTGATCGAGATGAGCCGCCGGTGGGAGTCGCTGGCCGGGCTGGTCGACCCGGCCGTGCACGCCCGGGTCAGCGAGCGCCTGGCCGAGCAGCTCCGCTGCGCCCAGGAGTGGTGCGACCAGATCAACGCCTACTTCCACCGCAAGTCCGGCGTACCGGATGTGCGGGGCCGCCCGCTGCACTGAGCCGGCACCGGCCCGTGCTACTCGACGACCACCGGTGCCACGTCCGACGACCACACCACACGCGGTTCGAACCGGGAGAGCGTCTCGACGACATCCGCCATCGCGTCCTCGGTCGTCAGCACGTCGACCCGCAGCCTGTCCAGGAGGGGCTGCTGTTGCCAGTAGCCGCGAGGCAGTACCCGCTGCTCCGGCTCGTCGGTGGCCGCCGCGGCGTCGGCGACCGTCAGCGAGATGGCACCGGCGCTGAGCAGCGCCTCCCGCAGTTCCCCGCTGTTGCTCACCCGCGCGGGGTCGAGCAGGGCGCTGACCAGTCTGACCTCGTGCCCGGCCGACACCGGGGACCTGGTGGCCTTCCCGGACCCGGCCCGCCCGCGCTGGCGTCGCGGTCCTCCCGGGGCGGCCAGGCTCGTCACGCCGCCCAGATGGTAGGCGTCGGTGCCCTGCTGCGCCCGATCGAGCCCGTCCTGGTCGGCGACGGGTGCACGCAGGCCGATCACCGCCTGCACCCCGGTGGCGATCAACCAGGTCAGGACGAACGAGAACACCACCACGCTGAGTATCCCGACGAGCTGATACCACAGCAGGCTCCCGCCACCACCGAGGAACAGCCCGTCGCGACCGAGCGGGTTGATGCCGCTGTTGCCGAAGAGGCCGAGCAGGAGCGTGCCGAGCATGCCACCGACGAAGTGCACCGCGAGGACGTCCAGCGCGTCGTCGAGTCGCAGGAGGTACTTCAGCCGGAGCGCGAGGTGGCAGACGAGGCCGGCTGTCGCGCCGATCGCGATGGCGGACAGTGTGTTGACGTACCCGGCGGTCGGGGTGACTGTCGCGAGACCCGCGATGGCGCCCGAGACACCCCCGACCACCGTGCTGTGGCCGTCCTTGACCCGTTCCACCACCAGCCAGACCAGCATCGCGGCGGCGGCGGCGAGATGGGTGTTGAGCACCGCCTGGGCGGCAACGCCGTTGGCCTGTAGTCCGTCTCCGCCGTTGAAGCCGAACCAGCCGAACCACAGGATGCCCGCCCCGAGGACGGTCAGGGGGATCGAGTTCGGCGGTGCCGCAGCGTGCGGCCAGTGCCGCCGCCGGCCGACGACCAGCAGTACGGCGAGGACCGCGGCGCCCGCGCTGGCGTGCACAACCAGGCCGCCGGCCCAGTCCTGGGTGCCGAACCCGGCCAGCCAGCCGTCGGGGTGCCAGAGCCAGTGCGCGACCGGTGCGTAGACCACGATGGACCAGATCGCCAGGAAGAGCACCCAGCCTGCGAACTTCAGCCGACCCGCGGTGGCTCCGGTGATCAGCGCGGGTGTGATGACCGCGAACATCATCTGAAACGCGACGAACGCCAGCGTCGGTATGGTGACCCGGTCGTCGACGACGTGGAGGTTGGGCGCGGGCGGTTGCCTCAGGTCGGTCAGCCCGAACAGTTCGAGGTTGCCGAAAAGCCCACTCCCGGCGTCGTCGCCGAAGGCGATGGTGTAACCGACCAGCACCCAGGTGAGACTGACGACGCCCAAGGCGATCATGTTCTGCTGCATCATTGCCAGGACGTTGCGGCTGCGTACCATCCCGCCGTAAAAGGCGGCGAGGCCGGGCGTCATGAACAGCACCAGCCCGGCGCAGACCAGCACCCAGGCGGTGTCGCCCGGGTTCACCGCGTGCTGAGCGGACATGACCCGCCCCCTTTCGTCGTGGTTCGGATCAGAGCGAGCGCCGTACGGTGGACACCACGGTCTCCTTGACCCGTTCGTGGTTGGGTACGGGTGCGAAGTGCCGGTCGGGCAGAAGCAACAGCCAGGTGGCGACGTTGAACGGCCCGGTCAGCACCGGGATGCCGAGCGGGCTGAGGAATGTCGTCATCGCCATCTGGACGACGAGCGTGAAGGCGATCCCGAACAGCGCGTACGCGGTCACCAACCCGCCGGGCCGGTGCAGGACGGCTCCCACCGCGATCGCCGTCAGGACCGCGTTGAAGCCGAACAACCCCTTCTCCAGCGAGGTCCCGTCGGCACCGAACCAGAGCGCCAGCAGGGTCGCCCCGACGCTGCCCACCACGGCGAAGAGAGCCGATCGCCAGGAGTTGATCATCAGCGCGACGACGATGAGCAGCCCGCTGATCCAGCTGTCGGTCAGGAAGACCTGGGAGACCCCGCGCAGGAAAGCGGGTACGAGGTCCCAGTCGAAGCTGCCGCCGGTCACCGTCCCCGTACCGGGGAGTCTCGGCGGTAGCTGGGTCGCCACGACGAATCGGTCGAACTGGTACGCAGCCAGCAGCAGCGCCCAGGTCGTGAGTACGAACGGAAACGTGAAGGCGGTCAGCCCCCACCGCTTGAACACGGCGTTCAGGGCGAGCGTGACCACGGTGGTCGCCGCCGCGCCGAGTACCAGGTAGAGCCACATCAGCGGGCGATCAGCCAGGAACGCCGGAACCGCGATCCCGGTCAGCAGCGGGCTGAAACCGAACAGTCCCTGTCGCCACGAGGTCGGGTCGACCTGCAACGCCAACGCGGTGAGCGTCCCGACGACCAGCCCGATCAACGCACCGACGACGACTCGGGCCTGCCCGTTGTCGAACGCGCCCCAGGCGATCGCGATCAGGATCAGCAGGCCGGTGAGCGGATTGTTCTGGAGCAGCACCTGCGCCGTTCCGCGGAGGCAGGCATCGACGAACCGGACCAACGGATTGCCGTCGGCCAGTTCTCTCCAGCTCCGCGTGATGGCAGCCACGGTCGATCCCCTGTCAGGTCAGCGCCAACTGAAGGTCGGCGGAAAGGTGCATCCGGTCACCTCTTCGCGGGCAGCGGTGCAGAAGGCGCGGACCGCCGCGCGGACCGGCTCCGTTTCCTGGCCGAGGACCTTGAAGACGAGGCCGGCCTCGTTGGGCAGCCGGCTGACCGCGGTGGCCAGCGGGGTCTCCTCGTCCCAGACGGGGGGTGCGGTTCGCTCGTAGACGCGCGCGGCCCGCCCGGCATCGGTCAGCAACATGACGTTGCCGAAGACGTGGAATCGATCCATCATCCCGATCCGGGCGACCGGGAACCGGCCGGGGGAGATCACGAACTTCTCCACGAACAGCCCTCGTCCGTCCGGCCGCTCCGCGCGGACCTGGGAGGAGAAGAGGTCGTAGGCGAAGATCTCCCCGTCACGGTAGTACTTGCGTCCGGGCTGGAGCACCTCGGCATAGAGCAGGGTGGCGGTTTCCGCCAGTCGTACCAGGGTGTGGGAGACGAACCGGCTGTGCCGGAACGGGATCACCGGCTCCGGGAGGAATTCCAGATAGGCGTCGTCGGCAAGGGTGATGCTCTGCTGCTGGGTGCCGTAGTTGGCGTCCATCTCCTGGATCTTGGTGGCGGCCTGGGTGACCAGATGCGCCTGCGCCCCGGCACCGAGGTCGACGTCCATCTGGAGACGGTCGCCCTGGAGCACCCCACCAGAGGTGGTCAGGATCATCACGCACGGCAGCCCGGGCATCTCCTCGTCCCAGTACAGCGCCCGCTGGACCAGCAGCGGCGACTGCCGGTAGAGATCGCTCAGGACGGTCCGGTCACCACGCCGCTCGAAGCCGAGCCGCAGCACTCCGACCTTGCCATTCGCGGCGGCGGGCAACTGAGCTGGTTGGTCCTGGTACGGTGCCAGCTCCGGGACGAGGTCCAGCGATGACGTCATGTGAGCACTTCGGTGTCGAAGAGCACGTTGCGCCTGACCAGATCGACCAACTCGTCGACGCCCTCACCGGTCTTGCAGTTGGTGAAGACGAACGGTTTGCCGTTGCGCATCAACTCCGCGTCGCGCGCCATGACCCTCAGGTCAGCGTCGACGTACGGCGCCAGGTCGGTCTTGTTGATCACCAGAATGTCGGACTTGGAGATCCCCGGGCCGTTCTTACGCGGGATCTTGTCACCGGCCGCGACGTCGATCACGTAGATGAAGTAGTCGACCAGGGCAGGGCTGAAGGTCAGGGTGAGGTTGTCGCCGCCGCTTTCGATGAGCACGACGTCGCTGTCGGGGAATCGCGCCTCCATGTCCTCCACCGCGGCGAGGTTCATGCTCGGGTCCTCGCGTACGGCGGTGTGCGGGCAGGCGCCCGTCTCGACGCCGACGATCCGCTCTTCGACCAGGATTCCGGTCAACGCACGTCGGACGTGCTTGGCGTCCTCCGTGGTGACCACGTCGTTCGTGATGACGAGGACGCGCAGCCCCTGCTCCACCAGGCGGGGCACGACGGTCTCGATGATGGCGGTCTTGCCGCTGCCCACCGGGCCACCGACGCCGATACGACTTGCTGATTTCATCTGTGATCGACCCTTCTCGAATCAGTGGGCAGTGCGAGGGGTGGGGGTTCGCTTTCGATTCAGCTCATGAACATGCGTACGTGCGTGTGCTGGTGCGCGCCGGCCAGGATGTCGAGGTGCGGAGCGAAGCCCTGCATGTCGTCGAGGCCCGCGCCGGCTACCTCCTGGTAGTCGGCGGCGACCTGCTCGTTGACGGCGAAGAGGATCGACTGCGCATCGAAATGGTCCACCCGCAGCAGCCGGATGGCCGCGCTCAACACCATCGACGCCGCACCGTACTGGTGGGCCGCGAAAGCACCCTCCTCGTGGATGCCGAGTTCGGCGAAGAGCACCCCCAGGGCCACCGGATAGGTCACCGGGACCGGGTTGTCGGTCTCGCTGGCTCGCTTCTTCAGCAGCGACTCACCGATGATCCGGTTGGACGCGTCGGCCAGCTTGCGGCCCATCCGTACCGACATGGTGCGCATCTCCTCGTTGATTTTGCGCAGGTGGACGGCCTCGTCCGCCCGCCGGACCTGGTCGAGGTCGCCGACGGCCGCGGCACGGTGGCCGGCGAGCACGGCGACGCCGTCGCCCGTGGCGGCGAGCCGGGTGACCGTCCGGACGAAGTCCTGCAGACTGCTTCGGTCGTGCACGATCCCGTGCTGGACGGCCATCTCCAGACCGTTGGAGAACGAGAAGGCGCCGACGGGGAACGCCGAGTCGCCGAATTGCAGCAGCCTCAGCGTCTCGGCCATCGTGGGCACGCGGAGACGCTCCTCAGTTGAGGTCGGCGGGCAGGTGCGAGTGCGGGGTGGAGTCCGCCCCGCCGAACAGCCGCCGCGACTCGTGCGGGGCGAGGTAGGCGATGACCTCGGTGCCGGGAATGAACTCGTGCGAGATGCCGGTGAACGAGTGGGTACGCATCACCGAGTCCATCACCTTGCGGTCCACGGTCAGCGGTACGTACATCTTCGTGCCCTTCACCACGGCCGGCCAGTGTTGGTTGCCGATCGCGTGACCGAGTTCGACGGCCGACCGGATCACCATGTCCAGGGATTCGCCGTGCAGCTTGTCGAGGTGCACGACCATCACCTCGCCGAGCGCGATCCGGGCCACCACCGCCGTGGCGGTGAGGTCGTCCCACGCCAGGATGTCGCCGTCACGCAGCCGTACTCCGCGAGACAGCGAGAGCGCGAGTTCGGTGCCGAGACTGGTCGTCTTGCGCAGCCGGCTCTTCTGCGCCTCCCATTGGTCGAGGAGCAGATCATCGACCCTGGACTGGCTGAGCCGCTCGGCCCAGTCCGGCTCGGCCGCGTTACCGAGTACCGTTTCGACAAGCATCTGTTTCCTTTCACGCGCGATCTCCACCGGCGGGACCTTGCGGAGGCGGTCCTGCCGGTCGTCAGCTGAAGAAGTAGAGCTGGCTCATAGGGAGGTTGCTGGCCGGCGGCACGGTCGCGTGGACGCCGTCGATCTTGACCGCGAAGGTCTCCGGATCGACCTCGAGCTTCGGGGTCCGGTCGTTGCGCACCATGTCCCGCTTGGTCAGGTTGCGGCACCGATAGACCGGCATGACCTGCCGCTGCAGGCCCAACTGCTCGCCGATGCCGCACTCGTAGGCGGCCTTGGAGACGAAGGTGACGCAGTTCTTGGCGACCTGGGACCCGGTCGCGCCGAACGCCGGCCGGTAGTAGACCGGCTGCGGCGTCGGCAGCGAGGCATTCGGGTCGCCCATGATCGACCATGCGATCATCCCGCTCTTGAGCACCATCTTGGGCTTCACACCGAAGAAGGCGGGCTCCCAGAGTACGAGGTCGGCCAGCTTGCCCGGGGCGATCGACCCGATGACGTGGGAGACGCCCTGGGTGATGGCCGGGTTGATGGTCATCTTGGCGACGTAGCGCAGCACCCGGAAGTTGTCGTGGTCGGGGGAGTCCTCGGCGAGCTTGCCCCGGACGTTCTTCATCTGACCGGCGAGCTGGATCGTGCGCAGCCAGGTCTCCCCGACCCGGCCCATGGCCTGCGAGTCGCTCTGCATCATCGAGATGACGCCCTCGTCGAGCAGCACGTCCTCGGCCGCGATGGTCTCGGTACGGATGCGGCTCTCCACGAAGGCGACGTCGGAGGGCACCTGCGGGTTGAAGTTGTGGCAGACCATGATCATGTCGTACAGCTCGGACTGGCTGTTGATGCCGTACGGCACGGTCGGCGTGGTCGAGGCGGGCAGCACGTTCATCTGGCCGGCCACCTTGATGATGTCCGGCGCGTGGCCGCCGCCGGCGCCCTCGGTGTGGAAGGTGTGGATGGTCCGACCCTCGAAGGCGGCGATGGAGTCCTCGATGTAGCCGCTCTCGTTGAGTGTGTCGGTGTGGACGCTGACCTGTACGTCGAACTCGTCGGCGACGGCCAGGCACGACCGGATCACCGCTGGCGGCGCACCCCAGTCCTCGTGGATCTTGAAGCTCGGAACCCCGGCCAGGATCTGCTCCACCAGCGGCCCCCGTCCACTGCTGTTGCCCTTGCCCAGCAAACCGATGTTGATCGGCAGGTTCTCGAAGGCGCGCATCATGTTCTGGATGTTCCACGGCCCCGGCGTGATGGTGACGCCGTTGGTGCTGTCGGAGGGGCCGGTGCCGCCGCCCCACAGGGTGGTCACCCCGTTGCTGAGCGCCGTCTGCACCTGGAGCGGTGTGACCAGGTGGACGTGGGCGTCGATGCCACCCGCGGTCAGGATCAGGTGCTCGCCGGAGATGGCGTCGGTCCCCGGCCCGGTCACCAGGCCGGGGGTGACCCCGTCCATGATGTTCGGGTTGCCTGCCTTCCCGATGCCGGCGATCCTGCCGTCCTTGATGCCGACGTCGGCCTTGATCACGCCGAGCAGCGCGTCGACCACGGTCACGTTGGTGATCACCAGGTCCACCACGCCCTCGGCGTTGGTGGCCTCGCTGCTGCTGCCCATGCCGTCACGCAGGGTCTTGCCGCCGCCGTACATGACCTCGTCGCCCAGGACGCGCAGGTCCTTCTCGATCTCGATGTAGAGGTCGGTGTCGGCCAACCGAATCTGGTCGCCCGTGGTGGGGCCGTACATCCCGGCGTACTCTTGCCGCGAAATCTGACTCATGACTCTTCCGCTCCAGGTTCGGTACGCGCTCGTCGCTGCTACTGCTTCTTGTTCTCGCCCTGGTCCTGCTGCTGCGCACTGAACTTGAAGCCCCGTGCCTTCGCGTTGTGCAGAGACTGGGCGCGATCGGGCCGGTAGTCCGGCGGTGTCGGGTCGTCACCGGTCCAGCCCTGGACCAGACCGTTGAAGCCGAACACGCGCTGCCGACCCCCGTACGGCACCAGCTGCACGGTCTTCCGGTCGCCCGGCTCGAACCGGATCGAGGTCGTGGCGGGAATGTTGAGCCGTTTGCCGAAGGCGGCCTCCCGGTCGAATTCGAGGAAGCGGTTCGCCTCGAAGAAGTGGAAGTGGGAGCCGACCTGGATGGGCCGATCACCGGTGTTGTGTACGGCAAGTTCGGTCACCGGACGGCCGGCGTTGAGTTCCAGTGGCTGGTCGCTCAGCCGGTAGCCGCCGATGGGTCGCAGGTGCTTCGAGTTCGGGCCGGGATGCTGTTTCGCCATGTCTTCCTCGCTTTATGGAGTGGGGGCGCCTCACTGAATGGGGGAGTGGATGGTGACCAGCCGGGATCCGTCGGTGAACACCGCCTCGACCTGGACCATCGGGATCATGTCTCCCACGCCGGGCAGGACGTCGTTCGTCTTGAGTACGCTGCGCGCCTCGTTCATGACCTCTTCGACGTTCTTGCCCTCGCGGGCACCCTCCAGGGCAGCGGCGCAGATCACCGCCACCGCCTCGGGATGGTTGAGTTTCAGACCCTTCGCCCTGCGGGCATTGGCCACCATCGCCAACGAGTGGATGGTGAGCTTGTCGAACTCTCTCGGTGTGAGATGCATGTCCTGATCCTTTTCAGCGGTCGCCGAGTGACGTCACCGGTCAGGGGGTGGATCCACCACCGACGCCGGGGGCGCGTCGAACCGCCTCGGGACGGGCTCGGCGACTCAGCTCGTTGACCTTCCGATGCGATCCCAACTCTAGGGAAGGTTTACCCGGATCCGACCGGCTTTGCGATTATTCAGAGGTTCCTGGGGCTATGGGCAAATATGGGCTGGGTTGGGAGAGACGATGACGTACGGCGTACCTGGGCACCGGCGCCCGAGCCGCTGAGCCCATGCCGTCTGGCGGAGCCGCGCGCGACGCAACGGACTCGTACCAGGAGTTCCGGCATCCGCTGCTGGCCTTGGCGCTCACCACCGGCATCGCCGGCGCCATGGACGCCTTCGCGTTTCTGCGCTACGGCGCCTTCGTCGCCAACCAGTCCGGAAACGCGATCTTCCTCGGCCTGGGGCCCGCCGGGGAGCACCCGGCCTGGCCGGCGTCGGCGGCCGCACTGGTCGCGTTCGGGGCGGGTGCGGGAATCGCCAGTTGGCTGCGCGGACAGCGGCGTGGCCGGGCGGCGACGTGGGTGAACCTGGTGATCACCGAGGCGGCCCTGGTGCTCTGGGCGGTACTCAACGTGCTGCTCGCGTACGGCCGGCACCACGCGAGCTTCCGGATCGTGCTCGCCGCCAGCGGCGCTCTCGCCATGGGAGCACTCGCGACACTGCTCACCAGCACGGCCGGGTTCGCCACCACCACGACCTACCAGTCGGGCACGGTGCAGAAGACCGGCCAGTACGCCGTACGCTGGCTCACCCACCCCCGTGCCGACCGGGGCCGGGCCGAGCTCGGCATTCTGCTGGGTCTACTCACGATCGCCAGCTATGCCGCCGGCGGGGCGGTCGGCGCCTGGGTTCAGCGCGAACCCCACTGGACACCGGCCTGGGGCGCGGTCGCCCTGACCGCGGTGGCGCTGCTCGTCGGTCGCCCGAGCCGCACCCGTTCCTGATCCCACCCCCGACGCCGAGGCGCGGTCGGCGGCATGTGGGACGACGCCACGGCCGCCGGGCAGATCGGCGCGCCGCTCCGCAACAGCGGTCGGGTATCTCATTCAAGACGGGTGAACTCCTGTCGGATGGTGGTGATCATCGGCTGGCCGCCGCGGACCAGCGCCAGCGCCAGCACCGAACCGAGCGCAGCGAGCGCCGCCTCCGACGCGACCAGCGTGAGCACCGTCGCCGCGACCAGCAGCAACGCGGTGCCGACCGTCACCTGCGGCGCACGCAGCACGAAGTACCCGGCCAGCCGCACGACGTCGCGCAGCCGGAACACGAACAGCGAGGTGATCACCAGCGCGTTGACCCCGACCACGGCCACCCCCGCGCCGACCAGCACCAGCAGCACCGCCCACCAGCGGGGTACCCCGGCCGCCGACAGGTTGACCAGGTTGATCGCGATGACGGTCAGCCACAGCAGCGCCGGCACCCAGACCAGCAGCGAACCGGCCAGGTTGGCCCGGTACCCGCGCCAGAACAGCCGCGACGGGCGCAGCTCGGTCAGGTCGAGACGCTGGTGGTGCAGCGTGTACAGCGCGGCGGAGAACGCCGGGCCGAGCGGCACCGCGCAGGCGGCGACCAGTGGCAGGTTGCTCGCGTGTCGTTCCAACGCGAAGAGCGCCACCAGGCCGGGTGCCGCGCAGAGCACCAGCAGCAGCTCGACCACGAGCAGCGTGTAGATCAGGGCGGCGACGCGGGACAGCGGACCCGCGCCGAACTCCCGTGTGCGCATCGGTGTCCTCATCGCTTCGGGCGGGCTTTGTCTAAGGTGGCAGCCGGTCCGGTCGCGCCGACACGACCGGACCGGCCAGGCATCAGTTGTGCTTGTCGCGGTAGCGCTCGTACGCCTTGTTGACCGTCTCCAGGTAGGCGTCCATGTTCTTGCTCTTCAACTCCGCCACGTAGGCGTCCCACTGGGCGAAGTCACGCTGCCCGAGGACGAACTGGAGGGTGGCCTGGTACACGTGGTCCTTCAGCGGGGTCTCCCAGAGCGACACCTGCTCCCGCTCCTCGTCGCTGAGCGGGTAGGGCGGCGGCGGCGACTTCGGCGTCCGGGCGTTCATGACGGCCTGGAACTCCTGCTCCTCTTCGGAGAAGAACGCCTGCACCAGCTCGGGCTTGCCGCCGTAGGCGAACACCCCGTTGGCGAAGCCGAAGTCCTTCTGGAGGTGCTTGGGCGCCCCCGGGTTGAGGCCGATCATGTCGACGTCCTTGGCGAGGCTGTGCTTGCCGGCAGCGTCCTTGACGAAGGTGGTGCCCTCCACGCCCCACCTGGCGAACTCCTGGCCCTCGTCGGAATACCACAGCCAGTCGACGAACTGCATCATGGCCACGAAGTTCTTGCTCTCCCGGGCCTTCGAGGAGATCATCATGCCGTTCTCCAGTCGACTGGTCGGGTTGATCTCACCGGCCGGGCCGATCGGCAGCGGAATCTTCGTGACCTTGGCCTTCGGGTTGGTCGCCGCCAGGTCGGGCCGGTAGTCGTTCACCAGTGCCTGGGCATTGCCGCTGATCACGAAGGACTTGCTGTTGGCGAGTTTCTGCCGGGCGAGGTCGTCGGTCTGGGTGAAGCTCTCCGGGTCGAGCAGCTTCTCGGCGACCAGCTTGTTGAGGTACTGCAACATCTGCTTGTACTGCTCGGTGGCGCCGGTGTACTCGAACTTCTGCGCCTGAGCGTTCCAGCTCATGTGCTGGAAGTTCCAACCCGCGCCCTCCAAGCCGTACGACACGGCCAGCAGGTTCAGCAGGTTACCCGCCGGGTTGGGCTGGCTGTACCGGTCGGAGAACGGGTAGATGTTCGGGTACTTCGCCTTCATCGCCTTGAGCATGGTGTAGACGTCGTCCCAGGTCTTCGGGACCTCCAGGTTCAGCTCGTCGAGGATGTCGGTGCGGACCACCAGCGAGTACTCGTGCCAGGGCTTCTCGTGCACGCCGGGCAGGAGGTAGAACTTGCCGTCCGCCTGGCGAAGCGTGTCCAGCTCAGGCTGCAGGCTCCACTTCTCGATCTTGTCCTTGAAGTTCGGCATCAGGTCGAGATAGTCGCTGACCGGCAGGATCGCCCCGGAGGAGACGTACGCGTGCACGTCCGGCGGATACGTCTTCGGGATGAGCAGCGGAGCGTCGCCGGCCCCGATGAGCAGGCTGCGCTTCTGGTTGTAGTCGCTCAGCGGCACCGCGACCTTCTCGAGGCTGACGTTCGTCCGGGACTTCAGCTCCGACCAGAACAGCCAGTCCTCACTGAGGGGGTAGTTCGGGTGGTTGTTGTAGAGGATGGAGAAGGAAACCGGTTCGGTGGCCTTGAACTGCGTACCGACTGCGTAGTTCTCCATCGCGCCGGCCCGGTTCTCGGTGCCGGACGGGTCGTCGCCACAGGCGGTGACGCTGGTGAGGGCGAACAACGCGGCCGTGGCTGCCGCTGCGTGACGCCACGATCTGCGGAACATGGCGAATCCTTTCAACTGCGGTGGTGGGAGGGTGGGTACGCCGGTCTCAGCCCTTCACCGCGCCGAGCATGATGCCCCGGACGAAGTACCGCTGGACGAAGGGATAGACCAGCAGGATGGGAAGGGTGGTGAGCACGATGGTCACGGACTTGAGCGTCGCCTCGGCCTGTACCTCGTCCGCCTCGGCGATGGCCCCGATGTTCTCCGCGCCGGTGGCGCCGGCGATCAGGTTGCGCAGGTAGATGGTGACCGGCCACAGCTCCTGTCGGTCCATGTAGAGGAAAGCCGCGAACCAGGAGTTCCAGAAGGCCACCGCATAGAAGAGCACCATCGTGGCGACGATGGCCTTCGACAGCGGCAGCACGATCCGCAACAGGATGCCGTACGTGTTGAGCCCGTCGACGGCGGCGGCCTCCTCCAACTCGACCGGCAGGCTCTCGAAGAACGCCTTCATCACCAGCAGGTTGAACACGTTGATGGCGTTGGGCAGCGCGATCGCCCAGACGCTGTTCTTCAGGCCCAGGCTGGTGACCAGGACGTAGTTGGGGATCAGGCCGCCGGAGAAGAACATGGTGAACACCGCGATGCCCACCAGGGCGCTGCGCCCCTTGAGGTGCTTCTTCGACAGCACGTACGCGTAGCAGGTGGTCATCACGATCGAGATGAGCGTCGCGGTGACCGTGTAGAACACCGTGTTGCGGTAGTTCGTCCAGAACAGCGGGTCGGACATCACCAACTGGTACGTGTCGAGGGTGAACCCACGCGGCACCAGGTTCACCTGCCCGGCGATGATGTACGCCTCGTGGCTCATCGAGCGGGCCACGATGTTGACGAACGGGTAGAGCGTCACCACCACCACGAGGGTCAGGATGATCGCGTTGACCACCTGGAACACCCGGTAGCCGCGGGTCTGCCGGATGCCCGGGCGCCGACGGGGCCGTGGCTCGACCTCGGTGGCCCGCTCGACGGCCTCGACGGTCACCACAGGCTCGTCCCCACCGTGCGACGGGCGATCAGATTGGCCGACAGCACCAGGACCAACCCGATCACCGCCTCGAACAGGCCGATCGCCGCGGCGTAGCTGAAGTTGCTGGACGTGAAGCCCACCCGGAACAGATAGGTGGAGATGACGTCGGCGGTCGGATAGGTCAGCGGGTTGTACAACAGCAGGATCTTCTCGAACCCGACCGCCATGAAGGTGCCGATGTTGAGGATCAGCAGCGTCACCATGGTCGGACGGATCCCCGGCAGGGTGACGTGCCAGGTCTGCCGCCACCGGTTGGCGCCGTCGATCCGGGCCGCCTCGTACAGGTCGTCGTCGATGGTGGTGAGCGCCGCCAGGTAGAGGATCGTCCCCCAGCCCACCGTCTGCCACACCTCGGAGGAGACGTAGATGGTGCGGAACCACTCGGGCCGTTGCAGGAACGCGGTCTCCTCGCCACCGACCGCCCGGACGAACTGGTTCACGGTGCCGTCCATGGACAGCAACTGCATGACGATGGCGGCCACGATCACGATGGACAGGAAGTGCGGCAGGTACGACACGGACTGCACGAAACGCTTGAGCCTGCGGGCCCGCACCTCGTTGAGCAGCAGCGCCAGCACGATCGGGAGCGGGAAACAGAACAGCAGGGTCAGCCCGCCGAGCACCAGGGTGTTGGTGAAGACGTTCCAGAACGTGGGGTCGGTGAGGAACATCTTGAAGTACCGCAGTCCCACCCAGTACTCGCCGAAGATGCTGCCGCCGGGCTGGAACCGCCGGAAGGCGATCACGTTGCCGATCATCGGCAGGTACCGGAAGATCAGGAAGAACAGCAGCGGCAGGATTGCCAGCGAGTAGAGCTGCCAGTCGCGCCGCAGCGCCCGGCGCCAGGTGCGGCGGGCGGCCCGGGGCGCCGCGGGAGGTGGGGTGGCCGGTCCCGTGGCCGGCGCGGGCGAGGCCAGGACGGTCGGGCTGCTCATCGTCGTTGCTCCGGGACCGGCTCGACGGTCACCGTGGGTACGAGCTGCCGGTGGTGACCGGTCTCGCGTTCGTCGCCCACCAGCCGTAGCGCGAGGCGCTCGACGATGTCGCCACTGGACCGGCCGAGGAGCAGCTGTACGTCACCGGGCTCGACGATGCGCCGGCCGCGTACGCCGGTGAACGAGGTGAGGTCGGCGGGGACCCCGAAGGTGACCCGGGCCGCCGCACCCGGCTCCAGCGGCACCCGCGCGTAACCGATCAGGCGGACCACCGGTCGCGTGGTCTGCGCCACCGGGTCGTGCAGGTAGAGCTGCACCACGTCGGCACCGGCCCGCGAACCGGTGTTGCGGACCGTGATGCCGACCGTGACCTCTCCGTCGACCGGCCAGCCGACCGGTCCGCCGGTGTCGCCGGCCGGATCCCCGATCACCCGTGCCTCGGACCAGTCGAAGGTGGTGTAGCCGAGGCCGTGGCCGAACGGGAAGGCAGGCGTCGGATCCACCGACGACACCTGGGTGCGGCGGCCCAGGGGCGGGGTGAGATACGTGCCGGGCAGGCCACCGGCGTGCCGGGGCACGCTGACCGGCAGCCGTCCGGATGGGGCGACCTCGCCGGTGAGCACGTCGGCCAACGCCTGGCCGCCGAGCTGACCGGGAAAGAATGCCTGGACGATGGCGCCCGCGTCGTCCACCTCGGCGCCGAGCGCGTACGGGCGGCCGGAAAGCACCACGAGCACCACCGGGGTCCCGGTGGCGAGCACCGCGCGCACCAGCTCGGCCTGCACTCCGGGCAACTGGAGGTCGACCGCGTCGCAGCCCTCGCCGGAGGTGCCCCGGCCGAACATGCCTGCCCGGTCGCCCACGGCGAGCACGCACACGTCGGCGGCGGTCGCGGCCTCGACGGCGGCGGCGATGCCGGTGGTGTCGTCCCCGGTGATGGTGGTGCCGGGCACGTGGGTGAGTCGCGGATGCCGTCGGTGCAGCGCCGCGCGCAGCGACGGGATCTCCAGACCGGTGCCGTACTCCGGATGGTGCACCCCGACATGCAGCGGGAACGAGTAGCAGCCGAGCATCGCCATCGGGTCGTCCGCGACCGGGCCGACCAGCGCGACGTGCTGGTCGGCGGCGAGCGGCAGCAGCCCGTCGCGGTTGCGCAGCAGGACCACGGACTGGCGGGCCAGCCGCAGCGCCACCTCCCGGTCGGCGTCGTCGTCCAGGCGCAGCTCGTCGAGGTCGGTGGGGAGCGCCCGCCACCCGTCGTCGAGCAGCCCCAGTTCGATTTTCTGGATCAGCACCCGGCGCAGGGCCCGGTCGATCAGCGCCTCGTCGACCGCGCCGGTGCGCACCGCGGCCACCAGCGGTGCGCCGTAGGCGTCGACCGTCGGCAGCTCCACGTCGATGCCGGCACGCAGCGCCAGGCCGGCGGCCTCGCCGGCGTCGGCGGCGACGCCGTGCAGGGTCTGGAGGAACCGGACGGCGAAGTAGTCGGCGACCAGCGTCCCGGTGAATCCCCACCGCTCGCGCAGCACCCGGGTCAGCAGGTGTTCGTCGGCAGCCACCGGCACTCCGTCGATCTCGGCGTAGGAGTGCATGACCGACCGCGCACCGCCCAGCCGCAGGGCCATCTCGAACGGTGGCAGGATCACGTCGGCGAGTTCCCGGTCTCCCATCGGCACCGGGGCCAGGTTTCGTCCGCCCCGGGAGGCCGAGTAGCCGGCGAAGTGCTTGAGCGTGGCCACCACGCCGGCCCGTTCCAGCCCGCGCACGTACGCCGCGCCGATGGTGCCGACCAGGTGGGGATCCTCGCCGATCGTCTCCTCGGTCCGCCCCCACCGGTAGTCGCGGGTCACGTCCAGCACCGGAGCCAGTCCCTGGTGGACACCGACGGCCCGCATGGAGCGGCCGATCCGGCCGGCCATCTCCTCCACCAGGTCGGGATCGAACGCCGCGCCCCAGCACAGCGGCGCGGGGTAGACCGTGGCACGCCAGGCGGCAAAGCCGGTGAGGCACTCCTCGTGGACCTGCGCCGGTATGCCGAATCGGCTGGCCGCCACGATCTGCGCCTGGGAGGCGGCCAGGGACCGGGCGCCGAGGACCGGATCGACCGGCCGGGTCCCGAACGGCCGGGTCAGCTGTCCCAGCCCGTGCCGGATCGCCTCCGACCACGGTGGGGTGTGCTCGACCATGTCGTTCTGATGGGGAGCGACGCCCTCACCGGACTCGTCGGCGCCGACCCAGAGGCCGACCAGCTGAGCGACCTTTTCCTCAAGCGACATCAGCGGGATGAGCGCGTCGGCCCGCTCGTCGGGCCGCAGCGTCGGGTCGCGCCATCGATCGGCGTCCGGTGCCGCCGGTCGATCGTCGACGGGAAGCTGACTTGTCATGCCGAACCCCTCCGGCCGCGCTCGCGAGGTCGCCCCGGCGGCCGTGCCAGCCGCCGTGCGGCACGGCGGTTATCGAAAATTTCGGAAACCACTTCGACGCCCGTGTCCGGGAACCTAAGGGCGCTGAGAAGGCCGTGTCAAGGGTTGGAAAGGCACTGTCCACACGGGGGGTGCCGTGCTGGTAAGCGATTGCCTGTCGCTCAGCCGTCGCCGCCATACCATCGACTGATGTCACCACTGACGGCTTCCTGCGTGTTACAGTTCCCCGAAAATTTCGCCGACCGGTTGCAGGGATTCCGATGACCGTACACCGTCCACCGACGGCGCTCGGCTCCGCGACGATCGCGACGATCGCGCGGGAGGTCGGCGTGTCGTCGGCGACGGTCTCCAAGGTCCTCAACGGACGATCGGACGTCGCGGCGGGCACCAGGGCCCGCGTCGAGGCCAGTCTGGAGCGGCACCGCTACCGCCGCCGCGCCCGCCGTGCCGCCGGTGTGGGGCAGATAGACCTGGTGTTCCACGAGTTCGGCTCCGACTGGGCACTGGAAATCATCCGCGGTGTCGAAGCGATCACCGCCGCCGAGCAGCTCAACGTGGTGCTGACGCAGCTGGACGGCGCGCACCGACCGCCACCGTCGTGGCTCGACACGGTGATCGCCCGGCGTCCGCTCGGCGTCGTGCTGGTCATGTGCAACTTGACCGGCCAGCAGCGGCAGCGGTTGCGGCGCCAGGCGATCCCGGTGGTCGTGATCGACACCGACAGCGCCAGTGCGGCCTCGGTGCCCACCGTGGGCTCGAACAACTGGAACGGCGGCCTGCTCGCCACCCGCCACCTGCTGGAGCTCGGGCACCGTCGGATCGCGATCATCTCCGGTCCGCAGGGCGTGCTGTGCGCCCGGGCGCGCACGGCGGGCTTCCGCTGCGCGCACGAGGAGTTCGGGGTGCCCGTCGATCCCTGCCTGGTCCGCTCCGGGACCTTCCACCTCGACGCCGGCTACCGGCAGGGCATCGAGTTGCTGAGCGGGCCCGACCGACCTACGGCGATCTTCGCCGGCTCGGACCTGCAGGCGATGGGGGTGCTGCGGGCGGCCCGGCAGCTCGGCCTCGACGTCCCGGCCGACCTGTCCGTGGTCGGGTACGACAACCTGCCGGTCTCGGCCTGGATCGGCCCCGCGCTGACCACGGTCAACCAGCCGTTGCGCGACATGGCCGGCACCGCCACCCAGATGCTGCTCGACCTCGCGCGCGGGGTGGCCCTGCCGACCAGCCGGATCGACCTGGTCGCCGAGCTGGTGGTACGCGAAAGCACCGCGCCGCCACGGCGGCCTTAGAGGATCACCTGCGAGGAGCCATGCCCATGTTCGACCTGCCCCTCGACCAACTGCGCGACTACGCGCCCACGGTGACCGAGCCCGCCGACTTCGACGCGTTCTGGCGGGCCACCCTGGACGCGACGGCGGCGTTGCCGGTGCTGCTCGACGTCCGCCCCGAGCCGACCGACCTGCGCCTGCTGGACACCTGGGACGTCACTTTCGCGGGCTTTGCCGGTGATCCGGTCCGGGCCTGGTACACCCGACCGGCCGCCGTGGGCGGCACGTTGCCGGTGATCGTCGAGTACGTCGGCTACGGGCGCGGCCGGGGACTGCCGCACGAGCGGCTGACCTGGCCGGTCGCCGGGTACGCACGCCTGCTGGTCGATGCCCGGGGGCAGTCGGGGCAGTACGGCGTCGGTGACACGCCCGACCCGCACGGCAGCGCGCCGGGCGGGCACTCACCGGTGACCTGGGGGATCCTGTCGCCGGCCGGCTACTACTACCGCCGGCTCATCACCGACGCGGTGCGGGCGGTCCAGGCGGCCCGCGCCCTGCCAGGCGTCGACGCGGGGCGGGTGGTCGTCGCGGGCAACAGCCAGGGCGGTGGGCTGGCGCTCGCGGTCGCCGGGCTCGTACCGGACGTCGCCGCCGTGCTCGCCACCGCGCCGTTCCTCTGCCACGTCCAGCGGGCGATCGAGATCACCGACGTCGGCCCGTACGGCGAGATCGTCAACTACCTTTCGGTCAACCGCGACGCCGAGGCGGCGGTGCGCAACACGCTCTCCTACGTCGACGGGGTCAGCTTCGCCCGGCGGGCCACCGCTCCGGCGCACTTCGGCATCGGGCTGCGCGACCACGTCTGTCCGCCCAGCACCGGGTTCGCCGCCTACAACCAGTACGGCGCCGCCAGCGGAGGGCCGGTGCCGGAGCGGAGCATGCACGTGTACCCGTTCAACGGCCATGAGCATGGGGATGCGACCCACGTCCGGCGTCAGCTGCGCTGGTTGGCCGCCCTGCTCGGGGAGCCGGTCGCGGCGGCACGGCCCGGTGCCGTCCCGGTCCCCGGCTGACAACGCCTCGGCTGGCCGCTTTTCGCCCGGCCGGTCGGCCGCCCGGTCGGCCGATCGGGCGACCGGCAGCACCGAAACTTTCGGTCCCCGCGATCCCGACCGTCCGGGCCCCTGGCTGTGCTTAAATGCGGGTCGGGCCGGAACGGTGGCGCGCGCCGGTCCGAAGAAGACGGTCGGGGCACGTTGAGCTTACGGACATGTTTCGATATTGTTCCGATAGAACAGCCTCGATCTACTCATGGTGGCCGGCTGATGCACCGGCCGGCGCGGCATCCGGGCGAACGCGCCGCGACGGAGAACCACCGTGTTGGGCAGTAGTCGGGGCCGGCTTCCCATCAGCACGGCTTCGTCGAAAGGCTCATGCCATGAACAACGCCTTCGCCCGCGCCAGCGGGCGGCCGGCGACCCGATCGCGACCGCGTACCGCGCTGGTCTCGGCCGTGGTCGGACTCGCCCTCGTCGCCACCGGCGTGGCGGTGGCCTCCAGCGCCAGCGCGGCGACCACCCTGGGTGCCTCCGCGGCCGAGAAGGGCCGGTACTTCGGCACCGCGGTGGCGGCGCACAAACTCTCCGACTCCACCTACGTCGGCATCCTCAATCGCGAATTCAACTCGGTCACCCCCGAGAACGAGATGAAGATCGACGCGACGGAGCCGCAGCAGGGGCAGTTCAACTTCACCAACGCGGACCGCATCGTCAACCACGCCATCTCGCGCGGCATGTCCGTGCGCGGCCACACGCTGGCCTGGCACTCGCAGCAGCCCGGCTGGATGCAGAACATGTCCGGCACCACGTTGCGCAACGCGATGCTCAACCACGTCACGCGGGTGGCGACCTACTACCGCGGCAAGATCCATTCGTGGGACGTGGTGAACGAGGCGTTCGCCGACGGCAGCAGCGGCGCGCGGCGCGACTCGAACCTGCAGCGCACCGGCAACGACTGGATCGAAGCGGCGTTCCGCGCCGCGCGTGCCGCCGACCCGGGCGCAAAGCTCTGCTACAACGACTACAACACCGACGACTGGACCCACGCCAAGACCCAGGCCGTCTACCGGATGGTGCAGGACTTCAAGCAGCGGGGTGTGCCGATCGACTGCGTCGGCCTCCAGTCGCACTTCAACCCGAACTCGCCGTACCCGAGCAACTACCGCACCACGCTGTCCAGCTTCGCCGCCCTCGGGGTGGACGTGCAGATCACCGAGCTGGACATCGAGGGTTCCGGCACGCAGCAGGCCAACACCTACCGCAACGTGGTGACCGACTGCCTCGCGGTGCCCCGCTGCACCGGCATCACCGTCTGGGGCATCCGTGACTCCGACTCGTGGCGCTCCGGTGGCACCCCGCTGCTCTTCGACAACAGCGGCAACAAGAAGCAGGCGTACAACTCCACCCTGGAGGCGCTGAACGCCGGCGGCACGACCCCGCCGCCCACCACCGCACCGCCGCCGCCCACCACCGCGCCGCCGCCGACCACTGCGCCGCCGACCACGCCGCCGCCCGGTGGCGCCGGCTGCACCGCCTCGGTGTCGCTGAACCAGTGGAACGAAGGATTCGTCGCCACGGTCCGCGTCAATGCCGGCTCCAGCAGACTCAACGGCTGGTCGGTGAGCATCGCGCTACCCGGCGGCAGCACGGTGACCAACACCTGGAGCGCCCAGGCCAGCGGGAGCAGCGGCAACGTGACGTTCCGCAACGCCAGCTACAACGGCACGGTCGACCCCGGAACCAGCACCGAGTTCGGCTTCCAGGGCACCGGCACCGGCCCCTCCGCCACCCCCACCTGCACCGCCAACTGAGTGAAAGGAAGGGCCCCCTCTTAACGCCTGGTGTATAGGAAGGGCCCCTTCTTAACAAGTCGGCCGGGCCGGCGCCTCGCGCGCCGGCCCGGCTCGGCGTAGCTGGGCCGGATTGCTCAGCAGCGACTGATCGTCGAGTTGTTCAAGGCGATGTTGCTGATGGTCAGGTTGGTCGTGCAGGGGTTCTCCAGGATCCGGCTGTTGACCAACGTGAAGTTGCGCAGGGTCAGATCCCGGTTGCCGGGGAACTCGGCGCGGGCGGCCAGGCGCACCTCCCCGCCGCCGCTGATCGTGCCACCACCCGCGGCGATGTCCACGCCGTAGCAGTTCTCCAGGAGGATGGCGTTGTTGCCGGTGTTGGCGATGTCGACCCGGTTGACCGCCAGGCCGCCGGACTCCGAGACGCAGAAAATGCCCCGGCCACCGCCACGCGCCCGTACGCTGCCCACCCGGATGTTGGTCGGGTAGCCGGAGCCGATCCGGCCGGCCCGGTTGGCGATCCGGAACGCCGCGTACCCGGTGCCGGTGCCCGCGTTCTCCGCATCGACCGTGGTCACCGTGGCGTTGATCGTCTGGTTGAGCAGCAGTCCGGACTCACCGACGTTGCGCGCGGTCACGGTGCCCACGGTCAACCCGTCCACCCCGTACGTCTCCACCGCGTGTGAGCTGGCACCGGAGACGTACACGTTGTCGATGCGGACGTTGCGGGTCCACTGGCTGGTGTCGCCCCGGTTGTCGATGCGTACGCCCAGCCCACTGGAGAGGCGCATGTCGATCTGGCCGAGCACCACGTCGGTGACGTTGCGCAGGAAGATGCCGTACAACGGGGAACCGGTCACGGTGAGGTGCTGCACCTCGATCTGCGTGGTGCCACGGGAGTAGATCGGCGCCTGGTCACCGCTGCCGGAGCCGGTCACGTTGATCGTGCCGCACACGTCGATCGTGGTGTAGCTGGGCAGTGAGATGCGGGAGCCGGCGCTGATCGATCCGGATCCGCGTACGACGACCCGTTGTTTGCTGGTCCGACCGGCGCTGAGGCTGTTCACCGCGGCCTGTACGGCGGAGCGCATGTCGCCGCCGGTGTAGACCGTCGTGCCGCCGTTGCGGGCGCTCCACGTACCGCCGCTGAGCACCGCCTCGGCCTGGAAGGCGCCGCTGCCGCAGTCGCTGCCGCCGCCGGTGCCGAGGGCGACGAGCCGCCACTGTTGGTTGGCGCCGTTGACGTCCTGGTACTGGGAGATCATGCCGCCGTCGGCGGTGGACCAGTTCCACACGTCCAGCGCCTTGTTGGAATGCCGGTTGATGAACCGGACGTGGCCGCCGTCGGAGTCGGCCAGCCGGAAGTGCTGGCGGGTGTTGCCGCCGGCCGCGGCGTTCTGCACCAGCTGCACGCCGTCGGTGGCGTTGGGCAGCTCGAGGACTTTGCCGCTGTGCACCGAGCGGATCTGGTAGTAGCCGCTGCCGACGTCGACGAAGCGCCACTGCTGCACCGCGGCGTCGTTGCGGGCGTACTGATTGATCGGGGCGTTGTCGGCGGTGGACCAGTTCCACACGTCCATCGCCTTGCCGCTGTGTCGGTTGACGAAGACGTAGGTGGCGTTCGGGTCGACGGTGGCGGCCATCGCGCTCGGCGCGGCGACCGCGGTGGCGGCGCCGAACATGGCCAGCGTGGCGGCGACGACCAGCCAGCGGCGTGGTCGTCGGGTCGTTGTCCGGAACAGCATGCGGGTTCCTCCGGGTAGGGGTCGGTGGTGGCGTGCTTCCAGCGGCCGGGGCCGGCTCAGCGGGCAGCCGTGCCGGCCCCGGCGACAGGTGCGCCCGGCTCAGGTCGAGCAGAACATTCCGTTGAGGGTGAACGAAGCCGGCCGATCGGTGTTACCGCTGTGGTTTGCCTGGAAACCGATGGTGGTGGAGGTTTTCGGGGCGATGGTGCTGTTGTAGGAGACGTTGCGCGCGGTCACCGCGCCGGAGGTCGGGGAGTACGTCGCGTTCCAGCCGTTGGTGATGGTCTGCCCGGCGGGCAGGGTGAACGCCAGGCTCCAGCCGTTCACGGCGGTGGAGCCGGTGTTGGTGATGGTCACCGAGGCGGTCAGCCCGGTGTTCCAGGCGTTGACCTCGTACCGGACCTGGCACCCGGCGCCCGGCGGCAGCGTCGGGCTCGGCGGCGGGGTGGTGGGGGACACCGTCGGCGTCACCGTCGGCGTCGGGGTGGGGGTCGGTGGCCGGGTCGGGCTCGACGTCGGCGTCGGCGTCGGGTTCGTGACGTTGAGGCCGAAGAAGCGTACGGCCTGGGCGGCGTCGACCGGAAGGTTGTGCGTCACGCCCTGCATGCTGATCGCCTCGACCGGCGCGTTGCCCCCGGCACTGCCGTAGCGCGTGCGCGTGTAGCCGGCCTGCGGGCTGTCGGTGAAGGTGGGGGTCTGGCTCAGCCCGTGCAGGTTGGTCCACTGCTTGACCTGCTCACCGAAGTTCGGGTAACGCAGGATGTCGTCGTTGGTGCCGTGCCAGATCTGCATCCGCGGTCGCGGACCGGTGTAACCCGGGTACGCGTTGCGCACCAGGTCACCCCACTGTTGCGGGGTGCGGATGATCTGCCCGTTGGCGCATTCGCTGTTCCACTCGGAACCGCCGGTGGTGGCGAAGCAGCCGAACGGCACGCCGGCGAACGCGGCGCCGGCGGCGAACACGTCCGGATAGAGCCCGAGCAGGACATTGGTCATCATCGCCCCGGACGAGGTGCCGGTGGCGAAGATCCGGGCGGGGTCGACGGGGTACCGTGCCGTGACGTAGTCGACCATCGACATGATGCCGACCGGGTCGCTGCCACCGCCCCGCCGCAGGGCCTGGGCGGTGTAGACGTCGAAGCATTTGCTGCTGCGGGTTGCCGACGGGTAGATCACGATGTAGCCGTACTGGTCGGCCAGGGACGCGAACTGTGTGCCGGTGTGCATCGCGGGCCCGCTGCCGGTGCAGTAGTGGACCACGACCAGGAGCCCGGGTCGGGGTGCGACCCGGTCCGGTACGTAGAGGTGCATGCGCAGGTTGCTGGGGTTGTTGCCGAAGTTGGTCACCTCGGTCAGCGTCGCGGCGGACGCCGGGCTCGATACCGACAGCGCGATCAGCGCGGTCAGGGCGATGGCCGCCAGGGCGGCGCACCACAATCTGATCGTCTTCTTCATGGAGTCAGGTCCTCCGAACGGAAGTGGACAGGCCGATGTTCCGATCGAGGGCTGCCCGGCGCCCGACCTCGTCCGGCTCAGGAACATAGATGATTATCGTTGCAGCGTGTCGGCCCGGCAAGGCGTCGACGGGTCCGCGCGATCCCCGGCGGCGGCAACGACGACAACTTTCTATCCTCGTTCCATGCGGGATCGTCGGGTGGTGTTGCTGTGGGCCGGGTTCGTGGTGGCCGCCCTGGTGTCGGTCGCGCTCGTCCTGCGGCGTCCGGACCGCCTGTCCGACCTGCACATCTATCACGGTGCGTTGACCGACCTGCGCGCCGGACGCCCGCTCTACGGTTACGTGGCGGCCAACGGCGGTCCCTTCACCTATCCGCCGTTCGCGGCCCTCGTGCTCTGGCCGATCACCACCGTCGCGCTCGGCGTGGTCGAAGCGGTCTGGTTGACGGCGACCTGCGCGGCGGTGGTCGCCCTCGCCGTGCCGGTCGGTCGTGCCTTGGAGACCGGGCGTGCTGGCCGGCCGTTGGCGGTGGCGGCGGTGGCGGTGCTGCTCATGCTCTCCGCGCCGGTGCAGAGCAACCTGCGTTTCGGCCAGGTGAGCATCTTCCTGGTGCTCGTGGCGCTGCTCGACGGCATGGGCCGACCGTCGCGGGTACGCGGCGTGCTGGTCGGGGTGGCTGCGGCGATCAAGCTCACCCCGTTGCTGTTCGTGGTCTACTTCCTGGTCTGCGGCCGGTACCGCGACGCCGCCCGCGCGGCGGTCACCTTCCTCGCGTGCGGCGCGCTCGCCTTCGTGATCCTGCCCGGGGAGAGCCTGACCTACTGGGCGGGCACCATGACCGAGACCTCCCGGATCGGCAACCTGGCGTCGCTGGGCAACCAGTCCGTGCACGGGATGCTGCTCCGCCTCGGCCTGCCCGGCGAGGCCCTGCCACTGGTCTGGGCGGCGCTGGTGGCCGTCGTCTGTGCGGTGGCACTGTTCCGGGCCCGGCAACTGGCCGGGCAGGGGCGCTCCGGGCACGCGGCGGTGCTCGTCGGCTGCGCCACCGTGGCCGCGTCTCCGGTGTCCTGGACGCATCACCAGGTGTGGCCGGTGCTGGCCGCGATGCTGCTGATCGGTGCGGCGGGCGTGACCCGGCGGCTGGCCGGCGCCGCGCTGCTGACCAGCATGGTGCTGTCCCTGGGGGCGGTGCTGGGGCCGGTGTCGACGCGGCCCGGCGTGCAGTTCCTCTTCGAGAACGCCCGCACGCTCGGCGTGTGTCTGCTGTGCCTGGCGGGCTTCGGCGCGGTCGCGGTCGCCGCCCGTCCCGCCTGCCGCGTCACCCTCCGGCGGGCCTGGCTGCGGGCGGGCGTCGCGACCGCCGGCATCCTGGCGTTCTTCGCCGTGCAGCCGCTGCCCGCCGGTGCCGATCCCACTTTCAAGGCGTACGGGCCGGAAGAGGTCGCCAACCCGCGCTACTTCTTCGTCTGTCGCAGTCGGGTGGAGTGCGCCGACTTCGGCACCGATGCGCCGGTCACCTTCGACACCCGCACCGAGAAGACCAAGGTACGGGTCAACGGCGTGGTCTCCGCCCGGGTGGATCGACTCGAATACCACTCCGCCCCCGGCGGCCCGCCACGCCGCATCCCGCTGCTGGCCGCCTACCCGGGCGTCCGGACGTTCTCGTTCCGGTCGGCGACCATGGCCCACGGACGGCTGGTCGCCTACGCCGCAGACGGGCGCGAACTCGCCACCTACGACGACGAACTGGCCGACGCCCTCGACCGGCGCGGCTGAACCGGTCGCGCCCTACCGTTCGTCGCCGACGATGTCGGTCTCGCCGTCGTGGGTGAACCGCACCGGCGGATGCTCGTCGGGCTGAGGGGCCTGGGCGGGGTTGTGATGCGGGTCGCCGTCGGGTGAGAACAGCACGGGATCGGTCTTCCTGCTCTTCTCGCGATCTTCCTCCGGCTCGGTCACCGACCCACTCCTCACGTCGTGGCCACTGCCCTCGATGCTATGGGCGGGCCCACCACGGCGTACCCGCTCGGCGCGCGCGACCACCCGATCGGGTGCGCCGAACCGGGGCCACGCGCAACGATTCGTCACCTAATCGTCATATGTCCGCGTGGTCCCCGCCACCTGACCCGTGCAGGGTGGGTGGCCGACCGTCCGACGCGGAAAGGAGCACGCCATGGCCGTCGTCCTGGAGGATGACCTGGTCACCCTGACCTGTGACAGCTGCGGTGACACCGTCGCCGGCCCTCGCGTGGCCTCCGACAGCGAGGTGGCCTGGGCGTTGCTCTCCGAGCACGGCTGGAGCGGCTCCCCGCTCGCCGCCGGGCCGCACCGGTGCGCCCACTGCACCCGGCTCGGGCCGGCGACTGGCGGCGAACCCGGCGGCATCCTCGGCATCGAGCACGTCGGCGACGTCACCGTGGTGACCGTCGCCGGTGACGTGGACCTCGACACCGGTGACACCCTTCGGCAGGCGCTGCGGCACGCCACCGACATGGGCGGCCATGTGATCGTCGACCTGGGCCGCACCGACCTGATCGACTCCACCGCCCTCGGGCTGCTCGCCCGCGCCCACCGCGATGCCGCCGAACGTGGCAGGCGTCTGTGCGTCGTGACGATCTCGCCGCTGATCCGGCAGGTCCTCAAGGTCACCCGCCTGGCCGAGGTCTTCTGCGTCGCCGACGACCGGAGCGCCGCGCTCGCCCTGCTGGAAGCCGGCCGCCCGAGCGCCGGCGGCGCCGCCTCCTGAGCCACGCCTCGGCACGCCCGTGGGTGCTGTCCGACCCGCCCGCGGCACCGGTGCCGGGTGACGCGGGCGGGCCGAAGATCAGCGGCGACCGCGCCGGGGACCGGCCAGCCGCAGCGCGTTGCAGACGTCCACCACGCCCTCGATATCCCAGGCCAGCTCACCGGCGGCTCGCCGGGTTTCGGCAGCGGCAACCAGGCCGGTGAGGATCACCACGCGGTTCTGCACCAGGACCGTGATCTGCTGCCGGCGGGTCGTCCAGTCGGCGCTCAACCGCTGCGCGACCAGCGCGGCGAGGCGGACGTCCTCGTCGTGGCCCTGCGGCTCGTCCCAGATGGCACGGAAGGAGTGGTCGTCGGGCATGGGCCAGGGCCACGGCATCACCACAGTCGGTCTCCTTCGTCGTCGATGCCGGCGACCAGACGCGCCGTTTCGATCGACCACCACCTTGCGCACCAACCTTGGAGTCGACCGCACGGTTGGATGACAGTTACGTGAAGATCGCCGTTGCCTGCCGTTCACTCCGATCGGGCCGTTCGACGTGGACGGTGCGGCTGACGAGGTGCACACCGGCGCGCGCCGCCGGCCGACGGCGCGCGCCAGCCTGTCAGTCGCGCCGGCGCTGGGCGCGGTAGCGGCGGATCAGGGCGGTGGTGGAGGAGTCGAGGTCCGCCATCTCGGCCCGGTCACCGGTGAGCAGCGGTGCGAGCTGGTTGGCCATCACCTTGCCCAGTTCGACGCCCCACTGGTCGAACGGGTTGATGTCCCAGATCGCGCCTTCGGTGAGCACGATGTGCTCGTATAGGGCGACCAACTGACCGAGGGTGGCCGGGGTGAGCTGGTCGGCGACGATCGTGGTGCTGGGGTGGTTGCCGGGCATCACCCGGTGCGGCACGAGTTCCGCCGGGGTGCCCTCCGCCGCGACCTGGTCGGCGGTGCGGCCGAAGGCCAGCGCGGCGGTCTGGGCGAAAAAGTTGGACATGAACAGGTCGTGCATGTCACCGATGTCGTGGTTGGGCTCGTTGAACCCGATGAAGTCCGCTGGCACCAGCCGGGTGCCCTGGTGCAGCAGTTGGTAGAAGGCGTGCTGACCGTTGGTGCCGGGCTCGCCCCAGAAGATCTCCCCGGTGTCGTACGACACCGGCTGCCCGCCGGTACGCACCGACTTTCCGTTGCTCTCCATGGTCAGCTGTTGCAGGTACGCGGGGAACCGGTGCAGGTACTGCGAGTACGGCAGCACCGCGTGGGTCTGCGCGCCGAGGAAGTTGGCGTACCAGATGTTGAGCAGCCCGAGCAGCATCGGCGCGTTGCGGGCCGGCGGCGCGGTGCGGAAGTGCTCGTCGACGGCGTGGTAGCCGGCGAGCATCTCGTCGAAGCGGGACGGCCCGATGGCGAGCAGCACCGACAGGCCCACCGCGGAGGGGAGCGAATACCGGCCGCCGACCCAGTCCCAGAAGCCGAACATGTTCGCCGGGTCGATGCCGAAGTCGCTGACCCGTTGCTCGTTGGTGCTGACCGCGACGAAGTGCTTGGCCACCGCCTCCTCGCCGGCGTTCAGCCCGGCCAGCAGCCAGCGCCGGGCCTGGTGAGCGTTGGCCAGGGTCTCCTGGGTGGAGAAGGTCTTGGACACCACCACGAACAGGGTGCTCGCCGGGTCCAGGTCCGCAGTGGTGTCGTGGATGTCGGTGGGGTCGATGTTCGACACGAAGCGGCAACTGATGCCGCCGTCGCGGTACGCCTTCAGGGCCTCGTACGCCATCACCGGCCCCAGGTCGGAGCCGCCGATGCCGATGTTGACCACGGTGCGGATCCGCTCGCCGGTGTGCCCGCGCCACTGCCCGGCGCGCACCTGCTCGGCGAACTCGGCCATCCGCTGCCGTACGGCGTGCACGTCGGCCACCACGTCCTGGCCGTCCACCGTCAGCGCGGCGTCGCGGGGCAGCCGCAGCGCGGTGTGCAGCACGGCCCGGTCCTCGGTGCCGTTGATGTGGGCGCCGGCGAACATCGCGGCGATCCGCTCGGTGAGCCCGACCCGCTCGGCCAGCGCGGTCAGCAAGCCGAGGGTCTCGTCGGTGACCAGGTTCTTGCTGTAGTCGACGTACAGGTCGGCCACCTCGACGGTGAACCGCTCGCCCCGGGCGGGGTCGCCGGCGAACAGGTCACGCAGGTGCGTCGCGCGGATCTCGTCGGCGTGCTTGCGCAGGGCCTGCCACTCGTCGGTGGTGGTGACGTCCGCAGCCATCGGATCGATCGTCTCCTCGCAGGGTCGGCGCGTCGCCGGGCTCGTCGCGCCGGCGGGGGTAGGACCAGCCTGCCACACGAAGATCGTGGCGCGAGCCGGACGCGGTGGACCCGTCACGGTCGGCCTCCGCGCCGCCGGGGCCCATGCCCGGCCGTCGACCGGTGCAGGGCATGGTGGAGGCATGACGACGCTGGTACCCCGCGCCCCCGTAGCCGCCCCCGCGAAATCCGTCACCACCACAGCCGTACGGCAGACGTTGCTGGTGCTCGGCGCCAGCGGCGATCTGACCGGGCGGCTGCTGCTGCCCGGACTCGGTGCGTTGCTGGCCAGCGGCGCGCTCCCCGGCCTGCGGCTGATCGGCAGTGGCATGGACGACTGGGACGACGAACGCTGGCGCCGCCGGGTGGCCGACTCCTTCGCCACCGTGGGCGCCGACGGCGCAGGCGAGTCCGAGGTCATCAAGGCCAGCCGGTACGTTCGCGCCGACGTGACCAGCGAGGAGGGCCTGCGGCGCCTGCTGGCCGACTGCGCCGGGCCGCTGGTGATCTTCTTCGCGCTGCCGCCGATGGTGACCGCCCGCGCGGCGGCGGCGCTGGCCCGCATCGGCGTGCCGCCCGGCACCCGGCTGATGCTGGAGAAGCCGTTCGGCGTCGACCGGATCTCGGCCCACTCGCTGAACAACCTGCTGGCCACCCTGGTGCCGGAGGAACAGGTCCACCGCATCGACCACTTCCTCGGCAAGTCGACGGTGCTGAACCTGCTCGGCCTGCGGTTCGCCAACCGGATCTTCGAACCGGTGCTCAACTCCGCGCACGTGGCCTGCGTGGACATCGTTTTCGACGAGACTCTCGGGCTGGAGGGTCGGGCCGGCTACTACGACGGTGCCGGCGCGCTGACCGACATGGTGCAGAGTCACCTGCTCCAGGTGCTCGCGCTGCTCGCGATGGAGCCGCCGCCGAGCGTCAGGGCTCAGGAACTGCGGGGCCGTACGGCGCAGGTGCTGCGGGCCGCCCGGCTCTGGGACGACGACCCGGTGGTGGCCAGTCGGCGGGCACGCTACACGGCCGGCGAGATCGACGGACGCCGGCTGCGGAACTACATTGACGAGCCGGGGGTGGATCCGGCCCGCCGCACGGAAACCCTCGCCGAGGTCGTGCTCACCGTGGACACCTGGCGCTGGGCGGGGGTGCCGTTCCGGTTGCGGTCCGGCAAGGCCATGTCGGCGGTACGCAAGGAGGCCATCATCACCTTCAAGCAGGCGGCCCGAGTGCCTGACGGGCTCACCGGCTACGAACGTCCCGACCGGCTGCGGATCGGATTCGGCCCGGACTGCCTCGCCCTCGACCTCAACATCAACGGCCCCGGCAACCCCTTCGACCTGGACCAGGTCCGCCTGACGGCCGACTTCGGCCCCGGTGAACTGCCGGCGTACGGCGAGGTGCTGCGCGGCGCGTTCGAGGCGGACCCGACGCTGTCGGTGCGCGGCGACGTGGCCGAGGAGTGCTGGCGCATCGTCGAGCCGGTGCTGGCCGCCTGGCGGGCGGACGAGGTGCCCCTGCAGGAGTATGCGGCGGGCTCGGGCGGGCCCGTGGACACTCTGCTCGGCCCGGTGCCGGAGTGAAAATCGTCCGTACACTCCGGGTGACAGCGTAATCTCTTCCGGCTATCGTGCTGGTGCTGGCTTCCCGGCGCGACGGGATCCATTATAGATGGCGACCGATGCTGTTGCGGTGCAACGGCTTCGCGTGGAAGTCGGGTAGAGCTACCCGCACCGGCCGCCCGGCCACCAGGCTCCCCACTGGTGGCCGGGCGGTCCACTTCGACGGCGGCCCCGGCGCATGCGCCGGGGCCGCCTCGGGTGGTGGTACCAGGCTCAGCTGGTCGGGAAGTTGTCCGGGGTACGGATCCGTTCCCGCATGAAGGCACCGGAGGCGGTGAGCACGGAGGTGCCGGTGTAGTTGCTGCCGTTGCAGGTGCCGGGCCGCAGCGCGGCGCTGCCCTCCGCCTTGTCGGAGAAGGTCCAGTTCGCGTAGCCGATCTTCAGCCGGTCCAGCAGATCCAACCACTGGGTGCTGCTGGCCAGGTCGACACCGCCGTCACCGGTGTAGTCCACCGTGCCGAACTCGGTGACGAAGAGCGGCAGCCGGGCCGCCGCCCGCTCCACCTCGGCCCGGTAGTTGTCCCGGTGCGACGCGGCGTAGAAGTGGAACGCGTACATGATGTTGCTGGCGTTCACCGGGTTGTTGACGATCTCGGTGTGGTTGCTGCCCTCCGAGACACCCAGCGAGGACCAGGCCCGGGTGCCCACGATGATGACCGCGTCCGGGTCGTTGGCCCGGATCACCGGGATGACCTGCTCGGCGTAGTTCTTGATGGTCGACCAGCTCACCCCGTTGGGCTCGTTGGTGATCTCGTAGATCACGTTGTTCTTCGCCGCGTGCCGGGCGGACACGGTGGCGAAGAAGGTCTTGGCCCGCTCCAGGTTGTGCATCGGATCGCCCGGAGTCAGCGTGTGGAAGTCGATCATCGCGTACATGCCGCGCCGGGTGGCCTCCTCGACGAGGTTGTTGACCCGGTTGGTGAAGCCGGTCGGGTCGGTCTCGTAGCCCTGCTCCTGCACGTACATGGCGATGCGGAACAGGTCCGCCCGCCAGTCGGTGGCCAGCGCGTCGAGCGAGGCGCTGTTGTAGCAGTTGCCGAACCACTGGATGCCGTGGCTGCTCATCCCGCGTAGCTGGATCGGCCGGCCGTACTGGTTGCAGAGGTTGACCCCGCAGACCCGCAACTGCCCGTTGATGGCCACCGGGGTCTGCCCGCCGGGAGGTGGTGTCGTGGGCGGGGGAGTGCTCGGCGGCGGCGTGGTGGGACCGGTCGAGCCGGTGCAGACCGTGCCGTTGAGGGTGAACGAGGTCGGCGACGGGTTGGCGCCGGTGAAGCTGCCGTTGAAGCCGATGTTGGTGCTGGCGCCGGTGGCGAGCGAGCCGTTCCAGCTCAGGTCCTGCGCCGTGACGGCTCTGCCGCTCTGGCTCCACGTCGCCGACCAGCCCTGGGTGACGCGCTGGCCACCGTCCGGGAAGGAGAATCCGAGCGTCCAACCGCTGACCGCGTCGCCCAGGTTGGTGATGGTCACGCTCGCGGTGAATCCGCCGGACCAACTGTTCGTCGTGTAGGTCACGGAGCAGCCGGTCGCGGCCATCGCGCTGGTGGTGGGCAGGGATGCCAGCGCGCCGAGGGTCAGCGCACCGACGGCGCCGGCCGTGACCAACAGGCGCCGGGTGCGGCGCGGGGGATGCTTCATGTGGACCGTCGCAATCTGCTCGTGGTGGTGGGTACGGCAGCTCCGACGAGTTCGGACGGAGATCGCCGGGAGCGCTCCCACGGCAGCCTACGATGCGACGAAACAATCACGCAATATTTCGATGCATCGAAGTGTCGGGGAGTGCCCCGCGCCGGCTCCGGTGCCTACCGTGGCGGGCTCCGTCACCAAGCGTGTCCATCCTGCGGAACACCGCTGGCGGAGTCTCCACCCTGTTTTGCCTGGCTCACTACTCTGTCCGTGATCATGTGCCAGGAAACCTCTCGACTTCGACAAAGGGTTACACATGAGTGACAGTTACCCTCCGTACGGAGGGCAGCCGGACCCGAACGCCGCGTGGGGCATGCCGCCCGGCTCTCCGGTTGGTCAGCCGATGCCGCCCGGTTCCCCGATCGGCCAGTCCGGTCAGCCCGGATACCCGTCGGCCTTCGGCGCGCCACCACCCCCGCCGCCGTACGGCGCCCCGCCGCAGAAGTCCTCGAAGCCCGGGCTCTGGCTCGGCGTGGGCATCGGCGCCGCAGTCATGGCGGTGCTGGTCGCCTGCGGTGGCGTCATCGGCTTCTTCGCGCTCTCCAACGACGACGAACCGTCTGTAGCCACCGGCGCGACCGGCTCGCCCACCGAGAGCGGCGGGCCCTCGCCCGGGCAGAGCGGCGCCCCCTCGGCCGCCCCGCCGGCCGCGGAACAGCCCAACAACAACAACGCGATCACCGCCCGCAGCTCCAGCGACATGTCCGCGGTGTGCGAGGGCAGCCCGATCCTCAACGCCGCCCCGTACTCCACCGCGAAGGGCGCCAAGGTGTACACCTTCGCCAACTCCCCGGAGCGCCAGGAGTCCTGGACGAGCAAGTCGGTCGGCTTCGACAAGCCGTACTATGCCCGGACGAACGACTGGGCCTCGGTCTCCATCGTCGGCTGCCTCGCCTTCGAGGTGGGCAGCGAGGGTGAGGCGCGCAAGTGCGAGTACGACAGCTCCGGCAAGAAGGTCACCGTCGACTACGTCTCCGCGCGCTACACGCTGACCTTCTACGCCGCCAAGACCGGCGAGAAGATCGGCGACGGTGGACGGATCAACGCCCCGGCGGTCCGTTGCCCGGGCTTCATCTCCTACAACAAGGAGACCATGAAGGCGTACGCCCAACCGGACAGCGCCGCGCTCGAGCTCGCCCTGGAGAAGTACACCTCCTGAGCTGGACCATCAAACGCGGCGGGGCGCGACATCGGTCCCGCCCCGCCGCTTGTCCGACCCGGTGTCGGCGCCGACTACGGTGCCGTTCAGCTGCCGGAGGCGAACTCGCTGAAGTCGAGGACCTCGTCCTCGGCCGGCTTCTTGATCTCCGGGAAGGACTCCCCGAATCCGCTGATCACCACGTCACCGTCGGACCCCTCGATGAGCAGCGGGTACGGCTCGCCCGTCGTCGCCACGTACAACGTGCCCTTGTCCTCATCGTCGACCAGCGCGATGGCCGGCCCGGCGTCGATCTCCTTGACCTCGCCCTTGACGACGGTGCCGTCGGGCTTGAGCATCTTCTGCGTGTCGGCGAGATCGAAGAGGCCCTTGAAGTTGTCGTCGTCCTTGCCGACCTTGACCCACCGGTCACCGATCAGCTTGGCCATTCCGGCGCCCTCCGGCCCGGCGACCTGCTTCCAGAATGTGGCGTCCGCCTTGAAGTAGGGCTGGCCGCCCACCAGCAGCAGCTCGAAGCTGCTCTTCCCCATACCGATCGTCCCGGCCAGATCGTCACCGGCGATCCGGAGGTCCATGGACAACTTGTCGCCGTCATCCACCGCCTCACCCTTGATCTGGTAGGAGCCCGCCTTCTTCAGGGCCTCGGTCGCTGCGGCCAGGATCTCCTCCGCCGTCTGGTCCGCGATCCCGTTGCTGGCGGGTGCGGTGCTGGACGGTGTGGGCGCCGCACTGCCGTCGTTACCGCCCCCGCAGCCGGCGAGCAGGACGACCGCGACCGCGGCGGGCGCGAGTACGCGCGCAAGACGCATGATGAATTCCCCTCGTCATTGGTGGCCCAAGGGTAGGCACCAGCCGCACCCCGACCGGCCGGCGGGTCGGTTGCCGGCGACTGGCAGTCTGTGCGCCATGGGGAGTCTCCTCGTGCAGTTGCCGGCCCTGCTCGGTGTGCTGGTCGGCACCGTCGGCACGATCGTCGCCACCTCCCTCGCCGACCGGTCACGGTGGCGTCGACGCCAGACGGTGCGGTGGGACGAGCGGCGCCTGGACGCGTACGCCGAATTCGCCCGCGTGCTCAAGGAGGCGCACACGATCGCCAGCCGGACGATCGGCGGCTACCTCGACCGGGAGCAGGAACTGGCCGCGCTGGCCGAGGCCGACCTGCGGCACACGATCGCCTGGGAGAACGTCCTGCTGCTCGGAGACGGGCCGACGGTGGCCGCCGCACGGGCGTGGCGCGACGCCGTCTGGGAGGTCGAGCGCCTCGCCCGCGGTGCGGCAACCGGCGACGACCTGCCCGACCTGCTGCACCGTGCGAACGAGGCGAGGGATGCCTTCTACCGCGCGGCGCGCGACAGTCTCGGCGTCGGCGGCGGGTCCGTCGCGCAGGCCACCCTGTTGATGAGCCGCCTGCACAAGGGAACCGCCCCGGCGGGTAGGCCCCCCGACGAACACCTTCCGACCTGACGGCCCCGCCTCGACTCGGGCGAGGCGGGACTCAGGGCGTCAGATGGGGTGGGCGGGTTGGTCGAGGATGGCGCTGAAGCGTTCCTCGGCCAGGTCGAGCTGGTCGAGGATGTGCTGTCGCACCGGCGCGGACAGCGGAGTGTCGACGCGGGTGACCAGGTCCCGGAAGAGCGGCACCAGGGGGCGGTACTTGCGGGCCGACGACTCGACCTTCGGGCCCACGGAGTGGATCACGCCCACGCCGTTGTCCGTGAAGTCGGAGACCTTGATGACCCGCGCCCACGGTTCCCGGTCGAGGCTCGTGGCGAGGTGTTCGTGGTACTGCTCGTAGCGGTCGCGTCCCGGATCCCAGGGCGGGTTGGTGACCGCCGCCACCAGCCGCGCCACCCTCGGGCCGAACCGGTCGGCGAGCACCGCCAACGCTGCATCGGTCGGGTCGGGCGCGCAGGGGTCGCCGGCCAACTCGGCCGGGTGGTCCTCGACGGCGTCGTGCAGCAGCCCGGCCACGATCACGTCGACGTCGCGCACCCGGTAGTAATGCATCATCCGGATCGACACCCGGAGCAGATGGTTGAGGTACGGCTCCCGCGAGCGCCGGTCCGCGTGGTGCAGCGTGGCCGCCAACTCCAGCGCCTCACCCAACCGGCGCCGCCCCTCGGCGTCGAACACCGCGCTCTCCAGCCGGAACCGCTCCCGCAGCCCGACCTCGCCGTACATTTCGGTGATCGCATGCATCGGCATGCTGGCCAGATAAGACGGCAGTTTCACCCACCCCTTATACCCCACGCCCACCCCCACCCGAGGCCCCGCTGTCCGCCACCCGTCGTCTCCATTCGGCGAGGATGCCAGGTCACGGGTGTGCCGGCTGCTCGATCGCGCCGCATAGGATCTGGCACATGCAGGAGGGCCGGTGGACGACGATCACCCCGTCGCAGTTCGCGCACGAACGGGAGGCGCTGGCCTACGTCCAGGCACTGTTGCCGGACACCGAGCCCTATCGTGCCTGGTCGAACTTCACCTTCACTGCGCAGACCGGCCATCCGCACGAGGTCGATCTGCTGGTGGCTGCCCCGGGCGGGCTCTACCTCATCGAGATCAAGAGCCTGAACGGGCGGCTCGCCTCCAGCGGCTCCAACTGGATCCTGTCGCACCACGGCAGCACGCGGGTCTTCGACAATCCCCTGCACCTGGCCGATCTGAAGGCCAAGAAACTCAAGTCGCTGCTCCAAGCCGCCGCCGGCCGGCGCAGAGGTGCCCCGGTCAAGCTCCCGTTCGTGCAGGCGGCGGTCTTCCTCTCCAAGCCCGGACTACGGGTCGAACTCTCCGAGCACCACTTGCACGGGGTCTACGGTCCGGAGCTGGCGCCTGGGCACCAGCCGGGGCCGCTGCCGGCCATCGGCTCGCTGCTGCAGCGCCCGCCGCAGGACGAGAAACACCGGGTGACAATGCAGATGTCGGCCGCGCTGCCGGACCTTCTGCACGCCGTCGGCATCGCCCGCAGCCGTAAGCACTACCAGATCGGGTCGTGGGAGCTGGAGAGCCGGCCGTTCGACCTGGGCCCGACGTGGCAGGACCACCACGCCCGCCACCGCGAGTTGGAGCGCGAGCACCGGCGGATCCGCATCTACCTCGTCGAGCGCAACGCGGTGCAGACGGAGCGGGCCAGCATCGAACGTGCCGCCAAGCGCGAGATGCTCGCTCTGCACAACATCAACCACCCGGGCATCGTGCGGGTCGACTCGATGGAGTCACACGAGGCGGGCCCTGCCCTGATCTTCCGGCATGACCCCCGCTCGGTGCGGCTGGACCACTACCTGGCCCAATACGGCCCCCGCCTCGACGCGCTCAGCCGGCTCGCGATGATCCGGCAACTTTCCGAGGCCGTCGCGTACGCCCACCGCCGCCGGCTGCACCACTGTGCACTCTCGGCGCGCAGCGTCCTGGTCGGTCCCGGACCCAGGAGGCGGGGCGGCACCGAGGAGGAGGCGTGGCTCACCCCGCAGTTGCAGATCAGCGACTGGCAGACGGCGACCCGCGCCGCCGACACCGCCGGAGCGAGCAGCGGTGATCCGCTGACGCTCTCCACGCACGCGGCCTCGCACATCGAGCGTTCCGCCGAGGCGTACCTTGCTCCGGAACTGACGACGCCGCGACCGGATCCGGTCGCGATGGATGTCTTCGGTCTCGGGGCGCTGGCATATCTGATCTTCACCAACCAGCCGCCGGCCGCGAAGCGCGCCGAGTTGCTCGCCCGGCTGGCCCGGGACAACGGCCTGCGGGCCTCCGCGGCCGCCGACGGCATCTCCGACTTTGCCGACGAGCTGATCCAGGCGGCCACCGCGCCGATCCCGGCGCAGCGCCTCACCACCGTCGCCGACTTCGTCGAGATGCTCGAAGAGGTCGAGAACGAGCTCACCGCGCCACCGTCGACCACATCGGAGCACCCGGAGCCGGAGCCGGTGGATCCGCTGGAGGCGCGCGGCGGCGAGCGGGTCGGCGAGTGGACCGTCAAGCGCCGCCTCGGCACCGGGTCGACCTGCCGGGCGTTCCTGGCGCACAACGAGCGCACCGGCAAGGACGAGGTGCTCAAGGTCGGCCTCTCCGATGAGAAGGCCGCTCGGCTCGCCCACGAGGCCCGGGTGCTGGCGCCGCTGACCGACTCCCGGGTGATCCGGCTGGCCCGGCCCGAGCCGCTGCGGATCGGCAACCGCACCATCGTGGTGCTGGAGCACGCGGGCGAGCTGACGCTCGCCCGCAAGCTGCGCGACGACGGCCGCTTGACCGTCGACGAGCTGGAAACCTACAGCGACTACCTGTTCGGCGCGCTGGACTACCTGGAGGGGGAGGGCGTCTACCACCGCGACATCAAGCCGGACAACATCGCCATCCGAATCCGCCCGAACCGGACCCGGCAGCTGGTGCTCTTCGACTTCTCCCTGGCCGGCGTCTCGGTCAAGGAGATCAGCGCCGGCACGCAGCGCTACCTCGACCCCTTCCTCGGCAGCGTCAACCGGCCCAGCTACGACAAGCACGCCGAGTGGTACGCACTCGCGGTCACCCTGCACGAGATGGCCTCCGGAGAGCTGCCGGTCTGGGGCGACGGAGGCACCGAGCCGCAGCTGACTGAGGGCCCGCCGGTGCTGGCCGTGGAGGCGTTCGACCCGGCGATCCGAGACGAGCTGGTGGACTTCTTCCACCAGGCCCTGCACCGCGACCACCGCCAGCGCTTCGCCTCGCTCAAGGACATGCGCGACGCCTGGCAGCAGGTGTTCCGCCGCTCCGACGCCAGCACCCCGGTCGGCACCGACCACCCGGAGATCACCCACGACGAGCCCGACGAGAAGGCCGCCGAGGCGGCCCGCGACGAGGCCGCCGGCAAGGCGACCCGGGCCACCGCACTGGAGGCCGCGGGCCTCACCCCGCGCGCCGTGTCGGCCGCGCACCGGCTGGAGGCCACCACCGTCGGGGAACTGCTGACAGTCGCCAACAAGCTGGCACACTTGCCCGGACTCGGTGCGCGGACCCGGCAGGAGTTGCAACGCCGGGTCAAGGAGTGGCGCACCCGGCTGGGGGAGCGGGAAACCATCCCCAGCTCGGCCACCGCCCGCAAGGAGGCCACCGCCGAGGTCGCCACCGAGACCGCCGCCGACACCGGCGACACTGATCTGGTACGCGTCGGCCTCGACGCGATCGCCACCCTGCTCGTCCCGGCGAAGACCGGCCGTAACGCCGCCGAGGTGGAGGCCACCCGCCTGCTGCTGAACCTGCCCGACGACGCCGGCAACCTGCCGCCGCTGCAACTCTGGCCGCAGCAGCCGCAGGTCGCCGTCGCCGTCGGCGTGACCTCCGGCCGGATCGCGCAGATCCTCGGCAAGCAGCGTAAACGCTGGCACGACCTGCCGGTCGTCGGCAGTGTGCGTACCCAGATCATCGAGCTGTTGCGCGACGGCGGCCGGGTGATGGGCGTGGGCGAGTTGGCCACGGCCCTGTTGACCAGCCGCGGGTCGGTCCGCACCGGGGACGAGCTGCGGATGGCGGTCGCGGTCGCCGCGGTGCGGGCCGCCGTGGAAATCGACGCGCTCGCCGACGAGCCGCGTTTGCTGCTGCGCCGGCACGGACGCGCCGACGTCGAGGGGAAGCCGAACTCGCGCGGGGACCGGCTGCTCGTGGCGCTGGAGGCCGGCGAAGACGACGCCCCGGACACCCCGGCCGCGCCGGCCCTGCTCGACTACGCCGACGCGCTCGGCAAGGCCGCCGACAAGCTGGCGGCCAGCGAGGTGCTGCCCAGCCCGGCGACGGTGCTGCGTACCCTCGCGACCGTCACCGTGCCCGGCGGCGCCGCGGAGGCTATCGACGACCGGCGTCGGGTGCTGCTCGCCGCGGTCGCCTCGGAGCGGGCCGCCGCCACCGCGCGGCTGGAGCTGTACCCGTGCGACCTCGACCCGGTGCGGGCACTGCGGCTCGCGCAGGCCGGCGTGGTGCCCCCGGCGAGCACCCCCGAGGGACGGCGCGGCCTCACCCCGGAGCAGGTCGCCCAGCGGGTCGCCGCACGCTTCCCCGAGTTGGAGTCGCTCCCGCCGCGCCCGAAGCTGGACCGGCTGCTCGCCGAGGCCGGCTTCGATCTGCGCTGGGACCGCGACCGGTACGTCCCGCCGCCGCCCCGCGCCGGCTCGTCGTCGATGTCGATCCTGCAGCGCCGCCCGTCGGCGACCAGCGCGCCGAGCCGGTGGACCGCCGAGTCGCCCGAGCTGGCCGCGGCGATGCGCACCGAGGAGCGGCTGACCGGGGCGCGGTCCGCGGGCGGATTCCGGGCGTTGACGGTACGGCTGTCCCGGTACCGGTTTGCGCAGGAGGAACTGGTCCGCCGCTTCGACGCCCGCCCGGTCAACGTCGCGTCGGTGTTCCTGCGCGAGCTGCACGCCCTGGTAGACGGCCGCCCGAAGCCGACCTGGGAGACGGTGCTCGGCGCGGACGTCGCTCCCGCCGGCTCCCGTGCGGCCATCAAGCTGGGCGAGTACGTCGAGCAGGCGTGGGAGCGGGCCGCGCCGTCGCTGCGTGCCGCACTGTCGCCCGGCGACGCGCCACTGCTGCTGCACGATGCGGCGGTGCTGGTGCGGTACCGGGCGATGGAGCGGCTCTACGAGTTGGCGGAGGCGGCGCGGAGCGGTGCCGGTGACCTGTGGCTGCTCTGCCCGATGGAGGACCCGGCACTGCTGCCCAAACTGGACGGTGCGGTGGTGCGGGTGGGCGACAACGAGTGGATCGCCCTTCCCGACGCCTGGGTCGCCAACGCCCACCGCAGCACGGCGGCGGTCTCATGACGCCAACCTCGTCGAGCCTTCCCGAGGCGGATGTCGCCCAGGTACGCCGCTGGTGCGAGCAGCGCGTTCCGGCCCAGGTCCGCGACCAGGTACGCATCGAGTGCGAGGAGGCACCTCGCCACCTGACCGTGCTGGAGCGTCGGCCAGCATGGCGGGCAGAGCCCGGAGCGGACTGGAGCGCACTGCCCGTGGCACGGCTGCGCTACCTCAAGTCGACTGGTGTCTGGACCCTCTACTGGCGGGACCGCAACATGCGCTTCCACCGCTACGACCGGGCACCGGCGACCGCCGACATCGGAGTACTCCTCGCGGAACTCGACTCTGATCCCATGGCGATCTTTTGGGGATGACCGACCGGACTTCACTCACCGGCCTTCAGCCGGACGCCTGACAGCCGGCTGATGTGGCACGGTGCCGGAATGGAGATCGCAGGTTCGATCAAGCTCGCTGCCGTCATGAATGAATTGTCTGCCGTGCGGCCCGTCTTTCACTCCGAGGCCGACTTCCAGCACGCGTTCGCGTGGGCTCTGCACACGCTGGCGCCGTCTGTCAGCGTTCGGCTTGAGGTGCCACAGGGCGGTCGCGAGTATCTCGATCTCCTGTGCCTTGGAGCCGACGGGCGCCGGACGGCGGTCGAGTTCAAGTATTTCACTCGGCGCTGGGACGGCGCCGATCCGAGCACGAACGAACCGTTCCACCTGCGTACACACGAGGCAACCGACCTGGCTCGGCAAGGCTTCGTCTTCGACATCGCCCGGCTGGAACGGTTCTGTCTTGCCAACGAAACGATGAACGGCCTCGCTCTCATACTGTCGAACGATCGCCGGCTCTGGAGCCCCGCCGTCACCGCTCGGCGTACCCGGGATCAGGAGTTCCGCATCCACGAAGGCCGGACGCTCACCGGGATCCTGCGATGGGGGACGGAAGGAAGCTGGTTCGCAGCTAATGAGCGCCAGCTCGCCGGCAGTTATCCGCTCGCCTGGCAGGAGTACTCCCAGCTCGATGGCGACCACGGGACGTTTCGTTGGTTGGCAGTCGAGGTGAAGAGCCGGTCAACGGGCGAGGCGGTGTGATTGACGGTCCGGTGTTGTGCCGGAGGCCGGCGAGCTGGACGTAGATCTCGCGTTTGTCGATCGCCTCGCCTCGGTGGTTGAGCACGTAGCCGGTCAGCCAGATCCAGCCGTGGTACGTCGGTCGGTCGGACACCGACACCACGCGGAAGGCCAGCGCGCGGTCCCCGGCGAACTGCACCGAGGCGCTGCGGTCGACGATCAGCAGGTCGCCGGGGGAGGGGCGCGCGGTCACCAGTGGCCGGAGTTGCGCGGTGGGCAGTCGCGGGCGTGCATGGCCTGCCAGTCACGCAGCGCCCGCTTGAGCCGCTCGTTCTCGTCGGCGAGCTGGCGAACCTGTTTGTGCAGATCGGCCAGCTCGTCGGCGACCAGCGCCTGGAACTGGCGTACCTCATGGGGGTCGACGCCGCGCCGACGCGGCGCGAACGTGCGGGTCCGGGCCTCGTGCGGGGTCAGCCGGGCCGGGTGGCCGGTCCCGTAGAGGTGGCCACCTCGGTACACCTGGGCCACGTCGATCCTTTCCGGTGCAGCCGGGAGCGAAGGCTCGATGGGTGGAAGGGCGGGCCGTGCGTGGCCGGCGTCCGCACGGCCCGCCCGCTCTGCCGCCGCAGCTCCAATCAGCGGTACGACCACAGAGCAGTCCGATCGGTCGGGACGGGCACACACACCCGCCCCGACCAGGGGATGAGCCGAACTCGTTGCCACGCGAGGATCGGCTTCCGATCAACCATATATGCCTAAGTGGAGTCTGTGCAACGCTGAGTTGTCTGGCGAGCGCGTGTCGTGATCAAATTGGCGTGCCACGCGAGGAGTGCCATGCCACAGACACCGGACTACATCCGGATCTCTGACGAGATCGTTAGCGACGTGCGGAGCGGGAGAGTCGAGCCGGGGGAGAAGTTGCCCTCGATCGCCGACATGAGCGACCGCTTCGGGGTCAGCTCATCGACCATCCAGATGGTCTACGTTCGCCTCGAAGCGCTTCGGGTGATCCGGCGGCACCAGGGCAAGGGCATCTTTGTCACCGATCCGAAGACCTGGATGCGGGAGCCATAGGTAGCGACCCGGCGACGGAAACGGCCCTTACGGATACCTGCGTCGCCTGAGCGGGACGGCTAGAGTCTTCGGGTGATCGACCGGAAGCTGCTCTTGTCCGACCTGCAGAAGCAGGTCAAGAACCTGGAGAAGGACCTGCGGGAGCAGGCCGAGACGGTCGAGGAGGTGCGCGCCAAGCTGCGTGGCGAGTACGACCGCGCCTTCAAGGTCGGGCGTACCGCCGCCACCTGGACAGCCTGGCGCGACGAGCGGGTGACTCAGGTCGCTGTCGCCTGGGTGCTCGGCACCGTCTTCGTACGCTTCTGCGAGGACAACGGCCTGCTGCCCGACCCCTACCTCGCCGGCCCGGGGGACCGCCTGGTCCTCGCCGAGGAGGCCGAGGCGCAGTTCTTCCGCGACCACCCCGACAAGACCCTGCGCGACTGGCTGCACCAGGGCTTCGAGGCCATCGCCAGCACCCAGGCCGGTAGGTCACTCTTCGACAAGCGGCACAACCCGCTCTACCAGATCCCGCTCTCGCATGACGCAGCCAAGGAACTGATCGCCTTCTGGCGTCGGCGCACCGAGCAGGGCGACCTGGTGCACAAGTTCCGCGACGAGTTGTGGGACACCCGCTTCCTTGGCGACCTCTATCAGGACCTCTCCGAAGCGGCCCGCAAGACCTACGCTCTGCTCCAGACGCCGGAGTTCGTCGAGGAGTTCATCCTCGACCTGACGCTGACTCCGGCGATCGAAGAGTTCGGCCACGACGTGGTCAAAATGATCGACCCGACCTGCGGCTCGGGGCACTTTGTCCTCGGCGCCTTCCACCGCCTGCTGAACGAGTGGGAGCAGCACGCCCCCAACCGCGACCCTCACGAGCGGGTACGCCTCGCCCTCGACGCCGTCCACGGTGTCGACATCAACCCCTTCGCCGTAGCCATCGCACGCTTCCGCCTCCTGGTAGCCGCCCTTCAGGAGGCTGGTGTCAAGACCCTCGCCGACTCGGCTGGGTACGTCTTTCCAATGCACCTGGCGGTCGGTGACTCACTGATCAAGCGGCGACAGGCCATGCTGTTCGGCGAGGACCCCATGACGGAGTTCGCCTACGCGACCGAGGATGTGCAGGAACACCCGGCCATTCTCAGCCCCGGAAGCTTTCACGTCGTCGTCGGCAACCCGCCCTACATTACAGTAAAGGACAAAGGCCTCAACGAGGCCTACCGCGACATGTACGACACCTGCTACCGGGAATACGCATTGTCGGTGCCGTTCGCCCAGCGGTTCTTCCAACTCGCCAAGCCCGGTGACGGTACTGGGAAGGGCGCGGGGCACGTCGGGCAAGTCACCGCCAACTCATTCACTAAGCGCGAGTTTGGCAAGCGGATGATTGAGAAGCTGTTCGCTGTCGACGTCAATCTGACCCATGTCATCGATACCTCCGGCGCGTACATCCCGGGCCATGGCACCCCGACCGTCATCTTGGTGGGCCGCAACACCAACCGAGGCCGGGCGGGCACCATCCGCACCGTCATGGGTATCCGCGGCGAGCCCAGCGCACCGACCGATCCGCGCAGGGGCCACGTCTGGCAGGCCATCGTCGGTCAAGTCGGCGATCCTGGCTCAGAAAGCCAGTGGATCAGCGTCGTTGACATCGACCGCGTCCACCTGAACACGCACCCCTGGAGCCTCGGGGGTGGAGGTGCCGGCGATCTTCAAGCAGCCGTCGAGGCCGCCGGAACTCGTGCCCTCCGCGCAGAGACTCGTGAGATCGGTTTCGGAGCTGTCACCCGCGAGGACAACGCCTACATGGTGGGAGATGGCTACCTTCGGCGGCGTGAGGTGCCCGAAGGGAACCGTCGTCCAATCGTTGAAGGCGACGTTACAAGAGACTGGGCGATAAGCGAGCCAATCGAGTCGATCTGGCCCTATGACGAGCAGAGCCTTACGGCACGAGCGCACCCAATCGTGCGATCCGCGCTCTGGCCGCTTCGGCGAATCCTCGTGAACCGAGTCGCCTACGGCAGCGATCAGCTTGCTCGTGGATTACAGTGGTTCGAGTATTCAATGTTCTTTGCGGAGCGTTACCGCACGCCGTTGTCGATCGCGTTTGCGTTCGTTTCGACACACAACCACTTTGTTTTAGACCGGGGTGGGAAGGTCTTCAAACAGACTGCACCCGTGATCAAGTTGCCGAACGGGACTTCGGAAGACGAGCACCTGCGGCTCCTCGGATTGCTCAACAGTTCGACCGCATGCTTCTGGATAAAGCGGGTTAGCTTCGATCGAGGGAACGGGGGAATCGGTGGTGGGATCGCTAGCGAGGATTGGGAAAAGTTCTACGAGTTCACCGGTACCAAGCTGCAGGAATTTCCGCTGCCTTCGGCGTACCCGCTTGGATTGAGCCGGGAAATTGACGGGCTGGCGCAGCGGCTTGCTGCGGTGAGTCCGGCGGCGGTGGCGGGGTCTGGGGTGCCTACCCGCGAGCGGCTCTACGCCGCGGAGCGGGAGTGGCACTCGGTGCGGGCGCGGATGATCGCGTTGCAGGAGGAGTTGGACTGGCAGGTCTACTCGCTCTACGGGCTGCTGGACGAGGAGTTGACCGCCTCGGCCGGCTCGGTGCCGGAGTTGAAGCTGGGGGAGCGGGCGTTCGAGATCGTGCTCGCTCGGAAGATGCGCGACGAGGGGCTGGAGACGCAGTGGTTCGCGCGGCACGGGTCGACGCCGATCACGGAGTTGCCGGGGCACTGGTCGGATGAGTACCGGGCAATCGTGGAGCGGCGGATCGCGGTCATCGAGGGCAACCGCAACATCGGGCTGATCGAGCGGCCGGAGTGCAAGCGGCGGTGGGCCACCGACGGGTGGGAGGCGATGCAGCGTAAGGCGCTGCGGGACTGGCTGCTGGACCGGTGCGAGGCGCGGGAGCTGTGGTACCACCACGTCGACGGCCTGGAGCAGCCGCGTCCGCTGACCACCGCCCAGCTCGCCGACGAGCTGCGCCGCGACGCCGACGTGCTCACCGTCGCCGGCATCTTTGCGCCCGGTCAGGATCTCGGCAAGGTGATCGCCGACCTGGTCGCCGACGAGCACGTGCCGCACCTGGCGGCGCTGCGCTACAAGGAGTCCGGCCTGACCAAGCGGGCCGACTGGGAGCAGGTGTGGGACCTGCAACGGGCCGAGGACGCGCTGCCCGACGAGGCGGCGAAGCGGGAGTTCCGCAAGCAGATCCCGGTGCCGCCGAAGTACACCTCGGCGGACTTCGCCAAGGCCAGCTACTGGAAGCATCGGGGCAAGCTCGACGTGCCCAAGGAACGCTTCGTGTCGTACCCGGGTGCCAGCCGCGACGGTGACCCGTCGCTGCTGATCGGCTGGGCCGGCTGGGACCACCGCGAGCAGGCCCAGGCCCTCGCCACCCTGATCGTGGCACGCGAGCAGGAGGACGGCTGGGTCGCCGACCGGCTGCTTCCGCTGGTCGCGGGGTTGCGCGAGATCCTTCCCTGGGTACGCCAGTGGCACGGCGAGTTCGACCCGGAGTGGGGTGCCTCGCCGGCCGACATCTACGCCGGCTTCCTCGCCGAAACCACCAACCGCCTGCACCTCACCGACGACGCCCTGACGTCGTGGCGCCCCCCGAAGACCAACCGCGGCCGCAAGGCGAAGCAGTGATCAGAGCAGCGGGCGTAGCTGTCTGCCCTGCCCACAGTTCAGGAGGCGACGATGGGCAATGAGGTTCACCTGATCAGTGACGGTGATGGGTTCGCGGTCATCGGGGATCCGATGACTGTCGAACATTTCCTCGTCTCGGAGGGGCTGCCGTCGAAGGACCTTGGCCTGCCTCGGCTCAGCGCTGTCCTCAAGGCCGGGTCGACGGCCGCGCAGGCAGGGTCCGACATTGCCGCCAAGTCGGGCCGCTGGGTGCAGCTGACCAAGGAGTCCGCGCAGCTTGTGGACAAATTCGGGCTGATGCCGAGCAAGACTCCGGGCGTCAGCCATGCCATGGTGGGGGAGCCGGGCTCGATCAAGTCATGGCTCCAGATCGCGAAGGGGCCCCGATCGGTTGCGGGCAACCCGGCGATGCTGGCTGGTGCTGCGGGAATCATGGCGCAGCTGGCGATGCGGCAGACCATGGAGGAGATCACCGACTATCTCGCCGCGATCGACGAGAAGGTCGACGATGTGCTCCGCGCCCAGAAGGACGCGGTGTTGGCCCGCATGATCGGAGTGGGCTTCGTCATCGAGGAGTCGATGACCATTCGAGACGCGAGGGGCCGGGTCGACGAGATCACGTGGTCGAAGGTGCAGGGTGCACCGGCGACGATCGCAGAAACTCAGGCGTACGCGTTGCGGCAACTCGACGCGCTCGCGGAAAAGTTGGAGCGCAAGTCCAGCATCGGTGATCTCGCCAAGGCGGCCAAGGACGCAGAGTCGAAGGCACAGGAGTGGCTCGCTGTGCTGGCTCGCTGCTTCCAACTGCAGGACGCCATCGCCGTGCTTGAACTCGACCGGGTGCTGGACGCCTCGCCAGAAGAGTTGGACGGGCATCGCCTTGGCCTGAAGACTGCCCGGAAGAACCGGCTGGAACTCATCGCACGATGCACCGAGCGCCTGATGGACCGCATGAATGCGGCTGCGGATCTCGCCAATGCAGAGGTGCTGCTGCACCCGATGGACTCCCCGGCTGTGGTGCAGTCGAGCAACCATGTCTCGGTCGCCATCGTGGACTTCCACGGGCGGCTGGGGATCGAGGGTGCTCGACAGTCGTCGGAGGCGAGACGATGGACGGATGCGGCCAAGGAGGTGATGGACAAGGCACTCGAGACAGGAGCGGATGGCGTCGGTACCGCCAGACGCTTCGGGAACGAGACCTTCGACCGAGCCGCATCGGCGACGGGCAGGCTCTCCGGCCTGATAGCTGAGCGAGCGCTCCGTTGGCGCAGCGACGACGAGAAGCCCGAGTAGGCACCCGAACCGCCCTCCGCTTGAGGGCGGCTCAGGGAGACCCGTACGTGAGTAGTCTCGTTGCCGAGGAAGGCAGGATGACATCACGACCCCCCTCCGGGTACCAGATCAGAAAAGTCCACCCCGCGCTCGGCAATCTGCAGCGGTACACCCTCAACAAGCCGCTGACATTCCGTTGCGCGACCTGTCGTCGTACCAACATGTCCACCTCCGTCGTGACGGTCTCGGGCGACTGGTCCCGTCTGCTGTGCAACGGTTGTTACCGGCAGCAGGTAGCACCCCAACTCCGCACGATCCCGACGCCGTCGTCCGCAAAGCCCGCTGGGCAGGCGCAGCCGGAGACACATCGGAGCGCTAGTCCGCTACCCCGGGACATGGTCTGGCTCGCTGCCCTGCATCGCTCCATCGCCGAGGGAAAACAGCTCTCCCCATCGGAGCGTGAGCTTCATCGCCGACGTGCCGGCGAGCCGTCCTCCATCGCCGCGATCAGGTACGCGGAGTTGCTTGTGGACGTCGAGGTCCGGATGGCGCAAGTGAACGGCAGCGCCACCGCCGAGGAGTTGGCCGTGACGCGCGAAGAGTTGGCGCTCCGCCGGGAAGAAGCGGTCCACGCCTTCCGTGCTGCCTGCCATGCCCGGATTCAGCAGGCATCCGATGGTTCGTTCAAGGAACAGGTCGAGGCGGCAGTCATTCGTGAGGTCGCACCGCACGCCTTCGACAAAGCCTTCGCGAAGGCGCTGCGTCGCAGAGGAATGCGGGTCGATGCACTTCAGCCTCCGACTGCCGATGTCTGGATGTGGCTGCAAATGGCTGAGAAGCGCGCCGTTGAGCTGCCGGCCGAAGTCAAGCGCCTAAGGAAGCTGGACCGGGCCGACTTCACGCGTGAAGCCGTGGCCGAGGTCAACCGATGGGAGTGTGACCAGGCGATGGCGCATCCCGCAGTGGCCGAACAGTGGGCGGAGTGTACGGAAGAAATCGTGACGGAACTCGTGCGCGCCCGCCAGTCACTGGAAACCGACCTGTCCGGTGGGCGAGGCGAGGGCGTTGTGCCGCGCCTGCGTCGTGCCGGCGAAGCGTATGCCCGGGGCAGCACGCGATGCCTGGAAGCCCAGCTTGTTGTGGCAGATCTGCGCGCTCAGGCGAGCCAAACTCACCGAGCGCGCAATGTGCCGAAAGCTCGTGTCGACGCTGCGGCCGAGGCCCAGATGGCCGTGCGAGAAAGCGACCCCGCCCTGGCGCGGCAGGTTGACCGTGCGCTCGAAGAACACCGAAATAGCTGTCCGAAGCGGTCCCGTGGGGAGCGTCACGCCGACTGTGCCTCGTTGATAGCGCGTGTTGTGCGTTCCCGACTGCAGCCGCTGGACCTACCCGGGAACACCCAGTCCGAGAGCCGAGAGTCAACGGCACGGAGCATCGCTGCCGAGGAGACCCCGGAACCCTCCACCGGCGAGGCACGAGCGGCTTTGCAGCAGGGCGCCCTTGAACTCACCTTCATCTGTCCTGAGCTGCGCAAGCAGGTGCCGATAGAGGTTGCACGCGTAGTCGGCGTGGTGGACATCTCGTACAGCGACGCAGGACGGTTTGGGTTCGCCTGGGTGACCGAGCACGGTGAAGTGGGAACCGGAGTCGACCGAGCCGTCAACGCCCATGACGCGTGGCTACACGCGGCCTGTCGCACCGTTCTCGACCTCGGCGGCGAGCTGACCAGCGTGTACGTCATCTGTCGTGACCAGCGAGCCGTATCCGTGCTGAGATTCGTCCTAGACAAGCGACTGGTGCCTGAGGCGCTTGGATTCGCCGTCTCGGAACGCACCCGTGACCTGCTACGGTCGCTGATTCCCCGCCCCGGCAAGGTGTTCGTCTCTGCGGACAACTGTCCCGAGCCGCATGCGGGCCCGGCGGCGGCGCGGCGACTGGGATTTGCCGTCCTTCGGTCAAGGCGGGAGTCTCGCGGTGCTCAGACGGTGAAGTTGTTGGCCGACCAGATCTCTGACGAGCTTCGCGCGCTGGCGGAGGCGGCTGCTCCACAGCCGCCACAACAGATAGGGGCAGCTCAGCGGACTCTCGGCAACACCGACGCCGGAGAAATCCGATGGGCGATCGCGGTGGGGCGGGCGCAGATCGCCGGTAGGTGGTGTGCCCTTCCCGATGGGCTGACGGCACCTCCAACCGACCGCAAACGTATCCGCATGCGTGTCGACCACCTCGGTGAGGCGGACCATGCCAGGCAGACGGAGAGCAACGCTGAAGTCAGGCGCCTTGGCGATCGGTGGGAGCTGCATGGAGTGAGTTGGCCGCAGGACCTTCTACCCGGGACCCTGATTTTTCTGAGGTGGTGTCCCGAGGACGAGCTTTTCCTGGCCTCCACGGATCTTTTGCCGCGGCCGCAGCGCCTCGATGACCTCACCTATCGACATCGCTATGACATCCGGATGGTGGTCCGGGAGAACGCGCCGGGCGCGGACCAGGAGAGTGGGACCCCCGACCTTTCCGATACCGGATGGGTCCTGCGTACGCTCCGAAAGCTGGGCCACCTCAGCTCCGACGGGAGTGCGACCTTGGCCGAGGCGGCTTTGGTGAGCAACTGTTTGGAGCTTGGCCTGCCGGCGCACCGCGCCAGTCGAATCCCCTCAGCTGTGCGGGATCTGATCCGAGATCGGCGTGTCGTGCGCGTGCGAGGAAGCCTGGACCGGAGCGGGCTGCCCAGCTTCCCGCCGCGTGCTGGCCAGCAGCGGGCCGGACTTTTGCGCTTCACCCCCACTGTGGTGGACCTCGCTTCGACTCAGAAGCAGAGGAAGGACGGGTCAGCGTCACGTCGTGACCATTGGGTGGACGGCTTCGTCCGGAGGCTTCCGGCAGGAGCACATGCCTCGCCGGAACAGATCGAGGCGCACCGCGAGGCGATGCGCGCCGCGAGGGTCGTGGATCGTCCCCTCCCCGATGGCTTCACCTACGTGCGACGTCACCGCCGTCGGACCCGTTGAGCAGACGAGATTGAGAGGTGTGACCGCGAACGATACCTGCAAGCAGGCAAGATGCCCGCGATAGTGCCTTGCAGGAGCCGACCGATGTTTGCTGCGGCTGTCGGAAAGCCGACGGTATCAGCCGTCAAGCATGGAACGTGTCGGACGTCGAGGTGAGACTGAGGCTCCCCTCGACTCGGGAGCGTCTCATGCCGTATGTCAGGCCGCATGTCAGGAAGAACGGCGCACGCGTCCGGGGGCATTACCGTCGGCGGCGTCCTGGTGCTGCTCGCCGGAGGCCGGATGTCCGCCGGCCCTCCGGTTCGAGGAGTTCGGGAGCCAGCGGGCTTGTTCTGCTGCTGGGCGCGCTCACATTGGGGCTGATCGTCATCGTCGTCGATTTCGTCCGGCGGCATCCGTACTGGTCGGCATTCCTGGTGATCATCGTGCTCGTGGCGGGTGCCGCGGTGCTTGTCGCTGTGTCGAGGCACCGCGCCCGCGAGCGAGCCGAACAGGCCGAGCGGGACCGGTTGATCTCGGTGACCGATGCAATGAGCGGAGGGGAGTTCGAGCAGTGGTTCGCTCGGATTCTCGACGCCTCGGGGTTCCGGGATGTGCGGGTCTGTGGGGGTGCCGGTGACCGGGGCGCGGACATCACGGCGCTTGCTCCCGACGGGCGGCGGGTGGTGGTGCAGTGCAAACGGCACAGCCTCAACCATCGGGTCGGCAGTGCCGCAATCCAACGCTTCGCCGGCACCTGCCGAGAAATCCACCGAGGCGAGATCTGCATGATCGTTACCAACGGGTTCTTTACTACGGGCGACGGAGTTGAGTTGGCCCGCCAACTCAGCATCACCCTGGTCGACCGCCGCGTCCTAGAGATGTGGGCCTGGACCGGAGTGCCGCCTACGGGAGTCCTCCCGCGCTGACGCTCAGCGTGCCACGCCGATGCGGGTGGCGAAGCCGCGCAGGTCGGGCAGTGCCTGGCGACGGTCTGCGCTGAGCAGGGCGGTGGTGAGTTGCTGAGCCCACGGCCGGTAACGGACCTCCTGGGGTGCGATCCGCTCGGCACAGAGCAGCGCGCGGTACGCCTCTCGGTGGGCGCCGCGGCCGTGCAGCGCCAAGGCGTAGTCCTCCCAGTAGCGGGCGCGCCGTTCGACGTTGCCCAACTGTTCGGGGCGTAGCGCGCGGGCGTACTCCACGGCCGCGCCGTAGTCTCCGAGCACCCGGGCGACACCGATCCGGTAGAGCGCCACGTCGACCCCGGCGAACCCTCCACCAGCCCCACTCCGGCGTCCCGCCTCGTCGGCCTCGTTCAACAGTTCCCACGCGGTGGCCCGCTGGTCCGCGAGCGCCGAGGTGTACGCGGCTGTCGCCAGCAGCCGCCCGTACACGGCGACCTCGGCCGGGGAGGTGAGCTTGGTGCAGCCGTCGAGAGACTGCGCTGCGCTGAGCAGCGTCTGTTGGGCTCGTTGACCGTGGCGGGTACGCCGTAGCACGATCGCCGAGATCCGGGCGGTCTCCGCGTACAGCAACGGGTCGTCCGCCTCGCGGGCCGCTTGCCGGGCGCGGTCCATGGCGGACCAGGCCATCGCGTCCTCGTGAAGTTTGATCAGCACCTGGGTGGCCAGGTGGTACGTCCGGGTCAGCGTCGCCGCCGCCATCGTTCGTCGCCCATCGGCGACCGTCTCGTAGTGGGCCGTTGCCGTGGCGACCAGTTGCGGCAGCCTGGCTGACAACCTGGCATAGCGGCACGCGCGGAAATCCGACCAGGCATGGGCGAGGGCGCTCCGAAGCTGGGCCGCGTCGACCGGACCCGCCGGCGGCACGGTATTGCCGAGGAGGATGTCCTCGAGGCTGGTGACCACCCGGGATGGTGGTGCGGCCAGGGCCTCCGGATCGGCTGCGAAAGTTGAGCCGACCAGGCCGGCCAGACCGCCGAGTACGTCACGCCGTCGCAACGGATCGTCTCCAACCTCCCGGTACGCTCCTTCACCGAGCAGCCTACCGATCGTGCTGCGCGACTGACGGGATCCAGTGGCTCCGTCATCTGTGAGTCCGAAGAGTTCGGGTGGAATGTCGAAGGCCGCCGCCAGCCGTCGCAGCACGGTGACATCTGTCAGCCGCTGCTTTCCTCGCTCGATGCGGGACAACGTCGCCGCCGAGTAGCCACACCGCTCACCGGCCTCCGACAGGGTCAACCGTGCCGCGGTCCGCGCCACCCGCAGGAGCGAACCGTAGTCGCCAACGACGGCCGCATGTCTGGCCTCAGGCAGCTCGGTCCACCGGCGCTCGACGCTCACGGCGGCCTCCCACATCGAAGCTCAACACAAATGTCTGCCGTGAATCTCATGTCACGCAAACATCTTTCATGCCGTGTACGCGGAGGAGCCGTCGTCGCTGATGCCTGCTGTCCTGCAAGTCGTGGGATCGGCGCGGGAGGTTCCGATGAGCAAAGTGAGGCGAGTCGACAGGGCTCGGCGGCGAGAATCGATGGTGAACCGCGTCTTGGCCGTATGCACGGCCGCCGTGGCGGCGCTGTTGGTTATCGCGCTGGTCGGCGGGGAGGTGGCGGCGACGGCAGCGGCCGTCGGCATCGGCACCACCGTTACCGCTCTGGTCAGAGTGGCCACGACTTACCTCGCGGGTAGCCGAGATGCGACACAGGGCTGGGTTCGAGCGGCGCCGGTGGATATCGTGGCTCGCCATGGGGAACGGCTGTGATGGATGAATCGTTCGGCGCGGCGGCGGATGCGGCCGAGGAATGGACGCATGCTTGGGCGGCGTCCGTGTCGGAGCGGGCCGCGCAGGCGCAGGCGATGTCGCAGCGGGTCGCTGAGTTGTCGATCTCGGCTACTGGTGCCGATGGGGCGGTACGGGTGACGGTGGCCGGCTCAGGCATTGTCACCGACCTGCGGATTGACGATCGGTTGTCGAGCTGGTCTGGGGCGAGGGCCGCGGCGGAGATCATGACGACGATGCGTCGAGCCCAGGGCCGTCTCGCCGGGGCGGTGGCTGGAATTGCCGCCCAGACCGTCGGCGCCGACTCCGAGACCGCCCGTGCGGTGGTGAGGAGCTACGCCCAGCGTTTTCCCGAGGTGGACGACGACCACGAAGAGGGCCGACGCAGCGATTTCCGGCGGCAGCGCGATGGTTGGTGAGCCGGGCTTCGACGTTGACGGCCAGGCGCTGCGCCAGCACGCCGGCAGTGTCGACGAGGTCGCCGAAATGGTCGATCAGTGCCGCCGGGCAGCCGGATCGGTACAACTGGGCCGGCATGCGTACGGTCGACTCTGCCAGCTCATCCCCAGCCTGCTGGACCCGGTGCAGCAGGCCACCGTCAACGCGTTGAACGAAGCCACCGACGCGCTGCAGCGTACGGCAGACGACCTGCGCGCCACCGCGAACCGCTACGAGAGCGGCGACCAAAACGTGGCCGCAATCTTCGGTCGCGGTACCGGTCGATGAGCCAGCCGGCCAACCCGCTCATCGCCTCCCGCCAGGACAGCACCACCGCGCTCAGCGGCGTCCACCTCGCTGAGGACATCGACGGACTGCTGGCGAGCTACGCCGGAGGCGGATGGATCGACACGGCGATCGGCGGCTTCGCCGTTTCCATGGACGCCCTCGCCTTCGTCACCGACCCGCTGGGTCAGCTCGTCGCCTGGGGCGTCGGCTGGCTGATCGAGCATGTCAAACCGCTCTCCGATGCGCTCGACGAGTTGGCTGGCGATCCCGATCAGATCGCTGCGTACGCCCAGACCTGGCGTAACGTGACCGGCGCGATCGGGGAGTCGCGCGTCACGCTCGGCGATGCCGTGAGCCGACAGATCGCTGGCTGGACGGGCGCGGCTTCCGACACCTATCGCCGGCACAGCCGGGAGCATCAGGCCGTACTGGATGCCCTCGCCCGAGCCAGCAACGCCATGTCCGAGATCACCACCGGCGCCGGGCTACTCGTCGCCATGGTCCGCGAACTGGTTCGCGACCTCATCGCCGAGTTCGTCTCCGTGCTGGCCGTACGCCTGTGGGTGTGGCTTGCCGAAGCCGGCGTCACGCTGGGGGCGGCCACTCCCTGGATCGTCACCCAGGTCACCGCCCTTGCCGCCAAGTGGGTGGCCCGCATCACCCGGCTGCTGCACGGACTCGTCAGCAGCCTGCGTCGGCTGGCGCCGATCCTGCGACGCCTCGGCGAACTCATCGCGGAGTTGCAGACCGTCCTACGCCGTCTCGGCGACCGTGCCTCGGCACCGCCGCCAGCGCCGACCCGCGACACACACCTGCTGCACTCGGATGCCGATCCGCTCCGGAAGTGGGGTGCGGCCCGCGACACCCATCCGGAACAGTGGGACGCGGCCATTCTCGAGGCGCGCGAACTGGGCGTCGAGATCACCTTCCGCGAGGGCGGGCTCGCGTACGGGCCCAGTCCGTCACCGGGCCAGCCGGGGCACCTGATTCTCGACCCGGATGCCTCGTACGGCGCGTTGCTGCACGAGATGCAGCATCTCCGCGAGGATCAGGCCGCAGGCTGGGTCGGGATGAGAGGCTGGTTCGAAGACCCCGTGGTGCGCTACGAGAACGAGGTGCGCGCCTACCAACAGGAGATCAGATATGCGGAGTCCATCGGTGACCAGGACTCCGTCGAGCACCTGACCCGGTTGATCCGCGAAGAGTACGCGAAGATTTTTGGAGAAGAGCCCCCATGAGTGTGCCCCACCCGCCGAACATCACGCCGCCGCCAGTGCGACAGATGCGCAACGAAGAGTTGGCAGAGCTGGCCAGCGGCGGTGGGCCGTACCGGGGCAAGGCCGTTTTCGAGCTGGTCGACCGGGCCAGGGCGGACGACGACGCGGCAAGCATGCTGGGGGAGTTGAGCCGGCTCACCGCGCTGCGCGGGGACCGCGTGTTCCACTCGGTCTCGCTCGCCTGGGCCGCCATCATCGGGCTGCTGGCAGCGGAAACGCCGCACGCGCGGGCCGTCGCCTACTCGGCGTTCGCGGGGCTGCCCGCACCTGAGCAGGCCGACTTCCTGGCGTACGTCAAGGCTGATCGCATCGAGGACGCACATCCGCGCATCTGAGCTCTGCGGCCAGCAGCGAGCGACGTACTCGAAATGTGGCCCTCCGGTTCCTATGGCAAAGGGCGGGGCCATACCTCGCAAGCCACCTTCGCCAGTGCCCGCCCTCTCGCCTCAATCGTCTCGACCGTCCACGCATTCTGCATGGCGATAAGACCGTTGATCTGAAGCTTGGACTGCTCGGCGAAGGCGGGGCGCTTCTCGGCCCAACCGGCGTTGGACACCGCTCCGTTGAAGGTCGGCGTGACCAGAGTCAGATTGCCAATCCTGTTCAGGGCCTCGTCCCGGCGCTGCGCCTCGAAGAGCCGGCCAGCGTCGTCCGCCGATTCCAAGGGCCAGTGCTGCCGCCACTGCCGAGGCATGACGTGCTCAATCTGCAGCTTCTCGTACTGGAAGGTGGCCGGTTCGGTCTTGGGGTTGCTCTCCTGTAGATGCTGGTCGATGGAGCCGAGCGCCAGGCGGATTCGCTCCTGAGTCAGGTTGCCGTAGAACTTGCGGGTGACGAACGCCTTGACCAGTTCGTCGTCGTCGGGCCAGAGCATGCCGTCAACGCCGTGGAGTACCCGCAGCACGGCGTCGATGAGCAACGCGTCGTCGGCCGGTGCCTGGTCCGCAGCCTTCAGTACGTCGACGAACACTTTGCCGTAGCCGCGGGTGTTGGCACCGACTAGAAGCCGGCGGACGACCCAGGACTCGACGGCGCGCGCCACCGACGCGTGGCTGACCACCGAGATGTAGTCGGATGGCAGCGTACGCAGCCACATCAGCAGTGGGGTAGCCGTGGTGATGCCGAGTGCGTCAATCCGCTGGTACGACCGGCGAAGCGCCGCCGACTCGGCCGGCTCAGCGCCGACGACCACCCGGTAGGCCCGCCCGAAATCGTGCAGTTCGGCCAGCACGTCGACCGTCTTTCGATCCGCACCGTCCAGGTAACCCCGGACCTGGCTGTAGAGGTGGCTGACACTCGCCTCGGACCGGGACACAGCAGTGAGCCACCCCGAGAGCAGTACGTCTCGTCGGCCACGCTGGGCATGCCCTCGCCCGACCTCCGTCTTCCACCACTGCTCGTCGAACGGCGCCCAGTAGGTGTCGTAGACCTTTTCCAGCTCCTTCTCGTCGCAAAGTTCACCACGAAGGAACAGCAGGTTCTTTACCAGGTCGGCAGCGGAGAGAGGAGTCTGCCGCCCGTTGAGCACCTCGAAGATGACCTGGGCATCGTCGTTGTCCTCGAGATCGATGACGACAAGTTTGAAGAGGTCAAGCAGCGCATCGACCAGGACATCGAGGCGCTCGGGTTCTGCGTTGTGTACCGCCTCCCGCGTCCGCTCCGAAAAGTAGCGGCGTGCCTGCAGATAGAGGTGCGTTCCCTCGTCCGGCAGCATGTCCCCCATTGCCAACGGCCAGACCTCACGGTCCTTGCGGCGAGGCCAGAGCTTGTGCTGCTCCTCAGGCGAGTCCACTATGTCGGGGTGGTTCTCGAGCAGCCGGCGCACCTGCCGGGCGCGAGGCGAGGCGTGTTCGATCAGTACGTCCAGCACGCCCCGTAGGATGAGCTGAACGGTCGTAAGACGCTGTTGGCCGTCGATCACGGCGCGAAGGTCGAGCCCTCCGACGGCGGCGGCGAGCTGATCACAGACGATCGCACCGAGGAAGTGGGGCGGGACCTTCTTGTCGGCCTTCGCCAGCGGTTCGCCATTGATCGCAGCTTGCTGCCGTGCCTGGAAGAGCCGGTCGGCGGTTTCCGCGAGGTCGTCGAAGAGCAGCTTCCACTGGCCCTCGAGCGTCCATTCGTAGTCACGCTGGAAGGTCGGGATGATGTACCTGCGATCCTGCGTGAGGATCTGCTTCAGCGAGTAGGTGTTGGCATCCATCGTCAGCCCCATGCCTTCCTGATGGAGCGCACCCGAACTGGCACGCGCGCGTCGGATGATCAGGTCACGACTGTGAACGGACATGCTCGCAAAATCACGGTTGCGGAACAAGTGCAGAGCATTGGGTCGTTCATTTGACAGCAGTGCCGGTGGAGGAGATTGGCGGCAAGTGCCATCTCGGGTCATCCCATCGGCCATCAGACGCTATGGCGGTCGCCTGGGTCGCGGCCGGCACGGCGTTTCTCGGTACGGTAGGCGGCATGTCCTCGCCCAGCCCTGCGCCGCTGCTTCGCGATGTCATCGAGATCCCGGAGCGTACGAGCACCAGCGACTTCGTGCTCAAGCTCGCCGACAGCGTCGCCGACGCCGATGCGACGCTCCGCGACTATGTCGTCACGGACCGGCTGCTCGGCAACTTCGACGAGGCGCTCGGGCTGATCCGCTCCGCGGTGGAGGGGCAGGCGTCCAAGGCGGCCTACCTGCACGGCTCGTTCGGTTCCGGTAAGTCCCACTTCATGGCCGTGCTCTACGCGCTGCTGCGCGGCGAGCACGTTGCCCGGGGCAAGGACGAGTTCGCGCCGCTGGTCGCCAAGCACAGCGTCTGGCTCGACGGGCGCAAGTTCCTGTTGGTGCCGTACCACCTGCTCGACGCCCGCTCGCTGGAGCAGCGGGTGCTCGGCGGCTACGTCGACCGGGTCCGCGCGCTGCATCCGCAGGCCCCGATCCCGGCCGTGCACCGCACCGACTCGCTGCTGGAGCAGGCCGCCTCGCTCCGCGCCAAGATCGGCGACGAGCAGTTCATCGCCGGGCTGCCCGGCGGCGACGCCGAGGACGAGTGGGGCGACAGCGAGACCTTCTGGACCAGCGAGCGGCTCGACGCCGCGTTCGCTGGCGCATACTCCGACGAACTGCGCCGCAAGCTGGTCAACGACCTGCTGACCAGCTGGAACGTCGGTTTCTTCAGTAATGCCCGGGAGGACGCCGAAGCGTTCATCTCCCTCGACCGGGGTCTGACGGAGATCAGCCGGCACGCCAAGGAGCTCGGCTACCACGGCCTGATCCTCTTCCTCGACGAGCTGATCCTCTGGCTGGCCAACTCGATCGGCGACCAGCAGTTCGTCTCCCGCGAGATCCAGAAGATCACCAACTTCGTCGAGGGCGGCGACACCCGCCGACCCATCCCCGTCATCAGCTTCATCGCCCGCCAGCGTGACCTGCGCGAACTCGTCGGCGAGGAGGTCACCGGCGCCCACGAGCTGAGCTACCAGGACACCCTGAATCTCGCCAGCGGCCGGTTCGACGTGATCAAGCTGGAGGACCGTAACCTTCCGGAGATCGCCCGCCGCCGACTGCTCAAACCCCGCGACACCACGGCCGCCGACGCGATCGCCCGGGCCTTCGAAACCACCACGAAGGTACGCCGGGAGGTCTTCGACACCCTGCTCGGCACCGACTCGGGCAGCGGCGCCGACGTCGACGCGTTCCGGTCAACGTACCCGTTCAGCCCGGCCTTCATCTCGACGCTCGTGCACGTCTCCAGCGCGTTGCAGCGCTCCCGGACCGCACTCAAGCTGATGCGCCAACTCCTGGTCGACCGCCGCGACACCCTGCGGCTCGGCCAGCTCGTCCCGCTCGGCGACCTCTACGACGTCATCAGCAGCGGCGGCGACCAGCCCTTCACCGAAAAGCTCAAGGCCGAGTTCGAGATGGCCCAGAAGCTGTACGACCTGAAGCTGCGTCCCCACCTGCTCGGCCAGTATGGCCTCACCGACGACGACCTCGACGCCGCCCGCTGCGGCGACGCGCTGCCGGCGGAGACCGCCGGCCGGGTGCGCGCGTTCACCGGTGACGACCGGCTGATCAAGACGCTGCTGCTCGCCGCCCTGGCGCCGAGCGTGCCGGCGCTGCGCAACCTGACCGCCCGGCGGCTGTCGGCGCTGAACCACGGCAGCATCACCAGCCCGATCCCCGGCGGCGAAGTGGCCCAGGTGGCGCGCAAGCTCGCCGACTGGGCCGGCCAGTTCGCCGAGATCCGCATCGGCGATGGCGACGACCCCGTGGTGTCGCTGGAGCTGGTCGGCGTGGATGTCGACAGTGTGCTCGCCACCGCCAAGCACTACGACAACGAGGGCGCCCGCAAGCACATGATCCAGCGGCTGCTGTGGCAGCAGCTCGGCGTGCCGTGGAGTGACTCGTTCTTCGCCGAGGCGGGCCTGACCTGGCGGGGAAGCCGCCGGATCATCGAGCTGGTCTACGGCAACGTCCGGGACCCCAACGACATCCGGGACGAGGCGTTCTCCCCGAACGACCCGGCCGGCTGGCGGCTGATCGTCGACTATCCGTTCGACGACGGCAGCCATGGCCCGGCCGACGACCGGCAGCGCGTGCAGGACTTGGTCAGCCGTACGCCCTGCCGGACCGTCTGCTGGATCCCCGCCGCGCTGACGGTCGAGCGCCTCACCGAGTTGGGCAAGCTCGTCATCATCGACAAGCTGCTCGAGGGCCAGCGTTTCGACAGCCACGCCGAGCACCTCAACCCCGACGACCGGCGGCGGGCACACGCCGCGCTGACCAACCAGCGCAGCGCGCTGCTGGCGAAGATGACCGGGATCCTGCGGCAGGCGTACGGTCTGGCGGCCAAGCAGGCGACCGACGTGGTGCTCGGCTTCGACGATCACCTGCACTCGCTCACCCGGGCGCTCGAGCCGAAGCTGCCGATGGGTGCCGCGTTCAACGACGCCCTGCGGAGCCTGGGCGACCAGATGCTCGGCCAGCAGTTCCCCGCGCACCCCGACTTCGACCCCGACCGCAAGGGCGACCCGGTCCGCCTGGCCGAGGTCAAGGTCGTCCTCGACCACGTCCGCCGGGCCGTCGAGTCGCCCGAAGGGCGGGTCGAGGTCGAGCGGGTCCACCGGCAGACGCTGCGGCGCATCGCCAACCCGCTCGGGTTGGGCACCATGCACGAGGCAGCGTTCGTCATCGGCGGCGAGTGGGCGCAGCACTTCCAGCACCGAGCGGCCGCCGAGGGCATCACCGGTGAACTGCGGGTCGCCGACCTGCTGCGGTGGATGGACGACCCGAAACCGCGCGGCCTTGACCCGATCGTGGCGCAGCTGGTGGTGGCGACCTTCGCCGAGCAGACCGACCGGGCGTTCTACCTGCACGGCAGCCAGGTCGTTCCCGCACCGGAGCTCGGCAGGATCAGCCTCGACCACACGCTGCGCGAGGAACGCCTGCCCAGCGAGGCGGACTGGGACACGGCCCGATCCCGGGCGGCCGCCATCTTCGGCTTCCAGTCGCTGGCGCTGCGCCGGGGTCGTCTCGTGGCCCTCTTCGGCCGGGATCTGCTGACGCAGGCGGGGCGGCATCGGCAGCCGGTCAGCGACCTGGTGGCTCGGCTGGAACAGCACGCGGACTGGCTGCGGCTGAACCAGGATTCCGGACGGCTCGCCACCGCCCGCGCCGCCGCTGACCTGCTCGATGGGCTGGCCGATGCGCCCTCGCCCAAGGATGCCGTGGAGCGTCTCGCCCGCGCCGACCTTGCCGGCCCGCCCGACCGGACCGGCAGGAGCATCAGCAGCGCCGCCCAGGTTTCGGCCGCACTGGCGTCGGCGCCCTGGGACACCTTCGAGATCGTGGCCAACCTGCCGGAACCCCACGTGGTCGAGGCTGCGGCGATCCTCACCGAACTGCGCCGGGCAGCCCAGGCCGACGAGCTGACCGTTGCGCTCGGAGCGGCCCTGCGTCGCGCGCAGACCGACGCCACCGCGCTGCTCCGGCGGGCGACCGGTGGGGGCGGCGGCACCGGCGCAGGTCCGGGCAGCGGTCGTGGCGCAGGTTCGGGTTCCGGCACTGGTAGCGGGCCGGCGGCGGGCCTCCCCGCACAGGGAGGGCGCCGGCAGGTCAAGAGCAGCGCCCTGGCCGACGCGCTGGATGACCTGCGCGAGTTCTCGGCAGACCATCCCGACGCCACGATCGAGGTGACCTGGAGAATCGTGCCGTGACTCAGGCAGCCGCGTCCTCCCAGGCGTTGCGGATCAGCCCGATCGCGTTGCGGCAGAAGGTGGCACAGCAGCTCGACCGGCACCGCAACGGCGATGCGTACCCGGTGATGGTCGTACGGGCCGAACCGGACTGGCCATACGACCCCACCATGCAGTTGCCGGGTGGACGCCAGGCCCGGGTGCTGCCGTGCGTGTCGCCGCTGGCGATCTGGGAACACCTCGTCGCGGAGCGCGACGCCGAGGTGCTCGTGCTGCTCACCGACATCCCGGAATCCCGTCTCGGGCATGGCGTGTTGAGCCGCGTCTTCCGGCAGCGGGTGATCACCGTCGAGCCTTGGGACCTGGTCGTCGAGGCGTTCGGCGCGCAGGTACCGGACAGCGCCTTGGAAGGTGAGTCCTGGGCGGGAGAGGCACTGCTGGACGCCATGCCGCCCAACGGATGGCCGAAGCTGGCCAGCCGCGTACTCACCCGGGATGTCGCGCTGCGGCATCTCGCCTCCGTGCGGCTTGGTCTGCGGCGCAGGGGCGAGAGCCACGACGACCTGGATGCGGCAGCCCTGCTGCGGTGGAGCGCCGAGGTTGGGTCGGTGGAGGCGTTCGGGCTGCTGCGCGAGGGCGAACGCGACGGGCTCGCCCGGTGGCTCATCGAGCAGCTCGGCCGGCCCGCGCGAGCGCTCTTCGCGCTGGTCGAGGCCGGACACGGTGCGGACGCGCTGCCACTCGGCCTGGTTTGCGACGCGCTGTGGAGCACGGATACGCCAGATGCGCTCCGCGCCCGAGGGCGCATCGACCAGTATCTCGGCAATCTCGATGACGACCCGACCGTCCGGGGTTTCGCAGCGGCGGCCGTGCAGGTGGTGGCCGGGATGCTGGGCGCGCGGGACCGGGAGACGCGGCTGCGGGGCAACGCGGTCCTCGATCGTGCCGAGGAACTGCTCGTCCAGTTCAGCGCAAGGGGCAGTGCCAGCCACAGCAGCATCCTGCGGGTCGGCTTCGTCCAGCGCATCGAGGACGCGGCGCATGCCCTCCTCGCCGGCCTGGACGGCTCCGCCGATTCGGCGCTCGACAAGGCCGTGGCGGCACTCCGCGCGCACCGCCTCGCCGACGCGGAGGCGGACCGGATCCTCCGCGTCCGGATGGCGCAGCGGCTCGTACGCTGGCTCGGCACGCAGGTCGAGCCGGCCGTGAGCGTCGCCGACGGCGTCGACCGGCAGATCGCCGAGTGGGGGTGGGTCGACTTCGCGCTCAACCACGTGTGGGCCGGTGAGGACGTGCACCCCGAGCTGCAGCGCGCGTTCCGCGCCATCCACGACCGGGCACAGCGGCGCCGGCGCGATCTCGACGAATCGTTTGCGAACCGTTTGGCCGCCTGGGCGACCACCGGCCCCGGAAGCGACGGTGGTCTGCTCACCATCGAGAATTTCCTCCCGCAGGTCGTCGAGCCGCTGATCCGCAAGCAGCGCCCGACCCTGCTCGTCGTGCTCGACGGCATGAGCGCTGCCGTCGCCGTCGAGTTGGCGGATCAGCTGTCCGAGCACTGGGTCGAGTACGACCCGCTGGCGGGGGCCGTCAGCGGGCGCCGCCGCGCGATGGTAGCCGCGTTGCCGACCCTGACCGCTGTGTCCCGCACCTCGCTCTTTGCCGGTGCGCTGCGCAGCGGCCGGCAGGCCGACGAGACGCGAATGTTCGACGAGGGCCGCTGGGGCAAGGGCGCGTGCCTGTTCCACAAAGGACCGGCCCGGGGTGGGGCCGGCGAGGTGGTCTCCGGCGACCTCGCCGCCGCCATGGCGGACCAGTCCCGGCTGGTCGCCGTGGTCATCAACACGGTGGACGACTCGCTGGCGCACGGCCGGGAGGGCGACGAGCCGGGGTGGCAGCTCAGCGACGTCGGGTTCCTGCGCAGCCTGCTCGACCTCGCCCGATCCGCCGGACGGGCCGTCCTCATCACCAGCGACCATGGGCACGTCCTGGAACGCGGCGGTGAGTACGTCAAGGCACCCGACGCCGCCTCCGCCCGGCACCGCGGCGGGCCGGGCCCGAGCGGGCCGGGTGAGATCGAGCTGACCGGGCCCCGGGTGGTGGCACCGAACAACCGGATCGTCGCACTCTGGGACCCGATGCTGCGTTACCGGCCGAGTAAGGCCGGCTATCACGGGGGCGCCTCGCTGGCCGAGGTGACCGTCCCACTGCTGGCGTTCCTGCTGCCGAACGTCAGCGACGTGCCCGCTGGCTGGGCACCCGTGGCGGGCGGTCAACCGGACTGGTGGGAGGCGAGGCCCGCGACTGCGGCCGTGCAGACCGCGCCAGCCCCGGCCGCACCCGCTCCCAGGCAACGACGCAGGCCGCCCGCCCAGACCGGGGAAGGGCTCTTCGACGTACCCGAGGTCACGTCGGCAGCCGCTGCGGCCCCGGCGGCCGGCGACGGTGCCCTGGTGGAGGCGTTGCTCGACACCGAACTCTTCAAGGCGCAGCACGGCCTCACGCCGCGCCGGGTCGACCTCGGGAAAATCGAGGCGGCGATGCGGGCCCTGGTGGAGGCGAAGGGTGTGCTGCCGCTGGCGGTGCTTGCGCAACGCGCCGGCGAGTCGCCGGTACGTGCCGCCGGGTTCGTCATCACGCTGCAGCGCATCTTCAACGTCGACAACTACGCGGTCCTGTCCCTCATCGACGAGGGCCGGACGGTGCGGTTGGACCTGGCGTTGATGCGGGAACAGTTCGGGCTGCCCGGAGCGCTATCGTGACCACGGTCAGCCCGGCCCGACGGCGGGAGGTGGTCGACGCCCTGCGGCGCGGGGCGGTGCCCTCTGCCGGGCTCGATCTCCTCGCCGTCGGGCTGGACCGTTTCGCCACCGCGGTCGGAGATGAACTCGACGCCGTCTCGGCCGGCGGCTCCGTTTTCAAGGCCGTGCGAGGTGAGTACGGCTCCGGCAAGACCTTTTTCACCCGCTGGATCGCCGAACGCGCCAGGCGGGCCAACTTCGCGACCGCCGAGGTGCAGATCTCGGAGAACGAGACGCCGCTGCACAGGCTGGAAACCGTCTATCGGCGGCTCACCGAGCGGCTGACCAGCGCCACATTCCCGCCCAGCGCTTTGCGGCCCGTCATCGACGGGTGGTTCTACGCGCTGGAGGAGGACGTGCTGACGGCCGGCATAGTGGCAGCCCACGACGTTGCCGCGCTGGACCGCGCGGTCGGCGAACTGCTCGACCAGCGGCTCGCCACCATCAGCCGCAGCGCTCCGGCCTTCGCGGCGGCGCTGCGCGGCTACCGGTCGGCCAGTCTCGCCGGCGACGCGGCAACCGCCGAGGCAGTGCTCGCCTGGCTCGGCGGCCAGCCCCACGTCGCCGCCGCCGCGCGGCGGGTCGCCGGGGTACGCGGCGACCTGGACCACTTCGCCGCGCTGAGCTTTCTGCAGGGCCTGCTCGCGGTGCTCCGGGACAGCGGACACCCCGGCCTGCTGCTGGTGTTCGACGAAGTGGAGACGCTGCAGCGGGTGCGCTCCGACGCGCGGGACAAGGCGCTCAACGCGTTGCGGCAACTCATCGACGAGGTGCATTCCGGCCGCTTCCCCGGTCTGTATCTGGTCATCACCGGTACGCCGGCCTTCTACGACGGGCCCCAGGGCGTGCAGCGTCTCGCGCCGTTGGCGCAGCGGCTTGCTGTCGACTTCACCACGGAAGCCCGGTTCGACAATCCTCGTGCCGTGCAGATCCGCCTCGCCGGTTTCACCATCGAGTCGCTGGTCGAGTTGGGTGGCCGGGTGCGCGACCTCTACGCCCACGGCTCGGCCGCCCCGGAACGGGTGCGCCGCCTGGTCGACGACGCGTACCTGGACCAACTGGCTCGGGCCGTGGCCGGCGGACTGGGGGGCAGGGTCGGAATCGCGCCACGCCTCTTCCTCAAGAAGCTGGTGGGAGACGTGCTGGACCGGGTCGACCAGTTCGACGACTTCGACCCGCGGCAGCACTATGCGCTCACGCTGAACGGTGCCGAGCTGAGCGACGTGGAACGCAACGCGACCCGGGCTGACGAGATTTCACTCGACCTGTAGGAAAGAATCAGATCATGAGTAGCGACCTCGCTGAACTCCTCGGCACACAGGAGACGGCCGCGCTCGAGTTCAAGCGGGAGGCAAAGGACCGCAACGCCATCCGTAAGGCCATCTGCGCCCTGGCCAACGACCTCCCGCGGCTCGGCGGAGGCGACCTGCTGGTCGGAGTCGACAAGCAGGGACGGCCGGTCGGGGGCCTTGACACCTCGGATGAGGCGCTGCTGACGTTTACCAGTATCAGGGACGAGGGCCGGATCCTGGACCGTCCGTCGATGGTCGTCAGCGTCGAGCCGTACCAGGGTGTGCCGGTGATCCGGGTACGGGTGTCCGCGTCACACACGCCGCCGGTCCGGTTCGACAACATCGTCTACGTCCGGCCCGGCCCTTCAACACGAGCTGCCAGCGAGACGTGAGCTTCACGGATCCGGTTCCGATCACTGAAGGTCTCTGGCTCATTCCGGGCGACCTCAATCTCAGCGCATTCGAGGACAAGCTGTCCGCAGCGTGGCCGAACAGTCTGATCGGTGACCCGGCGGCGCTGCGCACGACCACGGCCTTCCACCGCCTCATCACCCATGCTGGTCGTCGCGTGGGGGCAGATATCGCTCTCGTCGATGTCGGACCGAACCTCGGCGCCATCAACCGAGCGGCACTACTGGCGGCTGACACCGTGTTGATGCCGCTCGCCGCCGATCTCTTCTCCCTGCGTGGCCTTCGGAACCTGGGCCCGGCGCTGCGCGACTGGCGCCGAGTGTGGCAGAAGCACGTGCTGCCGAACGTGCCGCCGGGAATCGAAGCGCCCCGGGGCACCATGACGCCGCTGGGCTATGTGGTCATGCAGCCGAAGATGAGGCTCGACCGGCCAGTCAAGGCATACCAACGGTGGCTCGATCGGGTGCCTGTGGTGTTCGCGAACTCCGTTTTGAACGAGCCCGGTGAATCGACCGGCGAGTCGTTCGAGATCGCGACTCTGCGGAATTACCAGAGCCTGATGCCGCTGGCTCACGATGCCCGGAAGCCGATGTTCGACCTTCGCTCGGCCGACGGCGCCCTCGGTAGCACACAAACCCTGGTGCAGCGGTGCTACCAGGACTTCAAGGAACTCAGCGAGAAGTTGCTCGAGCGGTTGAACGAGGTGCGCGAAGACCGATGACGGCAGGAGATGTCCTGCACCCGGTGGTGCTGCACCATATTGTCAACACCTTGCAGTGGCCAGCGCTGCGCCCGCTGCAGGAAGCTGCCGTCCGGCCGTTGATCGACGGTGACGACGCACTGCTCCTCGCCCCGACCGCCGGCGGCAAGACCGAGGCTGCGATGTTCCCTCTGCTGACCCGGATGGCGGAGGGTAACTGGTCGGGTACGTCGATGCTCTACGTGTGTCCCCTGAAGGCGCTGTTGAACAACCTCCTTCCCCGGCTCGAGACCTACACCGGCTGGCTCGGGCGACGCGCGGCACTCTGGCATGGCGACGTCACGGCGAGTCGCCGTCGCGCCATCCTTCGTGAACGCCCCGATGTCCTGCTGACCACTCCCGAATCCCTCGAGTCGATGCTGGTCAGCGCGAACGTCGACCACGACGTCTTTCTCGGGCAGGTGCGGGCGATCGTGGTCGACGAGGTCCACGCCTTCGCCGGCGACGATCGGGGATGGCACCTGCTTGCCGTCCTCGAACGTCTGACCCGACTGACGAGAATGCCGATGCAGCGGATCGGACTCTCCGCGACCGTCGGCAACCCCGATGATCTTTTGCGCTGGCTGCAGGGATCCGGGCGGGACAAACGGCCGGGCCAGGTGGTGGCTCCAGGTGTGGTGACAGTTCCTGCCGCCACCGCCACGCCCACTGCCGCGCCCCCCGGAAACGTCGAGCTGGACTATGTCGGGTCGGTGCACAATGCCGCGAAGATCATCGCCGCTCTGCACGCAGGGCAGAAGCGCCTCGTCTTCTGTGACTCCCGCGCGCTGGTCGAAGAGCTCGGCCAGCGACTGCGGATGCAGGGGGTGACCACCTTCCTGTCTCACGCGTCCCTCTCGTTCGACGAACGCCGACGGGCCGAGCAGGCCTTCGCGCAGGAGCGAGATTGCGTCATCGTCGCCACCAGCACTCTCGAACTCGGTATCGATGTCGGCGATCTCGACCGGGTGATCCAGATAAACGCCCCGCGCACCGTCGCCGCGTTCCTGCAGCGGATCGGCCGCACCGGTCGCCGCCCAGGCAACAGCAGAAACTGCCTCTTCCTGGCGCTCGACGGTGACGGCCTGCTGCACGCCGCGGCGCTGTTGCACCTCTGGGCACAGGGCTGGGTGGAGGCCGTCGTGCCGCCGCCGGAACCGCGGCACATCGTTGCGCAACAGATGCTTGCGCTCGCATTGCAGCGGCTGCGGATCGGTGACCGGTCGTGGGCGGAGGAGTGGAACGGGCTGATGCCCTTCGACGCAAGTGCGGAGGTGGTCGTTCGGCACCTCGTCGAGCACGGCTACCTGGACGAGGACTCCTCGATGCTGTTCATCGGGCCGGAGGCCGAACGTCGGTTCGGCCGTCGGCACTTCATGGACATGCTCGCGGTCTTCACCGCGCCGCCGCAGTTCACCGCGCTGTCGGGGCGCACCGAAATCGGCCGCACCGATCCGGCGTTGTTGACGGCGCGGGTGGACGGACCCCGGCTGCTGCTCCTCGGTGGGCGCAGTTGGCGGGTCACCTACGTCGACTGGAAGCGACGCCGCTGTTTCGTGGAGCCGGCCGAAGGCGGAGGTAAGGCCCTCTGGATGACCGGCGGCGCACCGCAGGGCCTGGCGTACCCGATGGTTCGGGCCATGCGGGATGTGCTGCTCGGTGCCGATCCGCCGGTCCGGCTAACCCAGCGGGCCAGCACGCGGCTGGGCATGCTGCGCGAAGAGGCCGCCTCCCAGGTCCATCCGGGTGGCACACTGATCGTCCGTGACCGCGAAGGAGACGTACGCTGGTGGACCTGGGCGGGTTTCCGGGCCAACGCCACCCTGGTCGCCACCCTCGGCGACCTAGCCGATTCGACTCAGCGCTACGACGATGCCTCCATCCGGCTGCGGCCAGACCTGGACCGCGACATGTGGCGCATGGCGACGGCCGACGCCGTGGACCGAATCTGTTTGCCGGAGGTGACCGAAAAAGCCCTCGCGGGGCTCAAGTTCAGCGCAGCCCTTCCCACCCGGTTGGCGACCGCCACGCTCGCGGCGCGGCTGGCCGATGTCGACTCCGCTGCGGCCGTGCTGGAGCAGCCGGTCCGATTCGCCTACTTTTGAGGACTGGTGATCCGGGCGGCAAGGTCCAGGGCGGCCCGGATCGGGTCGCCGGTCCAGTGGCTGGCGAACACGTCGTACATGCGCCAGCCGGCGCGGGCGAGCGTACGCTGCCGCTCCACGTGCACGGCCACGCCCTCCGGGTGCACACCGCAGATCACCCCGACCGCGTCCGGGCCGTCGCCGACGCACAGGTCGAGCTTCCACCGGCCGACCGGATAGCCGGCCCGGACCGGCAGCCCGAGCCGCTCGAGTTCCACGGCGAGGGCACGGGTCCACGGGTCCGGTGCCCGGTTGCCCGACTCGGACGGGCTGGGCGGCGGCTGCTCGGCGTAACGGAGGTAGTCGCCGACGATGCCCTCGGGCGAGCGCAGGGAGGTGACCACCGTGAGGTGCTTCCTGGCCCGGGTGATCAGGACGTTGAACAGGTTCGGCTCGGCCAGGAACCGGTGTCGCGACGGCGAGTCGTCGTCGACCAGTCCGAGGGAGGCGATCACCACGTCCGCCTCATGGCCCTGGAACGCGTGCACCGTTCCGGATCGCAGGCCCAGCCGTTCGATCTCGCTGACGTCGTACGTGGACAGCAGGGCTGCCTCGATCGCGTCCGCCTGCGCCCGGAACGGGCTGATCACCGCGATCCCGCCCTCGGGTGGCCGGTTCGCCAGCTTCTCGATCAGGTCGAGCACCGCGTCCACCTCTGCCTGGTTGACGCCGTTGACCACGGTGGCCTCGGCGACCGTCAGCACGTCGATGGCGTCGGTCCGCTCGTTGCCCGGGTGCCGCGTGACCAGCTCCAGTCTGCCGCCGTAGAACCGCTGGGCGGAGAAGCCGATCAGATGCGGAGCAGACCGGTAGTGCTCACCGAGCCAGGTGACCGGTGCGGCACCGGCCGCCAGGTCGAAGGCGCTGGCCCGCCGTACGTCGAGTCGGTCCGCGACCCGGTCCAGACCGTGTCGGTGCAGCGTGGCGGTCACCTCGACGTCGGAGACGAAGGAGACGAACCGCAACTGCCGGGGATCGCCGGCGACCAACGCTCGGCGGGCCCGCGCCAGCACCGGGGCGGCCCGCAGCTGATCGACGTGCGCCGCCTCGTCCAGCACCACCAGGTCGAACATGCCGGCGACCGGCGGCAGCAGGTCCTCGACGTCGACCACCGTGCCCACCCACAGGGGCAACGCGCGCACCAGGGCGTCGGCATCCAGCCCGGCGAGCAGCTCCCGGCGGCGGTTGCGTCCGGCACGCAGGGCGGTGCCCAGCCCATTGGCGGCGCGTCGGGCGTTCCCGGTCCACCGCCGGGCGCTGGTGGCCTGGTGGCGCAGCGCCGCACCGACCGCGTCGGCGAGCGCGGCGTCCGCCTCGGCCAGCGCCGACCAGGCGGACGTCAGCTCGGTGCCGCCGAGTGCGGGTAGCCGCGCGGCAGCGTGGACCGCCGCCGCGGCGTCCACCGCGGCCATCAGCCGCTGCACGGGTACGTCAGGGCCGGCACCGGTCAGCCGTCGGAGCCGACCGGAGGCGTACGTCCGCCGTAGCCGCTGCCACCAGCGGTTGCCGTCCTGGTTCGCGCCGGTCAGGGCGGCCCGGATCTCGGCGAGGTCGGCGTCCGGGTCGAACACGGCCGGGGCGTCGTGGCTCAGGGCGGGTAGCAGCGGCTGCCAGCCGGGCAGACTGGCGGCGCGTCGCTCCTGCTCCAGCGCCGCGGTGATGCCGGATCGGATCGCGGCGACCCGATCTCGGGCAGCCGTCACTGCGGCGGCGTCGCGGCGCAGTTGTGCGTCGGCCACCCCGACGGCGCTGCCGCCGGCCAGTTCGGTGGCGACCGCTTCGCGTCGTTCGGCGTCGCCGAAGAGCACCGGAGGAGGCCCGTGATGGCGGCGTAGCAGCTCGCCCAACACCTCCGCGGCGTGTACCGACTGCGTCGCCACCAGCACCGATCCGCCCCGGTCCACCGCGTCCAACGCCGCGGCGACGAGAGCGTGGCTCTTCCCGTTGCCCGGCGCACCGGAGACCACCACCACCGGTTCGGTGCGGATGCGCCGGATCACGCCGCGCTGCGCGGTGTTCAGTGGCAGTGGTGACAGAACGTCATCCTGATCGGCCCCGCCGCCGTTGGGCTGGCTTGCGTCGGCCTCGCCGCCGGTGGTGTCGGGTGTGCCGAGGTAGAGCCTGCTCAGTGCGGTGTCCGCCAGCCCGGGCCGGCCGGCCCAGTTCAGCAGGGTGTCGCGGAGCCGACCGGCGAACACGTCCCGGGTCACGAAGATCGCGGCGGCGGTCACGCCGGTGAGTGTCTCGTCGTCGACGCTGCGCGGAGGTGCCGCGACGACCGAGGTCACCTTCAGCCCAGCGGCCTGCGCCGCCGCGGTCAGCCAGGCGGAGGTGCCTGGTGCCGTCAGCCATCCGGGTCCGGCCAGCCCGGGTGCGGCCTCCAGTCGGGCCGCGAGGTCGCGGTCCTCGATCAGCGAGGTCAGTTCGAGGTCACCGGCGGGCAGCACGCGGTAACCGCGCAGCCCGCGCTCCAGACGTACCGGCTGGGCCAGCAGCGGCAATCGGATTCGCCGGCGTACGCCCTCCACGTCTGCCGAACCGACCAGGAAGGCCAGGCCACGGCGGAGCACGCGCTCATCGCGGTGCAGCGTGTCCAACGCGGCCAGGCGGTCCAGCCGGGCGGTGCGCGGACCCCGGTGCGGCTCCGGCAGCCAGACCAGTGGTCGGCCGGGCCCGGACACGTCGAAGACCCGCTCGGCCCCGGCCGGAGCCAGGTCGGCGAGCGCGGTGAGGATGGCCGCCGCGTGCATCGCCCGCAGATTCTGCCGTACGCCGTCGAGCCCGACCGGGTGGTGCCCTTGGCGCCCGCCGGGCACATCCCTTGACGGACCCTTTGCTCTGCTTCACTCCACGCAATGCTTTTACCGCCAAACCATTGCGTCCGTTGAAGCAGAGCAAAGCGTCCGGTGGTGGCAGCAAGGGGAGGGCGAGGGCCGTCGGTCTGACGGCCCTCGCCCCGGTGATAATCGGTAGGGAAGGGGTGGCGGTCAGGTCGGGGTTCGGCGATCCGTCGTCCGCCGCGGCCGGGCGCCAGCGGATCGGCGCTGCTATCCGGCGTACGTCTCGAACTCGGCGATCCGGGGGGTGCCGGACGAACTGGTGATGTCGAAGGTGATCTTGCGTAGGGATACCGCGGGGAAGGTGATGACGCCGGCCGTGCTGCCGGTGGCCAGCACCGCGCCGGTGTCGTGGTTGAGCAGCCGCCAGGAGCGGACGTTGCCGACCGCGCCGGACGCCTCACGGATGTTCACCCGGGAAACCCGAGTATTGGTGTCCCACTTGATCGAGATCTGTCCGGTGGCGCCGGACGGCGACCAGGCGGTGCTCATGTTGCCGTCCCGTACGTCGCCGTAGCTGGTCCCGCTGGCCTTGCTGGAGCCGTCGGAACCGGCGCCGATGCTGAGGTTGGTCCCGCTCGGCGGCGAGGTCGGCCCCGGCGTGGAACTGGTCGGCGCGGGCGTGGTGGGCGCGGGCGGCCCCGAAGTCGGATTCGTCGGCGTGCAACTGCCGTTCGACGTCCGGATGCCCTTGTTGGCGCCTGCGGTCTGGCTGACGACGCTCGGTACGCAACTGGCCGCGTCGAGGCTGTAGGCGTACGGGATGCTGACGCTGGTGTTGGAGGTCGGGTTGGGGCCGGCGGGGTTGTTCTCGCTGCTGCGGCTGGACCAGGTCACGTTGTCGAAGATGTTGCCGCTGACCTGCCAGTAGCCGGCCTGGTTGGTGTAGAAGGTGCCCAGCACGTCCTTTGAGTTGCGGAAGTAGTTGTTGTCCACCTTGGCCCGGCCCCCCGCCCGGGAGTTGATGCCGGACTCCCGGATGTTCACGTAGTGGTTGTTGTAGATGTGCGCCGTGCCGCCGCGCAGCAGGGGCACCCGGGAGTCGAGGTTCTCGTACAGGTTGTGGTGGAAGGTGATGAAGTCGTTCGACAGGTCGCTCTCGCTGGACCCGATCAGGCCACCGCGCCCGGAGTTGCGCAGGACGCTGTAGGACAGCGTCACGTACTGGGTGTTGTTCTTCATGTCGAAGAGGCCGTCGAAGCCTTCCGACTCCCCGCCGGAGGCCTCCAGGGTGACGTGGTCGACCCAGACGTTGCGGACGTTGGCCTCCATGCCGATGGCGTCGCCGCCATTGGAGGTGGGGGAGCCGGACTTCTTGACGTTCCGGACGGTCACGTTCTGGATGACGATGTTGCTGGCCTCGCGAATGTGGATGCCGATCTGGTCGAAGACCGCTCCGTTGCCGATCCCGAGGATCGTGACGTTGCTGATCTGCTTGAGTTCGATCACGTCGGCGGCGGTGTTGCAGCTCGAACCGGAGACCTTGGTGGTGTTGCCGTGGTTGATGGTTCCCTCGACCTGGATGACGATCGGGGTGCTGCTGCTGGCCCGGTTGCACAGGGCCGCGTGGATCTGGGTACCCGTGGTGGCGCGTACGGTCTGCCCGCCGGTGCCGCCGGTGGTGCCGCCGTTGCGGGTCGCGAAGCCGGTGGCGCTGCCGACGGCCGCCGACGCCTGGGGCGTCGTGACGGCCACGCAGACCGCCGCTCCCATCCCTGCCGTGGCCAGTGCCGATAGGAGCCGTAGTGCGACTGGTCGTCTCATCCTCGTCTCACCTCGTCCTAGAACCAGTGGTGGTGAAAGGAAGGGCCCCTTCTTAACGCCTGGTGTATAGGAGGGACCCCTTCTTAACAGGTGGGCCGCTCGGCCCGTGGTGACTTGCCGTGCCGCAGAGCGGGGCGAGCTACAGCGGCAGGCGGTCGGCGCCGGCGAGCGGGCCCACCACGAGCGGCACCAGCGGAGCCGGCAGCACCGGGCCGTGCCGCAGCGCCGGAGTCCAACCGGCGTCGGGCGACAGGTCGGGATCGTGTACGACGTTGTACGCGGCCACCAGGTCGACCGGACGCGCCGCCCCGCCCGCGGGCTTGGCCCAGTTGCCCCGAGTGGTGATCGCGGTGCCGTCCCAGTTGTAGAGCAGATCGGCGGCGCCGATGCCGGCGTCGAGGGTGAAGTGGTTGTTCTCGGCGTACACGGCGGACTGCACGCCCACGCCGATGGCGTACTCGAAGCTCTCGCCACCGAGCCGGTAGGCGTTGTTGTAGACGTCGACCTGGCCGAAGCGGACCCGGGGCAGCCGCTGCGACGACCGGTCGAACAGGTTGTGGTGCAGGGTGACCTTGAGCCGGTCGACGTCGGGACCGACAGTGTTGGAGGAGCCGATCAGCATCACCTTGTCCCGTCCGTCGAACCGGTTCCAGGAGACGGTGACCAGGCTGGCGGTGTGGGTGATGTCCAGGGATCCGTCGTGCACTTGGTAGGGGCGGCCGAAATAGCTCGGCTGGGCACGGTCGGGGTTGTCGCCGTCGGTGAAGGTGTTGTGGTCGATCCAGACGTTCTCGCTGCGGCGTACCGAGATCTGGTCGAACTGGGAGTTCCAGTTGCCGGTCTCGCCGTCGGTGGGGGACCAGGCCGGGAAGCAGTCCCGGGCGTCGTCGAAGGTGATGTTGCGGACGATGACGTTCGAGACCCGGTCGATCATCAGAGTCAGGCCGGCCAGTCGCGCGCCGCGCAGCCCGATGACGGTGGTGTTCGAGCCGACCTCGACCTGGGTGTGCCGGGTCTGGTTGGACACCGACCGCAGCCGGGCCTCCTCGACCGGGCCGCTGGGCGCCGCCCGTCCCCACACCGCCGGGTCGTACGCGGCCAGGTAGGCGTCCAGCGAGTACCCGGGATCGGCCAGGTCCGTGCAGTCGAGCAGTCGACCGTCGGCGCCCTCGAACCCGTCGATGGTGCCTTTGACGTACACAATCTTGGGGTTGTCGCTCCCGAGCGCGGCGACCAGTTCGGCGCGGCTGGTGACCACATGGACCTGGTCGGGGGAGGCCGCCGCGCCGCCGGTGGTGCCCGGCCCGGCAGCGGCCCAGCCGTCGCCGGCCGGTAGGGGCTGCCGGGCGAGCTGCCGGGCCAGCGGGGACAACGCCGCCGGGCCGCCTCCGCCGACCGGCGGGTGGGCCGCTGCCGGGGCGGGGGCAGCGGTCAGGGTGAGCGTGATCAATGCCGTGCCCACGGCGATTTTACGCATTGACTCATCCCGTTCCTTCGTCGTGTTTTCGTTTGTCACGAAGGTTACGGTTATTGTTTTATCAGGGTCAATATAAAGGATGTGCAGGTTTGTTGCAGTATTTCACTTCGGCCGGAATTGCCCCGACCTGTTCGGGTCGGGAAACCACTGGTCATCGCGTTGGCGTCGGTCGCGGGTGGACCGATTGTTTGCAGTGGCTTTGCGGCTTCTCCTATTCCGTCGTCTCCTGCAGCGGGAATGGCGCGGGTATCGCCGCCCGCCATGGTCGGACCGCCCACCGCACGCCCCACTCCGACGGCAGTGCGCCGTCCTCGGCGGCACGGCGCAGCACGGCGTTGATGCCGCGGACGCGGAGCACTCGTTGCGGGCCCGCGCCGACGGCATCGACCAGGTCGCCGTCGAGCAGGGTCGGGTCGGGCGCCTCCTGCAGGGCGGTCAGTACGGCGGTGAAGGCAGCGGTACGGGCCAGGGGAGCGATCAGCGGCACCCCGGGATCGGCCCGGTGGTCCAGCAGGTTCTCCAGCAGTCCCCGGCGGCCCGGTACCTCGCGGAAAGTGTCGTCGCCGGGCAGTCGCAGTCGATCGGTCGGGTACTCCAGCACGGCCCGGCCGGCGCTACCGGTGACGATCACCTCTCCCGGGATGAAGTCCTCCCCGGCGAGCGTCACCGCGGCCACGATCGGCGGACCCTGGCGGGGTCGTACCCGCAGCACCGCCGTGTCGTCGACTTCGATCGGCCGGACCCGGTACCGCTCCACCTCGATGGCCGCCGGCTCGCCCGCGACCGCCTCGACCGGCTCGCCCGCGCCTGGCTCGCCCGCGCCTGGCTCGCCCGCGCCCGGCTCGCCCGCGCCCGGCTTGCCCGCGACGGCCTCGCCCGGCTCGCCCGCGACCGGCTTGCCCGCGACCGCCTCGGCCACCGCCAGGCACTGCATGACCGCGTGCGCCAGCGGGTTGGCCAGCGCGCCGTCGAGCACCGGGCGGCCGTCGAGGAGGCGCCGCCCGGCCCATGAGGAACGGGCGTAGTAGGCGTCCGGACGCTGCCAGGCGGCGACGGTGGCGATTCCGGTGACCGTACCCACCCGGCCCGCCACGACCGCGTCGACCAGCGCGGCCAGCGCCGCCGAGCCGAGCGCCTGAAAGCCGACCTGGGCCACCCGGCCGGTGCTGGCCAACAGCCCGGACAGTTCCGTGTGCTCGGCGCTGGAGAGGACCGGCGGCTTCTCCAGCAGCACATCGGCGCCGGCGGCCACCGCGTCGCGCGCGATCGGCAGGTGAGTGTGCGGCGGGGTGCAGATCACCACCACGTCCGGGGCGACCTCGGCGAGCATCGCGCGGTGATCGGTGAAGATCCGCGTGTCGGCCGGCACCGGTGCGGCCGGCTCCGGCTCGATCGGCCGGGTGTCCACCAGCGCGGCCAGCCGCAGTCGCCCGGCATCGTGCAGCCGGCCGATCACCCGCCGATGCCAGCGTCCGTGCCCGTTCGCCCCGACCAGCGCCACCCGCGCCACCCGCGCCGCGCTCGGGGTGTGCGGCGCGTGCGGAGTGTGCTGCGAGTTAATAAGGGGCCCTTTCTCTACACCAGACGTTAAAAGGGGGCCCTTCCTTGCACTCATACCGCACCGGCCAGGGTGGGGGGGACGCCGTGGTGGGTCAGGTCGGTGAGCCAGGCGGTGACGTCGGCGTGGAGTTGGGCGTCGGCGGCGATCTCGGGCGGCACGATCTCGTCGAGGGCGAATATCGCTGCCACCGCGTCGGCGGGGGAGGCTGCGGCCGCCGCCGACTGGATCTGCTCGGCGAGGGGGTCGTCGAGGGGGAGAGGTCGGCCGTCGTCGGTGCTGCCCTGGGCGAACCGGATCCAGGCGGCGAGCACCAGCGCGGCCCAGCGCGCCGGGCGGCCGGCCGCGCGCAGGTCGGCGATGGTGTGCAGGATCCGCTGCGGCAGCTTCTGCGACCCGTCCATCGCCACCTGCAACGTGCGGTGCCGGATCGCCGGATTGCCGAAGCGGGCCAGCACCTGCTCGCCGTAGTCGACCACGTCGACGCCGTCGGGCGGGGTGAAGCTGGCCGCCACGTCCTCGGCGAGCAGCCGGCGCAGCACGGTGGCCAGGTGCGGCAGGGCGAGGGCGTCGGCGATGGTCTCGCAACCGGCGAGCGCGCCGAGGTAGGCGGTGGCCGAGTGCACCCCGTTGAGCGCGCGCAGCTTCAGCCGCTCCCACGGCCCGGCGTCGGCGCAGAGCACCGCGCCGGCCCGCTCCCAGGCGGGTCGGCCGCCGGGAAAGTCGTTTTCGACAACCCACTGGGCGTACGGCTCGGCCGCCACCGCGGCCAGATCCTCGACGCCGAGCGCGTGGCGGGCCGCCGCCAGGGTGTCCGGGGTGCTGGCCGGGACGATCCGGTCCACCATGGTGCCCGGGAAACCGACCTGGGCGCCGACCCAGTCGACCACCGGTTGCGGCGTGCCCGCGTACGCCAGGGCCTGGCTGACCAGGCCGCGCAGCCGGCGACCGTTGGCGGGCAGATTGTCGCAGCTGACCAGGGCGATCGGCCCGGCGTCGGCGGCGTGACGGGCCAGCAGGCCGCGCACCAGCAACCCCGGCACGGTGGCCGGCGGCCGGTCGGTGGTCAGGTCGGCGACCAGCGCCGGATCGGGACGCAGCGTTCCGCCGGCCGGGTCGAGTTGGTACGCCTTCTCGGTCACGGTCAGCGTGACCACCCGGATCGCCGGGTCGGCCAGCAGCGCCACCACCGCGTGCGGGTCGGCGGCGGCCAGCCGGACGTCGGCCAGCGCCCCGACCACCCGGGTGTGCCGGTCGGCAGCCGACAGGGTGCTCACGCTGAACAGGTTGTCCTGCGCGGCCAGGATCCGCACCAGGTCGGCGTTGCGCGGGGCGACGCCGACGATGCCCCAGTCGCCGCCGGCCAGGGCCAACGCCTGCTCGGTGTAGACGGCCTGGTGGGCACGGTGGAACGCACCGAGCCCCAGGTGCACGATGCCGGCGGAGACGGTGCCCGGGCGTACCAGGGGCCGGGCCTCGGCCGGCAGCCGGCGCAGCGCGCCGAGGTCGAGCCGGGACGCGCCCACGGTCACCGCCACGTCGGGCCGTCCGGGAAGCGGAAAGTGGCGATCGAGGAGGGGTGCATGGTGGCGCTGTAGCCCGGTGCGGCCGGCAGCAGGTAGCGCCCGTCGCGGGTGCGGACCGGGTCGACGAAGTGTTCGTGCAGGTGGTCGACGTATTCCACCATCCGGCCCTCCAGGCTGGTGCCGACGCGCAGGTAGTCGAAGATCGCCAGGTGCTGGACGTACTCGCAGAGCCCGACGCCGCCGGCGTGCGGGCAGATCGGCACCCCGAACTTCGCGGCCAGCAGGATCTGGGCGAGGACCTCGTTGACGCCGCCGACCCGGCAGGCGTCGATCTGCATCACGCCGATCGCCTCGGCCTGGAGCAACTGCTTGAAAATGACCTTGTTGGCGGCCACCTCGCCGGTGGCCACCCGGCACCGGCCACCGGTCAGCTCGGTGACCGCGCGGGCGATGCGGGCGTGACCGAGGATGTCGTCGGCGTGCGTGGGCTCCTCGATCCAGTACGGGTCGACTTCAGCCAGCGCCGTCATGTTGGTGATCGCCTCGTCGACGTCCCACACCTGGTTGGCGTCCATCATCAGCAACGCGTCCGGGCCGATCTCCGCCCGGATGATGCGGGCCCGGCGCAGGTCGTCTTCGGGCGGGCCGCCGACCTTCATCTTCATCGCCCGCCACCCGGCCGCGTACGCCGCCCGGGTCAGCGCCCGGACCTTGTCGTCCGGGTAGCCGAGCCACCCTACCGACGTGGTGTACGAAGGGAAACCACTCTCCTCGAGCACCGCGAGCCGTTCCACCCCTCCGATTAATCCCTTGTCGAGGATGGCGGCGGCCTCGTCGGGGGTGAGGGCGTCGGTGATGTGCCGGAAGTCGACGTTGGCCACCAGTTCGTCGGTGGGCAGCTCGGCCAGGTAGCGCCACATCGGTTTGCCGGCGAGCTTGGCCCGCAGGTCCCACACGGCGTTGACCAGCGCGCCGGTGGCCATGTGGATGACCCCCTTCTCCGGGCCCAGCCAGCGCAGTTGCACGTCGGCGACGAGCGAGCGCCAGAAGGCCACCGGCTCGGCGGTGATCTCGGCGACGGTACGGCCGACGACGTGGTGGGCGAGGGCGCGTACCGCGGCGCAGGTGATTTCGTTGCCGCGGCCGTTGGTGAAGGTGAACCCGGCGCCGGTCGGCCCGCCGTCGGTGCTCAGCTGCACGTAGGTGGCCGAGTAGTCGCCCCGGTTGATCGCGTCGGAGCCGTCGCCGCTGGCGGCGGTCGGGAACCGCACGTCGTGCACGGTGATGTCGGTGATGGTGGTCATGGTTGCCTCTCCCCGAACTTGAAGACCTGCTTCGGCAGCCGGTACGCCAGGTCGACGATGGTCTCGGCGGCCTCGTCCATGGGCAGCCGGTGTTCGGCGACGAGCCGGGCCAGGAAACCGGCGTCGACGCGGCGCGCCACGTCGTGCCGGACCGGGATGGAGCAGAATGCGCGGGTGTCGTCGACGAACCCGGCGGTGTTGTAGAAGCCGGCGGTCTCGGTGACGGTCTCCCGGAACCGGCGCAGCACCTCGGGGGAGTCCAGGAACCACCAGGGCGCGCCGAGCAGCAGGGCGGCGTACCCGCCCGCGAGGGGTGCCAGCTCGCGGGTGAAGGTGTCCTCGTCGAGGGTGTAGAGCACCACCCGCAGCCGGGGGTCGTTGCCGTACGCGTCCAGCAGCGGGGCCAGTGCGTGCACGTACTCGGTGACCTGCGGGATGTCGCCGCCGACGTCGCGGCCGTGCCGGGCGTACAGCCACCGGTTGTGGTTGCGCACCGCGCCGGGATGCAGCTGCATGACCAGCCCGTCGTCGAGCGACATCCGGGCGAACTCCAGCAGCATGTGCGCTCCGAACGCCTCGCTGTCGCCCGGCTCGGCCCGGCCCCGGCGGGCCCGGTCGAACACCGCTGCGGCGTTCGCGCCGAGGTCGAGGGTGCGGGCGGTGCGGTGACCGTGGTCGGACGAGGTGGCGCCGGCGGTGATGAACGCCTCCCGGCGTGAGCGCAGCGCGGCCAGGTAGCCGGCGTACGTGCCGGTGTCCTCGCCGGTGATTTCACCGAGCCGGTCGACGTTGGCCGACCAGTCCTCGAACTCCAGGTCCACCACGTCGTCGGGGCGGAAGGTGGTGACCACCCGCCCACCGGGCCCGCCCCAGCCGTCGGCGGCGAGCTTGGCGTGCTGGCCCAGGTCGTCCAGGGGAGACTCGGTGGTGGCGAGGACCTCGATGTTGAACCGCTCGAACAGTGCCCGGGGCCGGAAATCCGGTCCGGCGAGCTTGGCGGCGAGCGCGTCGTACACCTCGTCGGCGGTCTGCGGCGACAGCCGGGTGTCGATGTCGAAGACCTTGGTGAAGGTCTGTTCCAGCCAGAGGCGCGAGGGGGTGCCCCGGAACAGGTGCCAGTGCTCGGCGAAACGCCGCCAGATCCGCCGGCCGTCGGTCTCCACCGGGCTGCCGTCGCGGGTCGGCACGCCCAGCTCGGCGGGGGGTACGCCCTGACTGAGCAGCATCCGGGTCAGGTAGTGGTCGGGCACGATGAGCAGCCGGGACGGGTCTGGAAACGGCTGGTCCTCGGCCAGCAGTGCCGGGTCGACGTGCCCGTGCGGGGAGATGATGGGCAGCTGTCCCACCAGCGCGTACAACTCCCGGGCCAGCGCGCGTTGGCTCGGTTCGGCGGGGAAGAGCAGGTCGGGTCGGGTCGAGGTGGGCACGGGGTGCGGCTCCTGTGGTCGAGGTCAGTCGAGGGCGAGCAGGTCGGCGACCCGCACGGGGGCACCGGTGTCGAAGGAGCGGTTGGCGGCCAGGCCGGTGAGCAGGGCCAGCGCGCCGTCGCGGGCACTGGCCGCGCGGTCCAGCGGATCGGGTACGCCGCCGAACAGCACCCGGGTCATCCGGGCGTCCGCGCCACCGTGACCGTGCCGGGTGTACCCCTCGACCTCGATGCGCTGCGGCGGTGACCAGAACGGCCGCAGGGTCAGCGTGGCCCCGCCACCCTCGGCGGCGGCCTCGCCACCGTGCAACGCGGCACCCTTCAGCGAGCCGGCAGCGGCGGGGCTGACGAACTCGCTCTCGGTGACCTCCAGCTCCAACCGGCCCCGGCTGCCGTTGACCATCACCCGGTAGCCCTCCCAGGGGGCGTACGCGGTGAGGTGGTAGGTCATGGTCGCGCCGGTGGAGTAGGTGGCCAGCACCGCCATGTCGTCCTCGATGCTCACCCCGGGGGCGAAGACGTTGCGGTCCCGGTGGTAGCCGTCGGAGCGTTCGGCGTCGAGGTACAGCTCGCGCAGCCGGGGGTGCTCGGCCAGGCGCAGCGCGAACGGGTCATCGTCGGCGGCGGGGGCATCGTGTGCCCGGTCGTAGTCGCGGGCGTAGCCGTGCCGGCGCCCGTTCTCGCCGTAGAAGAACAGCCGACCGGCGGCGTACACCTGCACGGGTGTGGCGTCCAGCCACCAGTTGACCAGGTCGAAGTGGTGACTGGCCTTGTGCACCATCAGCCCGCCGGAGCTGGCCTTGTCGCGGTGCCAGCGGCGGAAGTAGTCGGCGCCGTGGCGCACGTCGAGCAGCCACTCGAAGTGCACCGAGCCGATCTCGCCGACCGCGCCCTCGGCGAGCAGCCGCCGCAGCTGCTCGTGCAGCGGGTTGTAACGGTAGTTGAAGGCCACGGTCACCCGCCGGCCGGTGCGCCGTACCGCGTCGAGGATGCGCTGGCAGCGGGGCGCGTCGGTGGTCATCGGTTTCTCGGTGACCACGTCACAGCCGGCCTCCAGCCCGGCCACCACGTACTCGTCGTGGGTGACGTCCACCGAGGTCACCAGGACCACGTCGACCCGCTCCTTGGACAGCATGGCGGCGAAGTCACGCGCGTGGTACGTCGGCACCGGCGGATGCCCCAGCTCGCCGAGCCACCGGTTGTGGGCGTCCATCCGGATCTGGTTGACGTCGGCGAGCGCGACCAGTTCGGCGGTGCCCGCGTGGTCGCGGACCAGTGCCCGGACGAACATTTCGGCGCGGGCGCCGGTGCCGACGACGGCATACCGGGCCGGCCTGCCGGGTTGCGGTGACACAGACCGATCCTCCTCGATCTTTGTGCAAACCTTTGCAGTGAAGTAACCACGATCGATCTCATCGCGTCAACAAGGCAACGCGAATCCGCGTTGTATGTCCAGTTTGGTGAGTGTTGGCAGGCGTGCGGAAAGCGCTGTCGCAACACATCTGTAACCGTCCGCCGTTGACAGTGGAGCAACCGTTTGCATTAATTGGCGGCACCGTGACCGCCGACACATGAAGGAGGCGCTGATGCCGGTCACCATCCGGGACGTGGCAAGGGCCTCCGGTGTGCACATCTCCACCGTCTCCCGCACCTTCTCCGCGCCACACCTGGTGAACCCGGAGACCCGGGTGCGGGTGCTGGCGTGCGCCGAGGATCTGGGCTACCGCCCCAACCGGGCCGCCCGGGCACTGATCACCGGGCGTACGCACAACATCGGGCTGATCATCGCGGACATCGCCAACCCGTTCTTCCCGCCGCTGATCAAAGCGGCGGAGAGTCAGGCCCGCCACCGCGACTACCACGTCTTCGTGGCCGACACCAATGAGGACGCCGCGGCCGAGGAGGAGCTGGTCCACGCGCTGGCCAAGCAGGTCGACGGGGTGCTGCTGTGCAGCCCACGGATGAGCAACAGCCTGATCGAGCAACTCAGCCGGGAGGTCCCGCTGGTGGTGGTCAACCGTCAGCTGGCCGGCCTACCGTGCGTCCTGATGGACGTCGGGCAGGGCGCCCGGTCGGCCATCGAGCACCTGGCCCGGCTGGGGCACCGGGAGATCGCCCTGCTGGCCGGGCCGCGCGGCTCCTGGACCAGCCGGGAGCTGCGGCGGGCCGCCGGCGCGGCGGCGCGGGCCGCCGGGGCGGAGCTGACCGTGCTCGGCCCGAACCCACCCACGGAATCCGGCGGTCTGGCCCAGGCGGAGCAGGTCCGTCGGGCCGGTGTCACCGCCGTGCTCGCCTACAACGACCTGATGGCGATCGGCCTGCTCGAAGGGCTGGACGCACTCGGGGTCCGGGTGCCGCAGGAGATCAGTGTCGTCGGGATCGACGACATCACCCTGAGCCGGCTCACCCGACCCAAGCTGACGACGGTGGCCACGCCGACCGCGGCCGCCGGCCGGACGGCCGTCGACATGTTGCTGCAACAGGACACCGAACTCCCACGCACCGGGCGGGGAAGTGGTGCCGCCGCGGCTGTCGGCGCTCGTCGTACCACCGCACAGGTAATGCTCCAGACCGAGTTGGTCATCCGCGACTCCACCGCGCCGGGGCCCTACGCCGGCCGGGACGCTCCCGGTGCCACTGCCGCAGGCCCGGGCCCGCATCGCCGTGCGGACCCGGGCACCCCGACCGTGTCGCCGGTGACGTCGTCGCCTCCTAACGCCAAGGAGTGAGCGCAATGCACCCCGCAACCGCCACCAGCGTCCCCGACGGGCGCACTTACCGTACCCCTCTGCTGCGTCGCCGATTCCTGCGCGGCCTGCTCGCCGCCGTGGTGACCCTGCCGCTGATCGGCGCAGCCGCGGCCTGCGGCGACGACGACGCGGCGTCCGACGGAAAGGTCAGGCTCTCCATCTTCTGGTGGGGCGGCGAGGCCCGGGCGCAGCTCACCAAGCAGGCCCTCGATCTCTACACCGAGAAGAACCCGGACGTCACCTTCGAGAAGACCTGGCAGGCCAACCAGGGCTACTTCGACAAGCTGGCCACCCTCACCGCCGGCGGCAACCCGCCGGACATCTTCCAGATCGACGACAACTTCCTCGCCGAGTACGCGGCCCGCAACACCACGCTGGACCTGAAGAAGTACCAGGACTCCGGTGACCTCGACACCACCAAGTTCCCGCCCAGCCTGCTCCAGTACGGCGTGGTCGACGGCAAGCTCGCCGGCCTGGCCGCCGGGGAGAACACCCAGGGCCTGGTCTACAACAAGACCCTGCTGGACAAGAACGGCCTGCCCGAGCCGACCACCGGGATGAGCTGGGAGGAGCACGTCGCCTGGGCCGAGCAGGTCAGCAAGAAGGCCGGAATCCCCGGCACCCAGGACCCCAGCGCCGACTACAAGGCGTTCTGGGTCTGGCTGCGCCAGCAGGGCAAGGACCTCTACTCCGGCAACGAGCTGGGCTTCACCGTCGAGGACGTGACCAAGTGGTTCGAGCTGTGGAAGGGCGCTCGCGACCGGGGCGCCACCCCGCCGCCGGACGTCATCCACGAGGGCAACGCCACCGACATCACCAAGCAGCTCGTGGTGACCGGCAAGGCCGCGACCTCGTGGGTCTGGGTGAACCAGATGCCGGAGCTGAAGAAGAACACCGCCGACGAGCTGGGTGTCATCGCCTACCCCGGTGACCCGAGCGGCCAGTGGGCCCGCGCCTCGATGTACTGGTCGATCTTCCGGGGCAGCAAACACGCCGACGTCGCGGCCGACGTGATCAACTTCCTGGTCAATGACCCGGAGGCGGTGAAGCTGCTCGGCACCGACCGGGGTCTGCCGTCCAACCTGGACCTGCGCCGGGTGATCAGCGACGACGCCACCGACCCGGCGATGAAGCAGTCCATCACGGTCGAGAACGAGCTGGCCGAGAAGTTCGGCGAGTCGCCCCAGGTGCCGATCAAGGGCCACAGCAAGGTCAAATCCGAGCTGACCAAGGCCGCCGAGAACGCCCAGTACGGCCGGGCCGCGCCCGCCGAGGCCGCCGCCCAGTTCGTCGAGGCCTGCAAGGCGGCAATCGTCTCCTGACCCCGCCGCAGGACTTCGGAGAGGAGCAGTTCGTGGCCCTGACCACGGCGCCCGACCCGACCCGCCGCGGCACCGGATCCGTCCGACCCCCCGCCCCCCGGGGCGGGACCGGACGAATCCGGCACGGGGAAGGTCTGGCCGGCTACGTCTTCCTGTCGCCCTGGCTCGTCGGTCTGATGGCCATCACGGCGATCCCCATGCTGTTGTCGCTCTACCTCAGCTTCACCAACTACGACATCCTCACCCCGTGGTCCGAGGTGGAGTGGGTCGGGCTGGCCAACTACGAACGGATGTTCATCAGCGATCCGTCGTGGTGGCACTCGGTACGCGTGACGCTCAACTTCGCCCTGATCGCCGTACCGTTGAAGCTCGCCGCGGCGCTCGGGGTGGCCCTGCTGCTCAACCGGGCCTGGCGCGGCGTCGGGCTGTTCCGTGGCCTGTTCTACCTGCCGTCGCTGCTCGGCGGCAGTGTGGCGCTGGCCATCGTCTGGGTGAACATGTTCAACCGGGAGGGGGCCTTCAACTCCTTCCTCGCTCTCTTCGGCATCGAGGGCAAGCCCTGGGTCAACGACCCGGACTGGGCCCTGGAGACGCTGATGGTGCTGGCCATCTGGCAGTTCGGCGCGCCGATGGTGATCTTCCTGGCCGGGCTCAAGCAGGTGCCGACCGAGCTGTACGAGGCCGCCGCGGTGGACGGGGCCGGTAAGTTCCGGCAGTTCGTCAACGTGACCCTGCCGATGCTCTCCCCGGTGATCTTCTTCAATCTGGTGCTGGAGACCATCAACGGCTTCCAGGGCTTCACCGCCGCGTTCGTGCTCAGCAACGGCACCGGCGGGCCGGTCGACTCGACCCTGATGTACACGCTCAACCTCTACATCACCGGCTTCACCGACCTGGAGATGGGCTACGCCTCCGCGATGGCCTGGGTCTTCCTGATCGCCATCGCGATCATCACGGTGATCTTCTTCAGCACCGGCCGGTTCTGGGTGCACTACTCCGACGGGGAGGACCGCTGATGGTGGCGAGCACCGTCGCCCCGCCCGTGGCGGCCCGCGCGCAACGCCCGCGCAGCCGTTCCTGGCTGCGGCTGGTCGTCCTGCTGGCCATCGTCGCGGTCGTGCTCTACCCGCTGATCTGGATGGTCGGCACGTCGGTCAAGTCGCAGCAGGAGATCGTCAACAACATCGGCCTGCTGCCGGAGCGCTTCACCCCGGGCAACTACCCCGACGGCTGGACCAACTTCGACGTCAGCTTCGGCCGGTTCTTCCTCAACAGCGCAATGGTCAGCCTGCTCACCGTGATCGGCAACGCGGTGAGCTGCCTGCTGGCCGCGTACGCCTTCGCTCGGTTGAGGTTCCGGCTGCGCCGGGTGTGGTTCGCCGTCATGATCGGCACCCTGCTGCTGCCGAGTCACGTGCTGATCGTGCCGCAGTACATCCTCTTCCGTAGCTTCGGTCTGGTCGGCGGCGACTGGCCGTACCTGCCGCTGCTGATCCCGCAGTTCCTCGCCACCGAGGCGTTCTTCGTCTTCCTCATGGTGCAGTTCATGCGGAGCATCCCGCGCGAGCTGGACGAGGCGGCGCGGATCGACGGGGCCGGCCCGTTCGGCATCTTCCGGCACGTCATCCTGCCGCTGAGCCGGCCCGCGCTGGTCACCACAGCGATCTTCTCGTTCATCTGGACCTGGAACGAGTTCTTCCGGCAACTGGTCTACCTGTCCAACCTGAGCGACTACACCGTGCCGGTGGCGCTGACCCTGTTCATCGACTCGACCAGCCAGAGCGCGGTCGGCCCGATGTTCGCCATGGCGGTGCTCTCCCTGCTTCCGGTCTTCGTGTTCTTCGTCGCGTTCCAGCGGATGCTCGTCGAAGGGATCAACACCAGTGGACTCAAGGGCTGAGCAGCGCCGCGACTGGCGCGACACGGTCAGCGACGCCGCCGATCTGGCGCTGCTGGGCATCCTGACCGTGCTGGCCGCGGCACCGGTGTTGACCGCCGGCGCCGCGGTCGGCACCGCCAGCGCGGCCGTGCACGACCGCCTCACCGCCGGCACCTGGCCCACCGCCCGGCGCACGCTGTCCCGGTTCGGCCGGGGCCTGCTGCCCGGCCTGCCGGTGACCCTGATCGGGCTCGTCGCCGTCGGCCTGCTCGTCGCCGACCTGGTCGCGCTGGCCAGCGGTCGGGTGCCGGGCGGCGTACCGGCGCTGAGCCTGACCACCGTGGTCGCGGCGGCCCTGCTCGGGTACGCCGCCGCGATCGTGGTCGAGGTGGGCCGCAGCGGCGGCACCGGGTGGTGGTCGGCGGCCATCCGCGCTGCCCGCGCCTGCCTCGACCACCCCGCGACCTGGGCCGGGCTGGCCGGCACCGGCGTGGTGGCAGCGCTGCTCGGGCTGCTGGTCACCCCGGTCGCCGTGCCGATCCTCGCCGGGTACGCGCTGGCCGCCGTGCACGCCGTCGCCCGTCGTCGGCCGGTCGCCCAGGCGGAGCTGTCGTGACCACCGCCGACGCCGTCGGCCGGAACCTGCCGGTCGACCGTACGCCGGCTGCCGGCGACGATCCGCACCTGTTCGTCGACGGTACGCCGGTCGCGCGGTACGTGCTCGCCCCCGACCTCGACGCCCGACACGGGCCCCGGCCCTATCTGCACCCGGTGCGTACGCTGGCCGGCACCCGGGTCAGCGACGCGCTTCCCGCCGACCACGTCTGGCACCTCGGGGCCTCCCTGGCCGTGCAGGACGTGAACGGCACCAACCTCTGGGGCGGGCGCACCTACGTGCGCGACCTCGGGTACACCTGGCGGGCCGACCACGGCCGGATCGTGCACACCGGCTGGGAGCATCGGTCGGCCGACCGGCTCGACCACCGGCTGCACTGGTGCGACCCGGCCGGCGACGTCCTGCTCACCGAGCGGCGCACCCTCACCGCCTCGCCGGTGCCCGGTCACGGCGGCGCGCTGAGTCCGGGGCCTGGTCACGGCGGCGCGCTGAGTCCGATGCCTGGTCACGGCGGCGCCTGGCGGCTGGAGGTGACCAGCATCCTCACCGCCCCCGCCGACCGGGACGTCGTGCTGGGCAGCCCGGCCACCAACGGCCGCCCCGGCGGGGCCGGCTACGGCGGGTTCTTCTGGCGGGCGGTGGCCACCGAACCGCCCGAGGTGTTCACCGCTTCGCTGACCGGGGAGGAGGCGGTCAACGGGTGTGCCGAACCATGGGTGGCGATGACCGGGCAGGCACCGGAAGGTGGGGCGTACACCCTGGTCTTCAGCGGCCTCGGACCGGGCGACCGGTGGTTCGTGCGGACCACCATGTACCCGGGGGTCTGCGTCGCGTTCGCCTTCGAGCAGACCGCGACCATCCCCGCCGGCACCAGCCGGCACGGCCGCTACCACGTCGTCGTCGCCGACGGCAGGCTCGACCCCCGCACCACCGCCACTCTCACCCTCTGAGTGAGGGCTGGCGGGTGCGTTTCCGCCTTTACCAGGCGGACGACGTCGGCCGGAGTGCGCTCCTCGGAGCGTGATCACAGAGCAACCGGCAACAGATGGTGGCGGCGAGGTGGGGCCAGGCGTGGTGGCCGCGAGTGCCTGGGGCGGTGCTGGGGTGCTTGCCTGGGGATTGCGAACGGTGCAGGTTGCGGCAAGTCGGGGTGTTGGGGTGCCCAGGGCGGGCGCGGGATGCGGCATGTCGGGGTGTCCGGCCCTGTGGGCGGCGTGGGTTGCGGCGTGTCGGCGTTTCCGGGCCGGTTGAGACCGCGAGTTGCGGTGTCCTGTGCGCAGGCCCGCGAGTTGCGGTGTTTGGTGGCGCAGGCCCGCGAGTTGCGGTGTTTCGTGGCGCAGGCCCGCGAGTTGCGGTGTCCTGTGCGACGGTGCCGGTAGCGGATCCCTGCGGCGTCCCCGCCTGGCGAAATCCGTAGTCGGGCACCACCTCAGCCGGCACCCAGGCAGATGAAGGCAGCTGCGGTGGCCCGGGCGGTGCCATCACCGGAGGCGACGAAGGCCTGCTGGGCGTCGGCGAGGGCGGGCGCCGGCCGGGCACCGGCCTGCATCCGTCGATGCAGGTCCAGCATGAGCGCGGTGGTCGGTTCGGCCGGTACCGGTAGCACCGTGGCGATCAGGCACCGGGTGCCCAGGGCCAGCAGCACCGCCGCGAATCCCATGATCTCGTCGCCGGGACGGACGCCGGTCAAGCCTGACTCGCAGGCGGAGAGCACCACGCAGCCGGGTGGGCGGGTGACGCGTTCCCACTCGTACGCGAACAGCGGCCCGCCGGCGAGCTCCAGGGTGGAGAACTGGGGGTTGTCCGCGCGGAACGTCCCGTGGGCCGCGATGTGCACCATCCCGGCGCCATCCAGGGCGGCGGTCAGCGCGTCGGCGGTGGCGTCCGCCCCGGTGAGCAGCCGGGACCCCGGCAGCACTCGGGCCAACCGGCGGACCTCGGCCTGCCCGGCCGGCAGGCGCGGGCCGCTGGCCAGGACCGCCGGTCCGACCGCTGCCTCTCGCTGATCCGCCGCGAGCCAGACCGTGGCCGACGGGGCGACCGTGACGGCGCGACCGGCGCAGGTCGGCAACCCGGCCCAACCGACGCCGTGCAGCACTCCGACTGGAACGATCACCAGGGCGCGGTCGGCCAGGCGTCGCCGCAACGGATCGAAGAGCTGACTGTCGAGCGCTGTGGCGGCGTGTGCGGCACCGGCCCGCGCGGCGGCCGAGTCCCCGGTGGTGATCAGGCGGCGCAACCCGAACCGGTGCCAACGGGCCAGCCTCGCCGCCTCGGCGAGCGTGCCGAGGTCGTGCAGGCTGGACCGGCCGTCGCGGACCAGCACCGCCCGGAGCCGATCGCCGTGCGCCACGAGTTCGACCAGCACACGCGAGCCGAGCCGCTCGGCCAGGGCTCCCACGGTGGGTGGGGCCAGTACCCCGCTCCCGCCAGGCACCCGCCGGGCCAGGTCGCGGATGCGGTGTTCCAGTCGGGCCTGCCGGCCGCGCAGGGCACGCACCGGACGGTCGGCCAGCACCGCGTCTTCGAGCAGCCCGCTGACCATCCGCAGATCGGCGAGGGTGGCGACCAGGTCGGGGTCGTCGGGTGGGAGCGCCGAGCGCATCCGAAGCGTGTTGGCGCGCCACCGCTCCGCCCAGGCGAGGACCCGAGCCGGTGCCCCGGCCCGGACGGCGATGTCCAGACCCTCGGCAGCCAGCTCCTGCCCGTACGCTCCGCTGTGGGCCCGCAGTTCGGTGGCGCCGAGTGACGTGCGGTGCCGGTCGAGCACGGCCAGGCCGCGACGGAGGGCCCGAGCCGCACCGGATTCGTCACCGCCGAGCCGGCGCCACAGCGCCAGGGCGTACCAGCCCTGAGCCCGCCGCGAGGCGGTGCCCCGGCCACGCGTCCGGGCGGCCGTGGCGAACAGCTCCCTGGCGCGATCGGTGCGGCCCGCAGCCGCCGCCAGCAGGCCGGCGTCGATGCGGGTGATCAGCGCGGGATCCGGCCATCCGGTGGCGTCGAGCTGGTCGGCGGTCCGCACCATCGCCCGGAACAGGGCCGGCGAACGGGTCCCCCGGCGGAACTCGGCGCGTAGCTCGACGTGCCGGGCGAACGCGGCCCAGGTCCGACGGCCTTGGCGCCGGAACCGGGTCCGGGCCGCCGCCGCGGCTCCGATCGCGGTGTCGAGGTCACCGGCGAGCAGGGCGGCCCGGGCCTGGGCCAGCAGCGCCTCGGCGAGGTCGGAGGCCATCCCGCGGCGGCGTAGCTCCCGGATCGCCACGGCGGCGACCTGCACCGCCTCGTCGACCAGCGGCACCGACAGCAGCAACTCGACGCGGTCCAGCAGCAATGCCGGCCGGGGCACGGCGAGTCGGCGGTACTCCTCGCCGACGGCGGCGAAGCACCGCAGCGCCGCCGCGATGTCACCGCGCCGGCCGGCCGCGATCCCGCTGTTCCAACGGGCGTCGGCCGCCGCGAGGTCCAGGCCGAGTTCGTGGAAGACAGCCGCGGCCCGGGAGAGGTCGTCGTCGCCACCGGCAGTGCCCCGGTGGGTCTTGAGCAGGCCCCGGTTGTTGCGGGCCCGTGCCTCCAGCAGCAGGTCACCGCAGCGTTGGGCGATGTCGATGGCGTGGCCGTAGTCGCGAACCGCTTCGTCGTAGCGGCCGCGGTAGTGCAGCACCACCCCCCGCTGCATCCGGGCCCGCCCGGCGTCCGCGCCGGTCAACTCCGGCAACGCTGCGGTCACGGCCCGCAGCGCCGCTGCGGTACGGCCGGCATTTGCCAGTACGTAACCGAGACTCATCTGCGCCAGCGCGCGGGCCCGGGCGCTGGCGGCGATCCGGACCGCTCGTCGCAGGTGGCGTAGCGCGCCGGGCAGATCGTTGAGTTCCCGCAGGGCCAGGCCGATGGCGCGGTCGGCGGTGGACCGTTCGTCGTCGTCGGGGCTGGCGGCGAGCACCCGCTGGGCGATCGCGATCGCGTCGCGGGGACGGCGCTGGACGGTGTCGAGCGCCGCCTGGGCGGTCCCGGCACCGGCATCGGTGCTGTCGGGCATGGACAAAGCGTTCACCATTCATGGCGGTGCGTCAATGTCGATACCGGACTCCACGTGACGGGTCCGTCACTCGGCCAATTGACATTGGCCGATCATTTGGAAGAATCGGTGAGGTCCGGGGAGATTCGCCGCACGCGCCGCTGACAGCGGCACGCGCCGGCCACCAGTGGCGCGTGCCGCTGTCCGGACGATCCTTGGAGGACCCCGTGCTTCCTGATCACCCCATCGCGCCGTGTCCCGATCATGGCCTGTCCCGACGGCGACTCCTGGCGGCGTCCGCCCTGGCCGTGGCCGCAGTGCCGCTCGGCGTCGGGCTGCGTCCGGCACCGGCGCTCGGCGACACCGATGACGACAGGGCCTACCAACTCGCGTTCGCCGAAGCGCTGAGCGCCGATCGCGACGTGCGGCGGCACACCACCGCAGGCCGCGAGATTCTCTACCGGCCCCGGCAACTGCTCGCCGCCGACGCCGACGCCCAGCGGGTCGCCGCCTGGCTCAAGGACGGCGGCTACCCGACGACCGTCGCCGATCGGTTCGCCGGCGTCACCCGGCTGTTGTTCGCCGGGGAGGCCGACATCCCCGCGGTCGTGACGAAGCTGCGCGACCCCCGGCAGTGGCCCGGCCAGCGGGTGCCCACCGTCCAACCGCACCATGTGCTGCTCGGCCTGGGCAACATCATGGGCAACCCGAGCGGGCCGCCCCGGGCGGCCGCCGCCCTGCCGCCGCCGGATCCGGCTCGACTCGGCGAGGGGGCGGGGGTGACGGTCGGCATCTGCGACACCGGCATCTGGCGGCAGGCCGGTGCCGTTCACCCGGAGTGGCTCGGCGGCGCGTACCTTCCGGAGCCCGACGACGAGGACCCGCTCTACGTGCACAGCGACGTGCTCGCTCCGCAGGGTGGCCACGGCACGTTCGTCGCCGGGGTGGTCCGGCAGGCCGCGCCGGGCGTACGCGTCGACCCGGAGCCGGCATTGAACCCCACCGGCGTCGGCGACGAGGCGATGCTGGTGGCTGCTCTGGGCCGGCTCGCGCCGGAGGTGTCCGTGGTGAATCTCTCGCTGGGTGGTTTCACCCTCGACGACCAGCCCTCGCTGCCGCTGGCCAACGCGGTGGCCGGACTGCCACCGACAACCGCCGTGGTGGCCGCGGCTGGGAACGCCGGCATCAACCGGCCTGTCTGGCCGGCCGCGCTGGACCGGGTCCTGGCGGTCGCGGCGGTCGCCGCGGGCAACAGCGGCCCGGCGCCGGCGACCTACAGCGGCTTCGGGCCGTGGGTCGACGCCTGCGCCCTCGGTCGGCGCGACAGCACGTACGTCGACGGCAGGCTGCCGCTGCCGGGCCGGCCGACCCGGCTGTTCCACGGGTTCGCCACCTGGGCGGGAACCTCGTTCGCCGCAGCACACGTCGCCGGCCGGATCGCCGCCCTGATGACCACCAGCGGGCTGAGCGCCGACGCGGTGAAGCTGGCGCTGCTCGCGGCGCCGCGCTGGCATCCCGACTACGGCGTGCTCGTCGGATGAGCACCGGAACGGCGGTGTCGCGTTGACCGGTCGGAGCGTGACCGTCCTGGTTTCCGACGCGGCGCGCGGGGACGAGGCAGCGTGGACCGAACTGGTGCGCCGATACACCCCGCTGGTGTATTCGGTGATCCGCTCCCATGACCTGGTCGGCGCCGACGCGGCCGATGTGAACCAGACTGTCTGGCTGCGGCTGGTGGAACACCTGGATCAGGTACGCGAACCGGAGGCGCTCGGCGCCTGGCTGGCCGTCACGACCCGGCGCGAGTGTTACCGGATGTCCCGCCTCGGCCGGCGCACCCAGCCGGTCGACCCGTCCGACGCCGCACTCGACGCGTACCACGGGACCTGGGCGGATGCCGCGACGCCGGACGAGGATCTGCTGCGTGCCGAGCGGCGACAGGCGCTGCGGGAGGGCTTCGCCCAGCTTCCGCCGCGCTGCCAGGAGCTGCTGTCGCTGCTGACGGCCGACCCGCCGCTGAGCTACCGGGAAGCCTCCGCCCGGCTGGGCGTACCGATCGGCAGCATCGGGCCGACGCAGGCCCGCTGCCTGCGCAGGCTGCGCGACTCTCCGGCCCTCGCTCCGTACCTTGGTCTGGTCGGCACCGCCGAAAGGAAGGGGGGCGAACGCGATGGAGCCGTGGCCGCCGGTCGATGACGACCGGTTGACGGCGGAGCTGGGTGCGGCGCTGTGGGACGCCGGGGGAGTTCCCCAGGAGTACGTGACGGCGGCGCGGGCGGCGTTCGCCTGGCGGACGGTGGACGCCGAGCTGACCCTGGCCGAGTTGACCTTCGACTCGGCGAGCGAGGTGGAGTTGGCCGCCCTGACCCGTTCGGCGGGTTCCGCGCGCACCCTCTCCTTCCAGGGCGGCCCGATGGTGGTGGAGATCGAGGTGAGCGACGCCGGGATCGTCGGCCAGCTTTCACCGGCCGGCGGCGGCCGGATCAGCGCCCGCACGGCCAGCGGCACCTACGACGAGGCTCCGGTCGACGCGGTGGGCCTCTTCTCGCTGGGTGTTCCTCCGCCCGGTCCGATTCAGCTCCGTGCCGACGCGGGCGGGCACGCGGTGGTCACCGACTGGATCTGTCTACGTTGACGGGGCCGCGGGCCGGACGGCCCGCGACCCCCGCGAGGGAGCTGGACTACTGCCTCCCAGCGCTGATCAGATATTGCACGCCACCGAGGTCGGCCCGCTTCGCCCCGCTGTTGTCCGGCCCGAACTGGGCCACGTTGAGCGCGATTTCCCGCTCGAACGGGGCCTCGGCCGAGAAGAGCAGCGAGAACTCCACCCGCTCACCGGGGTTGAGCTGCAGGTTGCCCAGGCTGGCCTTGGCCGGCTCCACGATCTCCACCTGGGTCCGGCCGACCGCGCGTACGTTCGTGCCGACCGCGCCGCCGGCCCGCCAGCGCTCGAAGAGCTCCGGACCGAGGTCGACGACCACCCGGCCGCCCACGTTTCGTAGCGACTCGGCCGCCGTGAAGACCAGGTCGTTCCTGGACGGTACGGTCAGCGTGTTGCCGATGGCGAAGGGCCGCACGACCGGCGGCGCGCTCGGGGTGAGCCGGACCGAGTCGACGTTGCGCCACGCGATGTTGTTGTTGTAGCGGGTGTTGGTGTGGATGTCCGGGCCCTCGAAGGTCATCGGGTCGGTGCTGGACTCCCAGCGGGCGGTCAGGCAGAAGTGACCCGGCCCGGGTACCCCGGTCCACGGGACGGTGACCGTCGTGACGCCTGCGGCGGCGATGACGTTGACCGCCCCGATCTGCGTCCAGTGCGTCGGCCAGGTCGCGCCGCCGCCGGGCGTCGTCCGGTAGACCCGGAGCACACCGCTGCTGGTGCCCGAGCCGTACGGCCCGGGATTGCGCAGCTTGACGAAGACGTAGTTGGTCACTCCGACGATCGGGTTCTGGCTGGTGGCGCACTCGATGGCGGTCGGGCAGACCTTGATGTCGGGGCTGGCCCACAGCGGTTCGAGCGTGTGCGGCTCGAGCCCGACATCGGTGGGGACATCCTTGATGTAGACGTCGGTGCGGGCCGCCGCGGCAGCCCGCTCGGGTGCTCCGACGGGCGCGGCGGTGGCTGCGGTGACCGCCAGCAGACCGGTCAGCGCCGCACCCGCGAGGACCACCAGGGCGGCTCTGCGGGCACGTCTCCCTGCACTGCTCATGACAGGTTTCTCCCATCGACGGGGACTGGGCCGACCCGGCGTGTTTCCGTACCGTGTCGGCGCGGTTACGTCTTTCAGGAGCGGGCCGGGGGCCCGGAAATACCGTCGGCGGCCCGTCGCGCTGTCAGATGGCGCGAGGACCGGCAAACACCGCCAAACGGCTCCCGGTCAGTCGGGCAGAGCCCGGCAGGAGGCGCGGATCACCAGCTCGGTGGGGAGCCGGATGTGGATGTCGCGCTCCGCGCCGGCGATCAGGTCGACGAGCAGGCGCAGGGCCTCGGCGCCCATCTGCTGCAGCGGTTGCATTATCGTCGTCAGTGGCGGGTTGACCAGGGCGGATTCCGGGATGTTGTCGAAGCCGATCACGGACAGGTCGTCGGGCACCGTGAGGCCCATCTCCCGGGCGACGTTCATCGTGGAGATGGCGGAGAGGTCGTTCCCCGCGAAGACCGCTGTCGGCCGGTCGGCACGGGCGAGCAGTTCGCCCGCGGTGCCGGCGGCGCTCTCGATCCGGAAACCGCCGACGCGGACCAGCCGCTCGTCCACGGCCACGCCGGCATCGGCCATTGCCTGCCGGAAGCCGGCTTCCCGCAGGCGGGACGACTCGAGATCGGGGCGTCCGCTGATGTGCCCGATCCGACGGTGACCGAGCGACAGCAGGTGGTTGGTCGCGAGCACGGCGCCGGCGAAGTTGTCGGAGTCGACCGTGGGCAGGCCCGACGGGCCGGTGTGCGGGTCGACGGCGACGACGTGGAAGCCCTGCTTGGTCTCCACCACCGTCGGCGTGACGATCACGGCGCCGTCGATGAGCGTTCCGGACAGGCGCGCGAGGGAGCGTCTCTCCCAGCCGACGGCCGTGCCGGCACCGTCGCCGCTGGAGTAGGCCAGCAACTGGTAGCCAGTGCCGGCCACCGCCGTGGACGCACCCTTGAGCAGTTCGGTGGAGAAGGGCTCGAATTCGGCGACCAGGATGCCCAGCACGTTCGTACGGTGACTGCGCAGGCTCTGCGCCCCCAGGCTGGCCTCGTAACCGAGCTGGTGGATGACCTGCTGAACCCGCTCGATGGTCGCGCGTGCCACGCCGTACCGGCCGTTCACGACCTTGGATACGGTTGCCACTGAGACGCCGGCCGCACGGGCCACGTCCGACATGTTGACACGCTGCGGGAACGCCACGTTGATGATGATAGAGGGCAGATCGCGGCCCTCGGCAGCCGAGTCGAAAACGTTATCGACACCGATTGACACTGCGTGACGGGGCTGAAAAACTCCCCCGCAGGCCGAAGCACCGCGACTGACTAGTCGAGGAGACATCGTGGCTATAAAGCGCCGCGCAAGCAGCGTCCTAGCGCTGTCCATCACCACCGCTCTGCTTGTCGCCGGATGTGGCGGCGGCGGCGAGAGCGAGGCTCCATCCGAGAATGAGCTGTTCAAGAACCCGGTGACCCTGACCTGGTGGCACAACGCCTCGCAGGACGGGCCCGGTAAGACCTACTGGGAGAAGGTCGCCAAGGACTTCAACACCCTCCACCCCACGGTCACGATCGAGATCGAGGGCATCGAGACCAACCAGCTCCAGCGCACCCGGCTTCCCGCCGCGCTGCTCAGCAGTGACCCGCCGGACATCTTCCAGTCCTGGGGCGGCGGCGAGATCCGCGAGCAGGTCGAGGCCGACTACCTCAAGGACATCACCGACCAGGTCAAGGACGAGGTTGCCAACATCGGCGGCGCGGCCGGAATCTGGCAGGTGGACGGCAAGCAGTACGGCCTGCCGTACCGGATGGGCATCGAGGGCATCTGGTACAACAAGGAGATGTTCGCCAAGGCGGGCATCGCGGCACCGCCGACCACGTTCGATGAGCTCAACGAGGCGGTCACCAAGCTCAAGGCGATCAACGTGATTCCGATCGCCGTCGGCGCGGGTGACAAGTGGCCCGCCGCGCACTGGTGGTACAACTTCGCGCTGCGTGCCTGCTCGGTCGATACGCTGAAGAAGGCCTCCCTGGAGCTGAACTTCGACGACCAGTGCTTCGTCAAGGCCGGCCAGGACCTGAAGACCTTCATCGACACGAAGCCGTTCCAGCCCAACTTCATCGCCACGCCGGGGCAGAATGACCCGACCAGCGCCAACGGCCTGCTCGCCAACGGCAAGGCCGCCATGGAGCTGATGGGCGACTGGAACAAGGGCACGCTGGACACGGTCGCCGCCGACAAGGAGGCGCTCAGCAAGTTCCTCGGCTGGTTCCCGGTGCCGGCGATCGCCGGTTCCCCCGGTGACCCGAAGGCGGCCCTGGGCGGCGGCGACGGCTTCGCCTGCGCCAAGAACGCCCCGCCGGAGTGCGTCGAGTTCCTCAAGTACATCGTCAGCCCCGAGGTGCAGAAGGGCTACGCCGAGACCGGCACCGGCCTGCCGGTGGCCAAGGGTGCCGAGGCCGGGGTCGCGGACCCCGCGCTGAAGTCGATCCTGGAAGCCACCACCGAAGCGACCTACGTGCAGCTCTGGCTGGACACCGCGTTCGGCAGCACGGTCGGCAACGCGATGAACGACGCGATCGTCGCCATCTTCGCCGGTAACGGCACGCCCGAGAAGGTCGTCGAGGCGATGAAGGCGGCCGCACGCAAGTGACCTCCACCAACCCCACCCTGGACCTCGCCGGCGGCGCGACCGCGCCGCCGGCGGGGCGCCGGCCCGCAAGGCGCTCGTCCTACCGCGCGGCCGAGACCCGACGCAAGTGGTACGAGATCATCGGTCTCACCACGCCAGCGGTCATCGTGTACGTGATGTTCGTACTGGTGCCGATCGGCTTCGCCTTCTACTACAGCCTCTTCCGTTGGCGTGGCGTCGGGCCGCCCACCGACTACGTCGGATTCGACAACTACGTCCTCGCCTTCCAGGACCCGATCTTCCTGGACGCGCTGCGCAACAACGCCATCATCGTCTTCGGCTCGCTGCTGATCCAGGGCCCCATCGCACTGGGCGTGGCGCTGCTGCTCAACCGGAACTTCCGCGGTCGCACCCTGTTCCGGCTGCTGGCGTTCGTGCCGTACGTGCTGGCCGAGGTCACCGTCGGCATCATGTGGAAGCTGCTGCTCTCCGACGCCGGCACGCTCAACGCGCTGATGCAGGCGGTGGGCCTGGGCGGTCTGGTGCAGGCGTGGCTCGCCGACCTCGACATCGTCATCTGGACGCTGCTGTTCGTCCTCACCTGGAAGTACGTCGGCTTCGCCATCATCCTCCTGCTCGCCGGCCTGTCCAACGTGCCACAGGAGTTGAACGAGGCCGCCGCCATCGACGGGGCGAGTTGGTGGCAGACGCAGCGTCACATCACGCTGCCGCTGCTGGGCCCGACGATCCGGATCTGGATGTTCCTGTCGATGATCGGCTCGTTGCAGGTCTTCGACATCATCTGGGTCACCTCGGTGCCCGCGGTACGGTCGCTCGGGGCGTCCGCCACCATGGCGACGTACATGGTGGACAACGGGTTCTTCGCCCGGCTGTGGGGCTACGGCAACGCGGTGGCCGTGATCCTGTTCGTCATCTCCTTCGTCGCGGCGCTGATCTTCCAGCGCTTCCTGCTGCGCCGTGACATCCAGGGCGCCGTCACCGGAAGGGCGAAGTGACCATGACCGCGAACGCCATGCAGTCCTCGTCGGTCAACCGCCGGCCCTTCACGTGGAGCAGCCCGCTGACCTACGCGTTGGCGCTCGCGGTAGCCGCCGTGTCGATCACTCCGGTGGTCTACGTGATCATCGGCGGCTTCCGTACCACCCCGCAGATCGTCGCGGACCCGGCCGGGCTGCCCAGTCCGTGGGTCTGGGACAACTACGCCAGGGTGCTGACGCAGAGCAACTTCTGGCAGCAGACGTTCAACAGCGGGGTGATCGCCCTGGGCACCACGCTCGGCGTCGTGCTGCTCGGGGTCAGTGCCGCGTTCGTGCTCGCCCGGTACACCTTCCGGGGGCGTGAGGTGCTGTACACCTTCTTCACCCTCGGCCTGCTCTTCCCGGCCGGAGCGGCGATCCTGCCGCTCTACCTCATGCTGCGCGACCTGAACCTGATCAATTCGTACTACGCGGTGATCCTGCCGCAGGTCGCCTTCCAACTGCCGCTGACCGTCGTGATCCTGCGTCCTTTCCTGTCCGCCATCCCCCGCGAACTGGAGGATGCTGCCGCGATCGACGGCACCGGGCGGATCGGCTTCCTCTGGCGCATCGTGCTGCCGCTGTCGCGGCCCGCGCTCGTCACCGTCGGGATCCTCGCGTTCGTGGCGAGTTGGAACGCGTTCCTGTTGCCACTGCTGGTCCTCGGCGACGCCAGCCTGCACACCCTGCCTTTGGGGGTGCAAAACTTCTCCAGCCAGTACACGTCCGATACGGCGGGAATCCTCGCCTTCACGTCGCTGGCGATGCTGCCAGCACTACTGTTCTTCACATTCGCCGAGAAACAGATCGTCGGTGGCCTGCAGGGCGCGGTCAAGGGCTGAGCGACAGCGGCACGAGCAACAAAAGGGGATGCACAGCATGACTGAGGTCCACGGGGTAGTGGGCGCGCCGGCGACAACACCGGCCCAGCCGGATCCGCGCCACGACCGGTCCGACCGGGCGGCGGGGGAGGCGCGGGTACGCGAGTTGCTCGGCCGGATGACAATCGAGGAGAAGATCGCGCAGCTGGTCGGCTTCTGGGAGAAGGAGGACGGCGAAGCGGTCGCGCCCTTGCAGGGTGAGTTCAGCGGCGCCGGCAAGCTCGAGGAAGCCTCCCGGCACGGACTTGGCCATCTCACCCGGGCCTACGGCACCCGCCCTGTCGATGCCGCCGCCCGCGCGTCCTGGCTGTGGAAGTTCCAGGCGGATCTGGTGACGGGCACCCGGCTCGGCATCCCGGCGATCGTCCACGAGGAGTGCCTGACCGGGCTCTCGGCGTGGAAGGCGGCCACCTTCCCCACCCCGTTGGCCTGGGGCGCGGCCTTCGACCCCGACCTCGTCGCCGAGATGGCGGCGGCGATCGGGGCGTCGATGCGGGCCCTGGGCGTGCACCAGGGCCTCTCCCCGGTGCTCGACGTGATCCGGGATCCGCGTTGGGGCCGGGTCGACGAGTGCATCTCCGAGGATCCGTACGTGGTCGGCACGCTCGGCACGTCGTACGTACGGGGCCTGCAGTCGCAGGGAGTGCACGCCACGCTCAAGCACTTCGTCGGGTATTCCGCCTCGCGGGCCGGGCGCAACTTCGCCCCGGTGCACGCCGGTCCGCGAGAACTCGCCGACGTGCTGCTCCTGCCGTTCGAGATGGCGATCCTCGACGGCGACGCGCGTTCGGTCATGCACTCCTACGCCGAGATCGACGGTGTGCCCGTCGCCGCCGACCCGGCGATGCTCACCGGAGTGCTGCGGGACCAGTGGGGCTTCGACGGCACCGTGGTGGCCGACTACTTCGGCGTGGCGTTCCTGAACCTGTTGCACCACGTCGCGGGCGACCACGCGGAGGCGGCGGTGCAGGCGCTGACCGCCGGCGTCGACATCGAGCTTCCGACCGGTGACGCGTACCTGACCCTGGTCGAGACGGTGCGTTCCGGCCGGCTCGACGAGGCGGTCATCGACCGGGCGGTGTTGCGGGTGTTGCGCCAGAAGCTGGAGCTCGGGCTGCTTGACGCCACCTTCACCGACGAGCCGGTCCGGTCGATCGACCTCGACTCGCCCGAGCACCGGGCGATCGCCCGCCGCCTCGCCGAGGAGTCGATCATCCTGGTCAGCAACCAGGAAGCGCTTCCGCTGTCAGCGGGCCGGCGGGTGGCGGTCATCGGCCCGAACGCCGATCGGCAGGAAGCGCTCTTCGGCTGCTACTCCTTCCTCAACCACGTGCTCGCCCAGCATCCCGACGTGGAGAGCGGCGTCGAGGCGCCGACGGTGCTCGACGCGATGCGGGTCGAGTTCGGCGCCGAGATGGTCAGCTGGGCGCGGGGCTGCGACGTGGACAGCGACGACCGGTCCGGGTTCGGCGAGGCCGTCGCGGCGGCGTCCGGCGCGGACGTCGCCGTACTGGTCGTCGGCGACCACGCCGGCCTGTTCGGACGCGGCACGGTCGGCGAGGGCTGTGACCGGGACGACCTGGAACTGCCCGGTGTCCAGCGGGAACTCGTCGAGCGGGTGTTGGCCACCGGTCGACCGGTGATCCTGGTGCTGCTCACCGGCCGGCCGTACGCCCTGGGCTGGGCGCTGGCCCGGTGCGCGGCGGTGGTGCAGGCGTTCTTCCCCGGTGAGGAGGGCGCCGGAGCGATCGCGGGAGTGCTCTCCGGGCGGGTCAACCCGTCCGGCAGGCTGCCGGTCAGCCTGCCCGTTTCGGCCGGCGCGCAGCCGTACTCCTATTTGCATCCCGCGCTCGGCGAGGGCAACGAGGTGACCAACCTGTCCACGACGCCCGCGGCGCCGTTCGGTCACGGCCTGTCCTACACGACGTTCGAGTACGACGACCTGTCGGTGCCCGCCACGGTGCCGACCGACGGGACGATCCGGGTGACCGTTCGCGTCACGAACACCGGCACCCGCGCCGGTGACGAGGTGGTCCAGCTCTACGGTCACGACCTGGTGGCCTCGGTGACCCGGCCGGTGGCGCAGCTGCTCGGGTACCAGCGGGTCCACCTGGAGCCGGGCCAATCGGTCACGGTCGAGTTGGCGGTGCCCACCACCCGGCTGGCCTTCTCCGACCGCACTCTGACCCGGATCGTGGAGCCCGGCGACGTCGAGCTCTGGGTCGGCACCAGCGCCCACCGTCACGCCCGGGCCCGGACCACGCTCACCGGCAACGCCACCCCCGTCACCAACGCCTCCCCCCGCTGGACCATCACCACGCTGCACCACTGACCCCGCTGTGATCCTGGTACGTCACGGCTTCGTGACGTACCAGGATCTCGGCTCAGGGGGCCGGGGCGGGTGCGGGGTGCGGGGGAGTGTTGGCCGGTGGCGGTGGGTACTTGCGGAGGACCCAGGTCTGCTGGCCGAGGCTGAACAGGTTCGTGGTCACCCAGTACATGATCACGCCGATCGGGAAGATCAGGCCCGAGAGGAGCAGCGAGAGCGGGATGCCGTAGAGCATCAGCCGCTGCACCATCCTCTGCTGCGGGTCCGCTGCCCACCCGGTGCGCAGGATCAGCTGCCGGCTGCTCAGGTAGGTCGTCGCGATCATCGTGACGATCAGGACCGCGGCGACCACCTTGACCGTGATGCCGTCGGCGCCGAGCACGGCCAGCTCCGACGCGGTGGAACGGAAGCTGGCCGCGATGGGCGCGCCGAACAGGTTCGCCGACGACGCGCTGTCGAACTGGGCGACCGACCAGCCGTACAGCGTCTTGAGGTGTTCCGGCATGGTCGGCTTGAGATGCCGCAGCACGTGGAACAGGCCCAGGAAGACCGGGATCTGCACCAGCATCGGCAGGCAGCCCATCAGCGGGTTGGCCTGCTCCGTCCGGTAGAGCTCGACGAGCTCCCGCTGCAGGGTCTCCCGGTCGTTCTTGTGCTTCTCCTGAAGTTCCTTGATCCGAGGCTGCAACGCCTGCATCGCCCGCTGCGACTTGATCTGCTTGACGAAGACCGGGAACAGGACGGTCCGGACGGTGAGCACCAGGAACACGATGCCGAGCACCCACGACCAGTTGGTGCCCAGCACGGTCGCGTCGCCGAACAGCAACTGCCAGGCGGCGTGCCAGAACAGCAGGATTGCCGAGATGGCTGCGTAGATCATGGACATGAAGCACCCCTCGAAGTGCGACCGATGACTGAGGAAAGGGCGAAGAACAGTCAGTCGCGGTCGCCGAGGAGCGGGGAGGAACAGGCTCAGACGACCGCGAGGGGCGTCGTCGGGGCCCTGGGACGGGCCCGGCCGGCGGCGTCGGGGTCGCGATGGCGGGGCACGCCGGTGCGTCCGGAGCGTTCGCGCAGCATCCGGCGGGTGATCCGCAGGTCGGGATCGGTGACCACCCGGTGCAGCAGATTCGCGGCGGCGAGCAGGACGGTCAGCAGGACGCCGGTCGCCGCAGCGGTGCCGGAGAGCATGCTCGAGGCACCGACGTCGGCCAACACACCGACGAGGTACCAGAGCACGCCGAGCCCGATCACAGCAACAACCATAGCCGGCAGGGTGCAACCCGGGGCTGCGCGCCTCCTAGTGTGGGACCATGATTCCGATCTCCTGCGTCCTGCTGGTGGACCGGCACGGCCGGCTGCTGATGCAGTTGCGCGACGCGCACGCCCCGTACCACCCGAACGTGTGGGGCCTGCCGGGTGGGCACGGGGAGCCGGGGGAGACGCCGGAGAAGACCGCCAGCCGGGAGTTGCGGGAGGAGACCGGACTGCGGGTGACGGAGGGACTGCGGTGGTACGCCCGCCAGGAGTTGCCCGAACAGGACCGCGTCAAGCACTACTTCTGCGCCCCCACCCGGGCCCGGCAGCAGGACATCGTGCTCGGTGAGGGTGCCGCCCTCGTCTTCCTCTCCGCCGACGAGCTCCTGGACGGGCGACCCTACACCCCCGGTACGGCACAGATGCTGGCCCGCTTCCTGGCCTCGCCGGAGTACGCCGAACTCACCTCGTTGGCCGCCGCGGACTGAGGGACGAAAGGCCGATCAGCCGGCTGTCGACCGGGAGACCCCGGGGGCGCGGGCGACGTCGTCGAGGGTGACCGGCCGGCCTGCCGTGATCATGATGTACTCCCTGTTGCCGCTCATCCGCCCGATGGTGCGGGCGCCCATCCGCATCATGCCGCGCCGCCTGGCGGGCGGGTAAGCGCCTGGAGCGGATTGTGCTGGTAGCGCTTCCAGGTGTGTGATCGTTGCCAGCACCTCGCCGAGGAGAGGACCGGAACGTACGTGGACCCCACCGTCACCACCCCCGTGACATCCCCGCCCGGCCCGGGCGCGTCCCGCGCCGTGCTGGCCGCCCGCAACGGCGTCGCGGTGGTGTTCGCGCTCAACGGACTGGCCGTGGCGACCTGGTTCTCCCGGGTGCCGGCGGTCCGCGACGAGTTGGGCCTCAGCCCCGGCCGGCTCGGCCTGGTGCTGCTCGCCATGTCCGCCGGCGCGATTCTCGCCATGCCCACCGCCGGCCTGGTCACCCAGCGCCTCGGCGCGGCCCGCGCGGTGGCGCTGGCCACACTGATCCTGGCGCTCGGGCTGATCGTTGCCGGCGTGTCGGCCGGCGTCTTCGGGGCGCTGCCCGGGGTGGCGTTGGGACTGTTCGCCGTCGGCTACGGCTCCGGCAGCTGCGACGTGGCGATGAACATCGAGGGCGCCGCCGTCGAGCGCCGGCTCGGCTGGACCGTGATGCCCCGCTTCCACGCCGCGTGGAGCCTCGGTTCGGTGGCCGGCGCCGGCCTCGGCGCGGGCGCCGCTCGGCTGGGCGTACCGGTCGGCCTGCACCTCGGCGCGCTGGCCGCGTTGGTGCTCGCCGGCACCCTGCTCGGGGCGCGGGCGTTCCTACCGGCCGAGTCCGACGCCGATGCCGGCACTGCGGCCGGTGGGCGCAGCCGGCTGCTGGCCGCCTGGCGTGAGCCGCGGACCCTGCTCATCGGCCTGCTGGTGCTGGCCGCGGCGTTCGCCGAGGGCAGCGCCAACGACTGGCTCGCGGTGGCCTTCATCGACGGATACGACTTCAGCGAGGCGGCCGGCGCGGCGGTCTTCGGTGTCTTCGTGGTCGGCATGACGGTGGGCCGCACCCTGGGAACGGTGGCGCTGGACCGGTGGGGGCGGGGACCGGTGCTCACCACGACCATCGTGCTCGCGATCGTCGGCGCCGGCCTGGCGGTGCTCGCCGGCTCCGGCCCGCTCGCGGTGGTCGGCGTCGCGCTGTGGGGTATCGGCGCCTCGCTCGGCTTCCCGGTCGGCATGAGCGCCGCCGCCGACGAGGAGGAACACGCCCACGTGCGGGTCAGTGTGGTCGCGGTGATCGGCTACACCGCGTTCCTCGCCGGGCCACCGCTGCTCGGCCTGCTCGGCGACCACGTGGGCACGCTGCGGGCGCTGGTGGTCGTACCGCTGCTGCTGTTGCCGACGCTGTTGCTGGTCCCCGCGGCCCGTCCGCCCGCCGCCGACAGCACCGGGGCGCCGGCCCGGGCGGACGCACCGACCTCGGACGCGTGACCGCCCGACGGCCAGGGAGTCGCCACCCTCGCTGCACGACGCCGTCGGGTCACCCGGCCGTGCTCCGCCCTCGGCAGCAGTTTCGGGGAAAGTGCTGCTTCGTCGGCTGATGAGGCAGCATCTTCCCTGATGTTGTGCGGATCTTGAGGGTGCCGGGCGGTCAGCGGACCGCGACGACGGCGGCGTCGGGGCCGCCGCGCCAGAGGGTGCCCACCTCGGTGAAGCCGGCCTTGGTGAGGGCGGCGAGATGCCAGGAGATCGGCGGGTTCCACTCCGGGCTGTGACCGGCGGGGTAGATGGCGTGCCGTTGCCGCACCAGGGGGCCCAGCGCCTCGTCCCGTTCCGCCTGGTCCCACCACTGGGACCAGGAGAGGGCGGCACCGGCCGCGTACCGGGCCTGCCGTCGCTCCTGCGCCCGGGCCAGCAGGCGCTTGGTCAGCTCCGGCAGGGCGTCATCCGGCATGTGGTCGACGTTGATCAGCAGGCCGCCCGGCCGCAGCAGGTCGCGGATCTCGCCGTAAAGGGTGGCCAGCCGGTCGGCGGGCAGCCAGTGCAGTGCGGTGGCGGTGAGCACCGCGTCGTACCGGCGATGTGGCAGGGCGGTGTGCCAGTCGGTGCGGCCCAGGTCGGCGGTGACGACGGTGGCCCGGTCGCGCAGCGCGGCGGTGGCGAGGGCGAGCAGGGCGGGGTCGAGGTCGACCAGGGTCAGCTCGGCGTCCGGAAAGCGGCGCAGCGCCCGCAGCGAGATGGTGCCGGTGCCGCCGGCCAGATCGAGCAGCCGCAGCGGTGCGGTGTCGCGGATCGCGTCGACCGCGTCGAGCATGGCGCTGATCCGGTGCTCCCGGTCCGGCAGGTACGCCTCCTGTTGCCGATCCCAGCTTTCCTGCCACGCGTCTATGTCGACGATGTAAGGACTCATGTCGAGCACGCTAATTACGGGTGCCGACGCTGTCCAGACCTCTTGCCATAACTTTGCAATTACGAGACATTGGCAAGATGAGGATCGTGGGATCGACGGCGAGGTCGGCCGCCCCTGACCCCTCTCCGCGCGTACGACCCGTTTCCGAGGCGCACTGCGTCGCCTGAGTTGTTTCATACCTGCTCGTTAGGGGCACATCGCCCATCGCAAGCCGTGCCGAGAGAAGGCCGTGATGGCCACTGGCAGTCCGAGTTTTTCCAACCGGTCTGGCAGGCCGCCGGGCTGGGGGCTCTTCTACTACTGGGGTTCCTCCCGGTCCCGCGACTCGGACGACCGGATCGAGGCCAAGCTCGACGCGCTGTTGCGGGCCGGCAACATCGACCCGCAGAACCCGCGTGTCGCCGGCCCCGGCGTCGGCTGAGCGTGACCATTTCTCGGTGCCGCCGCCGACGATGACATGATGTCCGACCGAGGGCGAGGACCTGCCCGCCCGATCGGGCCCAGGAGCCAGTGTGGATCCGCAGCGCACCGCCGCGCACGAGATGTTCGACGCCGATGTCGCGTCCAACCGGCTCGGTATCGAGCTGGTCAGCGCTGGCGACGGCGTGGCGGTCGCCCGGATGCGGATCACCGCCGACATGGTCAACGGCCACCGGATCGCCCACGGTGGGTTCGTGTTCCTGTTGGCCGACACCGCCTTCGCGCTGGCCTGCAACAGCCACGGACCGGCCACCGTCGCGGCCAGCGGTGAGATCACCTTCGTCCGCCCGGCCCGGCAGGGTGACCTGCTGGTCGCCCGGGCCGTCGAACGCACCCGCTACGGGCGCAGCGGGATCTACGACGTCACCGTCACCCGCGGCGATGCGGAGGTGATCGCCGAGTTCCGTGGCCACAGCCGGGCCCTGCGACCGACCACCGACGGTTCGGCGCCGGGCGAGGGTTCCGCCGAGCGCGACCGAAGCTGACCCCGTCCAGCGGTGGTCGGCCCGGCGCGGCCGAGTTGTCGTACGCACCCGGCAGGATGTGTCGATGGGACACGTCGTGCTTTTTCATTCCGTGTACGGGCTGCGGCCGGCCGTGCTGACCGCCGCCGATCGGCTCCGCGCCGCCGGTCATCAGGTGGCGGTGCCCGACCTGTACGGCCAACCGCCCGTCGACACCGTCGAGGAGGGGTTCGCCCTGCTCGACCGGATCGGTCAGCGGGCCGTCCTCGACCGGGCTCGCGCCGCGCTCGACCCGCTGCCGCCCGACACCGTGCTCGCCGGCTTCTCGATGGGCGCCGGGGTGGCCGGTGCGATGCTCGCCGAGCGCCCCGACACGGCCGGCCTGCTGCTGTTGCACGGCACCGGTGGTTCGCCGGCGGCCGTCCGGCCCGGCCTGCGGGTCCAGATGCATCTGGCCGACCCCGACGCCTACGACCCGCCCGAGGAGGTCGACCAGTGGCAGCGGGCGATGACCGCCGCCGGGGCGGACCTGATGGTGCACCGCTATCCGGGGGCGGGTCACCTGTTCACCGACCCGACCGTGCCCGACCACGACCCGACAGCCGCCGATCTGACCTGGGAGCGTGCCTTGGCCTTCCTCCCGCAAAACTGATCGGGAGCCGGTGCGCGATGGCCCGGACCTGCGGCGAGGGCCAGGTGTCGGCGACCAGCATTTGGCGCGATGCCGACGCGTGGCGTAGGAGTCGGACCAGGCGGCGGTAGAGCGAGCAGGCGGCCGGTGGCTAGGCTGCGAGCCATGGCCAGCGACGTGGACGGCACGCCGCTCGTCGGTCGGGCCGAACTGCTGGCGACGGTGTGCTCCGCGCTGCTCGACGAGGCGGCGGGAAACACCGCCGCCGTCTTCCTCACCGGCGAGAGTGGCGTGGGCAAGACCCGGTTGCTGCACGAGGTCGGTGAGCGGCTGCGCGACGGGGATGCCCTGGTGCTCACCGGCTCCTGTCTGGACATCGGCGACGCCTCGCCGTTGCACCCGCTGCGCCAGGCATTACGCAGACTCGACGCCGACCTGGCCCCGCCCGCCGCTGCCTCGGTCCGTGCGCTGCTGGCGGTGTTCACCGAGGAAGCCACCGATCCAGACGGGGCGGGCGCACTGCTGGAGCGGGTCTCCCGAGGGCTGAGCGTGATCGCGGCGGGGCGCCGGGTGGTGCTCGTGCTAGACGATCTGCAGTGGATCGACCGGACCAGCCGCCAGCTGTTGCTCTACCTGCTCGCCGGCCTGGGTGACCTCCAGTTGTCGGTGCTCGCGGCGGTGCGCTCGGAGTCCCTTCAGGGCGCGCATCCACTGCGTCGGGTGCTCACCGAGCTGCGCCGGCTGCGGTCGGTACGGGTGTTCGACCTGGCCCCGCTGGACCGAGCCGCGACCGAGCAGCTCGCCGCGGCGGTGGTGCGTCGTCCGCTGGCATCGGAGGCGGCCGAGCAGCTGTGGCGGCGCAGCGGCGGTAACCCGTTCGTCGTCGAGGAACTCTCCCGGGATCTGCGCGACGGCCGGGACGGTCTCTCCGACACCCTGCGAGAAGTCTTTCTGGCCAGGGTGGACGCCCTGCCCGGTCCAGCGCGCCGGGCCGTGCACGCGGTCGCCGCCGGGGTCGAACCGGTCGAACACTGGCTGCTCGCCCAGGTCGTCGGGTTGCCCGAGCACGACCTGCTGGACGCCGTCCGCGCGGCGGTCTCGCACCGGTTGCTGGTCGGTTCCGACGACGGCTACCGGCTGCGCCATCGGCTGGTCGCGGAGGTGCTCACCGACGAGCTGCTGCCCGCCGAACGAGCCGTGCTGCATCGCCGCTACGCCGAGGCGTTGGCCTCGGCGTCCGGCGAGCTGCACCAGGCCCGGTTGGCGCATCACTGGCGATTGGCTGGCGAACCGGAGCGGGCGCTGCCGGCGGCGTTGGCCGCCGCACAGGAGGCCGAGCGACTGTACGGCTACGCCGAGGCGCACCGGCACTGGTCGGTCGCGGTCGAGCTGACCGAGGGCCTGCCCGACGTGGACCGCGCCGCCCTGCTCGGGCACGCGGCCGAGGCCGCCCACCACTGTGGTGAGTACGCCCGGGCGCTGTCGCTGCTGGAGGAGCTGGCCGGCACCGGCAGCGATCTCCCGGCCTGCGAGCTGTACATCCGCCGGGCCCGTTACCTCGCCGCCGCGGGCCGTTCGGCGCTGGCCGAGGCGGAGTACCAGCACGCGCTGCAGGCCGCCGACTGCACACCTCGGCAGCGTGCCACCGCCGCCGCCCGTTTGGCGGAGCTGCTGCTGCACCTCGGCCGGTACGCCGACGCCGGCCAGCGGGCGCGGGAGGCGTTGGCCCTCGCCGAGGGAGTTGACGGGGCCACCACCGAGGTGGTGCTGGCCAGCATGGCGCTGGGTTTCTCCGAGGCGTACCGCCAGGATCCGGACGCCGGGCTGGCCGTGCTGCGCCGGGCGCTGGCGACCGCCGAGCGCGCGGGCCGCCCCGAGGACGTGGCCTTGGCCTACCTGCACCTGGCGGAGCTGCTCACCGGCCCGCTGAACATCCTCGAAGAGGGGGTGGTGGTGGCCCGGCGGGGCGCCGAGCGGGTGGCCGAACTGGGGTTGGGCCGCAGCTACGGAACCCGGCTGCTGGCCATCGCCGCCAACGGCCTGTTCCGGGTGGGGCAGTGGTCCGAAGCGGAGAAGGTCGTCTCGGCGGCGTTGCGGCACCGGCCCTCCGGCGCGGACGCGGTCGAACTGCTGCTGGCCCGGTGCCGGCTCTCGGTCGGCTACGGCGACACCGAGGCCGCCGATCGGGATCTCGACGCCGCCGCCACCATGCTCGCCGGCGGCGGGGCCCGGCACGTCATCCCCCTGCTCACCCTGCGCGCCGGGCTGGCGATGTGGCAGGGACGCCACGACCTGGCCCGCCACACGGTGCAGCGCGGCCTCACCGAGACCCGCTCCGACGACCTGGTCATTCTCGCCGTGCTGGTCTGGCACGGTCTGCGCGCCGAGGCCGAGGCGCACGCCGGCCGCACGGTCGCGGTCGACGACACCGCGGTGCGCCGGCTGAGGGAGATCGCCGACCGGGTGGCCCGCAAGAGCGAGCGGGCGGCCCGACCGGTACGCGACGTCGTCGACGGGTACCTGGCGCTCTGCGCGGCCGAGGTGAGCCGCCTCGACGGAGCGGACCCGGAACTGTGGGCGCGGGCCGCCGCCGAGTGGGATCGCCGCAACCACCCCTATCCGGCGGCCTACTCCCGGCTGCGGCAGGCCGAGGCGCTGCTGTCCCGCCGTCGCCAGACCGCCACCGCCGGCAAACTGTTGCGGCAGGCCTACCAGACGGCGCAGGGACTCGGCGCGGTGCCGCTGGCCGAGGAGATCGCTACCCTCGCTGGCCGGGCCCGGATCGGGCTGGCGGAACGGGCGGTGGACGCCGCGCCGCCGGCCGGGACGGGCGGCGACGAACTCGCCGCGCTCACCCCCCGCGAGCGCGAGGTGCTCGCCGCGGTGGCCGAGGGCCTGACCAACAAGGAGATCGGCCAGCGGCTGTTCATCAGCGAACGGACCATCGGCGTCCACGTCTCGCACATCTTCGACAAGCTGCATGTGCGTACCCGGGTCCAGGCCAGCGCCATCTTTCTGCGTAGCCGCCGGTAGGTGTCGGATACGTCGTTCTACTGATGTCGCCGCTCCGCCTGACTGACAGGCTGAGCCCGGTGCCGGCGAGGTACGGCGGTGCTGGCGACCAGGGCGGAGAAGAAGGCATGGGTGAGCGAGTCACTGGACTCGGTGCGGTGGTGTCCCGCGACGACGCGACCGAACCGGTCTGGGGGCCGGTCCATCAGGACATGGTCGACCTGCTCGCCGATCACCCGGCCGACGTGCCCGCCGTGGTCGAGCATCTGACCGAGTTGCAGAATCTGCTGGTCCGGCTGCCTCCGCTGATGGAGAGCTGTCCACTGGCCGACTTCAACCGGCTGTATCTCGTCATCACCAGCAGCGTGCTGGACGGCCTCTACGCCGATCGGTTCATCGACCCGATCTTCATGTCCCGTCTGGACGTGGAGTTCGCCGCTCGCTACTTCGACGCGCTGCGGCTGTGGAGCGACCGCAGCCCTGGCACGCCGAAGGCCTGGGCGTGCCTGTTCGAGCGGATGTGCGGCCCGGATGCGCGCCCACTGCCCTCGGCGGCGGCCGGCGTGAACGCGCACATCAACTTCGATCTGCCGTTCGCGCTGGTGACCACCTTCGCCCACCTGGAATCCGAGCCGGTCGACGGCAGCGACCAGCACCACGACTATCTGGAGATCAACAAGATCTTCGCCGACAAGATCCCCGACCTGCGCCGGGGTTACCTGGATCGGTGGCAACTGCTCATCGACATGCTCAACGGCAACATCGACGACTGGTACCAGGGTGAGCTGATCGGGTACACGCGCGATGTCGCCTGGCGCAACGCACAACGCATCTGGCGGTGCCGGCACGATCCGCACCGACACGAACGCGAGCGCAAGCGACTCGACGACGCGGCCGCGGCGCTCGGTCGGTTGCTGCTGTCGCCCCTCGGGGCGTTCCTGCAGTAGCCGGGACGGGGGGTCCCCGCGCTCCGCTGCGCGGAGCGCGGGGGCGGTCCGATCAGCCGGGCGGCATCGCCCGGATCAGACCACGGGGGATCAGGGGGTCGGCCGGCTCCGGGGGGTGTCGGCCGGCCCTCCCGCATGTCCGGTGCCGGCTCGGCCGTTGCCAGGACATCGGGAACATGAGCGCGAATGGCGCAGTCATCAACATGTGCCGGTCTCGCACTGCTTCCGCTGAATTCCTCGGGACGCGTCACTCCGCCCGCCGCCGGTCCCGCCGACCGAAGGCGGGCGGAACGATTCCCGCACCGCCGTCACTCGGAGGGTTGGGGCAGTTCGCAGTCGACCTTCGGGTTGGCACCGACGTAGTTCAACGGTCCGGCGACGATGGTGACCAGGATGGTGCCGAGTTCGGCGCAGTTGGTCTCCTCGTCGTTGTAGTAGCCGCGCTGGCCGGCGGCGACTGCGCCGATGATCAGCCAGATCACGACGAGAACTCCGAATATCGACGTGCCGCGCATGGCGTTCCTCCACGGTCGGGGTGGGTACGAGGTGACGGGCCTTGTACCCACCCCGACCGCTCGGCTAACGATGACTTCGCCGCCTCGCTTGCACGTACAAGCCCTGCGGGCTCGACCTCGACAGCAGTTTCGGGGAAAGTGCGGCCTCGTCAGTCGGCGAGGCAGCACTTTCCCCGATGTTGCGCGGATCTTGCCGCCGGTCAGCGGAGGCTGCCGGCGGCTCAGCGACAGTTGTCAGGCGTCGTCGCCGGTCTGCGCAGCCAGGATCTTCGCCTGCTGGGGCCAGGTGGCCACGCTGGCCGTGGCCCGCATCCCGGCACCCCGGATCGCGTCCCGTAGCGCCGCCTCGTCCAGGTCCGCCAGTTGGCGGTAGGTCCGGATTCCTGCGCCGTGCAGGGCGGCGGCCATCTTCGGCCCGACACCCTGGATGCGCCGGAAGTCGTCGTCGGCGTCCTCGGCAGTGGTGGCCGGAGTCTTCTTGGCGGCCGGAGCTCGCTTGGCGGTCGCCTTACGTCCCGGCGATGAGCCGGCAACGATCGTCGCCGTCGTCTTCTCGACAGGCGTCACCGGCGACTCGTCCGGGACACTCGCCGATTGCGGCTCGGTGCTCGCCGATTGCGGCTCGGTGCTCGCCGGTTGCGGTTCGGTGCTCGCCACGGGCGCGGTGACCGGGTCGGAGGTGGTTGGCTCGGCGGCGGCTGGTGCGGCGTCGGCCGGTTCGGCGTCGGTCGGCGCGGTGGTGGCCGGTGCGGCGCCGGCTGGTGCGGCGTCGGCCGGTTCGGCGGCGGTTGGCGCGGTGGTGGCCGGTTTGGCGTCGGCTGGTGCGGCGCCGGCCGGCTCGGCGGGTGCTGCGGTGGTGCTCGACTGTTGGGTGTCGTTGGTCGTGGCTGGTGCCGGCTGGGTCGCCTGTGCCGGCTGGGTCGCCTGCGCGGTGGCGTCGCTCGTCGGCGCGGGCGCATCGTTGCGCCGGCTGCGCAGCAGCAGCCAGCCTCCGGCCAGCCCGGCCAGCAGGACCACGAGCAGTATCAGCCAGTTACCGAAGGACTCGCCCACGGCAAACCTCCCTGAAGTTCACGTCCGATCGTCCCGAAAAAAGCTCGCCGCAGCTTTGCACACGTGCGGCGGAGGCAACAGCCAGCCTCGGTAACAGTCCATGCGGACGCGCGGAGAGCTACCGCAGGTGGCCGGTACGAAGCGGACTGTGTGGGGTTGATCGACAGGGATGAGCGGGTGGGATGTGGGCCGCCGCAGGGGCATCGCCACCAAGGGTGCATCATCGAACAGTCGTGATGTCACACGGACATAAATATTTCTCTGTGACATCACACGACTGGTGACAACCTCCCCTGTGCGCAGCCGGTGAGCTTTCACGAGAGGCAAGGGCGACGGGGCGCGACCCCCGTCCGGGAGTCATGGTGTGGATCGCGTCGCCGAGCAGGGTGACCGTGCTGCCCTTCCACGTCGGCATCGGCTCCGAGGTGGACACCCCGATCGGCAGGGCGCTGCCCGGGTCGGCTCACCCTGTATCCAGGGCTCTCAAACCTGCCCCTCAACGGGCCGAACGCCGCGGTTACGGCGGTCAGCGGGCCTGGAACGTCGGCCGGGTGGCCGGGTGGCCGGGTGGCCGGGGTGCCGGCCGGCTGGCCCGGCGGATCGGTTCGAGCGTCTCGTCGAGCAGCGCGGTCATCGCGGGGGAGGGCTCCAGCCGCAGCTCCCGGAGCAACAGATCCCGGTAGACGTAGAAGGCGTGCACCGCCTCGAAGGCGTTTCCCTCGGCGAGATGGATGCGGACGACCAGCCGGTGCGGTGTCTCCCGCAGCGGTTCGGCGGCCATCGCCTCCAGTGCCGCCTCGAGGGCTTCGCCGTGCCGTCCGGCGGCCAGGTGCTGGCTGGCGACCTGTTCGAGCATGTGCAGCCGGAGCTGGCGCAACCGCTCGCGGCTGGTCAGCACCCAGTCGTCGTACCAGCCGGGGAGCAGGTCGTGGCGGCCGGCGGTGAGCGCCCGCGCGGCGTCGTCCGGTGCCTGGCCGTCGCGTACCCGGGCGGCCGTGGCTTCCAGCTCGTCGACGTCGACCCGTACCGCTGGGTCGAGACGGACCGTGTCGGCGGTGATGATCAGCGGGCAGTACGGGTCCTGGCGCAGCCGCCACAGCGCGGTCCGCAGCGACGACAGCGCCCGTTCCTCGGTGGCCTCGGGCCACAGCAACCCGGCGAGATGAGTACGGGTCGCGTCGGGTCGCAGCCCGATCAGCGCGATGATCCGTTGCAGGCCCCGGGGCACCAGCACCGGCGTGCCGCCGTGCATCAGGCGGAAGCCGCCGAGCAGGTGCAGCTCTACCTCGACGTACCGGTGTTCTCCGGTGGTCGGGGTGGGCGGATCGGCGGCCACGTCGGCACCCCCTGACACGTCGGCTGCGGGTCTCGGTCAGGCCCCGGCGCGTTCGCCGGGGACGCCGCCGTCGACTAGCTGGGCCGCGCGCGGGTGCGTGCGGAGCCGGGTCAGACCGTCGCGAAGATTATCAATAGCGATTACTCTGAGTCAACATCGATGTCGACAAACCGACCTGTTGCCATCCATGAAGTCGGCTCTGAACTGGGCAACCTTGCCGACCGTGCGATCCGGCGCGTTCAGCATATTCACAGATTGCGTCAACGTAGCGTCACTAAGAGCGGTCGTGCCGCGCCGCCTCGATGACGCTCCGGTGACGCCGGGCTCCGCATGGTGTCGGAAGTCGTCGGGGACGCCGGGAGGCGTCGCCACCGAATCACGGGGGAGGACCGGCATGGATCGAACGGTGATCGTCGCGAAGGTGGTTCCGGGCGCCGCGGACGCGGTGGCCGAGATCTTCGCCGAGTCCGTCACGACCGAACTGCCACGCCTGGTGGGTGTCCGGCACCGGTCGCTGTACCGGCTGCGCCCTTCATCACACCGTACCTGCCCCACTGGCGTTCGCCCCGGGACGCCATGGCCCGCTGCTTCTACAGCTTCGACGGACGGTGCGCGTGACCGCCACCGCGCGCGGTTAGCCCCATACACCCCGAGGAGGAGACGATGACCGTCACCGACGGCCGCTCGCTGACCGGCGAGATAACCGACATCCTGGTGACCAACTGCGGCCTGGACCCGGACGCCGCTGCCCGCGCACCGACCGCCTCCCTGGAGGAGCTGGGGATGGACTCCCTCGCGCTGCTCGAACTCGCCGCGGTCGTCGCCGACCGGTACCAGGTGACCATTCCCGAGCAGGCCGCCCAGCTGAGCATCCCCGCCGTGGCCGACCTGGTCGCCGGGCGTGCCGAACCGGCGATCCCCGCCGACACGCCCGCGTCCGCCGAGCCGCCGCCCAGCGATCCGCCCGGGCACACCGAGAACAGCATCCTCATCGCCGCGCCGCTGGAGCTGGTCTGGTCGGTCACCAACGACGTCGCCGGCTGGCCCGACCTGTTCACCGAGTACGCGAAGGTCGAGATCCTCGGGCGCGACGGCGACACCGTCCGGTTCCGGCTGACCATGCACCCCGACGAGAACGGGGTGAAGTGGAGCTGGGTCAGCGAGCGTACCCCCGATCCGACGACGTGGCAGGTGCGGGCCCACCGGGTGGAGACCGGCCCCTTCGAGTACATGCACATCCACTGGACCTATCGACAGGAACCCGAGGGCGTCCGGATGACCTGGACGCAGGACTTCGCGATGAAGCCGACCGCACCGGTGGACAACGCCGGGATGACCGAGCGGATCAACACCAACAGCGCGGTGCAGCTGGCAGTGATCAAGGAACGCATCGAGCGGCTGGCGGGGGAACGCGGTGCCGGGACGGGGGACGACGATGACTGACCTGGCCCTGGTCGCCGCCCGGGACGTGCCCGCCGACCGGCGTCGCGGCGGCGAGCTGCGGGTCCTGCTCGGTCCCCGTACCGTCGGCAGCACCTCCGGCTTCATGGGGGTGGCCGCCATGGCGCCGGGGGAGCGCATCGCCGAGCACTACCACCCCTACAGCGAGGAGTTTCTCTACGTCGTACGCGGCTCGATCACCGTCGACCTGGACGACGAACCGGTGCCGTTGGCCGCCGGCGAGGCGCTGTTCGTGGCTCGCAACGTCCGGCACCGGCTGCGCAACACCGGCGACCTGCCCGCCGAAGTGGTCTTCCACCTCGGACCGTTGGCACCCCGGCCGGAACTGGGTCACGTCGACACCGAGCCGGCCGAGCAGCGGGAAACATCATGACCGGCCGTCGCAGCGTGGTCACCGGCATCGGGGTGGTCGCGCCCGGCGGCGTCACCCGGGACCGGTTCTGGAAGAACCTCACCGAGGGGCGTACGGCGACCCGGCGGATCAGCTTCTTCGACCCGTCGCCGTTCCGCTCACAGATCGCCGCCGAGTGCGACTTCGACCCGTACGCCGCCGGCCTCAACACAGAGCAGCAACAACGCGCCGACCGGTACGTGCAGTTCGCACTGGCCTGCGCCGCCGAAGCGGTCGCCGACAGTGGCCTGGAGCTGACCGACGCCGACCGCGACCGGGCCGGAGTCGTGCTCGGCACCGCCGTCGGCGGCACCATGGCCCTGGAACAGGAGTACGTCACCGTCAGCGACGGTGGCCGGCACTGGCTGGTCGACGCCGCGCTCGGCGGCCCGTACCTCTATCCGGCGCTGGTGCCCAGCAGCCTGGCCGCCGACGTGGCCTGCCGGTACGGGCTGCACGGCCCGGCGCAGGTCGTCTCCACCGGCTGCACCTCCGGCATCGACGCCATCGGGTACGCCCACCAGCTCCTCGTCGACGGTGAGGTGGACATCGTGCTCGCCGGTGCGGCCGACTCGCCGATCTCCCCGGTCACCGTCGCCTCCTTCGACGCCATCAAGGCCACCAGCCCGGACAACGACGATCCGGCACACGCCTCGCGGCCCTTCGACGCCGATCGGCGGGGCTTCGTGCTGGCAGAGGGGGCGGCGGTGCTGGTACTGGAGGATGCCGGGCACGCCCGGCGACGCGGCGCGCACGTCTACTGCGAGGTCGCCGGCTACGCCAGTCGCAGCAACGGCTACCACATGACCGGGCTGCGCCCGGACGGCCGAGAGATGGGGCTGGCCATCACCGATGCGCTGCGGCAGGCCCGGCTCTGTCCCGAGGACATCTCCTACATCAGCGCGCACGGCTCCGGCACTAGACAGAACGACCGGCACGAGACAGCCGCGTTCAAGCGGGCGCTCGGGCCGGCCGCGTACCGGGTGCCGATCAGCTCCATCAAGTCGATGGTCGGGCACTCGCTGGGCGCCATCGGCTCGATCGAGATGGCCGCCTGCGCCCTCGCGATCGAGTTCGGCGTGGTGCCGCCGACGGCGAACTGGACCACCCGGGACCCGGAGTGCGACCTGGACTACGTGCCGAACACCGCCCGGGAAGTGCCGGTCGACGTGGCGCTCTCGGTCGGCAGCGGCTTCGGCGGCTTCCAGTCGGCGATGCTGTTCCGCCGGCTCGCCCGGGAGGTGCCGGCGTGACCGAGCGGCGGCGTCGGGCGGTGGTGACCGGGATCGGGGTGGTCGCCCCCAGCGGCGTGGGCGCGGAGCAGCACTGGCGTACGGTGCTGTCCGGCCAGCGCCGCACCGGGCCGATCACCCTCTTCGACGCCAGCGAATACCCGACCCGGCTCGGCGGCGAGGTGGCGGACTTCGACCCGGCCCGCCACGTCGACAACCGGATCCTGGTGCAGACCGACCGCTGGACCCACCTCGGGTTCGCGGCCACCCGGCTGGCGCTGGCCGACGCCGGTCTGCCCGAGCAGGCACCCGACCCGTACGACTGGGCGGTCACCCTGGCCAGTTCCTCCGGCGGCAACCTGTTCGGTCAGCGGGAGCTGCAACGACTCTGGTCGTCACCGGCGCGTACGGTCGGCGCGTACCAGTCGATCGCCTGGTTCTACGCGGCCAGCGTCGGGCAGCTGTCCATCCGGCACCAGGCCAAGGGGCCGTGCGGGGTGCTGGTGACCGAGTCGGCCGGCGGGCTGGACAGCCTCGCCCACGCCGTACGCACGATCCGGCGCGGCACCTCCGTGGTGCTGGCCGGGGCGACCGAGTGCCCGCTGAGCCCGTACGCGCTGGCCTGCCAGCTGCGTTCCGGCCTGCTCAGCGAGGTGACCGACCCGGAGCGGGCCTACCGGCCGTTCGATGCCGCGGCCTGCGGCTACCTGCCGGCCGAGGGCGGCGCGGTCTTCGTGGTCGAGGAGCACGATCACGCGGCGGCCCGCGGCGCCCGGATCTACGGCGAGGTGGCCGGCTGGGGCGCCACCCACGACGCCGCGCACACCTCGCCCACCTCTATCGGCGACCCGCACCAGTACGCCCGGGCAATGCGGCTGGCCCTGGGCCGGGCCGACGCCGAGCCGGCCGAGGTGGACATGGTGGTCCCCGACGCGCTCGGGGTGCCCCGCTACGACCGCGCCGAGGCCACCGCGCTGCGGGCGGTCTTCGGCGAGGCGGCGCCGGTGAGCACCCACAAGGCGTTGACCGGGCGGGCACACCAGGGCGGATCGGCGCTGGACGTCGCCACCGCCCTGCTCGCCTACCGGCACGACACGCTGCCCGCGTCGGCCGGCCCGCAGACTGTCGCCGACGGCTGTGAGCTGGACTTCCTGCGCCAGCATCGGCGTCCGCGTACCCGGGTGGCGCTGGTCTGCGCACGGGGCTTCGACGGATTCAACAGCGCGCTGGTGCTGCGCGGATCGACACCGGCCGGAGAGGAGCGACGATGACACGAGGGACGGTGGTCTTCCTGGTCCGGGTGCCGGCCGGACCCACCGAGGACCTCCTGCGGGCCCCGTCCCGGCCTGATCGCCTGTGTCATCCGTTGCTCACCGAGCGTCGACAGATGGAACCGATCCTGCCTCCTCGGGAACCGCGTCGGCAATCCCGCCAGTCGGCCGTTTCGATCAGCCATTTGCATCTGGCAACGTGAATGCGTGCTGCCATAGGGTTTCTGCAGGTAGAACCCGCGGGCCGCACCCGCGCGCACCGACGTGGGGGTGGCGATTCCATGACCGGCCCGCTGCACTGTCCGACCGAACCCGCCGAGCTTCGGCCCCGGATCGTCCTTCCGCCCGCCGCACCGCCCGCTGCACCGCCCGCCGCGCCGCCAAGGCGGGACGAGACTCGGATGATTGCGGTGGCGTCGCCGTCCGGTGCGGCGCAGGAGCGCCCCGGCGTGAAGTGACCCGTCCTCCCGATGCCACTTTCATTGTAGGAGGCAAAACAGCCTTTCGGATCGTCGCGAAGACTGATTTATCCACCCCTGAACTGGTCATACGCTTCGCCGGACGTGTCAAGCCATGCGTATCGGGGGGCACTGTGTCTGACGCCAGGGGCCGGGAGATCGCTGCCGAGCAGCAGGTCGTGGACCGGGTCTACGAGTTGCTGGAGGGGATGCGCAGGCGGGCGAACGACCTCGCCGGTGAGGGCCACCGGCGGGCGGCCGCCGGCCCGGCCACCGGCCTGGTGGAGCGGGACGCGATGGTGCACCAGGCGGCCGTGCGGCTGCGGGCGCTGGACGTCGAGGCGGAGGGCATCGTCTTCGGCCGGCTCGACTTCGACGACGGCGAGAGCTTTCACATCGGCCGGCTGGGCGTACGCGACGGTCTGGAACCGCTCCTGATCGACTGGCGGGCGCCGGCCGCCGCGGCGTTCTACCGGGCGACGCCGGGGGAGCCGCTCGGCGTGGTACGCCGCCGGGTCATCATCTGCCGCGGTTCGAAGGTGGTCGACCTCGACGACGACGTGCTCTCCCCGGACCGGGCCGGTGACCTTCGCGTGCTCGGTGAGGGGGCACTGCTGGCCGCGCTGCGCCGCTCCCGTGGGCCGCACATGCGCGACATCGTCAGCACCATCCAACGGGAACAGGACGAGGCCATTCGGGCACCGGCCCGGGGCGTCACCCTGATCAGCGGCGGCCCGGGGACCGGCAAGACCCAGGTCGCGCTGCACCGGGCCGCGTACCTCCTCTACACCAACCGGGGCCGGTTCACCGACGGCCGCATCCTGGTGGTCGGCCCCTCGACGGTCTTCACCCGCTACATCAGCCGGGTCCTGCCCTCGCTCGGCGAGGAGAGCGTGCACCTGCGGGCCCTCGGCGAGCTGGTCGATTCGGTGACCGCCACGCGCCGGGATCGCGCGCACGTCGCGCGGATCAAGGGCGACGATCGCATGCGGAACGTGCTGGTCGAGCTGATCTGGCAGCCGCCGCCGAGCGCACCACGCCGGCTGCGACTGGTGTACGCGGGTCAGGTGCTCACGCTCGACGCGGAGGACCTGGCGGTGGTCCGCCGTCGGGTCCGCACGCGGTGCGAGGCGAGCGGCACCAGGCCCAACGCGGCCGGCCCGACCGCCGCCGCCGTGCTGGTGGACGCCCTGTGGCAGAAGGTGGACGGTAGGCACCTCGATCGGGAGCTGTTCGCCGAGGACGTCGGCGATCGCAACGAGCTGCTCGGCTTCCGGCAGGCATGGTGGCCCACGCTGGCCCCGACGGAGGTGCTCTCCTGGCTCGGCGACCCGGCACGCGTGATCGGCCTGGCCCCCGAGGACGCCGAGACGCTGGCCGCGACGTACCGCAGCCGGTCCGACTGGTCCGTGGACGACGTACCGCTCCTCGACGAACTGGCCGAACTGCTCGGTGAGCCACCAGCCGCACCGAAGGCACCGGAACCCGAGTGGCGGCTCCGCGAGCTGACCATCGGCACCCGGACAGTGGCGACCTTCGTGCTCAGCTGCGGGCTGCAGGAAGGATGGGAACTGTACGCACCCCACCTCCCGACCCCGATCGCGCTCGCCGGGCCGACCATCGACAACGATGCGATCGGCGCCGCGCAGCGGTGGGCCGAGGCGGTCATCCTCCGCGAAGGGCACCACGTCGTCGGCTGGACCGACGGTTTCGACCCGCACGGCGAGGAGGGCTACGTGCCGGTGCTGGCCGAGCCGCTGCCGGTCGAGGGACCCGACGACGACTCCGCCATCGAGGAGCCGTACCTGCACGTCATCCTCGACGAGGCCCAGGACCTGTCCCCGATGGAGTGCCGGATGATCGCACGCCGCGTCGAGTACGCCTCGATGACCGTCGTCGGTGATCTCGGGCAGGCGACCCATCCGCTGGCGGCGGAGTCCTGGCCGCAGCTGCTCGCCCGGATCGGCAAGCGGGAGATCCGGACCCTGGAGCTGCACACCGGTTACCGGGTGCCGCAGGTCATCGCGGAATACGCGGCACGGGCTCTCGCCCCCGGGATCGCGCCCACGCGGTCGTACCGGCCCGGCGGCACACTTTCCGTACGGCAGGTCGACGACCTCCACGCCGCGCTCCGCGACGCGGCCCGCCAGGCCCCGCGCGACGCGGCCGTCGCCGTCATCGCCGCCGACGACCGGGCCGAGGCGCTCGCCGGGCTCATCGACGCGCCCGACGTCGCGGTGGTCCCGGCCAGTCTGGTCAAGGGCCTGGAGTACGACCACGTCATCGTCGTGGAACCGGCCGAGATCGTGGCCGCCGAGCCGCGTGGCATGAACCGTCTGTACGTCGTGCTCACCCGAGCCGTCGCGACCCTGGTCGTCCTGCACCACGAGGCGCTGCCCGCCGCCCTGCGGGACGCACCTCAGTAGATCTTGGACGCGCGAGGCCTCCCTGAGGGCAGAAAGTGCCCAAGATTGCCTGCACCTCGGCCGTGATGGGAGTGCGCCCGGCTGCCGCCGGGCGCACTCGGCGAGCCCACGGGTCAGGTGCGCGGCGGTGCCGTTTCGGCTCGATAGGCGGCGGCGAGTCGCTTCGGGGCGCGGGCGTACCACGCCTCCACGATCAACTCAGTCAGCTCATCGACCTCGATCCGGTCCAGCCGGACCAGCACGATGGGGTAGCCGTCGAGATGTGGCGTGGCGAAGTAGAGACCCGGGTCGTCGGCGAGTAGTGCCTCTTTGACGCCGACGTCAGCCACCCGTACGCCCAGGATCGGCCCGTCCGGTGCCGCCGGCCCGAGAGCGTCGAGGTCGGAGCGGCGCAACGGGCGCTCCCAGACGAAGGACCTGTCCCGGACCTTCCACGCAGGCAGTCCGTCGTACGAGGGTCGCTCCGCGCTTTCCGGCAGGCTCAGCGCGATCCGGCGTACGTCTTCCCAACTGGCCATCGCCCGACCATACGCTTCCGTACTGCACCCGGAGCACACCGTGACCGCCGCCACCCGAGCCGAACTTGTTAATAAGGGGCCCTTCCTATGCACGAGGCGTTAATAGGGGGCCCTTCCTTAAGGTGTGGTCATGCAGATTGACGTGCCGGTATGTCTGGCTGATTTTGCTGAGCGGGCCCGAGCGGTGCTGCCGCCGGAGGTGTGGGACTACCTGGACGGCGGCAGCGGCACCGAGATCACCCTCGAGGCGAATCGACGGGCGCTCGACCGGGTGGGTGTGCTGCCCCGGGTGCTGGCCGGGGTGGCCACCGCCAGCCTGCGGACCCGGCTGCTCGATCGGGAGTACGCGATGCCGGTCGGTGTGGCGCCGATGGCGTACCAGCGGCTGGTGCACCCCGACGGCGAGATCGGGTTGGCCGGCGCGGCCCGGGCCGCCGATCTGCCCTACCTGGCCAGCATCCTGGGCAGCACGCCGATCGAGCAGGTCACCGCGACCGGCGCCGAGGTGTGGTTCCAGCTGTACTGGCTGCGTGACCGGGCACTGGTGGCGGAGTTGCTGGCCCGGGTGCGCGACGCCGGCTGCCGGGCGCTGGTGGTGACTGTGGACGTGCCGGTGCTCGGCCGACGGTACCGGGACCTGCGCAACGCCTTCCGCCTGCCGCCGGATCTGGTGCCGGCGAACCTGCCCGGCGGTCGCGACGACCTGGCCCACGGCGGTACGCCGGGCGTCAACCCGGTCGCGGCGACCAGCGGCGGGGCCTTCGCACCGGCGCTGGGCTGGGCGGACCTGCGGTGGCTGGGCGAGCACTGCGAGCTGCCGCTGGTGGTCAAGGGCGTCCTCGATCCGGCCGACGCGGTACGGGCGGTCGACGCGGGTGCGCGTGCGGTGGTGGTGTCCAACCATGGCGGACGGCAGCTCGACGGAGCGCCGGCCAGCGCCAGCATGCTGCCCGAGGTGGTCGCCGCCGTGGGCGACCGGTGCGAGGTGTTGCTGGACAGCGGCATCCGGGGCGGCCTCGACGTGCTGCGGGCCCTGGCCCTGGGGGCTCACGGGGTGCTGGTCGGCCGGCCGATGCTCTGGGCGCTGGCTGCCGGGGGAGAGGCCGGGGCGAGCGTCGGGTTGGCGCTGCTCGCCGACGAGTTGCGTGACGCGCTGGCCCTCGCCGGCTGCGCGGATCCGGCCGCCGCCCGCGCGCTACGGACCGTGCCGGTCGGCTGAGCGACAGCTTCGACCTGCCGTGTTCACCGCTTGGCAACCTGTGACGGCCGCCCTGCCGCCGTCCTGGGTGGACGGTCATAATGGGCGGCATGATTGCCTGGGAGTACGCCCTGCTGGTCCGCCGCTACCAGGGGCAGGGCCGGAATTTTCATGTCACCTTCGTCTGGTACGGGCCGGACGGGTCCCGAACGGATGTCACGGCGTACGGCGACACCGCGGTCGCGCACCTCAACCGGGTCGGGCGGGAGGGCTGGGAACTCGTCACGGCCGCCGAGGACGTGAACAACGTCCAGGGCAGCACCGAGGTGCACCGCTACCACCTCAAGCGCCCACTCAACTGAACGCCGACCGGCCGGCCCAGGCTGCCTTCACCAGCGCCAGGGCCGGCCGAACCGTGCGCCGGTCAGGTCAGGTCGACGTTCGGGTAGAGCGGGAAGCCGGCAAGCAGCTCGGTGGCCTGACGGCTGACCTTGTCGGCGAGGGCCGGGTCGAGCACGTACTTCGCCTTGCTGGCGGTGCCGTCCGGGCCGGTGCCGGCGGTGGTCTGGCTCAGCACGGTGTGGATCAGCTCGGCGGTGGCGTCCATCTCCGCCAGGCCCAGCCCGCGGGTGGTCAGTGCGGGCGTGCCGATCCGGATGCCGGAGGTGTACCAGGCGCCGTTCGGGTCCTGCGGCACCGCGTTGCGGTTGGTGACGATGCCCGAATCCAGCAACGCCTGCTCGGCCTGCCGGCCGGTCAGCCCGTAGCCGGTGACGTCGATCAGCACCAGGTGGTTGTCGGTGCCGCCGGTGACCAGCTTCGCGCCCCGGCGCAGCAGGCCCTCGGCCAGCGCCTGGGCGTTGTCGACGATGCGCTGGGCGTAGTCGGCGAAGTCGGGGCGACGGGCCTCGGCCAGCGCGACCGCCTTGGCGGCCATCACGTGCGGCAGCGGGCCGCCGAGCACCATCGGGCAGCCCCGGTCCACCTGGTCGGCCAGCTCCGGGCCGCAGAGCACCATGCCGCCGCGCGGGCCGCGCAGCGACTTGTGGGTGGTGGTGGTGACGATGTGCGCGTGCGGTACCGGGTCGAAGTCGCCGGTGAAGACCTTGCCGGCGACCAGGCCGGCGAAGTGGGCCATGTCCACCATGAAGGTCGCGCCGACGGAGTCGGCGATCTCCCGCATGATCCGGAAGTTCACCTTCCGGGGGTACGCCGAGTAGCCGGCGACCAGCACCAGCGGCCGGAACTCGCGGGCCGCCTCGGCCACCTTGTCGTAGTCGACCAGGCCGGTCGCCGGGTCGGTGCCGTAGCTGCGCTGGTCGAACATCTTGCCGGAGATGTTGGGCCGGAAGCCGTGGGTCAGGTGCCCACCGGCGTCCAGCGACATGCCGAGCATCCGCTGGTCGCCCAACTCCCGACGCAGCGCGAACCAGTCCACCTCGGTCAGGTCGTTGACGTGCCGGGCCTTCGCCCGCTGCAGCGCGGGGGCCTCCACCCGGTCGGCCAGGATCGCCCAGAAGGCCACCAGGTTGGCGTCGATGCCCGAGTGCGGCTGCACGTACGCGTGCGCCGCGCCGAACAGCTCGCGGGCGTGCTCGGCGGCGAGCGCCTCGACCGTGTCGACGTTCTGACAGCCGGCGTAGAAGCGGCGGCCGACCGTGCCCTCGGCGTACTTGTCGCTGAGCCAGTTGCCCATGGCCAGCAGGGTGGCCGGCGAGGCGTAGTTCTCGCTGGCGATCAACTTGAGTGACTGGCGCTGGTCGGCCAGTTCAGCGCGGATGGCGTCGGCGATGCGCGGCTCGACACCGCCGATCACCTCGAGTGCGCTGCTGAAGGCGGTGGACTCGACGTTGCGCGGCATGCGACCTCCTGGTGACGTGCGGAAGGCCCAGGCGCTCGGCATGCGTCCTCGTGACGGGGCCGCTCCCCGATGGTTCTCCATCTCCAATGCGCCAGTCACGGCCCGCAGGGAATCCTACCGGGTACGCCGCCGCCACGCCGTCGCGCCCGCCCCGGCCGGGGCACCCGACCGGTCTGTCCGGTCCCGGTCGGCGGGTCCGTCGCCGCACTTTCGGCCCGGTGGGTGTGCCGGCCCGAGCCGGGGGTACCCGGCGGGGACCTGACGGAGCTACCTGGAGGTGAACCGTGGCCACGATGACGCACCCGGCCAGCCCGGTGAAGGACAAGAACTACGACCTGATCCACGCGATTCAGATGTCGCTGGAACACATCTGGCAGATGGAGACGTACATCGCCGACGCCGAGTCGCGGGGGGACAACGAACTCGCCACCTGGTTCCGCAAGATCCAGGAGAACAACCGCAAGGCGGGCGAGCAGGGCAAGCAGATGCTCATCTCGCGCCTGCAGCGGGAGAACGGCTGATCGACGCGGACACCGTGGACCGGGTGGGGCCCGCGCCGCCCGGTCCGTCCGTACGCCCACCCGTGTCGGTGACCCGTCGTACCCTGTGAGCCGTGGCGGGCGCGGCTGAGGAGATCCAGGTGGGGCGGCGGACGGTCCGCGTCTCCAGCCCGGACAAGCCGTACTTCCCCGACCGGGGGCTGACCAAGCTCGACGTGGTGCGTTACTTCCTCGCCGTTGGTGACGGCATCCTGCGCGCGCTGCGGGATCGGCCGACCATGCTGGAGCGGTGGCCCCGGGGTGTGTTCGAGGGGGCGACCATCGCCACCCGGCAGGACAACCGGGGCGACGCGTTCTACCAGAAGCGGGTGCCGGCGGGGGCGCCGGACTGGGTGGGCACCGCGCACATCACCTTTCCCAGCGGCCGGACGGCGGACGAGGTCGCGCCGGATGAGTTGGCGGTGGTGATCTGGGCGGTCAACCTGGGCACGCTGCGCTTCCATCCGTGGCCCGTCACCAAGCACGACGTCGAGCGGCCGGACCAGCTGCGCATCGACCTGGACCCGCTGCCGGGGGTGGGGTTCGACCAGGTGGTGCCGGTGGCCCACAAGGTGCGCGCCTTCCTCGACGAGTTGGGCCTGGCCGGCTACCCCAAGACCACCGGCGGGCGGGGTCTGCACGTCTACGTGTCGATCGAGCCACGGTGGAGCTTCGGCGACTGCCGGCGGGCGGTGCTGGCGCTGGGGCGCGAGATGCAGCGTCGTCGCCCGGATCTGGTCACCACCACCTGGTGGCGCGAGCAGCGGGACCGGCCGGTCTTCGTCGACTACAACCAGATGGCCCGGGACCACACCATGACCTCGGCGTACTCGATCCGGCCCACCCCCGCCGCGTTGGTCTCGGCCCCGTTGGACTGGGCCGAGCTGGACGACGTCCGGCCGGAGGATTTCGACGTCACCAGCATGCCGGGTCGGTTCGCCGAGCGCGGGGACCCGCACGCCGGCCTCGACGAGCGGCGTTTCTCCCTCGAACCGTTGTTGGCGTTGGCCGACCGGGAGGGTCTGGAGGCGCCGCCCGAGAGCTGAGCGCCGGTCACGTCCACGGGCCGCGTTCCCCGTCGAACTCGTCGAAGACCAGCCAGGTGCGGGTGGCGAGCACCCCGGCGATGCCCTGCACCCGGTCCAGCACCACGTCCCGCAGGGTGGCGTTGTCCGGCGCCCGGACCAGGGCGAGCACGTCGTGCTCGCCGCTGAGCAGCGCCACGTGCTCGACGTAGCGCACCTGGGCCAGCTCCGCGGACACCTCGCGCCAGGTGTTCTGCTCGATGGTGAGCGCGACGTACGCCGAGGTGCCCAGCCCGGCCGCCTCCGGCGCGATCCGTGCCCCGAACCCGGTGAGCACACCGTCGCGCAGCAGCCGCTCCACCCGCGCGTACGCGTTGGTGCGCGAGACGTGCACGCGTTCAGCGAGCGTACGGATGGACATCCGGCCGTCGCGGACCAGTTCGTCGAGGATGCGCCGGTCCACTTCGTCCAGCGCGACGGCCGTTCGTCCCGTTCCGGCCGCCGGGCCCGGCCTCAGGTTGTCCTCCTGGCTCATCTCCGCCCCCCCGGCCGTGTCATTCGTCCCGCGTTCACCGGGCATCTTGAGTCAATCATCCGAGCACAGGAGCATAGTGCCACCACACGTCCAGGAGGTCCCGCCGTGACGAGCACCCCCCAGGCGGTCCGCAGGGCATCCCCGCGGAAGCGCCGGCCGGCCACCCCGGCAGCGCCCCACCCGTCCGCCGCCCTGCTGCCCCAGGCCGAACCGGTCCGGCTGCTCAACCCGGACGGCAGCCCGCTACCGGCCCGCGCCGACTACCCCGAGCCGCCGCTGGCGGCGTTGCGCGAGATGTACCGGCGGATGGTCGTCGGACGACGCTTCGACGCGCAGGCGACCGCGCTGACCAAGCAGGGCCGGCTCGCCGTCTACCCGTCCTCGCGAGGCCAGGAGGCGTGCCAGGTCGGCGGTGTCCTGGCCCTGCATGACGACGACTGGGTCTTCCCCACCTACCGGGAGTCGGTGGCGTTGACCGCCCGCGGCATCGACCCGGTCGAGGTGCTCACCCTGCTACGCGGCGACTGGCACTGCGGGTACGACCCCGCCGCGCGGTACACCGCCCCCCAGTGCACCCCCCTGGCGACCCAGTGCGTGCACGCCGCCGGCCTGGCCTACGGCGAGTCCTACCAGGGGCGCGACACCGTGGCGCTGGTCTACATCGGCGACGGCGCCACCAGCGAGGGCGACTTCCACGAGGGGGTCAACTTCGCCGCCGTGTTCAAGGCACCGGTCGTCTACTTCGTGCAGAACAACCGGTACGCGATCAGCGTCCCGCTGTCCCGGCAGACCGCCGCCCCCTCGCTGGCCTACAAGGGCGTCGGCTACGGCGTACCCAGCGAGCAGGTCGACGGCAACGACCCGGTGGCGGTACTCGCCGTGCTCAGCCGGGCCGTCGCCCACGCCCGCGCCGGCAAGGGACCGTTCCTGGTCGAGGCGCACACCTATCGGATGGAGCCGCACACCAACGCCGACGACGCCACCCGCTACCGGGACGCCGACGAGGTCGAGGCGTGGCGCGACCGTGACCCGATCACCCGGCTGGAGAGCTACCTGCGCACGCGCGACATGCTCGACGACGCGGCCGTCGCCGAGATCGCCGAAGAAGCCGAGGCGTACGCCGCGCGGCTGCGCGACCGGATGAACGCCCAGCCCACGGTCGACCCGCTCAGCCTCTTCGAACACGTCTACGCCCAGCCCACCCCGCAACTGGCCGAGCAGCGCGAACTCCTTCGCGCCGAGCTGGCCGCGGCGCAGGAGGGAGACGCCTGATGGCCACCATGACCATGGCGAAGGCGCTCAACGCCGCGCTCGCCGACGCGATGCTCGACGACGAGCGGGTCGTCGTCTTCGGCGAGGACGTCGGGCAACTCGGTGGGGTGTTCCGGATCACCGACGGCCTGCAGGCCCGCTTCGGCGACAAGCGCTGCTTCGACACCCCGCTCGCCGAGGCCGGCATCGTCGGCTTCGCCGTCGGGCTGGCCATGTCCGGGCTGCGCCCGGTGGTCGAGATGCAGTTCGACGCGTTCGCGTACCCGGCGTTCGAGCAGATCGCCTCGCACGTGGCGAAGCTGCGCAACCGCACCCGGGGCGCGTTGAGCGTGCCGATGGTGATCCGGGTGCCGTACGCCGGCGGCATCGGGGGCGTGGAACACCACTGTGACTCCTCCGAGGCGTACTACGCGCACACCCCGGGGTTGAAGGTGGTCACGCCGGCGACTGTCGCCGACGCGTACTCCCTGCTGCGCGAGGCGATCGACGACCCGGACCCGGTGGTCTTCATGGAGCCGAAGAAGCTCTACTTCGCCAGCGCCGAGGCGGACCTGCCGGCGCGCACCGCACCGTTCGGCCGGGCCGTCGTCCGCCGGCCCGGACGCGACGCGACCCTGGTCGCGTACGGGCCGGCGGTGCCGGTCGCGCTGGAGGCCGCCGAGGCTGCCGGGGAGGAGGGCTGGGACCTGGAGGTGATCGACGTACGCACCATCGTGCCGTTCGACGACGCCACCGTGACCGACTCGGTGCGCCGCACCGGCCGCTGCGTGGTGGTGCAGGAGGCGCAGGGCTTCGCCGGGGTCGGCGCGGAGATCGCCGCCCGGGTGCAGGAGCGCTGTTTCCACGCCCTGCACGCCCCGGTGCTGCGGGTGGCCGGGCTGGACATCCCGTACCCGGCGCCGATGCTGGAGCACACCCACCTGCCCTCGGTCGACCGGGTGCTGGACGCGGTGGCGCGGTTGCAGTGGGACGACCAGCCCGACCCGCGCTGGCTGACCGAAGGCAGCGGAGTGCCGGCATGAGCGAACGTGTTTTCCTCCTGCCCGACCTCGGGGAAGGGCTCACCGAGGCGGAGATCGTGCGGTGGCGGGTCGCGGTCGGCGACATCGTCACCGTCGACCAGAGCGTGGTGGAGGTGGAGACCGCCAAGGCGGTCGTGGACGTGCCCTGCCCGTACGCCGGCCTGGTCGTCGCCCTGCACGGCGCGGAGGGTGAGGTGCGTCCGGTCGGCCAGCCGCTGATCACCGTTGCCGCGGCCGGCACCGAGGCCGCCGGGCCGGCCGGCGGCGGTGCCCGGCGCGCGCCGGACGAGCCCGTCGGGCACGCGGTCTACCGCGAGGAGGAGCGCGCCGGCTCCGGCAACGTGCTGATCGGGTACGGCACCGGTCACAGCACCGCCCGGCGGCGGCGCCGCCCCCGGGTGGCGCCCGTCGCGCACCCTGCCGCGCCGGCCGGCCCACCGGTGTCCGCGCAGCCGCACCCGAGCCTCGCGCCGCTGGCACCCACCGCGGCCCCGCTGCCCGGCGCGTCCGCCGTGTCGGATCGGTCGCCGGCACTGGTCATCTCGCCGATCGTGCGGCGGCTCGCCCGGGAGCATGGGGTGGATCTGACCACCCTGCGCGGCAGCGGTCCCGGCGGGGTGGTCCGCCGCGCCGACGTGGAGGCGGCCGCCGGCGCGGCGATCGTGGCCGGCCCCTCGGGCGGCGTCGGAGCCGTGGCGCCGCCAGTCGTCGGGACCGACCGGGAGTTGGCGGATGCCGCGAGTGGCAAGGGCCGGCTAACCGCCGTCCCCGACCTGCCGGCGGCGCACGTCGGGCTCGCCCCGCCCGGTACGTCGGACGTGGTCGTCCCGTTGACCGGCATCCGCCGGGCGATCGCCGACAAGCTCTCCCGTAGCCGGCGGGAGATCCCCGACGTGACGATCTGGGTCGACGCCGACGCCACCGCGTTGCTGGAGACCCGGGCCGCCATCAACGCCGCCCGTCCCGACCGTCCGGTGAGCATCCTGGCCCTGCTTGCCCGGATCTGCCTGTCGGGGCTGCGCCGCTACCCACAGCTCAACTCCCGAGTCGACACCGAGGGCCAACGGATCATCCAGTCCGCCGGGGTGCATCTGGGCATCGCCGCACAGACCGAGCGTGGTCTGGTCGTCCCGGTGCTGCGCGACGCCGACCGGCTCACCACCGTGGAACTGGCCGCCGAACTCGCCGCGACCACCGCGGCGGCACGGGCCGGTGAGTTGCCGCCGGCCCGGCTGACCGGGGGCAGCTTCACGCTGAACAACTACGGGGTGTTCGGGGTCGACGGCTCCACCCCGATCATCAATCATCCCGAGGCGGCGTTGCTCGGTGTGGGGCGCATCGTGGACAAGCCGTGGGTGGTCGACGGGCACCTCGCGGTGCGCAAGGTGACGCAGCTCAGCCTCACCTTCGACCACCGGGTCTGCGACGGTGCGGTGGCCGGCGGCTTCCTGCGGCACGTCGCCGACTGCGTTGAGCAGCCGGCACTGCTGATCGCCGCTGTTTGACCCCGACCCCGCGCGCCCGGCGTCTCGTAACGGACGCCGGGCCCGCCGACGTACGGCCGTGACACGGCCGGGCAGGACGCACCGGACCTCGGTTTGCCGGATAACGCTCGCAGACGGTACGTCGGACGTGTTCGCCGGTACGCCTGGCGCTATTCTCGGAAAAAGTCCCTGGCAATATTCGTGCTGTTCCTGGGAAATTGCGAAATCGACACCGCGCTGCCGGTGAGAATGTGGCGGAGGACGGAGCAAACGGGGGGAACAATCATGACGCTGAGGGGGCGATTGGCGCTGCTGGCGGTGACCGTCGCGGCGGCACCGCTGGCGTTGGGCGCGTGCACCATCGACCGTAAACAGGGCAACGAGGGGCGGTCCGCCGTGCCGGAGTTGACCGTGACGCCGGCCGAGGGGGCGCGGGACGTGCCGATCAGCGGTGAGATCGGCACCCAGGTCAAGCATGGTCGAATCACCGCCGTACAGATCACCGACGACAAGGGCGCCACGGTCGCGGCGGAGCCCCGCGAGGACGGTTCGGGCTGGGTGCCGAGCAAGACCCTGCAGCCGAAGCGGACCTACACCGCGGAGGTGACCGCCACCGGCGATCGCGGAAAGACGGTCACCCGCAAGACAACTTTCACGACCCAGCCGAAATCGTCAAAACCGGCCATCACCAGCACCCTTTACTTCGAAGGCAACCGGACGTACGGCACGGCCATGCCAGTAACGGTGGCCTTTGACCCGCCAATTCCCAAAGAGGCCAGGGTGGATGTGCAGCGCCGTTTGTTTGTGAAGACGGACCCGCCCCAGCCGGGCACCTGGTCCTGGGTGTCCGACGGCAGCCAGGTCTATTACCGGGCACCCGACTTCTGGCGGCCGGGCACGACGATCAGCGTCCGTGCGGCGCTGGAGGGCCTCCCGATCGGCAAGGAGAACGTCGGCGACGCTGACCGGCGGGCCACCTCGAAGATCGGCCGGCAGGTCGAGTTGGAGATCGACGGCGCGACCAAGCAGATGGCGGTGCTCCGGGACGGCAAGCTGCTGCGCAAGTTGCCGGTCAGCCTCGGTAAGCCGAGCACGCCGACCTCCAGCGGCAAGATGGTGATCATGGAGAAGCACGAGCTCACCACCTTCGACACGCGGGGCTCGGCCGATCCCTACGTGGTCGATGTCGAGGACGCCCAGCGGCTCACCTGGGGTGGCGAGTTCATCCACGGTGCCCCCTGGTCGGAGGGGGACCAGGGCTACACCAACGTGTCGCACGGATGCACCAACCTCTCCGCGGCCAACGCCGACTGGTTGATGGGGGTCACCCAGGTCGGCGACCTGGTCACCATCAAGGGCACCGAGGTGACGCTCGACGAGGGCAACGGTTGGACGGCCTGGAACGTCAGCTGGGACGAGTTCGCCAAGGGCAGCGCCCTGCCCGTGCCGCCCGGGCTGGGGCCAACACCGACCCAGGCACCGGATCCGGGGGCGGTGGCCGGTGGCTCGCCGGAACCGACGCCGTCCGCCAGCGGCGGCTGACCGGGGCGTACCCGCCGGGCCGGTCCGTCGTGGACCCGCCCGGCCGTACGCTGCGTGACGCGGAGCACGCCACCCTGGGGATCCACCCTAGGGTGGACACCGAGGTCACCCGGGTCATGCCCTGGGATTACCCCGGAACCATCGCTACGCAGGGTGGAACTGTCGGTGCCGGACGATAGGTTCGGTTCATGCGAGAGCGCGAGGAGCGGTTCCACGTCGAGACGACTGTCTTCGACGAGGCGGTGTGCGTACGAGCGGTCGGTGTGATCGACGTCGCCACCGTCGCCGCGTTCCGTGGTGCGCTCTGGGCGGCACCGGCGCGGCCGGAGCTGCGGGTGGATCTCTCCGACCTGCTGATGCTCTCCGCTGCCGGGGTGCGCGCGCTGGTCGCCGCGCGACTGCGAGTGCGCGCCCAGGGTGGCGAGCTGGTGCTGGTGAACCCGTCGCCGGTGGTGGAGCGGGTGCTGCGGGCCACCGGCCTGCGCCGGGTCATCCCGGTCGTCGTCGGGGCGGCACCGGAGCCGCTGCTCGCCGCCGTGTGAGCCGTGGGCGAGCGTCCGGCGCCGGGCACGGGGGCCGGCGCCGGACGCTCCGGGGTCAGCGGAGGTCGAGCAGGTCGACCACGAAGACCAGGGTCTCGTTGGGCTTGATCAGGCCGCCGGCTCCCCGGCTGCCGTAGCCGAGGTGCGGCGGGATGGTCAGCTTGCGCCGGCCGCCGACCCGCATCCCCACCACGCCCTGGTCCCAGCCGGCGATGACCCGCCCGCCACCGAGCGGGAACTCGAACGCCTGGCCGCGGTTCCAGGAGGCGTCGAACTCGGCGCCGGTGGAGTGCGAGACGCCGACATAGTGGACGCGGGCCACCTGGCCGGGCTGGGCCTCGGCTCCCTCGCCGAGGGTGATGTCCTCGATCACGAGGTCGGCCGGTGGGGCGCCCTCGATCGGACCGATCTCAGGCTTGGTCGCCTGGTTCATGTGGGTTCTCCTGTACGTCGGTACCCGGTCAGCGCAATCCTGCCGGATGCTACGGCAGGAGCCCCCGCCCCCTTGCCGATCTTGCAGTTTCGGTCGCTGATATGGGCGATACGCCCCATATGCCGCGACCAAAAGTGCAAGATCGCGGGGCGGGGC
>NZ_BOPC01000003.1 GCF_016863555.1 Micromonospora qiuiae | reverse complement strand
CGTCACCGGGGTGACGCCCGCCGCACGGGGGAGGGTGATCAGGTCAACGGAGCCAGCCGAAGCGCTGGACGATCGGCAGCCGCGCCCAGGTGCGGCCCAGGCCCCAGGTGTCGCCCGCGTTGGTCACCGCGATCAGGGCAAGCACTCCGGCGTACACCAGGTGGTCGTCCATGAAGGGGTTGTTCGCAGGCAGCAGGACGGCCGCCCACATCAGCACCAGCAGCAGGCCACCGGCTGTGGCGGCGACCCGCACCCCGATGCCGAGCATCAGCGCGGCACCGATGGCCGCCAGACCGATCATGAACAACCAGTCCGCCCAGGCGGCGCCGGCGATGCCGTTGTAGAACCCCTGGAAGGGACCGGTCGCTCCGAAGGTCAGGAAGCCCTTGGTCGGGCTGCCCCCGTTGATCCAGGCGTTCTTCGCCTCGGTGGCGTACCCCAGGCCGAACAGCTTGTCCAGGAAGGCCCAGAGGAAGATCCAGCCCAGCGCCAGGCGGAGCCCGGCGAGCAGGTAGCGGGCGGCCCGCTTGCCGGCGGCCCGTTCCCGGATGGTCTCGGCCGCCGGGTTCTTGGCGGCGGTGATCCGGTCGGTCCGGTCCCGGATGGTCTCGGCTCCCCGGGTGTTGGTGGCGGCGGTGGTCCGCTCCATCATCGCGGTCATTGTCTCCACGTCCTTTCGTTGCTTCGCACCGCTGTCCCGGTGGCATCTCTATTGGACGCCGGCGGGGCAGGGCGCCAGCAGGGCCGACCGGGCCGGGACCGGGCGGGACCTTGGACCCCTCTTGCCCGGGACCATCCGGCTGGAGCGATCCGCCAATCCGTGAACATCCGGGCGTTCTGGACCATCCGGCGGAAGCCGTCCCCGAATCCGTGATCATCCGGCGGGGGCGATCCGCGAATCCGTGATCATCGGGCGGGAGCGGTCCGTGGTCAGCGGCTGGGGCGTGCGGCCCTGCCGGTCAGTTGGGGACGAAGGCTTCGCCGAGCTGAGCGGCGAGCACCGCGGGTGCTTCGGCCAGGGAGGGGCCGTACCAGGTCAGGTGCCGTCCGGACACGAGCGCGCAGGGGACACCCGGGAATGCCTCGGGACCGTCGTCGCGGGTGAACCGGTACGGCTCGTCGGGCAGCACGATCAGATCCGGTGCGTCGGCGCGCAGCCGGGCCAGGCTGGGCCGGGGATAGCGCTCCGGCTGGTCGGCGTAGACGTTGGCGACCCCGAGCCGGCCCAGCACGTCCCCGGCGAAGGTGTCGCTGCCCAGCACCACCCAGGGACGCCGCCAGACCGGTATCACCGCCCGCCGGACGACCGTGGCCTCCGGCAGCCCCGCGAAGGCTCGCCGGGCTGTGGCCAGCCAGTCGGGCTCGGCCGACGCGCCGAGATCGCGGAGCAGATCGGCCAGCTCGGCCAGCGCCTGATCGACCGTGCGTGGATAGGTCACCCGGATCGGTATGCCCGCGGCGGACAGCGCGTCGGCGTCCTCGCGTCGATTCTCCTCGACGTTGAGCAGGACCAGGTCCGGCCGCAGCGCGCGGATCCGCGCCAGGTCGGGATACTTGCTGCCGCCCACCCGTGGTACGTCCAGCCCGGCCGGGTGGGTGCACCAATCGGTGGCGCCGACCAGCAGACCCGGCAGGGTCACCGCGACCGCCTCGGTCAGTGACGGCACCAGCGACACCACCCGCACGCTGTCCACCTCCTCGGCGGCCCACCGTGGGAGCCGGCAGGCATGATCGTCATCCTAGACTCGGTCGGCGGCAGAATTGGGTGGGGACGACGATGACCGGTGGTGACGATTCCTGGCTGTCGATGGTTCCGGCGGGGGCCGGCCGCGGCGCGGTGCTGGGTCGTGCGGGGCGGCGGGTGCACATCGGACTACGGCTGGCCGATCTGCTCCGGCGCCGTCCGTCCGGGCTCACCGGCCATCAGTGGAACACGGCCAGTCGTAGTCTTCTCGACCTCGTGGTCTGTCACGAGGAGACCGGTCGGCCGGAGTTCGCCGTCGCGTTCCGGCGCCCGGCGCCCGACGCGTCCGCCCGCCGCGCCGAGCGGGTCCAGGCGGCGGTCGCCGCCGCCGTCGGACTGCCGGTGCTACGCATCGTCTCGACCACCCTGCGCGCCGCCGAGCACGGGCCGGCGATCGTCACGTACGTGATCGATGCCCGCCGGTACGCGGAAGGCGACGCCGGGTCGGACGTCGCAGCGGTCGGGTTCCGCGACATCGTGGGCCGGCTGCCCGACGGGCGGACCGGCGCGGTGAACGATCTGGGCGCGCTCGCCCGGGCCGAGGCGGTCGAGGCGTACGTGGCGCGGCGGCTGGCCGACCCGATCCTGCGCGGGCTGCACGTCACCTGGGCGGGCGGCCCGGCCGAGGGCTGGAGCTGGGTGGACGTACGCCCCGGCGAGTGCCTGGTGGAACGGGTGTCGGTGCAGGCGGACGAGCTCGCCTTCGGGGTCGACCCGGCTCGGTTCGCCGAGGACCTGGCCGCCCTCGCGATCGGGGACCGGCTCCGGCGGGGGGATCTCGGTGAATCGGCGCTGGTTCGTCGCGAGGAACTTCTTGACGCCGTCCGGCAGCTTCGGCAGCGGCGGGACGAACTCGTAGACGACTTCGCCTACGACCATCTCTGCGAGGCCTGACGCTTCCGCGACAGCCCACCGCTCACCCGTTCGGGATGGTCGGAAAAAAAATCATGCTTCTTTGAACCGCTGTCACGTCGGCTCCGTACCTCACCGGGAATGGACAGGATCTCGCCACCCCGCACCGACAGGCGCGGGAGACGGTGCGGAAAGGGCATCGTCGGTAATCGACGTGCCACCGGCGCGCTCGGATGTCCGCCGAGCATGCCACCACGATTCCGTTCGGTCCGTCGAGTCACGAATCAGGTACCGGATCGAGAAGGAGAGCAATTCGATGCGCAGGTCCCCCCGGTCGCGCCGACCATCCGGTAACGCGCGGACCAAGCGACTTCTGGCTGTCGGTGCCACGCTCGCCGTTTTCGGTGGCGTGGTCGCCGTGACCCAGATCTCGTCGGCCGGTGACCGACGGCCGAACAAGCAATCCCGGCCGGTGTCGGCCGAATGCGTGGCACCGAGCCCGGGCGCCACCGCGCCGGCCGCTCGCGGTGCCACCACCACCCGTACCTTCCAGAACGGTCGTTGGGTGACCAACCACTGGGGTGACGGGCAGCAGACCGTCCAGGAGTGCCAGGAGACCCGCAACGGCACCGGCGGCGCGACCACCGGCGCCCTGGCCGTGGCCTGCCCGGACGTGGTCAGCCGCCTGCCCCAGGTGCCGGACCGGGCCCGCGCGGAGGTGGACCGCAACCTGGCCCAGCTGCAGACGCAGATCACCGAGGCCGACCGGCGGCTCGCCACCGAGGGCAACCGGGGTGAGGCGTTCATCAACAACACCATTCTCGGTCCGCTGGCCGCCAAGCGCCGGGCGACCCTCGATCGAATCACCATCGCCATCGACCGGTTCGGTCCTCGGCCGCGCGGCCTCGCCAACCTCGCCGCCTGCCAGGTCCAGCCGATCAACAACAACAACGGTGGCGGCAACAACGGTGGCGGCGACGACGGTGGCAACAACAACGGAGGCGGCGGCAACAACAACGGTGGCGGTAACGGCCTCGACGTGCTCGCCAACAACTGCGAGAACAGCCGGCTCCAGCCGCACGACGGCTTCCAGAACGGCAACCGTTGCATCAGCACCGCCTTTGGCGAGGTCGGTGCCGCAGCCAACAACCCGTCCTTGCTGATCACCGAATTCCCGCAGCAGGTCAACCGCAACGAGGGCTTCACCCTCCGGGTGAGCACCCGTAACCTCGTCCGGGACCGCTTCCTCCCGGCCGGGCAGGGTGGCTACTACCTGGAGAGCTCGCTGCTCAACGATGAGGGGCTGACCCGCGGCCACTTCCACACCGCCTGCCGGATGCTGAACAACACCGACGAGGCTCCGGCGCCGGAGCCGGTGCCGGCCTTCTTCGTCGCCACCGAGGACGGCGGCGGTGGCCGCCAGCCGGACAGCGTGGTCATCCAGATCCCGGGGCTGCCGGAGTCGGGTACCGCACAGTGCGCGGTCTGGGCCGGTGACGGCTCGCACCGCATCCCGATGTCCGAGCGGGCCAACCAGACCCCCGCGTTCGACGCGGTGCGAATCCAGGTCAACTGAGGCCGTGAACTGACGCGAAATCCATGGGGCCGTCCGGAGATCACTCCGGGCGGCCCCATGGCGTCTGGCGGATCGTTTGCCGGATCTCCCGCGGTGCCGGCTGCGCGCGCCCGCTGTTCAGCGGTTCTTGTACGCCTCGACCACCTCGACCGGGATGCGGCCCCGCTCGGAAATCTTGTAGCCGTTGCTGACCGCCCATTCCCGGATGGCGCGATTCTGCTCCCGGTTCATTCCCGACGTGGCGCCGCCCATGCCGCGACGAGTACTGCGGACGTCGACACCGGCCCGGCCGAGCCGCCGGCCGGCATTGATAAACGGGTCCAGCGACTTGCGTAGGACACCCGCGTTCTCATCAGAGAGGTCAATGGTGTACGCCACGCCGTCCAGGCTGAACTCCACCGTGCGGTCGGCCTTTCCGCCGTCGAGGTCGTCGGTGAGCACCGTGATTACTTTTCTTGCCATCGCCGATTACTCCTTGTGTTCGGGGGGTGTGGTCAAATTCTGACTCATCGGCCGGCAATTGCGCAACAAAAGCCATGTGTTGCCGGCCGCTTTTTGCGTGACATCGAAATCCCGATTCTGCGGTGTGATCACCCGGTCGCGGTGCGAGAGGGCTTCGCGATGTCTGGCTGCGGGCCATCTCGTGTCCTGGCTCACAACGAGGAACATCGGTGCGTCGCCGCGACTTGAGTCAGACACGCTCAACTCAATGCGATGGTAGGTGTTCGATGGCAACTCTTCCGGTACTTCCACTGACCGACGCCGTGCTGCTGCCCGGCATGGTCATCCCGGTGACCCTCGACCCGAGCACTCAGGCCGCGGTCGACGCGGCCCGGGCCACCGGCGACCGCAGGCTGCTCGCCGTACCGCGCCTGGACGGCGAGTACGGCTCCGTGGGTGCGATCGCCACCATCGAGAAGGTCGGCCGGCTACCCAGCGGCGAGCCCGCGGCCGTGATCCGGGGTCTCGCCCGTGCTCGAATCGGTTCCGGCGTGCCCGGTCCCGGCGCGGCGCTCTGGGTCGAGGCGACCGAGATCGACGAGTCCGCCCCGGCCGGCAGGGCCCGGGAACTCGCCCGCGAGTATCGCGCCCTGATGACCTCCGTACTCCAACAGCGGGGCGCGTGGCAGGTCATCGACGCGATGGAGCGGATGACCGACCTCTCCGAGCTGGCCGACTCGGCCGGCTACGCGCCCTGGCTCAGCCTGGCGCAGAAGACCGAACTGCTGGCCGCGCCGGACGTCACCGCCCGGCTGGAACTGCTCGTCGGCTGGGTGAAGGACCACCTGGCCGAGCAGGAGGTCACCGAGCAGATCAACTCCGACGTACGCGAGGGGCTGGAGAAGTCGCAGCGGGAGTTCCTGCTGCGCCAGCAACTCGCCGCGATCCGCAAGGAACTCGGCGAGGACGCCCCGGACGGCTCGGCCGACTACCGGGCCCGCGTCGAGGCCGCCGAACTGCCCGAGAAGGTCCGCGAGGCGGCGTTGCGCGAGGTCGGCAAGCTGGAGCGGGCCAGCGACGCCTCGCCGGAGGCGGGCTGGATCCGTACCTGGCTCGACACGGTGCTGGAGATGCCGTGGAGCACGCGTACCGAGGACAACACCGACCTGGTCGCGGCGCGGGCCGTGCTCGATGCCGACCACGCCGGCCTGGGCGATGTGAAGGACCGCATCCTGGAGTACCTCGCCGTGCGCAACCGGCGGGCCGAGCGTGACCTCGGCGTGGTCGGCGGGCGCGGCTCGGGCGCGGTGCTCGCCCTGGCCGGACCGCCCGGCGTCGGCAAGACCAGCCTCGGCGAGTCGGTCGCCCGGGCCCTCGGGCGCAAGTTCGTCCGGGTCTCCCTCGGCGGCATCCGCGACGAGGCCGAGATCCGGGGCCACCGTCGCACCTACGTCGGCGCGCTGCCCGGCCGGATCGTCCGGGCGCTGCGCGAGGCGGGCTCGATGAACCCGGTGGTGCTGCTCGACGAGGTCGACAAGCTCTCCGTGGGGTACGCGGGCGACCCCGCCGCCGCTCTGCTGGAGGTGCTCGACCCGGCCCAGAACCACACCTTCCGGGACCACTACCTGGAGGTCGACCTCGACCTGTCCGACGTGCTGTTCCTGTCCACCGCCAACGTGGTGGAGGCCATCCCCGGCCCGCTGCTGGACCGGATGGAACTGGTCACCTTGGACGGCTACACCGAGGACGAGAAGGTCGCCATCGCCCGCGACCACCTGCTGCCCCGGCAGCGGGAGCGGGCCGGACTGACCGCCGACGAGATCGACATCGACGGCGCGGCGCTGGGCCGCATCGCGGGGGAGTACACCCGGGAGGCCGGCGTACGGCAGCTGGAGCGTGCCCTCGCGAAGATCATGCGAAAGGTCGCGGTGACCCTCACCGACGACCCGAGCCCGGTCCGCGTCGGCGCGGACGACCTGGTCCGCTACCTCGGCCGGCCGAAGCACACGCCCGAGTCGGCGGAGCGTACGGCGGTGCCGGGCGTGGCCACCGGCCTGGCGGTCACCGGGGCCGGGGGAGACGTGCTCTTCATCGAGGCGACCAGCATGGAGGGTGAGCCGGGGCTGACCCTGACCGGTCAACTCGGCGACGTGATGAAGGAGTCGGCGCACATCGCCCTCTCCTACCTGCGCGCCAACGGCCGCCGGCTCGGCCTGGACCCGAACGCCCTCGCCGGGCGGCGGATCCACCTGCACGTGCCGGCGGGCGCGGTGCCCAAGGACGGTCCCAGCGCCGGCATCACCATGGTCACCGCGCTGGCGTCGCTGGCCAGCGGCCGGCCGGCCCGCCCCGAGTTCGGGATGACCGGCGAGGTGACGCTCTCCGGCCGGGTGCTGCCCATCGGCGGGGTGAAGCAGAAGCTGCTCGCCGCGCACCGGGCCGGCCTGACCGAGGTGATCATCCCGGCCCGCAACGAGCCGGACCTCGACGACCTGCCTACCGAGGTACGCGAGGCGCTGACCATCCACACCCTCGCCGACGTCGCCGACGTGCTCGCCCTGGCGCTGCGCCCGGCCGAGATCGACCCGGCGTCGCTGGGCGGCGAACACCTCACCGCCGCCTGAGCGCGAAGGAGGGGGCCCCTGTTAACGCATTGCGCATAGCAGGGGCCCCCTGTTAACACCTCAGCGGCGGTTGTCACGGTCGAGGCGGACGGTGGCCTTGCGGCCCTTGATGGTGCTGCCCCGCAGGCCCGCGATCACCTCGTCGGCGACCGCGAGCGGCACCTCCACCAGCGAGAAGCGGTCGGCGATCTCGATCGAGCCGATGTCCCGCCCGCTCACCCGGGTTTCTCCGGTGATGGCCCCGACCAGGTCCTGCGGGCGGACCCCGGCTCGCCGGCCCAGACCGATGAAGACCTGCGTCACGCCCCCGGCCCGGGGCCGCCCACCTCGGCGGTCGCCCCGGCCGTCGTACTCCGGACGGATCGGCCGGGGTGGGCGGACCGCAACCTGCGGTATCTCCTCCTCGGCCTCGTCGGAGCCGGGCAGGGTCGCCTCGTGCGCCAGCTTCACCGCGGCGAGGGCCACCTCCATCAGGTCGAACTCGTCGCTGAGTGACTCGACGATCACCCGGAACGGCTCCAGGTCGTCCTCGAGCAGGCTCTCCCGCAGCGCGGCCTGGGTCAGTTCCAGCCGGCGGGTACGCAGGTCGGCCACGGTGGGGATCTTGTCGATCGTGATCCGCTGCCCGGTGACCCGCTCGATGGTCTTGAGCATCCGGTGCTCCCGGGGCTCGGCCAGGGTGATCGCCACCCCCTCCCGGCCGGCCCGGCCCACCCGGCCGATGCGGTGCACGTACGACTCCGGGGCCGACGGCACGTCGTAGTTGACCACGTGGCTGAGCTGCTCGACGTCCAACCCACGGGCCGCGACGTCGGTGGCGACCAGCAGGTCGGCCGTGCCGGCGCGCAGCCGGCTCATCACCCGGTCGCGTTGTTCCTGGCTCATCCCGCCGTGCAGCGCCTCGGCCCGGTACCCGCGCCCGTTCATCGTCTCGGTGAGCCGGTCGACCTCCTCCCGGCTGCGGCAGAACACGATCGCCGCGGTCGGCGACTCCACATCCAGCACCCGCCCCAGGGCGGCCGGCTTGTGCGCCCGGGTTACCAGGTACGCGCTCTGCCGCACCCGGGGCGCCTCGCCGGCCACCGGCTGCTCACGGGCGATGAGAATGCGTACCGGATCCGTCAGGTGCGCCCGGGCCATCCCGTCGATACGGGCCGGCATGGTCGCCGAGAACAGCACCGTCTGCCGCTGTTGCGGGGCGTGCTCCAGAATCGCCTCGATGTCCTCGGCGAAGCCCATGTCGAGCATCTCGTCGGCCTCGTCCAGCACCACCGCGGTCAGGCTGCCCAGCCGCAGGGTGCCCCGGGCGATGTGGTCCAGGGCCCGGCCCGGAGTGGCGACCACCACGTCGACCCCGGAGTCCAGGGCACGCAACTGCCGGCCGATCGGCTGCCCGCCGTAGATCGGCAGGACCCGGGCGCCCAGGTCCTTGCCGTAGCGGTGGAAGGCCTCGGAGACCTGGACGGCCAGCTCGCGGGTCGGCACCAGGACCAGCGCGACGGGTTCGCCGTCGGGCCGCTCCTCGGGCATCCGCTGGAGCAGCGGCAGGGCGAACGCGGCCGTCTTGCCCGTACCCGTCGCCGCCTGCCCGAGCAGGTCCCGACCGACCAGCAACGGCGGAATCGCCTCCCGCTGGATCGGCGTGGGCTCCTCGTAGCCGAGCGCGGAGAGCGCCGCGAGCAGTTCGGGGCGAAGGCCGAGATCCGCGAAGGCGGGTGGTTCGATGGATGGGTCGGGCCGTACGGGCGTGGAACTCATGGGTCAAGCTTTTCATCACCCCCGCGCACCCGATGCGGCGACCACCGGAACATGTGAGGGGCCGCCGGCGGCGGCCCCTGCCGGTCCGCGTCAGCTGGCGAGCAGCGCCAGGATGTTGGTGATCCCCAGTACGACGTCGATGACTCCGCACCACTCGGCGTAGGCGCGCGGCACCACCCGACCGGTGCGGTGGTGCCACCAGTCCCAGCCGGAGTGAACCAGCCAGCCGAGTGCCACCAGCCACTGCCCCACGGCACCACCGAGCAGCGCGGCAAGCAGGGCCAGGGCCCCCATCCGGCCAGACCGGCGAGCTGGATCCGCAGGCTGCCGGCCTCGCGCCACCGCCAGCGGACGGTGCCGATGACCAAGTAGCCGACCGGCAGGATCAGCAGCGTGTACGCGCCGAGCGGGGCCGGTCAGGCCCAGTTATCGGCGGTCATCACCAGCTCCAGTCCGGCTGGCCAGCGATGCGCCAGCACCCGCGCCAGCGGGTGGCGGCGGGCGCGCTCGGGCTCGCCGCGTTCTCAATGGTGCTCGCGGTGGCGCTGACCACCGCCGTCAGCGCCGGTCCGGCCGAGCGGCTGCGCCGTCGGCTGCGGTTCGGGTACGCCGCCGTGGCCCGGATGACCGTGACCAACGACGGGGTGACCGCCCCGGCGGAACCGGATCGGCACAGCCACGGCCTACGCGGGTTGGCAGACCGTTCCGCCTCGGCCGGCGGGCGGCTGCGGACCCACTGCGCCGACGGTGTCTTCACCGTCGAGGTGACCGTACCGACCGCCGCATGATCCGGGTCCTGCCCGCCGACGACGAGGAGCTGATCCGTACCGCCCTGGCGGCCCTGCTCTATCTCGAGCAGGACCTGACGGTCGTCGCGCAGGCGGCCGACGGCGACGCGGCGGTCACCGCCGCCCTGGCGCACCGGCCCGACGTGGCAGTGGTGGACCTGGCAATGCCCCGGCGCGACGGGTTCCAGGTCGCCGCCGAACTCGCCCGGGTTGCCGGGCTGTGCGGTGGTCATCCTCACCGGCCAGGGGCGTCCGCCGCATCTGGCCCGCGCGTTGATCGCCGGGGCCTGGGGATTCCTGCCCAAAGGAGCGCCGGGTGGCGTGCTGGCCGACGTCGTCCGCCGGGTGCACACCGGTGGCCGGTACGTCGACCCGGCGCTCGCGGCGGATGCACTGACCATCCCGCCGTGCGCGCCGACCCCGCGTGAGCTGGAGACGCTGCGAGCGGCCGAGGACGGGTCACCGGTCGCCGCGATCGCCCGCCGGGCCCACCTGTCGAGTGGAACCGTCCGTAACTACCTGGCGTTGGCGGTGCAGAAGCTGGGCGTCGACAGCCGCGCCGAGGCGGTCCGCGTCGCTCGCGAGCACGGCTGGCTGTGAACGCCGACGGCCGCCGGGTCGACGTGACCCCAACGGCCATCGGCGGTGCGGTCAGCGCTGTGGTGGCGCCGGAATGTCGTGCCGGGTGAACGAGTCGTCAGCGGTGCTCCGGCTGGCCCGGGCGGCCGAGATGTCCATCGTCTCGTCGGCGGCGTAGAGCCGGACACTGGAGTTGACGGTACGGGTGACGAAGCCAATCTGCTGCCCGCCGGAGTTCTGGAAGGTGAGCGCGGTCGGATCGGTGACGTAGGTCTCGCCTGAGGCCACCGGACCCCAGGACGTCCAGGTCGCGGATCCGGGCCCGGTCTGCCGGGACCGGTAGATGACCCCGTCGGTCCCCCGGACGAAGACCCACATCCGACCCGTGGTAGGACTGAGCAAGGCGCTGGGGGAGCCGGCCAGGGTGATCGAGTCGTCGCCCACCGGCGTCCAGCTACGCGGCCACGTGCCGTCGCTGTTCTGCAACTGTGCCCGTACCGAGCCGTCGTCGTGTCGGGCGACCACCATCGTCCGGCGTCCCGGCAGGACGGCGGTGGTCGGCGTGCCGGTGAACCCGGTGCCGCCGAGACCGGTCCACCCGCTGGCCAGCGCGCCGGCCCGCCAGGTGGCGGTGACCACCTCACCGGTCGCTGAGACCGCCGTGATGGTGGCCGAGCCATCGGTCTCCGCCTGCACGACCGGGGTGGTGCCGGCCAGGGCGCTGCCGCCAAGGGACCGCCAGGGCAACGGATAGGTCCCGCTGCTGTCCAGCTGGCGATGCCAGAGGACACCGTTCTCGTCGTACGCGAAGACCACCAGGTTGTTGTCGGACAGGCGCACCACGGCCGGGTCGGACTTCATCGCCCCGGCCAGCCCGAACCAGGGCTCCCAGTCGGGCATGTTCGGGGTTTTCTGGGTCAGCCTCGCGATGTTGCTGGTGGTTTCGTGGGCGAAGAGGTTGACCCGGTTCTGGGAGTCCGCGGCAAGGGCGGGTTTGCCGGTGTACGCCTCGACACCCGGCACCGGCGACCACTGGATCGTCCCCAGGAAGTCCGGGTGGGCGCGACCGTGCCGTAGCTGGCCGATGTTGTCGGCGTAGGCGACCTCCAGGTTGCCCAGCGTTGTGCCGGCGGCCGGTGCCTGAATCACCGCGATCGGAGCGTCCGGCTGGACCGGCGTCGCCGGCCGTGGGGGGCTGCTGATCGCGCTCTGGGTGCAGGTGTTCGTGATCGCGGTGGCAGCCGTGTAATCCCACCCGGTGCCGATCCGGTTGTTGTTCACCTCCCAGTTGTGAATGTCCTCGCGGTAGCGGAACTCGCGGAGGTCACCGTTGCTCTGGATGCCGTACAGGGTGTCGCCGCCGACGGAGAAGAGACCCTTGGCATACCCGGAGAAGCTGCCCGAGACGAGCCGGTCCCGGTCGATCCAGCGTTGGGTGACCGGGTCGAAGCGGTACCGGTAGAGCCGACCGTCGGAGGCTGCCCGGGCGTAGAGCACCCCGGGTGCGGTGGCGACCAGAAGGTTGTACTTGTTCCAGCCGGTGTCGATGGCCCGGGCGGAAATGGTCCACGTTCTCGTCGACTCGGCATAGCGGTACCACCGGAGCACCCCGTTGGAGTCGATGAGGTAGAAGTCACCCAGCTCGTCGACGGTTATCTTGTCCCGGTAGGCGGCGGTGGCGTACGAGGTGAAGCCGGTGCTCATGCGCCAGTTCTCCTGGTCGCCGGTCGCCCAAGCCGAGCCGGTATAACGTTGGCGGTGCAGGCCTTCGGAATTGATGCCGTATGCGCGACCGTTCGGACCGCCCAGAATGCGTCCGTACTGGTGCCAGCCAGGCGAGGGCAGAGGGTTGGTATCGAACATCCAACTGCCGCCGACACGCCCTGGCGTGGTGTACCTGCTCACCGACATGTAGCCGATACCGCGGCTGTTGGTTGAGACATGGAAGAAGGTGCCTGGGCCCGTGCAGGAGAAGGCATCTGCGGCCTGCGCCGGCGATGCGGCGAGTGGCACCGCGAGGCTGCCGGCGACGACCGCCAGCGCCACGGCGCAGTGTTTCGCGATGCGCCGAAAAGAAGCTCCCGGCGAAATCCCAGAGTCTTTTCTGGACATGACGGAAATGATTCCTCCCCCTGGTCAGCTGGCCTCAGCCCGCCGCTGAGTGCCGTGGTTGTCGGAGCCGACGGCCGTCGGCGAAGGGCTCAACGCTGTGATGGCGCCGGAATGTCGTGCCGGGCTGGCCTGGATGCAGCGGGCCGTGAAACGCCTTTCGGCATGCAGTTCACTGCACTGGTGATCACGTTTGAGTACCCCTCCCCAAGGGTTCGAATTGCGCCGCCGCCATTTACCGAGCAAGCGCGATGATGCGCGCTCGGTTCGGTGTGCGGGATCGACCGGCGCCCATCATGCCCGACGTCCGGCGGCCTGCCAAGGGGGTGCCGGCGGAGCCGATCAGGCACAGGATAAAAGGGATGTTGCCCGTGCTTAAAGGGACAGAACCTACGGATTCTAACTACTTTCCGTAGTGTTTCCAGGTGGAAAGCGTGACCGGCCGGTGTGGGCGGTTAGCGGCCTTGACAGGTGCTCCCAGTGTTGGGACCGTACAGCGGCGCATTGATGACGAACAGCGCACGGGGGTGTGGGATCTTGTATCAATCGCGACCTGACGTATTGGTGCTCAGGAGTGGCCACGGGCGGCGATGATCTGCCCGACACGTCTGAATTCGTCTCTTCCGCCGATAATTGACGCCGCCGTCGACCATTGACGTCCGAGGCGTCCGCTTCGCGTTCATCGAGTCTTTCCGCACCGGCACGTTCTGCGGGCACACTCCGCTCGGCCCGACACCGGTCACCTGCCCATTCCTCCCACCACCCCGGGGTTGACGATGTCCTTCGGTCTTCGGCGTACGTTCGATCGGGCTGCACAGCCGAGGCGGCGCGTGCCCCTGCTGCGCACGGTCGCGGTGCGTCCGCTCGTCGCGGCGACCCTGGCCGGCGTGATGGCCCTCAACCTCGGCGGCAGCGGGGTGGAAGGGCTGTCGCCGTTACCCTCCGGGCACCGGGGCGAGGACCGCAAAGCTGTCGCCGCCGGAGCCAGGCCGCAGCAGGACTGGGGGTCGGCCGCCGGACGCACCCGCGCCGTCAAGGGGCCGGTGAACCGGGAACTGCCGAAGACCGAGCGAGGCCACTACCCACTGCACCGCCTGGCGCAGGAGGCCAAGCCGCCCCGCAACGAGGCGAGGGTGGCGAAAGCGCCGACGAGCAGCGCCACGGGGTTCGACCGGAAGACCAGCCGAGAACGGCCGACGGAACGCGGTGCCCATCGGCGGGTCTACGACAACGCCGACGGCAGCCAGACCACCGAGCTCTCCTCCGCGCCGGTCAACTACCGGCGCCCGGACGGCAGTTGGGCTCCCATCGACAGCGGCCTGGTGCGGGCTCCGGACGGATCGGGCTGGCAGAACGCGGCGGACGCGACGCGGGTGTGGCTGGCCGACCGATCCGACGCGGATGAGCTGGTCCGGCTGACGTTCGAGGGTGGGGCCGAGTTCGGGTTCACCCTCGCCGACGCGGCCGGGGTGGCCGGCCGGGCCGCCGAGGACGCGGTGACCTATCCGGGCGTACGGCCCGAGGTGGATCTCCGTCTGGAACCCCGTCCCAGCGGGGTCAAGGAGACCCTGGTGCTGCACTCGGCGGCCGCGCCCACCTCGTACCTCTTTCCGTTGCGGCTGCGAGACCTGACCGCGAAGCTCGTCGACGGCCAGGTGGTGCTGACCGACCGGGCCGGCGTGCAGCGGGCGGTCATTCCGCCCGGCTACATGGTGGACGCCGGTGACGACACCCGTGCCGCGGTCACCTCCACCGGCGTGCACTACGAGCTGGTCGACACCGGCGGCCAGCCGGCGCTGCGTGTGACGATCGACCGGGCCTGGCTAACGGACCCGACTCGCCGCTACCCGGTGGAGGTCGACCCCACGGTTGGCCCGCCGGTGACCGGCATCGGCGCGGGCAGCAGCATGTACGTGCACGGCAGCAGCTCCGCCTCGGGCAGCGAGGCGTTGCTGGTGGGCCGCGCAAAGAACGCCAGCGGCAACGAAGCCAACGCCGCTGCGTACGTCAAGTTCGACACCGCCGGGCTCAGCAACCACACCATCCACGGCGTGGCCCTGTCGGTGGTGAACTACGACGCGGCCTCCTGCAAGCCGCGTCCGGTCACCGTGCACCCGGTCACCGAGGCGTGGAGCGCGGGCGACGGCTACTCGTTCCCCGGACCGTCGGTGGGTGGCTCGCTGGCCAGCCGGTCCTTCGCACACGGCTACATCGCCTTCGGTCAGTCCAAGTCGGCCTGCCCGGCGGCCAGCGAGATGTTCGACCTCGGCGTCGCCGGCCGCAACCTGGTGCAGCGCTGGGTCAACGGCCAGCAGGCCAACAACGGCCTGTCGCTGCGGGCCCCGACGACCGACTCGACGGCGTGGAAGCGGTTCGCCGGCACCGGCACCGCCAACCCGCCCAAGCTCTACGTCACCCACTCGCCGTACAACGCCGGGTACGCGATCCCGAAGCCGACGCCGGAGCCGCCGGTCCTGCGCAACCAGGACGGCAAGGTGAAGGTCACCGTCACCAACCTCGGTGCCGAGAACTGGACCCCGGCGAACTACTACCTCGCCTACCGCGTCTACAACGCGCGCACCGGCGCGGCGGTCACCCAGCAGCGGGCGGCGAACCTGCCGGCCACCCTCGCCCGCGGCGCCAAGGTCACCTTGGACGCCACGGTCAAGCGGCTGGAGCCCGGCGCGTACCTCCTGGACTTCACCATGGTTCGCACCGGCGGCGTGGTGTTCACCGACCACCAGGTGCCACCCGGCCGGATCGTCCTGCAGGTCTTCGACGTGCCGCCGGTGGTGCAGGAGTTGTACCCGAACAACGGGTACCGGGCACCCACCCTGACACCGCTGCTGTGGGCGCGCGCCGTCGACACCGACGCCCCGCCCGGCGCGACGCTGTCGTTCAAGTTCGAAGTCTGCGACCGCACCGACGCCGGCGCCGCCACCAACTGCACCAACTCCGGCTACCTCAACAGGCCCTCCTGGGTGGTTCCCGCCGGGCGCCTGTCCTGGGAGAAGTCCTACCTCTGGCGGGCGTACGTCAAGGACACCGCGAACGAGGTCCGGTCGCCGGACTCGGTGCTGCTCACCTCGGTGCCCCAACCCGACCTGCTGTCGCGCATCGCGGGGGCGCCGCAGGCGGAGCGCGGCCGGGAGTTCGACGCCCAGGTGGGCAACTACACCACCTCGGCCATCGACGCCGCCGTGGTGACGGTGGGACCGGAGTTGAACCTGCTGCGCACCTACAACAGCCTCGACCCGCGTACCTCCGGCGTGTTCGGTGCCGGCTGGTCCAGCCGGTACGACATGAAGCTGACGCCGGACAACGACGGCTCCGGCAACGTGGTGATCCGCTACCCGGACGGGCAGGAGGTGCGGTTCGGCCGCAACCCCGACGGGACGTACGCGGCGCCGTCGGGCCGGGTCGCCCGGCTGACCGTGAGCGGCACCATCTGGCGGCTGCTCGACCGCTCCGGCACGACCTACGAGTTCTCCAACGGCAGGTTCACCCAGATCACCGACAAGCGGGGGCGGTCGGTACGGCTGATCTACGACATCTACACGGGCAAGCTGGCCCGGGCCCAGGTCGCCAACAGCCAGACCAACACCGCCGGTCGGGCCCTGCACTTCACCTGGACCGGCGACCGGATCACCGCCGTGAAGACCGACGCGGTCAACGGCACCCAACTGACCTGGAGCTACACCTACACCGGCGACCTGCTCACCAAGATCTGCTCGCCCACCAACGCCTGCACCAGCTACGAGTACGCCGCCGGCTCGCACTACCGCACCGCCGTGCTCGACGCCCGCCCCGACTCCTACTACCGGCTCGGCGAGACGGAGGGCACCGCGGCGGCCAGCGACGTCGCGATCAACCTCGGCAAGGACGCCGCCACCTACCGGAACGTCACGCTGGGCCAGCCCGGCGTCGTCGAGGGAACCGACAACACGGCGGCAGCCTTCAACGGCACCTCCTCGCATGTGGAACTGCCCAAGGGCCTGGTGAAGAAGAGCCGGGACGCCAGCATCGAACTGTGGTTCAAGATCGGTCTGACCCAGACCGGCGGCCCGCTGATCGGCTACCAGGACAAGGCCGTGGGCACCGCCGCCACCAGCGGCGTCCCGATCCTCTACACCGGCACCGACGGCCGGCTGCGCGGCCAGTTCGCCGGGGGCAGCATCGCGCCCATCACCTCCACCGTCGCCGTCAACGACAACAAGTGGCACCACGTCGTGCTCGCCGCGATGGGCAACACCCAGACCATGTACCTCGACGGCGTCAAGGTCGGCGAGCGGACCGGGCAGACCATCGAGCACTCGCTGCTGACCTTCAACCAGGTCGGTGCCGCCTCGGCGACTTCGCCGACGTCCTGGCCGGGCTGGGGGTCCACCGCGCAGCGGTACTTCGCCGGCGTCATCGACGAGGTCGCGGTCTACTCGCAGCCACTCGGCCCGGAGACCGTGGCCGCCCACTTCCGGTACGCCAAGCCAGCCGCGCAGCAGCTCACGAAAGTCACGCTGCCCAGCGGGCGGGTTGCCAGCGAGACCGTCTACGACACGGCGACCGACCGGGTCAAGGAGTACACCGACGAGGACGGCGGCACCTGGAAGATCGGCCTGCCGACCATCTACGGCGGCGACGACGACCTGCGGCGCAGCATCCAGGTGCTGGACCCGGCCAACCGCCCGCACCTGTACGAGTACGACGCGCTCGCCGGGCGGCTGCTGCGCTCCGGCACCCCACTGGGTCTGGAGACCCGGCCGGAGGACCGGCCGGGGGAGCCGACCACCCCGCCCACCCCGCCGCCGACCGAGACCTGCACGCAGCCGGACCCGAACGATCCCGCGTTCTGCACCATCATCCCCGGCAACTCCGGCGGCCCGGTCTTCGTGCTGCACCCGCTCGACGGGATGGCGATCCGCACCTACTCGTACGACCAGGACGGCTACCAGTCCAAGGTCACCAACGAGAACGGCGACTCGGTGGAGATGACCTACGACAGTCGGGGCCGGATGGCGACCCGCAAGACCTGTCGTACCGCCACCCAGTGCCACACCAGCTACTACACCTACTCGGCCAGCATCACCGACCCGCTCGACCCCCGGGTCGACCTGGCCGTCGAAGTCCGCGACGGCCGGTCGAGCGGCCCCACCGACAACCGGTACCGCACGAGCCACGAGTACGGCATCGACGGGCAACTGACCAGGCAGACCAGCCCGGACGGCAGCCTGGTCCTGCACGCGTACACCATCGGCGGGGAGGCGGCGGTCGGCGGCGGGATCCAGCCCGCCGGCCTGCTGCGCAGCAGCACCGACGGCGAGGGCAAGGTCACCGGCTACGCCTACTACGGCAACGGTGACCTGGCCCGGGTCACCGAGCCCGGTGGCCTGGTCACCGAGTACACCTACGACGCGCTCGGCCGCCGACTCACCGAAAAGGTCGTCTCGGACACCTACCCCGCGGGCGTCACCATCACCTACACCTACGACGAGCACTCCCGGGTGAAGACGGTGACCGGCCCGGTGACCATCGAGGCGATCTCGGGTGCCCGGCATCAGGGGCGGACCACCAACGACTACGACGCCGACGGCAACGTCATCAAGGTCACCGAGTCCGACCTGCTCGGCGACGATCCGGAGCGGGTCACCACCACCGAGTACGACGAGCACAACCGGCCGGTCAAGGTGATCGACGCGGAGGGCAACGAGACCACCTACGGCTACGACCGGTTCGGCAACCGGACGTCGATGGTCGACGCCAATGACAACCGGTACGACTGGGCGTACACCGCGCAGAACAAGATCGCCGAGGTGCGGCTGCGGGACTGGCGCAGCGACCCCGAGGGCGCCCCGGGCACCGGCACCGGCGACTACCTGGTCCTGCACTCCTACTCGTACGACTTCGCCGGCCGATTGGCCAGCGACACCGACGCCATGGGCCGACGCCTGGAGTACACCTACTACCGCGACGATCTCGTGCACAAGATCACGATGAAGGGGTTCCGGAACCCGGACGGCACCAGGCGTGACTACGTCGTCGAGGAGCGGACGTACGACGCCGCCGGCAACCTCACCCACAAGGTCGAGGCCAACGGCACCCGGACCACCCAGTTCACCTACGACGGTGCCGGCAAGCTGCTCACCAGCGTGGAGGACCCGGCCGGGCTGAACCGGACCACCACCATGGCCTACGACGGCAACGGCAACGTCCGTCGAACCACCCGTGCCGGTAAGGCGTCGAACGTGCCGTGGCCTGTCGCGGCTCTCAACGAGACGGTCGACTACACCTACGACAACGACGGCAACCTGCGCACCGAGCGGGTCCTCGCCGGCAGCGAGATTCGCACCACCAGCTACACGTACGACCAGCGTGGTCTGCGGCTCAGCGTCACCGACCCGCGCGGCAACGTCGCCGGCGCCGACCCGGCGGCCTTCACCACCACCTACCGCTACGACGAACTCGGTCGCCAGGTCGGCTCGACCGGCCCGGCCGTCTCGGCGGAGAGCAACGGTGACGCGCCGGCCACGGTCCGGCCCGAGATCGCGATCAGCTACAACGTCTTCGGCGAGCAGGTCGCCGTCCGGGATCCACGGGGGCAGATCTCCCGGACCGAGTACGACAAGCTCGGTCGCCCGGTGCGCGGCGTCGCCCCGTCCTACCTGCCGCCCGGCGTGAGCGAGCTGATCACGCCGGAGACCCGCAGCCGCTACGACGGGCTGGGCAACGTCGTCGAGCAGATCGACGCGAGCGGCACCACCCGGCTCGGCTACGACCAGCTCAACCGCCTGGTCACCCGGGACGAGCCGGCGTCGACCGACGACGACCGGGCGATCATCCGGTACACCTACACCCGTACCGGTGAGGTGCTCTCGGTCACCGACCCGACCGGCGCCGTCATCGAGTCCACCTACGACGACCTGGACCGCGCGGTCACCCAGACCCGCATCGAACGGCATCCGGTGCCGAAGAACCTCGTCACCCGGATGTCCTACGACGACCAGGGCAACCTCACCTCGGTGGTGTCGCCGTCGGGTGCCACGACCGTCAACGCCTACGACACCGTGGGCGACGTCATCCGCAGCACCGCCCCCACCGGCGAGGCGATGGTGTTCGGGTACGACCACGCCGGCCGCCAGGTGCGCGCGTCGGACGGGCTCGGCCGCACGGTTCGCGTCGGGTACGACCTGTTCGGCGACCGCGTCAGCGACGCCAACCTCGACCCCGACGGCACGGTGCTGCGCACCCAGACCTACGGGTACGACGCGGCCGGCAACCTGACCTCGTCGAAGGACCCGTACGACACGGTCACCCGGTACGAGTACGACGCCGCCAGCCGGCTGGTGAAGCAGATCGAGCCGGTGACCGTCGGCAAGTCCATCACCACCAGCTTCGGCTACGACGCGGCCGGCAACCGCACCCGCTACACCGACGGCCGGGGCAACTCCACCATCTACACGTACAACACCCTCGGTCTGCCGGAGTCGGTGATCGAGCCGGCGACCGCCGCGCACCCGGCGGCGGCCGACCGCACCTGGACCGTCGGCTACGACGCCGCGGGTCGCGCGGTGCGGCTCAGTGAACCGGGCGGGGTCAGCCGGCAGCGGACGTACGACGCCGCCGGCCGGCTCATCGAGGAGACGGGTGCGGGTGGGGAGGCCGCCACTGCGGCGCGCAGCCTGCGCTACGACCGGGCCGGCCGACTCATCAGCGTGAATGCCTCGAACGGCACCAACACGTACACCTGGAACGACCGGGGCGGGCTGCTCGCCGCCGCCGGCCCCGGCGGTGCCGCGAGCTTCAGCTACGACGACGACGGCCTCGTCACGCAGCGGACCGACGTGACCGGGACGGCCACCTTCGGGTACGTGAAGGGCCGGCTCGACTCGATCAGCGACTCGATCACCGGTCAGGCGCAGAAGCTGGGCTACGACGCGGCCGGCGAGGTGAAGACCGTCGACTACGGCGGCGGCCGGATCCGTACCTTCGGCTACGACGACTTCGGCCGGCTCACCAGCGACACCCTGCGCAACAACGCCGGGTCGACGGTCGCCCAGATCACCTACGGCTTCGACCTGAACGGTCACCTGACCAGCAAGAACACCATGGGGACGGTCGGCGCCGGCAACAACTCCTACGAGTACGACAAGGCGGGGCGGCTCACCGCGTGGACCGGCCCGACCGGCCGCGTCGAGTACGAGTGGGACGACAGCGGCAACCGGATCCGCGCCGGCTCGAAGACCGCCACCTTCGACGAGCGCAACCGGCTGCTGGCCGACGGAGATTACACGTACGCCTACACCGCCCGCGGCACGCTGCGCAGCCGTACCAGCTCCGGCCTGGTCGAGGAGTACTCCTTCGACGCCTTCGACCGGCTGATCGCCGCCGAGGACCAGAGCTACGCCTACGACGGCCTGAACCGGGTGGTGTCCCGCAACGGGATGGCCTTCACCTACGCCGGCCTCGGCGACGAGGTGGTCGCTGACGGGGTGGAACACTTCGCCCGAGGGCCGGCCGGCGAACTGCTTGCCACCAGCCGGGGCGGCACCGAGCGACTGTCGCTGACCGACGCGCACGGCGACGTGGTGGCCGCCTTCGATCCGGCCAACACCAGCCTGACCGCGCTGAACGACTCCACCGCCTACGACCCGTTCGGCAAGAAGATCGGCGGCGCCGGGAACACCGGCAACCTGGGCTTCCAGGGCGACTGGACGGATCCGGACACCGGCCAGGTCGACATGGGCGCGCGCTGGTACAACCCCGGCACCGGCACCTTCACCTCCCGGGACAGCGTCACCTACACCGGGGGCGAGTCGATCCTCGCCAACCGGTACACCTACGGTGCCGGCGCCCCGCTCGACTTCGACGACCCCGACGGCCACTGGCCGAAGTGGGCAAGGAGCGCCGGCCGGTGGGTCGCCGACAAGTGGGACCAGGGCACCCGGTACGTCAGCCACCAGTTGAACCGCGGCGCACAGTGGCTCGGCCAGCAATGGAACTCCCTCAAAAGCGGGGCGAGTCGCGCGTGGAACAGCCTGGCGAACCTGGGCAAACGCCTGTGGGACACCGGGATGTCTGCGGTCGACAAGGCGAAGAACTGGGCCGGCCAGCAGATCGACCGGGTCAAGAACAAGGTGATGGAGGGCTACCAGGCGTACCGGGACGGCAGACTCGGGGACTGGGCGAAACAACAGGCCCGCGCCGTAGCCCACCAGATCAAGGTCAAGGTCACTCAGGCCGCGAAGGCGGCGCAGAAGAAGCTTGTCCAGTTCACCAAGCTGCCGGTGGTCAAGGCGCTGACGAAACCGCTGATGGCGGCGGCCAAGGTGGTCTCGGCCGGGGTCAAGGTGGCGGCGAGCGTCGTCGCGGTCACCGCGCAGGCGATCAAGGATCCGGACAAGTTCCGGCAGAACCTCATGCTCGCGGCGGCGGAGAAACTCGCCCCGCTGGTCGAGGGTGCCAGCGAGATGTGGGACAAGGCGACCCAGTTCGTCGAGGACCACGCCGCCGAGATCGCCGGCTTCGCGGTCGGCGCCGTCGTCGGCCTCGGCTGCGGCGCGGCGGTCGGCTGGACCGGCGTCGGCGCGGTGGGCTGCGGCGCCCTGGCCGGCGCGGTCGGCTCGGCGGTCACCGGCTACATGAACGGCAAGCGGGGACTGGACCTACTCGGCACCACCGCGATCGGCGGCCTGACCGGCGCCCTCGGCGGCGCCCTGGGCTCCATCGCGGGCCAGGCGCTCGGCGCGGGTGTGCGGGCGCTGGGCGGTGGCCTGCGGGCCGCCGGCGGCAAGGCTGTCAGCGCCGGCATGGGCGAGGCGCGCAGCATCGGTCGTGGCCTGCTCGGTAAGGGCTGCGGCAGCAACAGCTTCACCCCGGAGACCCGGGTGCTGATGGCCAACGGCAGCCGCAAGCGCATCGACGAGGTCAAGGTCGGCGACAAGGTGATCGCCACCGATCCGACCACTGGCAAGACCGCGGTCCGAGCGGTCACGGCCCTGATCGTCGGCTCGGGCAACAAGAATCTGATCGAGATCACCGTCGACACCGACGGCGACAAGGGCGACCGGACCGGCCAGCTCACGGCCACCGACAAGCACCCGTTCTGGGTGGCGAGCGAGGGCCGCTGGGTCGACGCGAAGGACCTGCGGCCCGGGTACGTCTTCGAGACCGCCGACCACCGCCCCGCCTCGGTGGTGGCCGTCCGGAAGTGGACCGAGCAACAGCAGGTCCACAACCTCACCGTCGACGAGCTCCACACGTACTATGTGGTAGCCGGCAACACGCCGGTCCTCGTACACAACTGCGGTGGTGCCATTGGCTTCGCAGATGATGCGGTCGGTTCTGCCTTCGAGAACATGCGCGGTGGGGGTGGCCATGCAATGCGTCACCTGATCGATGAAGGAATAATTCCGAATAAGGGCAGCGTCGCGAGTAAGGCTGCAATCTTCCAGGAGAAGCTGTCCCCAGTGTTGACGAGCCCGAGCAAGACCTTCGATTGGAAGATCGGTGGAACTCGCTCTCGGGCTTTTGCCGGGGAAGTTGATGGTCGCACCGTCGTCGCGTTCGTGGCGAAGGAGGGCCCCTATCAGGGCAACGTGTTGTCCGCGTTGGTGCCGAGCCCGGAGAACATGGTTAAGTGGGGCCTAGGGTGAGTCGGGTATTGGATGCGATTTGTTGGGACGGAACCGCTCCGGTAGTCAGCCTTTTCGTCATTCCCGCAGTCCAGGAGGCTCCCGACTTCGCAATGGCATGGGGGGATGATGTTCCAAGGCGGACCAAGACTTACTGCCTGGAGGATGACCGTCCTGAACCTAACTTGCCGCCGGTCTGTGAGTATGATTTCGAGTTCGAGACCATGCCTGTGGGTCTCCAGCAACACTTGGAGTCCTGTTTGCGTATGGCATGCGAGCGTGCTGGCTCGGTGGCTTGGTTTGCGTTCGAAGGCTCGTTCCACTTCGACCACATTCTGACCGAAAGCGTCGCTGACCAGATATACGGCATCTGCGCCACTGGTGACTCACCTCTCGTGGTACTCGACGACGAACCGGATGCGCGGGCAGCCCTAAGTGAGCGGATGTGCACCTACCGAATGCGCCTCGGGCTCGCTGATTAATGGACCCACCGATGGTCGTTCGTGCGGCCACGGCGCTACTCAACGTAGGGAGGTGACGAGATTCCTACCCGTGCAGCTTCCCGGCGTCTGTGAATGGTTCGAGGGCGGACGATTTTTTGGCCGGAGAATTGAAGTAACCATGGCAAGCGAAGCTCAATCCAACATGCTTGGTTTGCTGCCGCCTGACCTGGCTGGACTTGCTGTGGATCTCAGTACAGTCGCTGGATCCAAGGAGCACTGCTTTCCCATCGCTGCGGCCCCTGCCGTTGGTCACAGTCAGGTGGTGATCGCCAGAGAGTTGGACGGAGGCGCTGATGGTGAAATCAACTCACTTCGCCGACGTGCTGCGCTTCAGGCCGCGTGAGGAGTACCTCCGGATGCCGATGCCATCAGAGCGGGACGAGCGGATCACCGGACTCGTCGAGGCGCTGCGTGACCGCTTGGCGGTCGAGGCGGCTGCACGATCACTGGCGGCCATGGAGGAAACGGTTCTGAGTCCGTACGTGCAACGTGCCGCCGCGCTTGCCGTAAGACTGGACGCGCCACGGTATTTGAGGGCCGGGATCCGCGCCGCGGTCCTGATGGCAGCCAATGAAGACGCTCGTGATGTGGTCATCGTTCTCGCGCTGCTGTGGCGCAGCGCGGAGTTGCTGAAACTGGAACCCGGTGCGGAGTTCAACGCTGTCGCGAGCGTCTTCGGACGGTACGGGGAACCGCTGATTGCCTTCGCCGCCCGGCCGGCGGATGGCCGTACCTTGTCGGCGATGGGTTATGTGGAGGTCGGCGAGGGGTCTCAGTTTCGCTACGAGTGCCGATGGTGATCCGGCCTCGACATTCGGGATCACCAGCCGCGCAAAAATCTGAGGGAGGGATTTGACATGCTCGCATTACGATGTGGCCGATTGGCTCATCGACACCCGTAGCGGCATCGGCACCAGCACCGGGCCGATCGGCGCCAGCGGCGGCACCCGTACCGTCACGCTGACCGGGGGGATCGCCCCGGCCGGCGCGACGGCGGCGATGATCGACCTGGCGGTGACGGGTGCGACCACGATGAGTCACGTGACCGTCGCGCCGGCGAACCAGGCCAGCGCCGTGACACCCTGGACTACCAGGTCGGTACGACGTCGATGGGAATGAGCGTGAAGCTGCCCGCCGACGGCCGGGTGCGAGCAGCAATGGCTTCCTGACGGTCTGGCCGCACGGGGCGAGCACGAGCAGCGCCTCGGTGACGAACTACAGCACCGGCCAGGTCGCCCGGAGCAGCCTCGCCATCACCAAGGTCCGCACCGAGGGCAAGATCCGGATCCGGAACAACAGTGGACCCCGGCTAGGACCCCGACACCCCGGTGGGGGCGCACCCGCCCCACCACGTCCCACCCTGCCCACCACCCCGGCGATCTTGCACTTTTCGTCGCCGTAAAAGCCCTGAAGTAGGGCATACAGGCGACCGAAAGTGCAAGATCGCCGGGGGCCGGGGGCCGGGGGCCGGGGGCCGGGGGCCGGGGGCCGGGGGCCGGGGGCCGGGGGCCGGGGGCCGGGGGCCGGGGAGCGCCGTTCTGACCTCTTGCGGGGAAGACAGGAAGATTGTTCGGACTTCTCCCGGTCCGCGTGATTACGGTGTCACAGAGGGTGACGTACGCCGTGATGTCGCGACGGGAGAGAGGACCCGACCATGCGTGTGCCCAGTCGAAGCCCGAGGTCCCAGCCGGGCCCTGTCGTCCCGCACGCTGCACCGGCCCGCCGCCGCGCCCCGTCCCGGCCGCCTCACCTGGCGCCCGCCGTCGAACCGGACCTGGACGCCTACCGCGACGCCGTGGCCGACCTGCTGGTCGAGGTGGGCGCGTTCGCCGGGACGGGCAGTGCCAGGGCCCGCCAGGTGCTGATCGACCAGCGGCTGCGGGAACCGGCGATCGCCGCGGTGCTCGACGCCACCGCGCAGGGGCTGGTCGGCGCCCGGGAGACCCTGCTGCTGGAGATGGCCCGGTACCGGCCCAACGCCCGCAGTTCGGCCAGCGACCTGACCGCGCTCGTCCGCATCTACCTGCTGTCGCGTATCGACGTGATGTGGTGGCGGGACGCGGCCACGTTCCGCACCGACGCCGACGTGCACCACAGCCCGGAACTGGTCGACCTGGAGTGGCTGCGACGCCGGAGACTGCTGCGCTTCCGCTACACCGAGCAGCCCCGCACGATCGTCGGCCGGGGCGTACGCGCGCTGCGCCGCCGGGTGCTGCCGGACGCCACGCCGCGCACCGCCGGCCTGCTCTTCCGTCGGGCCCGCCGGGAGGTGGTCGCCCTGCTCAACGACGTCAGCCGCGAGTTCGCCGCCGCCGCACCGGCGGGCACGCCGCCACTCTGGGTCACCAGTTTGGTCCGCAGTGCCGAGCACCAGTACCGGTTGCGGCGCCTCGGGTACGCGGCGATGGTGCCGAGCGGCCACTGCCTGGGTTGGGCGGTGGACGTGGAAATGGCCTGGTATCGCCGCTTCGGCGCCCGGGACGTCCTGGCCGAGCTGCTGCTGAAGCGGCAGCGGGCCGGTGAGCTCAACGTGATCGACGAGGGCCAGGCCTGGCACGTCTGTCTCGCCCCGGCCGCGACCCTGCGGCTGCGTCGGGCGTACGAAGCCGAGATGGGGAGCTGAACGATGTGCGGGATCGTGCTCAGCCTCGGTCCGGAGGCCGACCCGGCGATCTTCCGGCGGATGCTCGGCACGCTCGCCCCGCGCGGCGAGGTCACCGAGACGCGGTGCGAGACGGGCCTGCTCGCCGGCACCCGGCGGCTGCCGGTGGTGGACCGGGAACGGGCGGTACAGCCCTGGCTCTCGGCCGACGAACGCTGGCTGCTCTGCTACAACGGCGAGGTTTTCAACCATCACGAGTTGCGCGCGGAGCTGAGCGACCTGGGCCACCGCTTCCGCAGCGCCAGTGACACCGAGGTGGTGCTCGCCGCATTCGCCGAGTGGGGCGAGCGGATGGTGAACCGGCTGCGTGGCGAGTACGCCTTCGCCATCGTGGAACGGGCCACCCGCCGGGTGTACCTGGTGCGGGATCCGCTCGGGGTCAAGCCGCTGTACTGGTCGCGAACCCCGGGATGCCTGCATCTGGCCAGCGAGGTCAAGGCGTTGGTCGGGGTCAGAGCGCCGGTGGTCGAGGTGCCTCCAGGACATCACGGCTGGGCCGACGAGGACGGGCAGGTCCAGTTGCGCCCGTACGTGGACCTGCTCTCCCTTGGCGCGTCGGCGCCGATGGTGGAGGATCCGGACGAGGCCGCCCTGCTCGTCCGTACCACCCTCACCGACAGCATCCGGGTGCGGCTGGACACCGACCTCACCGTGGGCGTGGTGCTCTCCGGCGGGCTGGACAGCTCGCTGGCGCTGCTGCACGCGGCCCAGCTGCACCCGGACTGCGTCGCGGTCACGGTCGGGGTGGCGGAAAGCCCCGACGTGGCGTACGCCCGGCGGCTGACGCGGGAACTCGGCGTGCCGCACGAGGTGATCGAGCTGCGACCGCGCGACATCCGGCTGGCCGACGTCCGGGAGGCGATCCGGATCTCCGAGCTGACCGAGTACGGCGACATCATCAACGCGGTGGTGTCGGTGCCGATCTTTCGCCGGCTGGGGGAGCTCGGTGTCAAGGTCGCGCTCACCGGCGACGGCTCGGACGAGCTGTTCGGCGGCTACCCGATGTACCACGAGGTCGGGCCCGAGGCGTCCCGCCGGCTGTTCCTGCACAAGATCCGAAACCTCTGCCGTACGGAGTTGCAGCGGGTCGACCGGACCAGCATGGCCTTCGGTGTGGAGACTCGGGTGCCCTTCCTGGACCTGGCCCTGGTCGAGCTGGCGATGCGGCTGCCGATCGAGCTGAAGATGCGCGACGGCCAGGAGAAGTGGATCGTCCGCCGCGCCTTCGCCGACCTGCTGCCCGACTACGTCCGGCGTCGGGCGAAGAATCCGATGTCGTACTCCTCGGGGCTGCACGAGCGGGCCCGGCTGTACAAGCCGTTCTTCGCCCGGATGCACCGTTCGTTCGGCTACCACCTGCTGGAGCCGGTGCGCCGCGACTTCGACAGCGTGCTGATGCGCTGCGACAACGACCTGGATGCCGCGATCGCCGCCGGCCGGGCCCGGGGGGACTACACGGTGCTGGAGCATGCCCGTGACCTGGTGGGCGCGGCCCGGTGGAACGCCGTCCCGATGGTGCGTCGGCTGATCTCGCCGCGCCGCACGCGGGGCGACGAGGCCCCGTTCCCCGCCCCGCCGCGTTGATCAACGTGGTACTCGTTGCATGTCATCGTCCAGCCCGCTGTGTTAATAAGGGGCCCTTGCTATACAACAGGCGTTAACAGGGGACCCCTCCTTACACCTAGCCTGGGTGGCGATGAGAGGGAGACTTTCGCGGCGGCCGCTGCACAGCGTCGTGTTCGACGTCGCCGTCAGCGGCATGGTGGTGCTGTTCGGCCTGGCGTCGGCGGTTGCCGCGCCGGGCGGCTGGTGGTCCAGCGCCATGGGTGTGGCGATGGCGCTGGCCCTGCTGTTCCGCCGGTCCCGGCCGGTGGCGGTGACGGCCGTCGTGGGGGTGCTCGCGTTCGTCCAGGTCCTCCTCGGGTGGGGGCCGTTGGCGTACGACGTGGCGGTGCTGATCGCCCTCTACGGCGTGGTCAAGTACGCCGACCGACTGCTCGCCGGGGTGCTCGCCGGGATTCTCGCCGCGATCGGGGTGGTGCTCGCCGCGCTGCAGAGCCCTGCGCAGGGCCCCTGGTACCACACCGCCATCTACTACGGTCTGGTCACCGGGGCGGTCTGGCTGGCGGCGTTGAACGTGCGCACCCGCCGGCTGTACGTGCTCAGCCTGGAGGAGCGGGCGGCGACCCTGGAACGGGAACGCGAGGCCGAGGCGCGGGCGGCGGTGGCCGAGGAGCGCACCCGGATCGCCCGGGAACTGCACGACGTGGTGGCACACAGCATGGCCGTCATGATCGTCCAGGCGGACGGGGCCCGCTACATGATCGACAAGAGTCCGGAGACGGCCCGCAACGCGGTCAGAGTCGTGGCGGACACCGGCCGGCAGGCCCTGGCGGACATGCGCCGGCTGGTGGGCGTGCTGCGCGAGCCGGGCCCGCCGGAGCCGGAGAGCGAGCCGCGCACGCCCGACCCGGCTGGGGCACCGGTGGGACCGGCTCCCGAACCCTCCCACCGGCGTCCCACCGTGGCCGAACTGCCCGCCCTGCTGGACCGTTTTCGCGACGCCGGGCTGCAGGTCGGCTACACGATGAGCGGCAGCACGGTCCCGCTGCCCACGGCCTTGGAACTGACCGTCTACCGGCTCGTGCAGGAGGCGCTGACCAACGCGCTCAAGCACGCCGGAGTGGGCGCCGGCGTGGAGGTGACCCTGACGCACGGCGCCGACGCCGTCGAGCTGCGGGTGGTCGACGACGGCCGGGGCGGCGGGCCGGTCGCCGCGGCGCCGCCCGGCGGTCACGGCCTGGTCGGCATGCGGGAACGGGTGTCGGTGTACGGCGGCAGCCTCACCGCCGGTCCCCGCCTGGCCGGCGGCTGGCAGGTGCACGCGCGGCTACCGTTACCGTCGCTTCCCGAGACGGAGGTGATCGCGGCATGACGGTGCGCGTGGCGATCGTGGACGACCAGGCACTGGTCCGCGCCGGCTTCCGGATGGTGCTGGACTCCCAGCCCGACCTCGAGGTGGTCGGCGAGGCGATCGACGGCGCGGACGCGCTGCGGCTGCTCGACCGGGTCGAGGTCGACGTGGTGGTGATGGACATCCGGATGCCGACCATGGACGGGGTGGAGGCGACCCGGCGACTCTGCGCCGACCGGCCGGTCGGGCCGCCGAGGGTGTTGATGCTGACCACTTTCGACACCGAGGCCGACGCGTTCGCCGCGTTGCGCGCCGGGGCGAGCGGTTTCCTGCTCAAGAACGTCCCGCCGGAGGAACTGCTCGCCGCGATCCGGGTCGTCGCCCAGGGCGACTCGGTGGTGGCCCCGTCGATCACCCGGCGGCTGCTCGACCGGTTCGCCGGCCAGCTCGGCACCGGGCCCGCAGAGGACCCCCGGCTGGCTCAGCTCACCGAACGGGAACGGGAGATCCTGCTGCTGGTCGCCGAGGGCCTGTCCAACAGCGAGATCGCCGGCCGGGTGCACGTCGCCGAGGCGACGGTGAAGACGCACGTCGGCCGGATCCTGGCCAAGCTGCACCTGCGCGACCGGGTGCAGGCGGTGGTGCTGGCGTACGAGAGTGGCCTGGTCACGCCCGGCGTCCAGGTCCGGCGTACGACCTGAGGCGTACGGGTGCGACCGGCGCGGACGACCTGAGGCGGACGAAGGTCGAGCGCGTGGGTTGATCTCGACGGGCTGTGGTCTCCATAGCGTCGGAAGGGTCCGAGAAACCCACCTGTCGTACGGGAGCAGCACGTGTCCCACGCACCACCCGCCCACGTCACCGCCGGCATCGCCATCACCACCCGGGGTCTGCGCAAGCAGTACGGCAGCGGCCCGGCCGCTGTCGTCGCCCTCGATGGAGTCGACGTCGATTTCGCCGCGGGCCGGTTCACCGCCATCATGGGCCCGTCGGGCTCCGGCAAGTCGACGCTGATGCACTGCCTGGCCGGCCTGGACCGGCCCACCGCCGGCACCGTTCGGCTGGGCGATGCCGAGCTGGGCCGTCTGGACGACCGACGGCTCACCATGCTGCGTCGCGACCGGATCGGCTTCGTGTTCCAGAGGTTCAACCTGCTGCCCACGCTCAGCGCCGAGGAGAACATCGTGCTGCCGCTGGCCATCGCCGGCCGGCAGCCCGATCCGGCCTGGCTGCGCCAGGTGGTCGTCGCGGTCGGGCTCGGCGACCGGTTGCGGCACCGCCCGGCCGAACTCTCCGGCGGCCAGCAGCAGCGGGTCGCCGTGGCCCGGGCCCTGATCACCAAGCCGTGGGTGATCTTCGCGGACGAGCCGACCGGCAACCTGGACTCCCGCGCCAGCGGGGATCTGCTCCGGCTGCTGCGCGAGGCGGTCGACACCCTCGGGCAGACGGTGGTGATGGTGACCCACGATCCGGTCGCCGCCGCCCGCGCCGACCGGGTGGTCTTCCTCGCCGACGGCCGGCTGGTCCGGGACCTGGCCGAGCCGACCGCCGAGCGGGTCCTCGACGTGCTCGGCCACCTGGACGCGACGGCCGGACCGATCGCCACGCCGGTGCGGGGGCGGTGAACATGCTCCGGATGACCCTGCGTTCGGTGCGCGCCGAGGCGCTGCGCATGCTGATGTCCGCCCTGGCCGTCGTGCTCGGGGTGGCCTTCATCGCCGGCACGCTGATCTTCGTTGACGGGATGCGGGCCGGCACGTACGACCGGGCAGCCGCCTTCGACCGGCACACCGACGTCGGTGTCTACGCCAGCCGGGCACCGCTTCCGGCGTCACTGGTCGAGCGGGTGCGCACGGTCGACGGGGTACGCGCCGCCGAGGGCGAGCTGACCGCCACGGCCGGAGTGGTCGGTTCGGACGGCCGACCGGTGCTCGGCTTCGGGGTCCTCGCCGCCGTGCCCACCGACCCCGCCCTCCAGTCGTACGACCTGGTGGCCGGGCGGCTGCCCGCCCGTCCCGGAGAGGTGGTGCTCGACGAGCGGACCGTTGCCGAGGAGGGCTTCGAGTTGGGCGCCCCGGTCCGCGTCGGCGGTGCCAGTGGCGCGGCCCGACCGTACACGCTGGTGGGCGCGGTGGATGTCGCCAACACCGCGCGGGACATCGGGGGGCCGTTCGTCGGCCTGGTCGGCGCTGACGCGCTCGCGGTCTCCGGCGACGAGGGCTTCGGCCGGATCATGGTGGCCGCCGACCCGGGGGTCTCCGACCAGGTGCTCGCCGAACGGATCGCCACGGCTGTCGGGCCGGGACCGACCGTACGCACCCGGCAGGCGATCCTCGACAAGGCCGTCGCCGACGCGGTGCGCGATCTCAACCAGTTCAACGTGGTGCTGCTCACCTTCGCCGGGGTGGCGGTGGTGGTGGCCGCGTTCGTCATCGCCAACACGTTCACGATCGTGCTCGCCCAGCGTTCCCGGCGTACCGCGCTGCTGCGCCTGGTCGGCGCCACCCGGGGGCAGGTGTTCCGGGCGACCCTGCTGGAGTCGGGGCTGGTCGGCCTGGCCGCCTCGGTGCTCGGTGTGGCGGTCGGGGTCGGGCTGGCGGCCGGGATGACCGCGCTGATGGCGCGGCTGACCGTCCCGCTGCACGGCGACCTGACCATCACCGCCGGCACGGTGGTGGGCTGCCTCGTCGCCGGCACCGCGCTCACCGTCGGCGCGGCCCTCGTGCCGGCCTGGCACGGCACCCGGGTGGCGCCGGTGGCGGCGCTGACCGACGCGGCCGTGCAGGTCACCCGTCCCGCCGGACGGGCACGTCTGGCCCTCGGGGCGGTGATTCTCGCCCTCGGCGTCGCGGCCCTGGTCGGCGCGGCCTCCGCCGGTCACTTCGTGCTGGTCGCCCTCGGCGGGGTGCTGAGCTTCCTCGGCATCGTTCTGTTCGGCCCGGTCCTGGTGCCGGCGCTGGTCCGGGTGTTCGGCGCCCCCGCCCGACGGCTCCTCGGGGTCACCGCCGCGCTCGCCGTGGCCAACGCGATCCGCAATCCACGGCGGGTGGCCGCGACCGCCACCGCCCTGGTGATCGGCATAAGTCTGGTCGCGTCCTTCGTGGTCGGTGCGCGCAGCACCAAGGTCGCCATCGAGCGCGCCGTGGACGCCCAGGTGGGCGTGGACTTCGTGGTGACCGGGATCGGCATCGACCTGCCCGCCGGGGTGGTCGACGCGCTCGCCGCCCGGCCCGAGTTGGGTGTGGTGCACGAGCCGCGTACGCACATCGTCGACGATCTCGAGTTCCGCGCCAGCGACCCGGCGCTGGTCGGCCAGCGGCTCGACAGCGTGGCCGGCCGGGTCGACCGGCTCGGGCCGGGCCGGGTGCTGGTGCACCGGGAGTTGGCGACGCGGCGGGGCTGGTCGGTCGGCGACACCGTCACCCTGCGCGGACAGCCGTTCGAGGTGGCGGCCGTGGTGACCGGGGCCGGCCGGGAGCAGTCGTTGGGGCCACCCGGCCAGGTGGTCGATCTGGTCGCCGCCGACTTCACCCGTCTCTTTCCCGACGTGCGGGGCTACCTGGCCGAGGTCGACCCGGCCGCGGGGGTGCCGGCCGCGTCGGCCCGGACCGCGATCGAGGAGGTGCTGGCCGACTACCCGACGGTCAACCTGTTGGACCAGGCGGCGTACAAGCGGACGCTCACCGGGACCGTGGACATGCTGCTGGCCTTCGTGATCGCGCTGCTCGGCCTGGCCGTGGTGATCGCGCTGGTCGGCGTGGCGAACACGCTGAGTCTGTCGGTGATGGAGCGGACCCGGGAGAACGCGGTGCTGCGGGCCGTCGGACTGACCGGAGGACGGATGCGAGCGATGCTGGCCGCCGAGGCGGTGCTCACCGCGCTGGTCGGGGCGGTGCTCGGGGTGGCCCTGGGTACCGGGGTCGCCGCCGGGGCGATGGCCCTGGTCGCCCGCATCGGCGGCGAGTTCACCCTGGTCGTGCCGTGGGGACAGCTCGGCGGCATCCTCACCGTGGCGGTGCTGGCGGCACTGGCGGCGTCGGTGCTGCCGGCCCGACGGGCGCTGGCCGTGCCGGTGGTGGAGGCGCTCGCGGACTAGAGGCGTTCGACGGTGGGGCCGGTGCAGCGGTTGCGGGTGTCGAAGACGTAGCGCGCGTGCCGGCCCACCAGGTCGTAGTCGAAGACATCGTGGTCGGTGATCACCACCACGGCGTCTGCCGCGCGTACCTCCGGCTCGGTCAGGTCGACCGTCAGCACCCCGTCGGGGAGGTGGTGCGGCTCGGCGTACGGCTCCACCGCGCGGACCTCGCCGCCCAACTCCCGCAACCGGCGGGCCACCTCCACGGCGGGCGAGTCGCGCATGTCGGCGGTGTTGCGCTTGTACGTCAGGCCGAGCAGCAGCAGCCGGGCACCGCTGACCGACCGGCCGGACCGGTTCAGCCCCGCCATCACCCGCTGTGCCACGTGCTCGGGCATCTCGTGATTGACGTCGTTGGCCAGTTCGATGAACCGGAACTGCCGGCCGAGGCGGCGCTTCACCTGCCAGGACAGGTAGCAGGGGTCGATCGGCAGGCAGTGGCCGCCGACCCCTGGGCCGGGCCGGAACGGCATGAAACCGAACGGCTTCGTCTCGGCCGCCTCGATCGCCTGCCAGACGTCGATGTCCAACTGATGCGAGAGCATGGTCAGCTCGTTGACCAGAGCGATGTTGACCTGGCGGAAAGTGTTCTCGATGAGCTTCGTCAACTCGGCCACCCGGGTGGAGTCCACCGGGACGGTCCGCTGCACCAGCCGACGGTAGAAGCCGTCGACCCGGGCCAGGGAGGCAGCGTCCACTCCGGAGACAACCTTCGGGGTGTTCTCCAGCCGCCAGGTCGGGTTGCCGGGGTCGATCCGCTCGGGGCTGTAGCCGAGGTGGAAATCGCCGGGGCTGTGCAGTCCGCTGGCCGACTCCAGCAGCGGCCGCAGCAACTCCTCCGTGGTGCCCGGGTAGGTGGTCGACTCCAGGATCACCGTGCAGCCCGGCCGCAGATACGGCCCGATGCCGGTGCCCGCCTGCTCGACGAAGCTGAGGTCCGGCGTGCCGTCCCGCAGCGGCGTGGGCACGGTGATCACGCAGATGTCGAAGAACTCGGCATCCGCGTACTCGCTGCTCGGGCGGTAGCGACCACTGCCCAACGCCCGGCCGAGCCGATCGGCGGGTATGTCCGCCACGAACGACTCGCCCGAGGCGAGCCGCTTGACCCGGTCGGCGTCGACATCGAGGCCGACCACGTCCAAGCCGGCTTCGGCGGCCCGTATCGCCAGCGGTAGGCCGACGTAACCCTGGCCGATGACGACCAATTTCTCCACACTCACCCGGGACTCCCGAACAGTTGGCGATAACCGCACGTGAGCAGACTAAAGCGTGCTGTTATGCCGGATGTCCGATTCGGTGATTTCCGGGAAAATCGCGAGGCATGGGAACTAGCCGGCGTTTCCCTCCCCGCCGCCGTCCCCGGGAGGTGCGGCGCTGGTCGCCGGCGGCGTGCTCGCCGGCGGCGTGCTCGGCGGCGGGGGCGTGGGGGTGCCCGGGCCGTCGGTCGGACCATCGTTGGACGGCGTCGGATCGGGCGACTCGGGTGTGGTCGGCGTGTGGGGCTGCGTCGTGGTTGGTGACGGTGACCGGGACCCGGTCGGGGTGGCCGTCGAGCCGGTCGGACGGTACGAGGGAGGCGCGGCCGGCGCGCTCTGGTCCTCGCTCGGCAACGGCTCCGCCTCAAGGCTGGTCTCGGTGCCCGGCAAGTTGGTCGGCACCGTCACCGCGGGAGTGTCGGCTGTGGTCGCCGCGTTGAGCGCGGCACCGAGCGCGACCAGCCCGACCGTCACGGCGGTGAGCGCGCCGATCAGCGTGCCGCGACGGCCCCCGCGGCCGGCCGGCGGGGCGTCCGCCGCCGTGACGTCGGCCCGGGTCTCCGGCCCGGCGTCGCGCAGCGCCGCGGCGGCCGGCACCATCGCGGTCGGCAGGGAGCTGTCCGACACCGCCGTCCGGGCGGCCTCCGCCATCGCCGCGCCGCTGCTGAACCGATCGGCGGGGTCTTTGGCCAGAGCTTGGGCGACCAGGACGCGTACCGCCTCCGGAATGTCGTGCGGCAGTTCCGGTGGCGGGTCGTCGAGATGCCGGACGGCCACCTGGAGCGGATTGTCGCCGGTGAACGGCGGGCTGCCGGTCAGGCAGCAGTAGGCGACCGCGCCGAGGGCGTACAGGTCGGTCGCGCCGGAGACCGGACGCCCGGCTGCCTGCTCGGGCGCCATGTAGAGCGCGGTGCCGGGGACCGCGTTCGTGCTGGTGATGCTGGTCACATTGGTCGAGCGGGCGACGCCGAAGTCGACGAGGACGACCGAACCGTTCTCCTGCACCAGCAGATTGCTCGGCTTGACGTCGCGGTGCACGATCCCGCCGAGATGGGCGGCGTGCAAGGCCTGCGCCGCCTGCGCCACGACCGACATGGTCTCGCTCACGGTCAGGCGGCCCTCGGCCTCGATCCGCTTCGACAGCGGCACGCCGGTGACGAATTCCATGACCAGGTAGTCGGCCCGGCCTCCGTCGGGCAGATCGTCCTCGCCGCAGTCGAAGACCTGGACGATCCCCGGATGGCGCAGCGCCGCCATGATCCGGGCCTCGGCCCGGAACCGGGCGATGAAGTCGGGGTCGGAGACCAGTGAGGGCAGCAGCACCTTGACCGCGACCTGCCGGCCCAGGATCAGATCGGTGCCGCGCCAGACGTCCCCCATGCCGCCGGTGGCGACACGCTCGTCCAGGCGGTAACGACCGCTGAGTACGACCTCCGAAGACAACACGGTTCCACCGTACCCACAGTGGTCGTGGACCACGCGTTTGCGGGTCCGGGATTCGGGGGCGTCGAGCGGCCTGGTCGTGGGCCTTTGCGTGACCCTGCCGACACATGGTGTCACAGGTTGCTCCCGCCGGGCGCACCGGGGGAGATACCGCTGCCGTCGGGGCGCGGAGGCGCCGCCGGCCGCCGGGCGGCGTCGTGTACCGTCGATTCGCCGTCCGGCCGGCAGCCGTTCATCTGCTCGTCCGGTCAGCGGCGCCGACCTGTCAGTCAACTGGCGGACGGGTCGACGGGGGCGGACCGGGGGAGCAGGTCCGGCCCACAAAGGTCCGGGCCCGCGCAGCGCGCGCCGGCCCGGCGGACGTCCCACGAGAGGGCCGGTGGAACGGAAGCGGCAGGGCCATGACCGGTGAGCTGAGCCAGGCCGTCGAGGCGGCCCAGGCCGGCGACGAGGACGCCTTTCGCCTTCTCTACCGTGGCCTTCAGCCTGGCCTGCTGCGTTACCTGACCGTCCTGGTCGGCGCGGACGCCGAGGACGTCGCGTCGGAGACGTGGCTTCAGGTGGCGCGCGACCTGCCCCACTTCACCGGTGGGGAGTTCCGGGCCTGGGTCGTCACTATCGGACGCAACCGGGCCATGGATCATCTGCGCCGGCAGCGCCGCCGCCCGGCGGTGTCGGTGCCGGTCCAGGAACTCGCCGAGTTGGCCGGGGACGCCGACACCGCCGAACGCGCCGGAGAGAGCCTCGGCACCGAGGCCGCCCTGGCCATGATCGCGAATTTGCCGCCCCGGGAGGCCGAGGCGGTTCTGCTACGGGCGGTCGTCGGGCTCGACGCCGCGACCGCCGGACGGATACTCGGCCGCCGGGCCGGGGCGGTACGCACCGCCGCCCACCGGGGACTGCGACGGTTGGCGCTGCTGCTCGACCAGCGAGCCGAGGCCGCCACGTCGTCCGGTCGGAGGGCGCCGGGTCCCCGTACCGGCCTGTCGCCGAAGGCGCCGCGCACCGAATCGGTGGACGGTTGACATGGGGAGACCGTGCATGATCCTGCGCTGGCTGGCTCGGTCCGGTGACCGAGCGGAGCATGAGCGGCTGCTCGACGACGCCCGCGGGCCGTGGGCCGGAGCACCGCCGTCCGGGCCGCCGGATCCGCTGGCGGGGCTGTTGCGGGCTGCCGCCGCCCCACCTCGTCCACGGGAACTCGCCGGCGAAGAGGCGGCGCTCGCCGCGTTCCGTGCGGCCCGGCAGGCCGCCGCCGGGGCACCGGCGGCCCGGCCGCTTCGGCGTCGGTTCACCGCCGGTGTGGTGCTCTGGCTCGCCGGCCTGGCGGCCACCGCCACCGCGGGCGCCGCGCTGGCGGCGGCCAACCTGGACCGTACGGAGGCGCCGCCGCCTCCGCCTCCGGCGTCCGCCACGGTCGCGCCGGTGCCCACCGGTGTCCCCGCAACCCCCACCGCCGACCGGCCCGGCGGCCGGACGCCGACGCCGACCGGAGCGCCGAGCGGTGCCGCGCCCGCGCCGACCTCGGCAAGCCCCGTACCCATCGAGGCGGAGCCGAGGGCGACGGCCCACCTCGGGCGGGGGAACTCCGGGCGCTGCAAGGCGTACCTGTCTAAGCCCGAGCGCCAACGGGAGAAGGCACTACGCACGCCCGGCTTCGACGAACTCGTGACTGCGGCCGGTGGTGCCGAGCACGTTCCGGCCTACTGCCGGCAACTGCTGGCCGAGACCGACCCGAATTGGCTGGCCAGGCAGGAGCCCGAGCCGGACGCGAGCACCAACGGCACCGAATCCTGAACATCCGCGCCGACGTCGGGCCGGCGTGCCGAAACCCGGATCGGTCACCCACACCGGAGGTGAATCACCTTCGGTGTGTGATTGACTACTGATGGACAGGAGGGGTAGCCGCCGAATACCCGGTGATGTCACCGGGGCGGATTACGGTGGCAGCGCCGGATCGCCGCCGGAAGGGCCGTCGCATGGTGATGTCGCCGGAACTGGACCGCGTCGTGGTGCTGCGCGACCGCGCCGCCGCCGCTCGGCACCTCGCCCGGATCTGCTTCAAGACCGGCCCGCCGACCTACACCGGGGTCGAGCTCGAATGGACGGTTCACGACGCCGTCGATCCCGCCAGACCCGTCGGCGCCGCGCGGCTGGCCGCGGCGTTGGGCCCCTACAGCCCCACCACGCTGGATCCGGCCAGCCCCGCCCGGCGACTGCTCCGGGGCGGTGCGGTGACCGTCGAGCCCGGTGGCCAACTGGAGATCTCCACCCCGCCGCGGGCCTCGGTCGCCGCTCTGGTCGAGGCCGCCCAGTCCGACATCGCTCAGCTCACCCGACTGCTGGAGGCGGCCGGCCTGTGCCTCGGCCGGGCCGGGATCGACCCGTACCGCTCACCCCGGCCGGTGCTCGACACTCCGCGCTACCGCGCCATGCGTCAGGTCTTCGACCGGCGTGGCCCGGCCGGGCGAACGATGATGTACAGCACCGCCGGTCTACAGGTCTGTCTGGACGCGGGCGAGCCCGAGCAACTCGCCGCCCGCTGGGCGCTGGTGCACGCGGTCGGCCCGCCGCTGCTGGCCGCCTTCGCCACCGCCGGCCGGCACGCCGGCCGGGACACCGGGTGGGCGTCGGCGCGGATGGTGACCTGGTGGCGCATCGACCCGGCCCGCACCGCCCCGGTCTGGACCCCGGGCGCCGACGCGGACCCGGTCACCGCGTGGACCGCGTACGTTCTCGGCGCCCCGCTGCTCTGCGTGCGCGACGACGGCGACTGGATCCCACCGCGAAACGTGACGTTCGCCGACTGGCTCGACGGCGCGCTGCCCCGGCCGCCCACTGTCGATGACCTGGAGTACCACGTGAGCACCCTCTTCCCACCGGTACGACCGCGCGGCTACCTCGAACTGCGTTATCTGGACGCGCAGCCGGGACGCGACTGGACGCTGCCGCTGGCGGTGCTCGCCGCCCTGTTCAGCGGCGCCGACACGGTCGACGCGGCGGCCGCGGTGAGCATGCCGGTGGCCGGAAGCTGGCGCGTGGCCGCCCGGCAAGGGCTGGGTGACCCGGCGCTGGCCTGCGCCGCCGCCGAACTGCTCGACCTGGCCGTGGCGGCGCTACCCCGGCTCGACCTGCCGGCGGCCCTGCACCACGAGATCGACCAGGGAGTACGACGGCGGCGGCAGGCCGCGACGAGGAGGCAAGGGTGACCGACGTCTTGACCGACCGGGGCGACGCGGAGCAGTTACGGAGCCGGATCGCGGCCGAGTTGGAGCGAACCCGGGCCCGGACCGCGCTGCTGACCGAGGCGGTGGACGACAACGACCTGGTGCGTCAGCACTCGCCACTGATGTCACCGCTGGTGTGGGACCTGGCCCATGTGGGCAACCAGGAGGAACTCTGGCTGGTCCGGGACGTCGGGGGGCGCGAGCCGGTCCGCTGCGACATCGACGACCTGTACGACGCTTTCAAGCAGCCCCGCCGGGACCGCCCGTCGCTGCCGCTGCTGCCGCCGGCCGAGGCGCGGGCGTACCTGGCCACGGTCCGTGAGAAGGTCCACGACCTGCTGGACCGGGTCGCCTTCGACAGCCGTCGGCTGGTCGCCGACGGGTTCGCCTTCGGGATGATCGTGCAGCACGAGCAGCAGCACGACGAGACGATGCTCGCCACCCACCAGCTGCGGGCCGGCCCGGCCGTGCTGCACGCGCCGCCGCCGCCCGAGCCGGTCGCGCGGGTGGCCGGCGAGGTGCTGGTGCCCGCGGGCCCGTTCGTCATGGGCACCGACACCGACCCGTGGGCGCTGGACAACGAACGCCCGGCCCACCGGGTGGAGCTGCCCGCGTACCTCATCGACGCCGCGCCGGTGACCAACGGGGCGTACCGCCAGTTCATCGCCGACGGCGGGTACGACGATCCCCGCTGGTGGAGCGGGCCCGGCTGGCGACACCGGCAAAAGGCCGGGCTGAGCGCGCCGATGCACTGGCGGCCCGACGGCGACAGTTGGGCGTACCGGCGCTTCGGCCGGTGGGACCGGGTCCGCGACGACGAGCCGGTGGTGCACGTCTGCTTCCACGAGGCGCAGGCGTACGCCGCGTGGGCGGGCAAGCGGCTGCCCACCGAGGCGGAGTGGGAGAAGGCGGCCCGCTGGGATCCGGCCACCGGCCGGTCCCGTCGCTATCCCTGGGGCGACGACGAGCCCACCGGTACGCGGGCCAACCTGGGGCAGCGGCATCTGTGGCCGGCGCCGGTCGGCGCCTACCCGGCCGGCGCCTCGCCGCTGGGCGTGCACCAGCTCATCGGTGACGTCTGGGAGTGGACCGCCACCCCGTTCCGGGGCTATCCCGGCTTCGCGGCCTTCCCCTACCGCGAGTATTCCGAGGTCTTCTTCGGCGACGACTACCAGGTGCTGCGCGGCGGCTCGTTCGGCACCGACCGGGCCGCCTGCCGGGGCACGTTCCGCAACTGGGACTATCCCATCCGGCGGCAGATCTTCAGCGGCTTCCGCTGCGCCCGCGACGCGCATCCGGAACAGGCCCACCGGTGACGGTCGCGGGACCGGCCGCCTGATGTGTCGCCATCTTGCCTACCTCGGGCCGCCGGTGACCCTGCGCGAGCTGCTTCTCGATCCGCCGTACTCGCTGTCGCGCCAGTCCTGGTCGCCGCGGGACATGCGCGGCGGGGGGACGATCAACGCGGACGGCTTCGGCGTCGCCTGGTATCCCGGCGACGGTCCGCCGGTGCGGTACCGGCGCGCCCAGCCGTTCTGGAGTGATTCGACCATCGCCGAACTCGCGGCCGTCACCTCGAGCGGCGCGGTGCTGGCCGCGGTGCGTTCCGCCACCGTCGGCATGCCGGTCGCTGACGGTGCCGCCGCGCCCTTCGCCGAGGGACGGTGGCTGTTCAGCCACAACGGTGTGGTGCGCGGCTGGCCGGACTCGATGGTCGCGCTCGCCGCCGAGCTGCCCATACGTGACCTGCTAACCCTCGACGCGGCCACCGACTCGGCGCTGCTGTGGGCGCTGGTCCGCGACCGGCTGCGCGCGGGCGTTGCCCCGGCGCGGGCGGTCGCCGACACGGTCACCTCGGTCGCCGCGGCCGCCCCCGGGTCACGGCTCAACCTGCTGCTCACCGACGGCCGCACAGTGATCGCCACGGCGGTCGGGCACGCGCTCTCCCTGCGCGCCACGCCGACCTCGGTGCTGCTGGCCTCCGAACCACACGACGACGAGCCGGGCTGGCGACAGGTGCCGGATGGCCAGCTCGTGCAAGCCACCGCGACCGAGGTGCGGCAGCGCACGATCGCGGCGCGGTGAGCCCGGCCGCTCGGGACATCACAGGGAAGGGGAAGTAGATGGGCGCGGAGCCGCTCGAGATCCACCTGGACGATCAGGACATCGTCCGCAGCCTGGGGCACGACGTGCGGGTCGGGCTGACCGCCGAGGCGAAATGGCTGCCCCCGAGATGGTTCTACGACGCTCGGGGCAGCGAGCTGTTCGACGAGATCACCCGGCTGCCCGAGTACTACCCGACCCGGGCCGAACGCGCGGTGCTGGCCGAGCGGGCGACCGAGATCGCCGACCTGAGTGGCGCGAAGACCCTCATCGAGCTCGGTTCTGGCTCGTCGGAGAAGACCCGACTGCTGCTGGACGCCTTCACCCGGCGCGGCGATCTGGGCACATTCGTGCCACTGGACGTGTCGATCGACGCCCTGCGGGCCTCCACCGCCAGGCTTGCCGCCGACTATCCGGGGCTGCGGGTGCGGGGCATCGTCGGGGACTTCACCCGCCACCTCGACCGGCTGCCCACCGGCGGCCGGCGACTGGTGGCCTTCCTCGGCGGCACCATCGGCAACCTGCTGCCGGACGAACGGGCCGAGTTCCTCGCCCGGATGCGGGCCGCGCTCGAACCGGGGGACTGGCTGCTGGTCGGCACCGATCTGGTCAAGGATCCGGCAGTGCTCGTGCCCGCGTACGACGACGCGGCGGGGGTGACCGCGGAGTTCAACCGCAACGTGCTTCGGGTGCTCAACCGGGAACTCGGTGCCGACTTCGATCCGGAGGCGTTCGCGCACGTCGCGCGCTGGGACCCGGACCGCGAATGGATCGAGATGCGGCTGCGTGCCGAGCGGCCGATGCGGGTGCGGGTGATCGACCTGGATGTCGACTTCGCTGCCGGGGAGGAGCTGCGTACCGAGGTGTCGGCCAAGTTCCGCCCCGAGGGGATCGCGGCCGAGCTGGCCGCCGCGGGATTCCGCGCCGAACGGTTCTGGGCTGACCCGGACGGCCGGTTCGGCGTGAGCCTGGCCCGGGCGGAGTGACCGGCCCGTGATCGGCTAGGCTGGCGGGCAACGAAGGGGAGTAGCCCGCAACGACGTGGTCGACATACTGGTGCGTTCCGCATCCGGCCACCCGGCCTCGTAGCGACGAGGCGGGCGAGACCTTCGACCAGGCTGTAACAGCCGGGTCGAGGGCGCCCCGGGCACCTTCTTCCCGGCCAGATCCGGAAGGACGTCATGGACGGGTTCCTCGTTGCGCTGGCGGTCAGCTTCGGCGTGATCTTCGTCGCCGAGCTGGGAGACAAGTCCCAGCTCATGGCCCTGGCCTTCGCCACCAGATATCGCACCGTGCCGATCCTGATCGGCATCACCGTCGCCACCGCCGTGGTGCACCTGGCCTCGGTGGCGATCGGTCACGGCCTCGGCGCCACCCTCCCCACCGGCTGGATCTCGCTGCTCGCGGGTCTGGCCTTCATCGGCTTCGGTTTGTGGACGCTGCGCGGCGACACGCTCACCGAGGAGGAGAAGCGCAAGGCCGCCAAGGGCGGCAAGTCGGCGGTGCTGACCGTCGGTGTCGCGTTCTTCCTGGCCGAACTCGGTGACAAGACAATGCTCGCGACGATCACGCTGGCCACCCAGTACGGCTGGTTCGGCACCTGGGTCGGCTCGACCGTCGGGATGGTCGCCGCGGACGCGCTCGCTATCCTCGTCGGCCGGCTACTCGGCCGCAAGCTGCCGGAACGGACCATCAAGTACGGCGCCGCCGCTCTCTTCGCCATCAGCGGCCTCTGGCTGATCATCGAGGCGGTCGCGCAGCTGAGGTGAGTCGGGGGCATGACGGACGGACCCGGCGCGGACTAGCCGTTCGACGGCTGGGTAAGGCGCCAGGGCCCATCCCGGGCGTCCGGCGAACCAGCCCAAGGGGCGCCCGGAGCCCGACGCCTGACCGTGGGGCCGCTGGTCGGCGGGCCGTCAGGTGCCGGGCTGCTGGTAGACGTCCGGCACGCCGTCCTGGTCGAGGTCGACCTGCTCCTTGCACGCGATCGCCCGGTAGGCCCGGTTGCGCCGGGACAGCACCACCGTGGCCAGTAGCGCCGAGATCAGCGAGCCGGCCAGCACGGCGGCCTTCACGTTGTCCCCCTCCCCGCTGTCGGAGCCGAAGGCGAGTTCGCCGATCAGCAGCGAGACGGTGAAGCCGATGCCGGCCAGCAACGACACGCCGAGCAGGTCCGACCAGGAGATGTCCTCGTCGAGTCGGGCCCGGCTGAACCGGGCCAGCAGGAAGGTCGACCCGAGGATGCCGACGCATTTGCCGATCACCAGACCGAGCACGACGCCGAGGACGATCGGATCGGTGACCACCGCGCCCAGGTCGGCACCGCGCAGGGACACCCCGGCGGCGAAGAACGCGAAGACCGGTACGACGAACCCGGCCGAGATCGGCCGCCACCGGTGTTCCAGACGCTCGGCGAGGCCGGGTGCGGGTCGCCCGTCGCGACCCTTGCCGGCGAGCACCGGAACGGTGAAGCCGAGCAGCACGCCGGCGACCGTGGCGTGCACGCCGGAGGAGTGCACCAACGCCCAGGCGACGGCCGCGAGCGGGATGAGCGCCCACCACCAGGTGCGGCGACGTTGCACCAGCAGCCCGAACAGCGCGATCGGCGCCACGGCGCCGAGCAGCGGGAGCAGGCTGAAGTCGTCGGTGTAGAAGACCGCGATGATGGTGATCGCGAGCAGGTCGTCGACCACCGCCAGGGTGAGCAGGAAGGCGCGTAGGCCCTGCGGCAGGTAGGCGCCGATCACGGCCAGCACGGCCAGCGCGAAGGCGATGTCGGTGGCGGTCGGGATGGCCCAGCCGCGTAGCCCCTCGCCGCCGGCGGCGAGGTTCACCCCCACATAGATCAGCGCCGGTATCATCATGCCGCCGACCGCCGCGATCACCGGCAGGGCAGCTCGGTGCGGGTCGCGCAGTTCGCCGGCGACGAACTCGCGCTTCAGTTCCAGGCCGACCACGAAGAAGAAGATGGCCAGTAGCCCGTCGGCGGCCCAGGTGGCCAGATCGAGGTCGAGGTGCAGCGCGGCGCCGCCGGTCCAGGGCACCCATCGGCCCAGTTCGGCGTAGGCGTCGCCCCAGGGCGAGTTCGCCCAGAGCAGCGCGGTCACGGCGCCGAACAGCAGCAGCGCGCCACCGACGGTCTCGGTGCGCAGCATGTCGGCCAGGAATCGGGCCTCCGGCCAGGAGGTACGCGTGAAGAGGCGGCGGACGCCGCGGTGCTCGGGGCGTGGGCTGTGGTCGGTCATGTGGAGGGTCCACCTCGTCGGTCGGGGGACAACAGCGTGTCATCGCCGACCAGCCTTCCCGGCACACCGTCCGTGATCCTATCCACCGCGCAACGGCCCGCCGCGCGGGTCCCGGCCCGTCGCGGAGCTCCACCCGCTGGTCGAGGTCCGCACTTTTCCGTGCCGAAGGCGATTCCGAGGGACCCATGGTCCGGTTGGTACTACCGGGCGTACTCCTCGTCAAGGAAACTGACAATCCAGGACACAAGCCTCTAAGGACCGCTTTAATAGCTTTACAAGATTGGTCGACCTTGGGAGTTTTTGTGAACTTTTTTGGTGTCGCCGGCCCGGCCCGGAGGCATGTCTGATGGACCTGGTCCGCCAACTGCGCCTCGTCCGCCGAAACTGGTGGATCATTCTGGTCACGCTTATGGTGTCCCTCGGCGTCACTGCCCTGGTCACCGTCCGGGCCCAACCGCGTTACCTCGCCACGGTCACTTTCTTCGTCACCACACCCAGCCAGGGCGTCACCGACGCCTACCAGGGCAGCCTTTTCCTCCAGCAGCGGGTGAAGTCCTACGAGGAGTTGCTGACCAGTGACCGGCTGGCGCAGAGCGTGGTGACCGACAACCAACTCGGGCTGACCGCCGAGCAGGTCCAGCGCCGGATCACGACCTCGACGGAGACCGGCACGGTCCTGCTCCAGGCGTCGGTGACGGACACCGATCAGACCCGGGCGCTGCGGGTCGTCGAGGCCCTCTCGGCGAGGTTCGTCGAACTCGTCAACAAGGTGGAGACCCGCCTGGACGGGACCCCGGGTCCGATCAAGATCGAGGTCATCGGCGGGCCCCGGGTCAGCCCGAGCCCGGTCTCGCCGCAGCCGGTCCGCAACATCCTCATCGGCACCCTGCTCGGCCTGCTGGCCGGGACGGGCCTGGCGATCCTGCGGGGCATGACCGACGTGCGGTTGCGGGACGCCGCCGCCCTGCGGCGGGTGACCGGCAGTCCGCTGCTCGGCGAGATACCGCTCGACCCCGCGGCCCGGACCGCCCCACTGATCGTCGGTGCTGCCGCGACCTCGGCCCGGGCCGAGGCCGTCCGCAAGCTGCGGACCAACCTGCGCTTCGTCGACGCGCACGAGCCGGCCCGGGTCATCGCCGTCACGAGCGCTCTGCAGGGCGAGGGGAAGAGCACCCTGTCCTGCAACCTGGCGATCGCCCTGGCTGAAGCGGGCTGGCGGGTGCTGCTGGTCGACGCGGATCTTCGCCGATCGAAGGTCGGCGATTATCTGGGCGTCGACTCCGCGGTCGGGCTGACCGATGTGTTGCTCGGGGACGTGCACGTCGGTGACGTGGTCCAGCGCTGGGGCGACAAGTCGCTGCTCGTGCTGCCCAGCGGGGCGACCCCGCCCAACCCGAGCGAACTGCTCGGCTCGAAGGCCATGGCCGATCTGCTGCTGACCCTGCGGGAGTCCGCCGACATCGTCATCATCGACACCGCGCCGTTGCTCGCGGTCACCGACGGCGTGGTGGTCGCCGTGCAGGCCGACGGTGCCCTGCTGATCAGCCAGCAGGGACGCACCGCACGGCCACAGGTGGCCGCCGCGGCCCGCGCGCTCGACGCGGTGTCCGTACGGCTGCTCGGCTGCGTGCTGAACATGGCGCGGACGCCCAAGTCCGAGGCGTACCAGTACGAGGCCTACCGGTTGGCAGCGACGCCACCGGCGGCGGCGAGCCGGGCCGCGGCGGGGCGGCACGCCGAGCGCGTGGGCGCCAACGACGCGGTCGAGCACGTCGAGGAACTCAGCCGGCTGTCCCGATGAGCGCCGCCAGCGGTCGCAGGCACCGTTCGATCTCCCGGGCGCAGTGCCGGAAGTCGTCGGGGGTGCCGGTGAGCGGGTCCCGCAGGTCGTCGGCGTCCCCGAGGGCCGGTTGCAGCCGCCCTCGGGCCAGCGCGGCGGCTGCCACCGCCGCCCGCAGTGGGTCGGCGTGCTCCTGTACCGGTGGCTCGACGGCCGCGATCAGCCGGCCGAACTGGCGCAGCGTGAACGTGCGGTGCAACGCCGCCGGCGCCAGCGCGGTGCAGACGGAGCGCTGGCGCCGGGTCGCGGTCAGCACCAGCGCCGCGTGGTTGAGGTGCTCGGGCGCCAGTCGGCGGCTGCGGAAGCCTGCCGGATCCGCGCCCATCTCGGCGGCGATCCGGGCCGCGAACGGGTGCATGGCCAGCCCGGCCACGGCGTCGGTGCCGGCGCTGGCCACCGTCACCGGCCAGCCGGCGAGCAGCCGGCGCGCGGTGTACTCGGCCATCGGCGAGCGGCACAGGTTGGCGTGGCAGACGAACAGCACTGCGGTGGCCATGTGGAACCCCTTCGACGATGCGGTCGCGGCCGGCGCGGCGATCCGGGACAGTCGCCGCCGACCGCCTCGGGAGGGGTTGCCGGCATCGTACGCAGCCGTGGTGCCGGTGGTCCCCGGCGCCGCGCCGAATCGGCCGGCCGTGACGGGGGTGCGAGGGTGCGGATCGGGATCCTGACGTACCACTTTCCGCCGGAGCCGGCGTTCATACCCGGCAGCCTGGCCGAGGAACTGGCCGCCCGGGGCCACGAGGTGCGGGTGCTCACCGGTTTTCCCGACTACCCCGGCGGGCACGCCTATCCGGGTTGGCGCCAGCGCTGGCGGCACGAGACCCACGACCGAGGGCTGACCGTGCGGCGGGTTCTGCGGTACAGCACCGGCGACGATGGCATGCGCGGCCGGATGGCGTCCTGGCTCTCCTTCGCCGGGAGCGCGGCGCTGGTCGGGCGCCGCTACCTCGCCGGCGTCGACGCGCTGTACGTGTACCAGCCGCCGGCCGCGGCGTTCGCCACGGCGGCGCTGCTACGCCTGCTCGGTCGGGTGCCGGTCGTCCTGCACGTGCCGGACGTGTGGCCGGAGCAGGCGGTGGACGGCTCTGACGACGGGCGGTGGGCGGCGCGGGTGCGTGCCGCCATGATCCGCACCTACCGCTCCGCCACCCTGGTGGCGGTCACCGCGCCGTCGTTGCGCGATGCCGTCGTCGCGCTCGGCGTCGACCCGGACCGGGTCCGGCTGGTGCTCAACTGGACCGAGGAGCGGATCTTTCAGCCCAAGACGGCCAGCGCGGCCGCGCGCCGGCTGGTCCGCCGCGACGAGCGGTGCGTGGTGATGTACGCGGGCACGATCGGTGCCCGGCAGGGGCTGATGACGGCGGTACGGGCGGCGGCGGCCCTCCCCGGCACCGTGGACGTGGTCCTGGTCGGTTCGGGCGCGGACGAGCCGCGGGTGCGCGGGCTCGCCGCCGAGCTGCGGGCCGACAACGTGCGGTTCGTGGAGCGGCGGTCCCCGCTGGACATGCCCGAGTTGTATGCGGCGGCCGACTACCAGCTGGTGATGCTGCGTGACCTGCCGGAGCTGCACAGCAGCGTACCGGCCAAGCTCCCGGCGGTGCTGTCGTGCGGCGTGCCGGTGGTGGCATCGGCCGGCGGCGACACCGCTGCCCTGGTCGAGCGGACCCGCGCCGGGCTGTCCTGCCCGCCGGAGGACTGGGCGAGCTTGGCCGACCGGTTCTGGCTGGCGGCGCACATTCCTCCGCCGGCCCGAGTCGAGATGGGCCGGCGCGGCCGGGAGGCCTACCTGCGGGAGATGTCGCTGCCGGCCGGGGTGGACCGGATCGAGCGGCTGCTGCGGGAATCGGTTGCCGCCGCCCGCCCGGAACAACAGCGAATAAAACTCTCATAGCTTCTTAAAACACTATTCGAGCCGCAAAAGCCGTATCAGGTGTTAGAACAATGGTGCCTTCTGTCCGTTTCGGCAAGCGAGGTGGTTGTGACGGAGCACGAGACTTCGCAACGCCGTCGGCGTCGCCGTCGGCGCGTACGCCTGCGTCGTGCGCTGCTCGGCTCGCTGGTGGTCGGCTCGCTGGTGTTGAGCCTCGCCGGATGGGTCGGGTTCCGGGGCTGGCAGGCCCGCACCCACCTGGTCAACGCCACCGGGCTCGCCGGCGCGCTGAGCGCTCACCTGGTCAGCGGCGACGTCGACCGGGCCCAGCGTGCCCTCGCCGCGCTCCAGGAACAGTCCAGGGCGGCCCGCCGGGCCACCGGGGATCCCGGATGGCGGTTGGGCCGGCAGGTGCCGTACGCCGGGGCCAACCTCTCGGCGGTGCGGCAGATTGCCATCGCGGTCGACGACCTGGCTCGCCAGGCTCTTCCGGCGCTGGTGCGGGTCGACCTCGGTGGCCTGCTGCCCCACGATGGTCGGCTGGACCTGGCCGGACTGGGAGCGATCAGCGACGAGCTGGTCGAGGTGGACGCGGCGGTGCAGCGGACCCGGGCCGAGCTCGCCGCAGTCAACGGCGACCGGCTGCTCCGACAGGTCCGGCTGGCGCTTGAGACGTTACGCGGCGAACTCGACCGGTTGGCCACGATGACCTCGGCGGCCGAGCGGGCCGGCCGGCTGCTGCCGCCGTTACTCGGCGCGGACGGCCCGCGGCGCTATCTGCTGGTGTCCCAGAACCTCGCCGAGCTGCGCGCCACGGGCGGCATCTTCGGTGCGTACGCCGTGATCGAGGCGAACCGGGGCCAGGTCCGGATGGGTGCCCAGGGCAGCGGCGCGAGTATCGGCATGTTCACCACTCCGCTGAAGATCCCGGCCGAGGTGCGCGCCCTCTGGGGCGAACTGCCCGGCACCTATCCCGCGGATGTCAACCTCAGCCCGCACTTCCCGACCGCAGCGGCGCTGCTGCGGGAGATGTACCGACGGCACAGCGGCGAGAGCGTCGACGGGGTGCTCGCCGTCGACCCGGTGGCGCTGTCGCATTTGTTGGCCGCCACCGGTCCGGTGCGGGTGGTCGGTGGGGTGTCGCTGAGCGCCGAGAACGCGGTCCGGACTCTGCTCGGCGACACCTACCAGCGAGTGACGGACCCGGCCGAGCAGGACGCCTTTTTCGCCGCTGCGGCGGCGGCCGTGTTTGATGTCCTCTTCACACGAAAGATTCCCCCTAGCGGCCTTGTGGCCGCTTTAGACCGTTCTGTGCAGGAACGTCGGTTATTGTTCTGGAGTGCCCGACCGGAGGAGCAGCGGACGTTCGGCGACAGCCGGATGGCCGGGACGCTTCCGGAACAGGACACCGTGCCGACGGTCGGCGTGTTCCTCAACGACGGCAGCGGCGCGAAGCTCGGCTACTACCTACGGCAGACCGCCGACCTGGTGGTCGGCGACTGCCAGAGCGATCGGCGCCGGGAACTCAGGCTCCGGGTGATCATCCGGTCCACCGCGCCGGCGTCCGGACTCAGCAAGTCCGTGCTCGGTCTGGCGATGGCCGGGGATCCGTACACGATCCGGACCCTGGTCTCGGTCTACGGCCCGGCCGGCGGGGCGGTGCTCGATGCCCACCTCGACGGAGCCCGGACGCCGGTGGCCACCGGCACCGAGCGGCGCCGGCAGGTAGCGACGGTGAACGTCGAGGTCGGCCCCGGGGAATCCCGAACCCTGGAGATTGCCCTGCTGACCGGACCGACGGACAGCGGAACCGCCGAGCTGTGGCTGACCCCGACTGCCACCCCGTGGACCACCCATGTTGTCACCGCATCCAGCTGTTCACAGTAGGAGGGAACGAATAATGCGGCTAACCCGCATCATCATGGCAATCACGGTCGGAATGGCCGTGGTGGCTGTGCCGGCCGCGGCGGGGGCGGCACAGCCGCAGCCGCAGCCGACATCCACACTTCCCGGTCCGCCACAGCCGTATCCGCCGGGCCCGGCGTCGCTGACACTGAGCGACCCGAGCGTCTTCGTTGGCGAGACGGTGGACATCATCGGACGCAACTTCGGTCCGAACGAGACGGTGGACATCGTGATCGTACGGCGCCCGATGGATGGTGGCGGCGCGGGCGGCGGCGCCCCGAGCGACGATCCGGACACCGAATCCGAGGACCGCGCCTCCGACACCACCACCCTGACCGCCCGGACCAACTCGCGGGGCGAGTTCGTCCGGCCGTTCACGCCGCGACGGACCGGGGTGTACACCATCACGGCCACCGGGCGTACGTCGGGCCTCAGCGCCTCCACCGAGTTGCGGGTGCTGCGCCGGCACCACGAGCCGCCGCACCACAAGCCGCCGCACCACCTGCCGGTGACCGGCAGCAGCCTGGAGACGCCGATGAAGATCGGTGGCGGGCTCGTCGCGACGGGCACGCTCCTGCTGCTCGGCACGGTGCTGTGGCGGCGGCGCAACCGCCTCGGCGCGGGTGGCACCCACTGACCCCAGCACGCCGGGCAGGGCCCGGCACGCACCGGGTGCCGGTGCCCGCCGGAGAGATCCGGCGGGCACCGGCCCGTTCGTGTCCGCGTCCGTGGGCGAGGTCGAGGTGCTGCTCAACGTCCGAGTGACCTGGAGGCTGCGAATCACCGGCGGGCCCCGCTGGGGCCGTCGACCGGCTCAGCGGCGCGGCTGCCAGGTGGCTGGGGCAGGCGTAGAGTCGGCACGTGGAGCTGTACCGAGTCGATGCCCGCGCAGACCCGTCCGCCGGGTGTAGCCACCGCCGATCCCGGCAGCCTCCTGCTGCCCGGCCACGACGTGCCGCTGGGCCGCTACACCACGGTGCGTCGGCTGCTGCCGCAGCGTACCCGGCGGATGGTCGGCGCCTGGTGCTTCGTGGACCATTTCGGCCCCGACGACGTGGCCGAGCGGCCGGGCATGGAGGTGCCACCGCATCCGCACACCGGCCTGCAGACGGTGACCTGGCTGCTGGACGGCGAGATCCTGCATCGCGACAGCCTCGGCAACGTCCAACCGATCCGTCCCGGCCAGCTGAACGTGATGACCTCCGGCCACGGCATCGCGCACTCCGAGCGATCCCCGGCCGAGCGCCCGCCGCTGATGCACGGCGTGCAGCTGTGGGTGGCACTGCCCGATGAGGCACGGTCCGGCGCGGCCGACTTCGCCCACCACGCCGAGTTGCCCCGCTGGCGCGACGGTGAGCTGGGCGTGACCCTGCTGGTGGGCGAGTTCGGTGGTGAGCGCTCACCGGCCCAGGTCTACACGCCCCTGCTCGGCGCAGAACTGGAGTTGGGCGGTGTTGACCCGGTCGGGCTGCCCCTGCGCCGCGACTTCGAGTACGCGCTGCTGGCCCTCGACGGCACCGCCGAGGTGGACGGCGTGTCGGTCGCGCCCGGTGCGCTGCTCTGGCTCGGCGCGGGCCGGGACGCCCTCGCCGTGCGCGGCATCCCCGGCACCCGGTTGCTGCTGCTCGGCGGCGCGCCCTTCGCCGAACCTCTGGTGATGTGGTGGAACTTCGTCGGCCGCAGCCACGAGGAGATCATGGCCGCCCGGGAGGACTGGATGGCCGGGCGGCGCTTCGGGGTCGTCACCGCCGACCCCGACCCGCCGCTGCCCGCCCCCGCGCTGCCCACCGTCCGGCTCAAGGCCCGGGACCGCGCTGGCGGCCTGCGGGACTGACCTGGGCGGCGCGCAGGCGTGACCGGCCGGGACGCGGGTAGTAGCCGGCATGCCCACCACAGTCTCCACCGTCGAGGACAGGAAGCGTCTGGTACGCCGGCTCGCCGGCAGCGGCCGAGGCTTCGCCGAGCAGTACGGCTTCCGGGTCACCAACAATCCGTCCAACCTGTTCCAACTGCTCTGCCTCGCGGTCCTGCTGGCCCGCCGGGGCGACTACCGACGCGCCCTGGACAGCGCCCACGCGTTGCCGGACGCCGGCTGGGACAGCGCGGCCCGGTTGGCCCGCTCGCTGCACGCCGAACGGGTCCGGGTGCTGCGCGACAGCGGTCAGCGCGGGGATGTCGACGCCTTGGCCGATCTGCTCGGCGATCTCGCCCGCCGCATCGTGGAACGCTATCGGGGCGACCTGCGGCGGCTGCGCTCGACGGCCGGCCACGACCCGTCCCGCGAGCGGGCGCTGCTCGCCGAGCTGCCCGGAGTGGACGGTCAGGTGGTCGACCTGTTTCTGCGCGAGGTGCAGGCGTTGTGGGCGGAGGTCGCTCCCGTTGCCGACCGGCGGGCGCTCACCGCGGCCCGCCGGCTCGGATTGGGCCGCTCCGCCGAGGACCTGGCCGGGCTGGCGGGCGGTGGCGAGTCGGAGCGGCTCGCCTGGCTGGTCGGGGCGCTCGCCCGGGTAGACCTGGAGCAGCGGTACGCCGAACTGACCGGATGAGACCTTTGTTTGGCACCCCCCTGACCGTTCGGCCGATGGCGTGCCGTATGATGATCGCAGTAGCAGCGGCTGCCCGGTTCGGACAGCCGTAGGCCGCCTGGTGGTCGGGACCCGGTTCGGGTGCCACACCACCAGGGCAGGTGGTGCTCAGCGGCGGCCCCCGGTCGCGGTTCGCGGCCGGGGCGTCCGCCGGAGTCGACCGATGCCCGCCCGGCCCGTCAGATGCTGCGAAGATGCTCCGACACCCGCTGGTGCCGCTTGTCTCGGGCTCGTGCGGCGTGCTGCGCGTCGGTCACCTCGGGGGCGGCCTCGATGCCGGCAGACCGGGCCACCTCGGCGCCGTTGGCGTAGTCGACCGGCGGCAGGGCACGCAGGGCGCGCAGCACGTCCGGCGGGGCTTTCGCGCGTTCGGCTTCGCGTACCACGTCGTCCTTCCCGGCCGGGTAGTCCAGGCTGGACAGGTACTTCAGGACCTCGGCGTAACTCGCCATGTTGTCGGCTCCTCCCGGGTTTCGCTCCGGCCACGACCGGGCGCGGTTACCCACCCGGGCGCCCGTCACGCGCCGCCGGGCCGGGAAATCCGCACCGTTTTCGGCCCGGCAGGCCGGGTAACCGCTTCCCGAGGGGGTAGCTGATGGACTACGACACGTTCGTCGATCAGGTCGCCCGGCGAACCGGCACGTCGTGGCAGCGGGCGGCGGAACTGATCCGGGCGACGCTGGCGACGCTGGCCGAGCGGCTGACCGGCGGCGAGGTGCTGGACCTCGCGGTCCAGTTGCCCGAGCCGCTGCGACCGCCGCTGCGTCCGACGCCCGACACCGAGGCGGCCGAGCGGTTCGGCGCGGCCGAGTTCGTCGCGCGGGTGGCTCTCCGCGGCGGCATCGAGGAGTCGGCGGCCCGCGATGTCGCCAGCGCGGTCTTCAGCACCCTGCGCGAGGCGGTCACCGGTGGCGAGTTCGACGAACTGGTCGTCCGGCTGCCGCGCGACTACCGCGAACTGGTCGAACCGGCTCTGGCGCCCGGCGCGGCATTGCGCCGCCGCTGAAGCCGCACCTGCACGTCGGCCAGTGGTCCGGCGGACAGCTTCGCGTTCTGTGACGGTGCCGAGGGCGGCCGGGATCATCAGCTCTGTGCTACCAGGTCGTGACTGATACCTGATATTCGTCGCCGGTGTTGTCCATTACCGTCGCCCGGGTGACCCCGCCGACGGTAACCCGCCTCGAGTCGCTGACCGGCCTCCGCGCCATCGCCGCTGCCGCCGTGTTCGGCTTTCACGCGCTGGCCGTCGGCCTCGTCGACACCCCGGTCGCGCAGTGGTTGTTCCGGCAGGGCGCAACCGGCGTGTCGTTCTTCTTCCTGCTCTCCGGTTTCGTGCTGGCCTGGTCCACCCGACCGGGTGACACGATGCGCCGGTTCTGGCAACGCCGCCTGGCGAAGGTGTGGCCCAACCATGCCGCCGCCTGGGCCGTCGCCCTCGCCGGTCTGGTCGCGGCCGGCACCACCGTCGGCGTCGGGACCGCCCTGGCGACCCTGCTGCTGCTTCAGGCGTGGGTCCCGGACGAGGGCGTCTACTTCGGCGTGAACACCGTGGCGTGGAGCTTGTCCTGCGAAGCCTTCTTCTACGCTCTGTTCCCCGCGCTGTGGGCGCTGGCCCGCCGGTTACCCGAGCGGGCGCTGTGGCCCACCCTCGCCGGTGTGCTCGCCCTCGTGTGGATCGTCCCCGCTGCCGCCCTCACCATCCCCGCCGATCTGCGCTACTGGGCGATCTGGGTACTTCCCGCAGCTCGGCTGCCCGAGTTCGTCGCCGGCATCCTCCTCGCCCGGCTCGTCGCCGCCGGCAGATGGCCCAGGTGGGCAAGCGTCGGGCGGGTCGCTGTCCTGGTCGTCGCCGCCTACCTCGCCAGCTGGTGGTTGCCGGAATTGTGGCGGCTCGTCGCCGGCACCGTCGTCCCGCTGGCGTTGCTGGTCGCTGCCGTTGCCGCCCGCGACGTCCAGGGCCGGCGGAGCTGGCTGCGGTCCCGGCCCGCCGTCGTGGCGGGGGAGTGGTCGTATGCGTTCTACCTGCTGCACCTGCTGGTCCTCAGCGTGCTGGTGAAGGCGGTCGGCGACAACCGGCCGCTCTTGGTCGAACTGGCGGTGGTGCTGGTAGCGCTGGCCGTCGCGGTGGCCGCGTCGGGTGCGATGTACCGGCTGGTGGAGGTGCCGGGCATGCGGCTGCTTCGCCCCCGACCGATCGCGCCAATTCCCGACTCGACTGCCCGGCCGGGGGTGTTGTCCAGTCGGTCGGGCGGGTGATCAGAGTCCCCCGCCTGGCGGGTCGAATCCGGCTGCCCTAATCTAAGGCACCACGAGGGGAGTACTTCCCACGAACCATACCGGTCAGTACGGCGCGCCCGGGGTGCGCCTCGGGTGGTTGCCCGCGAAAGGCGGGTGAAGGAGACCTCGAACATGCCACGGTGTTCGAGGAGGCTCCATGTCCGATTTCCCTGTCGCGGCCAAGTTGCAGTCGGTGGGCACCCCGTCGCTCTGGGTGATCACCATCGCCGGTGTGATCGCGCTGCTGGTGCTCGACTTTCTGCTCACGCGACGCCCGCACGAGGTCAGACTCAAGGAAGCGCTCGGCTGGTCGGCGTTCTACATAGCCCTGCCGTTGGCCTTCGCCGCCTGGGTCTGGGCCGAGTTCGGCTCGGAACGGGGCTTCGAGTACCTCACCGGGTACCTGGTGGAGAAATCGCTGTCGGTCGACAACCTCTTCGTCTTCATGCTGCTGCTGGCCGCCTTCGCGGTGCCGGGCGTGCTGGCCCAGCGGGTGCTGCTGTTCGGCATCACCGGCGCGCTGGTGCTGCGTGGCGTCTTCATCGCCCTGGGCGCGGCGGCGTTGCAGACCCTCGACTTCGCCTTCCTGATCTTCGCGCTGATCCTGCTGTTCACCGCGGCCAAGCTGCTGCGCGACGCCTTCACCGGCCACGAGCAGTCGGTCGACATCGGCACCATGCGCTCGGTGCGCCTGCTACGCCGCTTCATGCCGGTGGTCAACGAGTACCACGGCACGAAGATGACGGTGCGGGTCGACGGCCGCCGGGCGCTGACGCCACTGGCGTTGGTGGTGGTCGCGGTGCTCGCCACCGACGTGGTCTTCGCCGTCGACTCGGTGCCGGCCGTCTACGGCATCACCGAGGACCCGTACCTCGTCTTCGCCACCAACGCCTTTGCCCTGCTGGGCCTGCGGGCGCTCTACTTCGTGCTGCACGCGGCGCTGAGCCGGCTGGTCCACCTCACCTACGGCCTGGCCATCATCCTGGCCTTCATCGGCGTCAAGCTCGGCCTGCACTGGGCGCACGGCATCTGGGAGGGCGTCCCGCAGATCCCCACCGTGGCCTCGCTCCTGGTCATCGTCGGCGTGCTGACCGTGGTCACCATCACCAGCCTGCGCGCCACCCGCAACGTCGTGCCGGGCTCCAAGGAGGTCGTGACCGAACGGCGGTGAACGCTCGCCCGGCCGAAGCCGCGTGTCGCGGCGTCCGACATGGTACGAATTGGCGGTGGGCATCGTCACGCCGGGCTTCACGGGCCGGCCCCGTTCCGGGGCGCCGGAGCTGCCGCCCGGGCAGTACCTCACCCCGGACTTTCCCGTTCTCTCCGCCGGCCCGACGCCCCGGGTGCCACACGAGAGCTGGGAGTTCGTCATCACCACCGAGACCGGCGCCGAATACCGGTGGAGCTGGGCGGAGATGATGGCACTGCCGCAGGAGACGCCGACCGTCGACATCCACTGCGTGACCCGGTGGTCGAAGCTCGGCACCAGTTGGCAGGGCGTGTCCCTGGACACCCTGCTCGACGGGGTGGACACCGCCGCCGCGTACGCCCTGGCCCACTCCTACGGCGGCTACAGCACCAACCTGCCCCTGGACGACCTGCGCGCCGGGCGGGCCTGGCTGGTGCACACCTACGACGGTGCGGACCTGCCCGCCGAACACGGCGGCCCGGCCCGGCTGCTGGTGCCGCACCTGTACTTCTGGAAGTCGGCCAAGTGGGTACGCGGCATCCGGCTGGGCCTGGAGGACACCCCGGGGTTCTGGGAGACCGCCGGCTACCACGACTACGGTGATCCGTGGCGTGAGCAGCGGTACCAGGGCGATTGACCGGGCGCATGGGGTGGCAGCCGGCCCGGTTGGCGCATCGCCGGGTCGAGACGCCGACGGCGCAGACCCTGGTGCTCCAGGTGCCGGGCTGGGCAGCCCACCTGCCCGGTCAGCACGTCGACATCCGACTCACCGCGTCCGACGGTTATCAGGCCGCCCGGTCGTACTCGCTGGCCGCCCCGGCCGACGGTGAGCGGATCGAGGTGACGGTGCAGCGGGTGCCCGACGGCGAGGTGTCACCGTTCCTGCTCGAGGGCTACCGCGAGGGCGACCCGGTCGAGGTGCGCGGTCCGATCGGCGGCTGGTTCGTCTGGCGGCCGACGGAGAGCGACCCGGTGCTGCTGGTTGCCGGCGGATCGGGCGTGGTGCCGCTGATGGCCATGATCCGGGCCCGCCGCACGGCGGGCAACCGGGCCCCGTTCCGGCTGATCTACTCCGTCCGCACCCCGTCGGACGTGTTCTACAACGAGGAGTTGCGCCACCGGGTCCGCGACGACGCCGGGCTCGACGTGGCGTACGTCTACACCCGCGAGGCGCCCGAGGGGTGGCGCGGCGAGCCCCACCGGGTCGGTCTCGCCGACGTCACCACCCACGGCTGGCCGCCGGACCTGGAGCCGCTGGTCTACGTCTGTGGCCCGACCGGATTCGTGGAGGCGGTGTCCGACCTGCTCGTGGGGCTGGGCCACCCGCCCGGGCGGGTGCGTACCGAACGTTTCGGCCCGACTGGTTGAGAGGGGAGGCGTGGATGACCGAGCTGCCCTACCTGGACGGCAACATGCTCGACGGCCCGCTGGGTGAGGTGTTCGCGATCGACCTGAGCACCGCCACCGGCCGCTGCGCCCACTGCGGCACTGCGGGTCCGGTGGCGGGGCTGCGGGTCTACTCACAGGCGCCCGGGCTGGTCGCACGATGCCCGACCTGCGTCGAGGTGATGATGCGGATGGTCCGTGCGCCCGACCGGGCCTGGTTGGACCTGCGCGGCACGACGTACCTGCGGTTCCCCATGCCGCTCGACCGCCCACCAGGCGGATAGCCGGACCTTACTCGGCGCCCGTCCACAGCCCGCCCGGACGTTTGCCCCGGCTTGGGGCGGGAACCGGGCCGGAATGACGAAACCTCGTGTGGTGATCGTGGGGGCCGGGTTCGCCGGTTACCACGCGGCCAGAACGCTGAGCCGGCTGGCCCGCGACCGGGCCGAGATCGTCCTGCTGAGCACGACCAACTACTTCCTCTACCTGCCGCTGCTGCCCGAGGTCGCCGCCGGGGTGCTGGAGCCGGGTCGGATCGCGGTGCCGTTGACCGGCACGCTGGACAGCGTACGGGTGGTCATCGGCGAGGCAGATCACGTCGACCTGCAGAACCGCTGGGTCGGCTTCACCCAGCCGGAGGGGGACCGCAACCGGCTGGCGTACGACCGACTGGTCCTCGCCGTGGGCAGCGTGAACAAGCTGCTGCCGATCCCTGGGGTGACCGAGTACGCACGCGGCTTTCGCAGTCTGCCCGAGGCGCTCTACCTGCATGACCACGTGATCCGGCAGATCGAGCTGGCCGAGCAGGCCGAGGACCCGGTCGAGCAGCAGGCCCGGTCCACGTTCGTGGTGGTGGGCGCCGGCTACACCGGGACCGAGGTGGCCGCGCAGGGCCAACTGTTCACCGACGAGCTGGTCACCCAGCGTCCCCGGATGAGTATCCGCCCGAAGTGGATGTTGCTGGATGTCGCGGCCCGGGTGCTGCCCGAGTTGGACCAGCGGATGTCGCGGACCGCGGACCGGGTGCTGCGCCGCCGAGGGGTGGACGTCCGCATGGGTACCTCGGTGGCGGTCGCCACCGCGGACGGGGTCAAGCTCACCGACGGGGAGTTCGTGCCCACCTGTTCCCTGGTCTGGTGCGTGGGCGTACGCCCCGATCCGTTCGTGGCGGAGTTGGGCCTGCGGACCGAGAAGGGACGCCTGGTCGTCGACGAGTACCTCAGCGTCCCCGGATTCCCCGAGGTGTACGCCTGCGGCGACGCAGCCGCCGTACCCGACCTGTCGCGACCGGGCGAGATCTGCGCCATGACCGCCCAGCACGCCCAGCGGCAGGGCAAGCTCGCCGCGCACAACATCGCCGCCTCGTACGGGCAGGGCCGACGCCGCCCCTACCGTCACCACGACCTCGGTTGGGTGGTCGACCTGGGCGGCCGGGATGCGGCGGCGAACCCGCTCAAGGTGCCGCTGTCCGGCCTGCCCGCCAAGGCGGTCACCCGGGGCTACCACCTGCTCGCGATGCCGGGCAACCGGGCCCGGGTGGGCGCCGACTGGCTGCTCGACGCGGCGCTGCCCCGCTCGGCCGCGCAGCTCGGGCTGGTCCCCGCCAACGCCGTGCCGCTGGAGAGTTCGTCGCCCGAGGTGCCGGCCCACACCCGGTGACCGGACGGTCCGCGACCGACGCACGGCAGGTCGACGCCGGCGACCGACGGCTTCGGTGAGCCGCCGGCCCCCCGCCTCAGCCGCTGGCCAGGCCGGCGCCCGCCTCCTCGATCGCGGCTTCGACCGCGTGGGCGAGGTCGATGTCCGACGCCGTTACCACCCCGGCGTTTCGTGAGCTGACGGTGAGTACGGCCGTCGTCCGGTCCGCCCGGCCGATCCGTGGAGCGCGGCCGCTCTGGTCGCGAAGCCGGTCGAGCCGGTCCAGGACCCGGTCGAGGTTGCCTGCCGGCAGTTCGAGGGTCCGCGACAGCGACGTGCCGTCATGCGCCCAGTAGGGCAGGTCGCCCAGTGCCTCGCGCAATTCCGCGCCGGACAGTGGGGCCGCGGTGCTGCTCGCGCCGACCAACCCGCCGCCGACCGGCGCAGGGTTCAACAGTTCCCGCAACTCGTCCGGCACGTGAAGCGACGCGATCAGGTCATGGTCGTGCTCGGCGAGCGCCGCCAGGGTGGCCTCGGCCTGGTAACGGGCCTGCTCCGGGCTGCGGCCGCTGATCCGACCCACCTCGGCCAGGAAACCGGCCAGGTCCGGGCGCCGCGCGATGCCGTCGACCGGCACGACGTCGTGCAACGAAGCCGGCACCGCGGCGAGCAGCCGTCCGCGTTCGGCCGCCTCCAGCACCGAGGCCAGCACGAGCACCGTCGATTCCACCCCCACCTTCGCGGTACGGAAATCGACGCCCGCGCGCCGCCCGACGTCCTCGACCAGGTCTCGGTACCCCACCGTGCTGACTCCCGGCGCCTCGCGACCAGGCTGGGGACGAGGCCGAGGGGCCTCCGGGACACCGGCTGGTGGCGGAGCGGGTCCGCCACGCGTGGTGTCCGTTTTATGGCGGGCGCCGGCCGGTGCGGGACCGGCCCGCCTGCCCTGCTCAAGGTGCGTGAGTTGCTTGCTGGCGCTGAGGCTGGCGCCGGTGTCGGCCGCCTGCCTGCCGCGCTCCCGGGCCTGTCGGGCCAGCGCCCGGCGGCGCTGGTTGTCGCCCTCCATCTGTTTGCGCATGGTGACACCTCGCTTCGCTGGGTCCTGCATGCGGATCCTCGGTGGCCTTCCCGCTGCTGCCGGCCGCGAAACGATCGCGTCGAGCCCGCGATCGGCTGCTCGACGCCGCCGAGGCGGTTCATCCCGCCGGGGTGAGGGGTGTTCACCCGGACCCTGCCGATCATCGAAGCCGACCGGAGCAGTCGAGCTGAAGCGGCAGAGGCACGCCGCAGGGCATCCGAGCCATCCTCCGGCCCCCGACCCCTGGTCCCAGGGTCGGGGGCCACCCGAGCCTCGTCGGGGAATCCCCCCAACCTCCGCCGACCTTGCACTTTCGGTCGGCGTAACGCCGCTTTTGCGCCCTTCTGTCCCGACGAAGAGTGCATGATCGACGAGGCATGAGCCACGGTGGTCAAGCCCTCGCGGCCGTCCGGCCACCGCCCTCGCGGCCGTCCGGCCACCGCCGCCCCGTGGCACTCGGCTCAGCGACGCGCGTGCCCGGAGAGCATCCTGGACAGTCGGGGCGTGCCGGTAACGGGGGCGGCGAACTTTGCCGTAACGGCGTAGACTGCCGCCCCGCCGCGGCTCGCCTTATACTTGCCCTACCGCAATCATTCGCGCCAGGATGGCGAGAGGGGATACCCGTGACGTTGACCGTCACGTACGCCGAACGCGACGAAGGAGGCGCCGCCCGCCTTCGTCTCGCCGGTGAGCTCGACATGAGCAGTGCCCCCGAGCTCAACGCCACCATCGATCGACTGGCCGCCGCTGGCGAACGCCGGCTCCTGGTCGACCTGACCGACCTCACCTTCTGTGACTCGACCGGCATCGCTGTCTTCGTGCGCGGCGACAACCTCGCGGCTGCCGAGGGCGGCTGGTTGCGGATCACCGGCGCGACCGGCCGGGTGGAGCGGGTGCTCAAGCTGACCGGCCTGGCCGAGGTGCTCGGTTATGGCACCGATGCCCCCGACCCGGCGGCCACGGACCGCCCGGCGATCGGCTAGATTTTGCCGCCGATGCGGGATCGTTAGATCCCGCCCTCCGACCTGAGGCAGGTAGTGATGGCCGCTCGAACACTTGACCCGGTTCGCATCCTCGTGGTCGACGACGACCCGGGCGACGTGCTCATGATCGAGGAAGCTCTGGCGACCTCGAACGTCGAGAAGGTCATCGACGTGGTCGGTGACGGCCAGGAGGCGATGGAGTTCCTGCGCCGCGAGGGCCGGCACGTCTCTGCCCAACGCCCGGACGTGATCCTGCTCGACCTGAACATGCCCCGGATGGACGGACGCCAGGTCCTGGGCGAGGTGAAGGGCGACGAGGATCTGCGGACCATACCGATCGTCGTGCTGACCACCTCGAACGCGGACACCGACATCATCAGCAGCTACACCCTGCAGGCCAACGCGTACGTCACCAAGCCGATCGACCTGGACGACTTCAACGACGTCGTGCACCGCATCGACGAGTTCTTCGGCCGGGTGGTCGTGCTGCCGAAGCGGGCCTGAACGCGCCGTCAGCGTAACGGGTGGCCGCGCCGGTCAGGTCAGCGCGGCCACGATGGCCCTCGCCCGCTCCTCGTGCTGCGCGTACGCGTAGGGGAAGGCGGAGATCTGCACGGCCTGGGCGGCCATGGTCAGGCTCAGCTGCTGCCAGCCGGGTACCTCCAGCAGCGCCGCGTAGAACGCCTGGGCCGCGTACGCCGGACGCATCAGGTCCCGTACGCTGCCCCAGCCGCTGCTCGGGCGCTGCTGGAACAGCCCGACCGAGTCGTGGTCCCAGCCGATCGCCTGGTGCGGGTAGTTCTGTGACTCGGGTAGCACGCCGCTGGCGTAGTTGAGCAGAGTGCTCTCCTGCATTGCGGTGGCGATGGCGATCACCAGGCCCTGGCGCGGGACCTTCAGCTCGACGCCGACGTCGACGATCACCTTGGCGTTGTCCATCTGCGCCTGGGTGAGCCCGGCGACCGGCTTGGGGCGGGTCGGCGTGGCCTTCGTCTTCTTCGGTTTCGGGCTGGCGGATGGCTTGGCGGATGGCTTGGCCGACGGCTTGGCGGTCGGCGAGGCGCTCGCGCTCGGAGCCGGGCTGGCCGGGGCAGGGGAGGGGCTGCGGTCCAGCGAGCGGGAGGCGGCCTCGTCCTGCGCGGCCAGCGCGCGGTCGGCCACCGCCTCGGCCACCTGCGGCGCGGGCGCCTGGGTGGTGTCGCGACTCGCGGCGACTGCTCCCGCCCCAGCGAGGCAGCAGGTCACTGCGGTGGCGAGGGCCACCCGGGCGGGGGTGGACTCCAACAGGGCGCGGACACTGCGGCGCGCCGTTTCGGTGGCGGCATGCCGGCCTCTTGGCCGTTCGGGTGATGCTCCATCGTTCGAGCGGGTCGCCGCGGGCTGGGGGGTCAGCTTCTGGTCGATCTGGTCGTCGGGATGCACGCGCCGAGGTTAGAAAGCTCTCGGCCCGTTGCCATCGGCCTGGCTGGTGTGATGAGTCACATTTTGCGGAGATCTGTGGGGCTATTTGCCGTAGCCGAGGCCATAGCGGAGAACCATCATCTATCCGCTGTTCCGTTAATGCCGGAAATGCCGGTGCAATAGGGTAGCAAACGGTGATCTTGCCGCGCTCGATGAACGTTTCGGTCCGCATCCTCCGGACGATCGGTGTTTGCTCACCCGAACGTCACGGCGGCCGGGGGTGATCGGGCCACCCGCCGTCGCAGGTGGCTCTACAGCGACCCGCAGGCGCGTCCGCCGCCGTCCAGGTCGCCGGACGGCCACCACGGGCCGACCGTTCTGCGCAGGCGGCGTCAGTGCCGGCCCTGCTCGGCGGGGGTGACGGTGAGCCGGTGCCGGCCGCCGTCCGCGCTGGAGAAGGGCCACAGCCGGTCGGCGTGCTCGACCAGTTCGGCGAGCTGCTGCCGGGTCAGGCCCACCGAGGAGATCGAGGCGTGCACGTCCGCCCGGTACCGGCCGTCGTCGTCGCGATCCAACGTCGCCTCGGCGCGTACCTGCACGGTGTGGGCCTCGTCCGTGATCGCGCTGGCCGCCTCCACCGCCGCGTGGTGCAGACAGGAGGCAAAGGCGGCGGCGAGCAGTTGCTCCGGGGTCAGCCCGGAGCAGTGCGGCGCCAGCGGCGAGGCGAGGGCGGTGGAGAGCGCCCCGTCGTCGGTGCGAATGTGACCGCCCTCGGCGGTCGCGGTGGCAACCTCGTTCAGTCTGGAACTCGGCATCGCGTTCCTCCCGTCACTCCCCGCCCGGCTACCCGAGCCCGGTCGGGTGAAACCGGGACTACCCGCCGTGCCGGCCCCCGGTCACCTCGGCCACCACCCCGGGAGCCTCGGCCGCTGCTTCGGTCACCTCGGCCGCCGCACGGTCGGTCCACGGGCTCACCGAGGGTGGCCGCGGCCGCGGCATCAGGGGCTGGTGCATCGGCACGTACACCCGGGCGTCGACCGCCTCGGCGAGCAGCAGCGCCGTCACCAGGCTGCTCGGTCGCCGGGTCGGCTCCTCGGCCAGCAGGCGCCGGCACAGGTCGGCCACCTCGGCGGGCAGGCCCGGCACCTCGGGAAGGGGTTGCGGAGGCTGCCGCCGCTGTGGACCGAGCAGCTGGGTCATGCTGTCGGCGGCGTACGGCAATCGCCCGGTCAGGCAGCAGTAGAGCAGCACGCCGAGGGCGTACATGTCGGCCGCCGGGGTGGCCGGGGCCCGGCGCAGCTGTTCGGGGGCGAGGTAGGCCGGCGTGCCGATCACCACGCCGTCGGGCGTCGGGTCGGCGGCGCCGGCCGGGGTGGCGATGCCGAAGTCGAGCACCTTCACCCCGGACGGCGTGAGCATCACGTTGGCCGGCTTGACGTCGCGGTGCACGATGCCGTGCGCGTGGGCGGCGGCCAGGGCGGCGCTCACCTCCGCGCACACCCGTACCGCGATCCGCCAGTGCAGCGGGCCGGCGCGCAGGTGCGCGGCGAGCGTGTCGCCGGTGGCCAACTCCAGCACGATGTACGGCGTCTCGTGCCCGGGCAGCATCGCGCAGCAGGTGCCGAAGTCGTGCACGCTGGCGACGTTGGGGTGGACCAGGCGGGCCGCGCAGCGGGCCTCGGCGCGGATCCGGGTCACCGACTCCGCGTCGTCCGGTTGCCCGGGCGACAGCAGCTTCACCGCCACCTCACGGTCCAGCACCTCGTCGTGTGCCCGCCACACCTCCGACATGCCGCCGAGGCCGATTCGCTGTTCGAGCCGGTACCGCCCGCCCAGCGTTCTCATCGCCCGCTCCTTGCCCTCGTGCTGCCCCCCGCCCCGGCGGTTGTCCGCCGCGCCCGCACGGTACCCCGCGCCCGATAAGGGCAAACCGGCCTCGGAACGGGGCTGGTGGGGTTAGCGTGCGAGCCGGGACGCCAGTGCCGGAACAGTGGGAGGCGGAGCGGGGCGATGAGTGAGGTGACCGTACGGTTCGTCGGTGGGCCGGCCCACGACACGGTCCGGGCGCTGCCGGCCGGGCCGGACGGGACCCCGCCCCGGCTGTGGGTGCTGCGGCGGCCCGAGGCGGCGCCCGCCCCGGCCGCCGATCACCTCTACGCCCGGCAGCGCCCGCACGACAACGTCTGGACGATGCGCTTCGTCCGCACCGACCCGGTCGGCGCGACCGAGTGACGCGCCGGCCCTGGCAACAAGGCCGGTGTCGCACGAGCGTGGCAGGCTGGCGACGTGTACCGGGAACGATCGGCCGGCGTCGCCGGCGCGGTGCTGTGGACCAGCACCGCACCCGCCGACCCCGTGCCGACCCGGGTGCTTCCGGACGGCTGCCTCGACCTGCTCTGGTCCAGCCGGGCCGGGCTGCTGGTGGCCGGCCCGGACCGCACCGCGTTCCTCAGCAACGGCGGGCCGGGGGAGCGGTGGGTCGGGCTGCGGCTGCCGCCCGGGGTGGGCCCGGCGGTGCTCGGCGTGCCCGCCGTTGAGCTGCGTGACCGGCGGGTGCCGCTGGCGGACCTGTGGGGTCCACGGGTCACCGCGCCGTTGGCCGACCGGGCCGAGGCCGACGCCGCGACCGTCCTGATCGAGGTTGCCGCGTACCGGCTGCGCGTCGCCGGCGGTCCGGACCTGCTCGGCACGCGGGTGGCCGCCGCGTTGGCCGCCGGCGCCACGGTGGCCGCGACCGCCGCCGAGGTCGGCCTCGATCCGCGCGGTCTGCTACGTCGCAGCCGACACCTGTTCGGGTACGGCCCGAAGACCCTCGCCCGCATCCTGCGGATGCGCCGGGCGTTGGCGCTGGCCCGTGCCGGGGTGCCCCTCGCCGAGGTGGCCGCCCGCGCCGGCTACGCCGACCAGGCCCACCTGACCCGCGACGTGCGGGCTTTCGCCGGCGTACCGCCCGCGGCGCTGCTCGGCGGCTGAGGCACCGCCGACTTGTCGATCATGAATCGGGCGTCGCGGTCGGCCAGCGGGCGTCTTGAACGAAACGGACCCACGAAGTCCGCGTTGTGCCCGACATGGGGAGAGAGAACGCGTACGGTGGGACAAGTCCTGCTACGCCAGCTAAGTCTGAAATGTGAGGAGCGGTCGGTGAACCACTTGGCCTACCTGGACGCGGGATCGGGCAGCCTGATCGTGCAGGCGGTGGTCGGCGGCATCGCCGGCGTCGCGGTGGCCGCCAAGCTCTACTGGCGCAGACTCGTCAGCCGCTTCCGCCGCCAGCCCACCGACCAGAGCTGATCCCTCCGGCATGGTGATCCCCGACCTCGGCCGGGCCGTGTGGCCCCCCGCCCGGTCCGGCACCGGGCCACGCGTCGAGCCCGGCTCGTTCCGCGACCCGGCGAACCAGGTGTTCCACGCGGGCGGCGACGTGCTCCGCGCGCTCGACGAGACGGCCGCCGCGCACTGGCGGGCACTGGCCGGCAGCACCTTCTTCCCACAGCTGGTCGCCGCCGGCAAAGTCTGTGGCACCGAGGAGTTGCCGCCCGGTGCGGCACGAGAACTGCTCGCGGTCGACCGGCTCGACGGCACCGAGCAGCGGCCGGCCTGGGCGGCGGTGCTGCGGCACGAGCGCATCCCCTTCGTCTCCCACCCGTACGAGTGGTCCTACGCGATGCTGCGCGACGCCGCGCTGCTGCATCTGGAGATCCTTCGGGTGGCCCTGCCGGCGGGCTTCACCACCAAGGACGGCTCGGCGTACAACCTGCAGTGGCGAGGCAGCCAGCCGGTCTTCATCGACGTGGGTTCCTTCGCCCCGCTGCGCGAGGGCGAGCCCTGGGCCGGCTACCGGCAGTTCTGCCAGACCCTGCTCTATCCGCTGTTGCTCGGCGCCCACCTCGGGCTGGATTTCCAGCCCTGGCTGCGGGCCCGGATCGACGGCATCGAGGCGGATCAGATGAGTGGGCTCCTGCGCGGCCTGCGCCGGCTGTCGCCGGGCGTACTGACCCATGTCCACCTGCACCGCAGCGTGCAGCGGCGCAACGCTGCCCGCAGCACCGCCGACGTGCGGGCGCAGCTGCGCGACGCCGGCTACACCCGGCAGATGGCGCTGGCCACCGTACGCGGGATGGAGAAGCTGGTGCGGCGCCTCGATCACCGGCCGCCCGCCAGCCACTGGGTGGACTACCAACGCACCTGCGGCTACTCCGGTGCCGACCGGGCGGGCAAGGAACGGTTCGTCACCGCCGCGCTGACCGGCGCGCGCCGGAGCCGTCTCGTGCTCGACCTGGGCGCCAACGACGGCCACTACTCCCGCCTCGCCGCCCGGCACGCCGACTACGTCGTCGCGGTGGAGCAGGACCCGGCGGTGGTGGACCGGCTCTACCTGGCCCTGCGTGACGCGGACGAACGGCGGGTGCTGCCGCTGGTGCTGGACCTGGCCGACCCGTCACCCGGCGGCGGATGGCGTGGCGTCGAGCGGGCCTCTTTCGTCGCCCGGACCGGCGCGGACACGGTCCTCGCCCTGGCCCTGGTGCACCACCTGGCGATCGGTCGCAACGTGCCGCTGCCCGAGGTGGTGGCATGCCTGGCCGGGTACGCCGCCCCCGGCGGCCGGCTGGTGGTGGAGTTCGTCCACCCCGACGATCCGATGGCCGTCCGACTGCTGGCCAACAAGCCGGACGGGATCTTCCCCGACTACCGGCGGGACGCCTTCGAGGCGCTGCTGCAGGGGTGCGGCTCAGTCGAGGATCGGCTGGAACTGCCCTCGGGCACCCGCACCCTGTACCAGGTGACCCTGGGTGGCTGACCGTCGCCGGGATCGCTGGCGGTCGGAGGGGGGTCGACTGCTGGAGGTCGCGGCGCTGGTCGGGTTGGTGATCACCCAGCCGCTGCTGGACGTGCTCGGCCGCAGCCCGGACTTCTTCCTGTTCCACCGCGCCGACCGGGGCGAGATCCTGCTGCTGGTGGCCCTGGTCGTGGTGCTGCCGACGGTGGCGCTCGGGCTGCTCGGCGCGCTGTCCCGGCTGGCCGGATCGGCCGCGCGGGCGGTCACCCACACCCTGCTGGTGGGTCTGCTGGTGGCCGCGTTGGCGGTGCAGGTCGGCCGGCACGTCACGCCGCTGCGGGGCGTACCGCTGCTGTTGGTCGCCGCGATGGTGGGTGCTGCCGTGGCGGTCGCCCACCGACGCTGGCGGGCGCTGGGCGCGGCGCTGCGCCTGGCCGCCGTCGGGCCGTTGCTCTTCGTCGGGCTGTTCCTGTTCGCCTCGCCGACCGGGCCGGTCGTGCTGCCGCGTGGCGACGGTGGGGTGGCCGGTACGGCGACCGGCGACCGGCATCCGCCGGTGGTCATGCTGGTCCTCGACGAGCTGCCGCTGGTCTCGCTGCTGGATCCGCAGGGCGGCATCGACGCCGAACGGTTCCCGCACTTCGCCGAACTCGCCGCCGCCTCGACCTGGTACCGCAACGCCACCGGGGTGAGCGGCTGGACGCCGTACGCGCTGCCGGCGATGCTGACCGGTCGCTACCCGGCGCAACCGGTCGCGCCGCACTTCTCGCACCACCCGGACAACCTCTTCACCGCCCTGGGCGGGTTGTACGACATCCGCGCCGAGGAGAGCATCACCCGGCTCTGCCCGCCCAGCCGTTGCGAGCAGCCGGTCACTCCGGAACAGGGCCTCGGTGTGCTGGTGCGCGAGACCGGCAAGCTGCTGCGCCAGGTGACCTCGCCGTGGGACAGCCGCATCGATCCGGAGCAGTCGTACCGGGAACGCACCGCCGAGGAGGCGGGCATCGACGACGCCGAACCGGTGCCGATCGATCCGAAGTTCCGCTGGGACAGCCTGACCGTCAACCAGCCGGCCCGGTTCACCAGCTTCCTGCGCGGGCTGGCCCCCACCTCTCGGCCGACGCTGCACTTCCTGCACCTGCTGATGCCGCACCCGCCGTGGGCGTACCTGCCGTCCGGCGCGCGCTACGAGGCGCCCGAGGACTTCCCCAACGAGGGGGACGGGTGGGTCGACCTGGCCCGCCAGCGCCACCTGGCGCAACTCGGCTACACCGACCGGCTGATCGGCGAGACGCTGCGTACTCTGCGCGAGAGCGGGCTGTGGGACCAGGCGTTGGTGGTGGTCACCGCCGACCACGGGGTCAGCTTCACCAAGGGGTTCCAGGGGCGGGGACTCGACGCCATCCGGGCCGCCCCGCAGCAGGTGGCCTGGGTGCCGATGTTCGTCAAGACGCCGGGGCAGCGCGCCGGCCGGGTCGACGACCGCAACTGGCAGCACGTCGACCTGCTGCCGACGATCGCCGACGAGGCCGCCGTCCGGCTGCCCTGGCCGGTCGACGGCCGCTCCGCCCGCCAGGCTCCCCGTACCGACCCGGGCAAACTCTTCTACGACCGGCCCGGGGAACCGATCCCGCTGCCCGGCGCAGTGCCCGCCGCGCTGCCGCCGCCGGCCCCGCATCCGTTGACGGGCACCGCCGTGGGCGCCGCGCCCGCAGGCGGCACCGCCCGGGTCGGCGGGCTGGACGCGTTCCGCTTCGTCGACCCCGACGAGGGCGTGCTGCCGGGCATGATCTGGGGCACCGTGCCGGACTCGGTGCCGAACGGCACCGAACTGGCGGTGGTGGTCAACGGTACGGTGGCCAGCGTGGTGCCGGTGGTCGCGCCGGACCCGGGTGGCCGTCGCTTCGCGGCGCTGCTCGCCGACGACCGGCTCTTCCACGCCGGCACCAACCGCCTCGACCTGTACCTGGTCGAGGCCGGTGGCGGGTTGCGCCGCCTGACGATTTCCTGAGGCGCCCGGCGCGCGCTGCCGAGCGCCCCGAACGCGAAGCCGACCAGTGTCGTCCCGGCTGTTGAGCCGTCGCGTCCCTTTTCTCCTGCCGCTTTCACGCTCCGTGTGCCGCCTGTCCCGCTGCGTGCCGGCCGTCCGGGTTTCCCAGCTCAACGGTCGGGAATCGGGTGACGCATACCTCACCGCCAAACCACGAGGGGCAGTGTCGCTTCTACCGCAATTACGGTAGAAGCGAAGGCAATTCAACGTAGATCTGCCGGCAAAGCGAGGAAACACATGACGGAAGTCAAGCTCGATCACCCCGGCGGGCAGCTGTCGATGCCGGTACATTCCGCGGTCGAGGGCCCCGCCGGCATCGGTGTGGGCAAGCTGTTGAAGGAAGCCGGGTTGACGACGTACGATCCCGGGTTCGTCAACACCGCTGCCTGCTCGTCCGCGATCACGTACATCGACGGGGACGCGGGCATCCTGCGCTACCGCGGCTACCCCATCGAGCAACTGGCTGAGAAGAGCTCCTTCCTGGAGGTCTCCTACCTGCTGATCTACGGTGAGCTGCCGACCCCCCAGCAGCTCAACGAGTTCACCGAGCGGATCCGCCGGCACTCGCTGCTGCACGAGGAGATGCGCCGGTTCTTCGACGGCTTCCCCCGCGACGCGCACCCGATGGCGGTGCTCTCCTCGGCCGTGAGCGCCATCTCCACCTTCTACCAGGACAGCCTGGACCCGTTCGACGCCGAGCACGTGGAGATATCCACGTTCCGGCTCATGGCGAAGGTGCCCACCATCGCGTCGTACGCGTACAAGAAGTCGATCGGGCAGCCGCTGCTGTACCCGGACAACTCGCTGAGCTACGTGGAGAACTTCCTGCGGATGACGTTCGGCGTGCCGGCGGAGCCGTACGACGTCGACCCGGTGATGGCCCGCGTGCTGGACATGCTGTTCCTCCTGCACGCCGACCACGAGCAGAACTGCTCCACCTCGACCGTGCGGCTGGTCGGCTCCAGCAACGCCAACCTGTTCGCCTCGATCTCCGCCGGCGTCAACGCCCTGTTCGGGCCGCTGCACGGTGGTGCCAACCAGGCGGTGCTGGAGATGCTGGAGCGGATCCAGGCCGACGGCAGCGACGTGCGGTCCTTCGTCCGCAAGGTCAAGAACCGCGAGGACGGCGTCAGGCTGATGGGCTTCGGCCACCGGGTCTACAAGAACTACGACCCGCGCGCCGCGATCGTCAAGCAGGCGGCCCAGGACGTGCTCGGCCGGATGGCCAAGCCGGACCCGCTGCTGGACCTCGCGGTGCAGCTGGAGGAGATCGCCCTCGCCGACGACTTCTTCGTCTCCCGCCGGCTCTACCCGAACGTGGACTTCTACACCGGCCTGATCTACAAGGCGATGGGCTTCCCGACGAAGATGTTCACGGTGCTGTTCGCCCTGGGCCGGCTGCCCGGCTGGATCGCCCAGTGGCGCGAGATGATCAACGATCCGGAGACCAAGATCGGCCGTCCTCGGCAGGTCTACACCGGCGCCAGCAAGCGTGACTACATCGACAGCACCCAGCGCTGAGGTGCAAGGAAGGGCCCCCTTTTAACGCCTGCGGTATAGGAAGGGCCCCTTCTTAACGCTGCTCACGAAGGCCGCCGACCCGACCAGGGTCGGCGGCCTCTTCGCGTCGTCGCCACGACCGCACGTTCCCGCCACCGTCCATCAGGACGGCCGCCGACCCCAGGGTCAGGGGTCGGCGGCCGTGGGTGTCCGCGAGGAGGGGGTTGCGCCCCGCGGCAATCAGTGGGCCGGGTGGTCGTCCTCGTCACCGGCGGTGGTGGGCAGTGCGCCGAGCACCTGGTTGATGACGTGGATGCGAGCCCCGGCCGCCTGGTAGTCGGCGCACACCGTGTCGGCGCGACCACCGACGCGGGCGCCGGCATCGTGGGCGGTGACGGTGAGGCTGGTGCCGGCGAGGGTGGTCACGGTGCCCGCGGCGGCCAGCTCGGCCACCGGCAGCGCGCCGGTGACCACGTGGTCGCGGAGCAGCGTGCGCAGCGTGTCGGTGTCGTGCAGCAGCAGCTCGTCGAGGTGGGACCGGGAGAACTTGGCCGCGAACGCGTCATCGGTCGGGGCGAGGATGGTCACGTCCGTCGCCCCGGACAGCTCGGCGGCCAGACCGGAGGCCCGCACCGCCGCCTCGAAGGTGGTGAGCACGGGAATCCACTGGAGAGCCTGATCGGCGGGCTGGTCGGCCAGCGAATCCGGGTTGCCCGGTTCGGTGCCGGCCGGCAGCTGTTCGCAGAGCGGCCCGGTCACGTCGACGGCACGCGGCGCGGCGGCCTCCGCCGTACCGTCGCCACGGTCGCCGCCCGCGTCGGTGCAACCGGCCACCGCGAGCAGCAGGGCCAGGGCCGCCCCAGCGAGCGGTGCCGCACCCCGGGTGCGCCGTGGTGCCTGCGTCCCAGCCGCGGCAGGGGTGTCGGTCACGATCTCCTCCAGTCAATGGTGGGGTACCGGCAGGCCGGGCGCGGACCCGGCCTGCCGATACGAGGGGTACGAACTCAGCCGCTCACAGGCGTCCGCACTGGCTGGACTTCGGACCGCTCACCGAGTTGGCAACCTCCAGGTTGACCGGCGCGTGGGTGTTGCCGGTGCAGCTCAGCGGGCCGTCGACGGTGTTGCCGGCGACCAGTGGCGCCACGCCGGTGTTGTTGACCACGTTGACCGGGCCGCTGACCTTGTTGCCGACCAGGACCACCGGGCCGCTGACGCCGGTGGCGTTCACCGGGCCGTTGACCGTGCTATCGGTCAGCACGAACCCGGCCGCGCCGGTGGCGTTCACCGGGCCGTTGATCGAGCTGCCGTTGACGATCAGCGTGGCGCCCGGCTGGACCCGGACCGGGCCCCGGACGGTGGCGTCGGCGAGGCAGGACACTCCGGAGACCGTCAGCGGACCGTTGTGGGTGCCGGTCAGCGTGGGCGCGATCCGCTCGCCGGCGACCAGGCCCTCGACGGCCTGCCCGTCGAGCAGCAGCGGCACCAGACCCCGCTCCGGCTGGGACAGCGGGACGAGGTAACCGTCGGCAATCTTGATCACCTTCCAGCCGTGGGCGGCGAGCCGCTGGGCCACGGTCGTCTGCCGGCCGGCCGGGCCGTCGGTGCGGGCGCCGTGGTACTGCTCCTCGGTGAGCTTGTAGGCGCACGGCGCCTGCTCCAGGATCCGGTCCTCACGCGGGGCGTCGAGCGGCGGCGGGGTGTCACCCGGGTGCGGGGCGGGGTACGCCTCGATCGGCCGGGAGCCCCGGAAGACGATCCGGCCGGTGTTCGCCGACTGGAACTTGATCGCCTCGGCCCGGGCCTTCGTGATGTCGGTGATGCGCGCCGAGTGGTACGCCAGGAACTGGTTGAACGTCCACAGCGCCGAGTAGGTCTTGCGCCGGCGGTTGTTGGCGGTGTTGCTCTCGTCCGGCCGGGTGGGGCCGCCGGAACTGCGCAGCTCCAGCAGGGAGTTGACCACGTTCTTCAGGCCGAGGGTGTTGCGCAGGATGGTTTCCTCACCCAGACCCACGTTGGCTCCGGTGCACCCGTACGGGCAGGCCCACCAGCCGTCCTTGGCGCCCTGGGTGTACATGTGACCCTCGATCATGTGCTGCGACTCGTCGAAGATCCCCTGCGCCACGTTCTGGTGCCGCGGCGGCAGCATCGGCAGGTCACCGGTGTTGGCGTTGCCGTACTCGTGGCCGTCGTAGCTGGCGATCGGCCGGTAGTCGCGGACCATCTCCACGAAGGCCTGGGTTTCCGGCTGGCGGATCAGCGAGTAGTCCCGGTTCAGGTCCTGCCCGGTGGAGTTGCCTCGGCTGTTGGCCGCCCGGCCGTCGCCGTTGATCGTGGGCAGGATCAGCATGGTGGTCTTCGACAGCCGGTCGAGGGTGGCCGGGTCGTCGGTGAAGGCCAGCTGTCGGGCCATGATGAAGCAGGCTTCGCGGTCGCCCGGCTCGTTGCCGTGCACGTTGCAGTTGACCAGCAGCGGGTTCGTCGCTGCCACGGCCTCCGGGGTCGCTGGCGGGGTGGGGTAGCCGATGACGAACATGTTGATCGGCCGGTTCTGGATGGTGCGGCCGATCTCCACCACGCGTACCCGCTCGCTCAGCTCGTCGATCGCCGAGGTGTAGGCGTACTCGTTGACGTCGCTGGTGTACTGCGCGCCCAGCGTGGTCTCCCACTGGGTACGCAGGTTCTGGCCGGGGGTGCTCGGGTCGCCCCAGTGCGCGTTGGTGGTGCCGGTGACCGGGGCCGAGTAGGGCTGCGCCGTGGTGCCGAAGCGGGCGCGGACACGCCACTGGAACCGGTTGCCGGGGACGAAGCCGGCGTCGGCGAAGGTGGGCTCGGTGTTGTTGATCTGACGGTTCGGCCGCCAGACGCCGACGATCACCGGGTTGCCGGTGGCGGTGTCGTCGCCGGCAACCGGGGTGCGCTCGATCTGGTAGTCGGTGGCCCCGTCGACCGGGGTCCAGGCCAGGGTGGCGTACCCGTCCGCCTGCGTCACGGTCAGGCCCTGGACCTGGTTCGGCTCCGCCGTCAACTGGGCGGTGGTGGTCGACAGTTGGCCGTTGGCCTGGGCGGGTTGTGCGGTCGCCGCGAGGGTGACGGCGAGCAGGGCCGAGAAGACACCGGCTGTTGTCCGTCTGTATCTCAAGGGACATCTCCAAACAGGAGGGTTGATCGGGTAGGCCCAGCACACCCGCCTCCGCCCGCCGACGGGCCCATGAGCAGCGATTCTTGAGGATGCCTTGAGATTTCCGCCGACTGTTCTGCATCTCGAATCGTGACGATCCAGGCGATCAGTCGGCGCGGAGGCGGTAGCCGACACCGCGTACCGTCTCCACCAGGCCGGGGTCGTTCAGCTTGCCGCGCAGCGCCGCGACGTGGACGTCGAGGTTGTGCCGGGTGGCCCAGGTGGTTTGCCAGACCTCCAGTTGCAGCCGCTCCCGGGGCACCACCGTGCCCGCCTGCCGGGCCAACGCCACCAGCAGGTCGAACTCCTTGCGGGAGAGCCCGACCTCCCGCTCGGCGACCCAGACCCGCCGGGCGTCGACGTCGATGCGCAGCGGACCGGCCTGCAAGGTGGTCGCCGTTCGGATGGTACGCGAGGTCCGGCGCATCACCGCCTCGATGCGTGCCTGCAACTCGACCATCGAGAAGGGCTTCACCACGTAGTCGTCCGCGCCGGCCCTGAGCCCGGCCACCCGATCCTGCTCCTCGCCGCGGGCGGTCACCGCGATGATGGCCACCACCTCGTCGTGCTGGCGGATCCGCCGGCACACCTCCAGGCCGTCCCGGTCGGGAAGGTTCATGTCGAGCAGGACGAGGTCCACCTGCTTCGCCGCGACCGCCTCCGCGGCGGTGACCGCCTGCGTCACCTCGTGCCCCCGTCGCCGCAGCGCCGAGGCGAGCCCCGCCGACACCCGCAGATCGTCTTCCACCAGGAGCACCCGCACCGACAAACCTCCTCAACCCGCCGCCCCCGTGGATGGTGCGAGTCTGTCGGATGTGAACAGTGGTTCACCAGTACGGATGCAAGATCGTAACGGCAGAATGAGCTGTCCGAACGGGCGAGACTGCGGCGCTGGCCGCATTGTCGTGGCGCCGGCTCCGCCGGGCTGCGGGTGCCGCCTTCGTCGCTGGATGACCGACCCCGGTCTGCGGGATTTCCCCGAACCGATCTGGGGGGATCGCCGGATGGAAACGCATCGACGGCCTCGTACTGTCGGTTCCTGGTCATCACCCGTATTCAGTGGGAAGGGCATGACATGCGAGGACATCTCGGCCGGTGGGGCCTGACCGTCGCCCTGGCAGCGGCGCTGGTCGTCACCGGTGGCGCGGTACCGGTCGCCGCGAAACCCGTCAACGACGACCGGCGACGGCTCCAGGTCGCGGTCAAGGATCTTCACGATCTCGGCATCACCGGCGTGCAGGGGCTCACCCGCATCGACGGTACGACCACCCGTGCCCGAGCCGGCGTCGGCGATCTCAAGCGGGGCACGCCGGTGCCCCTCGACGGGCACTTCCGGATGGGTAGCAACACCAAGACGTTCGTCTCCGTCGTCGTCCTGCAACTGGTCGGAGAGGGCAGGCTGTCGCTGGACGACACCGTCGAGCGATGGTTGCCGGGAGTCGTCGCCGGCAACGGCAACGACGGCCGTCGGATCACCGTCCGTCACCTGCTTCAGCACACCAGCGGCATCTACAACTACACCAACGACACCGCGGCACTCACCTCCTACGAGGGGTATCTGGCGCACCGGTTCGACCACTACGAGCCCGCCGACCTCGTCGCCCTGGCGATGAAGCACGAACCCGGCTTCGCGCCCGGCACCCGGTGGGACTACTCCAACACCAACTACATCCTCGCCGGGATGCTCATCGAAAAGGTGACCGGCCGGTCGTGGGCCACCGAGGTACGCCGGCGCATCCTCCAGCCGCTCGGGCTACGACAGACGTCGGCGCCGGGGGACCGGCCGTTCCTGCCGGCACCGCATGCCAAGGGCTACCAGCAGTGGACCCCCGGCGGCCCGCTCACCGACACCACCCTGTTCAACCCGACGGTTGCCGGCGCGGCCGGCGACATGATCACCACGCCAAGCGACCTGGCGCGCTTCTGGCAGGCGCTGCAACGCGGTCAGCTGCTCAAACCGCGCCAGATGGTGCAGTTGCACGACTCGGTGCTCGCCGAAACGTTCCAGGACTTCATGCCCGGAGCGCGATACGGCCTGGGCATCATGTTCATCCCGAACCGGTGCGGCGGCTACTGGTCCCACGGCGGTGACGTGCCGGGCATGAGCACCGCCAACGGAGTCAGCGCGGACGGAAAGCGGGTAGCGGTGCTCTCCCTGACCACCCAGCTCGCCGACATCGAGGCCGTCCTCGCCGTCCATGCCCGGGCGTCCCGCCTCATCGACGACGCGATCTGCGCCCCCGCGTAAGGCACCTCGCCCCGTTGATCAGGTTGGCGGCAGTATGATCTTCATACTGCCGCCAACCTGATCAACGGGGCGAGTTTTTCCAACCCGGACGACCGGACGCTGAACCGGCGGCGGTCCCGCGCCGTCATGGGGGCGTGCGAGTGCCGCACTCGTACGCGGACATGGTGCGTCCGCCTTGTTGGGGCATTGGAGGGCTGCATGGCTTTGACTACCGGCTCGTCTTCGATCCGCCGGGCCTGGACGAGTACAAGAGTCGCGATGGGCGTCGTCCTGGTGCTCGCTCTCGGCCTGATTATGGTGATGTCGAGCAACTCCGAGGCCGTCGCCGGTGAACGGGTGACGTTCGTCAACGCCACAGATGAAACCCTGTGGGTCGGCGCGGGCGAGAGCCCGGACGGCTCGCGCCGAATCACCGGCCTACCGGTGCTGAAGCCGGGCGAGTCGAAGAGCATCGTCATTCCGGACACTGAATGGCCGGGCCACTGGCGCGGCCGGTTCTTCGCCCGGCAGGGGTGCAGCGGCGAATCGGGCAGCACGTTCAAGTGTCTCGTCGGCGACTGCGGCCCGTACCAGGACTACTGCGTGGCGGGTGCGGAACCGGTGAGTCTGGCCGAGTTCAACTTCGACCAGCGAAACGGTCACGCTCCCTGGTTCAACGTCAGCTATGTCGACGCGCTGTCGACGGTCATCACGATCGACGCGCCCGGTGCGCCGAATCCCACCCTCGCCGGGAGTTGCGTCAAGTTGGACTGCTCCGGAAAGCAGATGCTCGCCGCCTGTGCCGAGTTGGATGCCGTACGTCATCCACAGACCGGCGCCCGGATCAACTGCATCAACCACAACCGAGACGGGCACAGCAGTTACACCGCCGCGCTGCTTCCCTTCGAGCCGCGGGCCTACCTGTGGTCCACCCATGACAAGGTGGTCGGTAACCAGACCGTCTACAACTGCCCCGGGTGTGCGAACTTCACGGTCACGTTCCGTGGCGGCATGGTGGCCTCGGCGGGCGGTCCGCCAGCCAACGCCAACCCGCCCGCGTCGAGGAACGACCACAACCCGGGTTCGAACTCCGCTTTTGCGTTGCGCGGATATGAGGGCAAGTGCATCGACGTGCCGGGTGGCATCTCGGCCGATGGTGTGCAGCTGCAACTCTGGCGCTGCAACGGCACCCCGGCGCAGCGGTTCAAGCGTGGTCCGAACGGTTCCATCATGGCGCTCGACAAGTGCATGGATGTCGCCTGGGCGGCCCGACACAACGGTGCCAAGGTACAGCTCGCGGACTGCAACGGCGGGCCGGCGCAGATCTGGGTCATCGAGAACGGGATGGTGCGCAATCCGCACTCGGGCAAGTGTGTGGACGTGCGCGAGTGGAACAAGAACGACGGCGCCCCATTGCAGATCTGGGAGTGCAACCCCGGGCAGGGCAACCAGACCTGGCGGAGTGCCGACCGCTGAGGTGGCCGCTGATGGCGCGGTGCGGTGACGTACGGACCGGGACGGAAGGATAGAAATGCAATCAGGGTGTCGGGGCCGGAAGTGGACGGCGGGTACGGCGGCGCGGTTGCCGTTGTCTCGGCGGGGGCACCCTCGGGTGAGGTTCTGGTGGGCCCTGCCGTTGCTGCTGGCGATTCTGCTCGCGCCACTCGTCCCGGTGACCCCGGCGGCCGCTGCGGTGCCCGAGGAGACCGGCAAGTACTACGTCGTCGGGCCACCGGTCGATGGCCAGCGGGAATACCTCTACAACATCGCCCTGCTCACTCTCGGCAACGGCAACCGCTTCCGCGAAATCATCGACCTCAACCGGGGCCGTAGCCAGCCCGGCGGTGCCACCTTCACCGATGGCGTCGAGTTGGCACCAGGCTGGATGCTGGTGCTGCCGCCGGACGCAGACGGGCCAGGGGTCCGGACCGGCGCGCTCCCGGCGATCGGGCTTCCGACGCCCTCGCCGAGCGCGCCGGCCCCGTCCCGCACCACGGTGGCCCCGTCGTCATCCTCGCCGTCCCCAGCACCGAGCACCACGACCCAGCAGCCACCTCCGAGCGCGAAGGCCTCGCCTCCAGCGGTCGCTTTGCCTCCGGAGGAGGCCTCGGCGGCCCCGGTTGGTGCCGCCCCCCGGGGGGAACCCGGGCCGGTGCAGTTCAATCCTCGACTGGCCCGGATCAGCGCGGCCGTGCTCGCGGTACTCTTCGCGGTCGTCGCGCTCCTCGTGTTGCCCCGTCGGATACACCAGATGCGCTCGGTGACGCTCGACGACGGGCCGTGGCCGCCGGAGCGGCATCACACGCCGACACCTGCCGAGCTTGAGGCGGTGCGGACGGCCTCCCCGTCGGCGCCTCCATCCGGCCCGGCCGGACCGCCACCGCCCCCGGGGGCACCGCCCGCCCCGGACCGCCCAGCGCCGCAACCCTCGGCGTCGAGCCGCCCGGCTTCGCAACCCCCGGCGTCACCGCTCGCCGCGCCGCAGCCGCCGATCGCCCCCGGGCTGCCGGCCCCGGGGCAGTCGCCGGCGAAGCGGCCTGGCCTTGCCGCGTTGTCCCCGTCGCAGCCCGAGTGGCCTCCGTTCACCGGCACGATGCCGGCGAACTCTCCCGCTGCCGTGCGGCAGGAGGAGCAGTCCGATGACCTGCCCCGGCCGGTGCTGCCGGCCGACAACGACGTGCCCTACGTGCGCACTGAGGTGCGCACCGAGGCGGGCCCGGTCATGGTGCGGCTGATCGGCGTCACGACCGGACCGACGACGCCCGCGTACGCCTGGTTGGCGGACGACGAGCTGGGGCCCCCGGCGGCGGTTCCGTTGGTGCTGGGACGGAAGGGGCCGTGGCGGCTCCAGGTGGACCTAGGGCGGGCCCCCGACGTGTTCACACTGGTCGGTGCCGTGGACGAGTGCCGTCGGGTGGCCGCGGCGTACGCCCGGCAGTTGTATGCGGAGGGGGTCGCCGTCGGCGTCGTCGGCGATGCGCTCGGTGCCGAGACCTTCGAAGGTTGCCGGAGCCTGGCCGGGCTTCCCACGCCCGACGAGATGGACTCCGACCGCTGCGTCGTCATCACGACGGGCCTGCCGCAGGGGGCCGGGATGGGCGGGCGGGCTTCCGCCACCGGTGGTCGCTGCATCCCCTTCGTGATCGGGCCGGTCCCGGAGGGCCGCTGGTCAGCTCAGCTCGGCGTCGGAACCTGAGCCGCAGGGACCTGGGGCGCCGGGTCCTGAGGTGCCGGGTCCTGAGGTGCCGGGACCTGGGGCGCCGGGACCTGGGGCGCCGGGTCCTGAGGTGCCGGGACCTGAGGCGCCGGGTCTTGAGGCGCGGGGGTTTGAAGCTGAGGCAGGACGGCCGGGAGCGGTCCCGTCGACAGCCGCCCCACGCGCTGCCAGACGCCCCCGTCCGCACGGTACGCGCGATGCACGCGTACCCGTTGGTAAGAGCGGCTGCGGACGATCAGTTCCACCTGCGCGGTGCGCAGCCGCTCCGCCTGGGATTGGACCCGGGTGAGCGGGGCGAGCAGGTCGGCGGTGGCCATCACGTCGATCGCGCGGCCCCTGGGTATCCGAACCTCCAGCAGCAACCGTCCCGGCTGCACCGGCGGCTGATTGCGGTAGAGCCGCAGCCAGGTGCGGGGCAGGCGGGGACGCTCCGCCGACAGGAGGGCGTACGCCCGGCGGGTGCCGAAGGTCGGCCAGCGCCGCACCTCGTTGGAGAGCCCGGCGATCGACCGGGCCGGAGAGGCGCAGCGGATCCGGAGGGATTCGCCTTCGCAGGTGCTGACGGCCGTCAGGTTGCCGGCGCGGTCCACATCGAAGGTGTCCACCGCGAAGATCCGGTCCAGACGCGCCGCCGGCAGGAGGTACGCCTCGCGGAGGCCCTGTAGGTGCTGAAGGCGTGCGGGCAGGTCCCGGATCACCTCCATCGGGATCGCGCCGCCCGGCTCCACCCGGACCCGCAGTAGCCGACCGCCCTCCGGCACCGACCGGGGGTCCAGAAAGGCGAGCAGGAAGAGCTCGGCGCTGGCCAGGCCGGCGGCGATCGGCCCGGCACCGGCAGGCAGGCCGACGAACGCCTCGAACCGCTCGGCGTTGACCTGCTGCCCTGCTGACAGCCATGCCGGGCCGTACGCTGTTCGGTGCTTCTCGGCGACCAGCGCAGGGCGGGGGAACGGCGTCACCGGCAGGTCCGCCGGCTCCCCGCGCTCCGCCACCGCCGACTTCGCAGGCTTCGTCGCCGCGGCCGGCTTCTCGGGCTCGGCCGTGCCGTCCGGGTCTGCGGCCTCGGCCGGCTCCGGCTTGGCCTGCTCTGCTGCCGTGACCCGCTCCGCCGGCTCGGCCTGCTCGGATGCATCAACCGGCAGTGCTTCGGCCGGCTGATCCGGCTGCGCGGTGTCGGCCCCCGGCGGGGAGGTGGTTCCGGCCGTGATGCTGAGCTGGTCGGACATCGGCACGAGCAGGCCGGCCGGGGTGGCGTGCAGTGCCGGCGGGCCGAGGGAGAACCGGGGGCGGTGGGCCTGCCACGGCGCGGGCTGTCCCGCGTAGTCCAGCGCCCGCAGATCCTGCCGGCTGTCCACCAACTCGGCGCTGCCACCCGGGGGTGGTGTCCAGACCGTGGCACCGGTGGTCTCGGCCAACTCCTGAGTGTGCTTGCCGAGGCTCCGCTGCTCGTCCGGATCGGACGGCCAGGTGAGCCAGAGCCGCAGTTCGCAGCCGTAGAGCGGAAGATTACCTAACAGTGCGGCGAGTTCATAGCCGGTGCACACCCGCTGGGTGCCGTCGTAGTCACCGACCAGGAAACCGCCGGCCCGCGCGGTGACCGCGACGGTCACCAACCCCTCCGGGGCGGCACCGAGCCGGTGTGCGGTGGCCCGCCGGGTGACGAAGTCGGCCCGGGTGGCCAGGACGAGTCCGCCGCGCAGGGGCAGGCCCACCAGGCCCGTACGGGGACGGACCAGTCCGCGGTCCACGGTGAACCAGCCGGGCAGCGGGGTGGCCAGATCGGGTGGCTGGATGACGAGCCAGTCCTTGACCCGGCGGGTTTTCCGGTCCAGCGGTATGGCGTGCAGCGGCCGGTTGCCGGCCTGCCGGTCGTGGTGTCGGATCACCGCACCGTCGGGGCTCACCAGGACGTCGTGGGCGAGCATCCCGGCGACCTCGCTGAACAGTTCCGTGTATCGGGCCCCGTCGGCGGTCAGGATCCGGACATCGTTGGCGGGTTCGCCGGAGCGCTGGATGAGATCGATGATGGCCCGCGCGGTCAACGGACGGTCCGGCTTCTGCGGCACCACCAGACCACCGCGTACGCCGGGCTCCAGCCAGAGGTCGAACAGCCCGGTGATCCGGCGGTGTCGGCTGGGATCGAAGCGGCGCGTGGTCGGCAAAACGTCGGTGCCTATATCTGTCGTCGTGCGCGTGACGTTCATACGCTCTCACCACCGTCCGTTCGGCTTGACGCCCACCGGTTTGCCCGCCGCGACCTTGCCTGCCTCGACGTAACCGCGCTGCCCGGCCTTTCGCCTGGGCCTACGCGGGAGCCTACGTCTCCACCACGAAGATCATCGGGTGCTGGTTCAGCTCGACTCGAACCTTTCTGCCAATCGGATTGAACGTGTTGGGCGCGGATCCGCTATAGAGGGTGGCGGTCGACCGATCGGCCGCAGGTTACTGAAGGAGGAAGATCAGTGCTGGCGAACGTTGGACGCCTGCTCGCGGGCGTGGCGGTTGCCTGCTGCCTGGTCGTGGCTATGGCCGGTACGTCGGCGGCCCAGAAAGCCCCGCCGGACCCGCAGGCATACGTCAAGTATTACGTCGCCGCTGCGACGTACCAGGGACAGCCGGAGACCCTCGCCGAGATCGCGACCCGGTTCCTGGGCAGCAGCGCGCGATCCGCAGAGATCTACAACCTGAACGCCGGACGGATCCAGCCGGACGGGGAGAGCCTGCGTGACCCGGGCCGGATCAATAAGGGCTGGTATCTGGTGCTGCCGTGGGACGCCGTCGGCGAGGGGGTGAAGTACGGGCAGATCCCGGCCGGCCCGAAACCGACCACCAAGCCTTCGGCGCCCACCCGCCCCACGACACCGTCCGGCGGTTCCACCCCCACCTCCAGCCCCAGCCCGACCTCCAGCCCTTCGCCGACCAGCACGAAGGGCGCTGCCGGCTGTACGGCTGTCGCCGCGTCGAGTGGCCGTTCGGACTGGGCCCAACTTCGGATGGCCGCCGACGGCGCGTGGGACCTCAGCCGGGGCAACGGCGTCGTGGTGGCCGTGGTCGACTCCGGGGTCGACGGGAAACTCGAACAGTTCAACGGCCGCATCGCGGTCGGCGCCGACGTTACCGTCGGCAACGGACGCGGTGACTCGGACTGCCACGGGACCGGTACCGCGATGGCGGGCATCATCGCCGCGGACCCCGGCAACACGCGTACCCCTCCTGGCCTCGCGCCGGACGCCACGATCCTGCCCGTACGAATGGTCGGTGACTCGGGCAACGGCCGGGCCACCGACGCGGCGAACGCCATCGAGGTGGCGGTGAGTGCGGGGGCCTCGGTGGTGGCCCTCGGCTCGCACGTGGACCTGTCCGCCCCGCCGGTCATCGCCTCGCTCGCCACCGCGCTGAACCACGACGTGCTCGTGGTGGCGGGGGCGCCGACGAAGCCCGGCACGCTGCCGCAGGCCGGCGAGCCCGACGCCACCGGCGCCCTGCTGCTGGTCGGTGGGGTCGGAGCCGACGACACGCTCGTCGAGGAGTACCAACCGAACGTCGTGGAGGTGGTCGCGCCGGGAGCGGACGTGGCCAGCGTCGGGCCGGGTAAGGCCGGTCCGCTGAGTTACACGGGCACCCGTTTCGCTACCGCCTTCGTGGCCGGACAGGCGGCACTCGTGCGGGCGGCCTACCCGGAGATGACAGCCGCACAGGCCGAACAGCGGATCAAGGACACCGCCGACGCCGTGGGCGGCGAAGACCCCGACGGCAGGTACGGCGCTGGCATGATCAATCCAACCGCCTCGGTCGCCCGTCCGATCGAGGGCGACCGGCCGGTCGGGGCCGGCGCGGACAGCAGCAGCGGCGGCGGGGCCATGGGACCGCTCGTCCTGCTGGGCCTGGCGCTGGTCGGCGGTGGCGCCTTTCTGGCGCTCCAACTGCGCCGCCGTCGCCTGGGCTGACCGGTACCGCAGCAGGGACGAAAACGGGGTACGGGCGCTTCGCCCGTACCCCGTTTTGCTCTGGGAGCAGAACTGCTGGCTACCGCTTCTTCCAGGTCTGCTCGGCGTTGCCGATGTAGCCCGACAGCTCGAGCGGCTTGTCGCCACTGGCGTTCATGTCGACATCGACGGACCTGCCGTTCAGGTTGCTGATGATGCCGCCCTTGTCGTTGACCTTCCACGACTGGGCCGGGTTGCCACTGCAGACGGCCACCTGGATCGGCGTGCCATCCGTGTTACCGCCCCAGGCGATGTCCATGCAGAGCCCTCGGGAGCGGATGGTCCCGTCGCTGCGGAAGTCCCACCACTGGGCCGGATCCTCCGTGCACTTCTTCAGTAGGAGCCGCGTCCCGTCGCCGGTGTTGCCGGAGCTGACGCACATGCCGGTATGCGGGTGGAAGATCTGCTTCATGCCCGACGGGCGGACCGGCTTCGGCGCCGGCGCGGCGGTGGTCGGCTTCGCATCGCTGGTAGGCGGATCCGGGTCGCTGTCCGATGCGTCCGGCTTCGTGGTCGGCGGGTCCGGCTTGGTAGTGGGGGGTTTGGCAGACTCGCTCCCTTCCGGCTCAGGATCGGTGGTCGGTGCTGTCGGCTGGGGCCGGGCGAGCCGGGTGTCGAGCACGTAGAGGTCGGTGAGTGCCTTCACTGACCGCAGGAACGTCTCGGTCTCCTGATCGACGCTGCCCCCGGCCTGCCGTACGGCCGTGGGCCCGTTGCGGTAGGCCGCGAGCGTCAGCAGGTACGGGTCGCCGTCGAGGCTGGACAACTCCGAGAGCTGGTGGCACATGGCGAGGCCCATGGTCGGGATCGCCACGGCCGGATCCCAGGCGGAGCCGCCCTTGGGTCCGTACGTCTGCCACATCTCGGGCGGGAACTGCGCGATGCCGCGCTGCCCGGTCGGACCGAGCAGGTTGGCGTCGAATCCGGAGAGCGCCATCAGCTGGGCGGCGATCATCGGCGGCGTCACCTGGTCGCAGACCGTCCCGGCCTCGACGACGAGGGGAACGTACTCGGCGGGCACCCCCTTGCCCTCGCTCGCCGGTGGGGCCGGCGGCGCGGGCACCTCGTTCCCGCTGAACTGCTTCAGCTTTCCGTAGTACCCGGCGTAGCCACTGACCAGGTCGACGTAGTCGACCGCCTCGGCCGGCACCGCCTTCGCCGTGGCGACCGCCGGCAGGCCGGCATGGAAGGCGGCCACCGAGAGGCGCCAGGCGTCACCCGACACACCGGCCTGCCGGAGCTGGCCGGTGAGGTCGCACATCTGGTGGGCGAGCGCCAGAATGCTCGCCGAGATGTCCGAGCGGCGTGCGTCCGGCCACGGCTGCCACTTCTTCCAGTCCTCGTCGTTGAGGCCGGCGATGCCCCGACCTCCGGAGGCCGTCTTCCGCGTCCGGTTGTTCAGGCCCGATTCGGCCATGAGCTGTCCGGCTATCCGGGCAGGCGTCAGCGCCGGACAGGAGCGGGCGGCGGCGGTGATGGCCGTCATCTGATTCTGGGTGACCTTCTCACCGACCACTGTATCGTTTCGTGCTTGGGCAACTCCCCAGTTGACGGTGGCGATGACGGCAGACAATACCGCCAGTGTGGCCAGGACTGCCGCAAAAACTCTGCGCGGCGTACGGCCGAGGGCGAGCTTGGTGGATATGAGCTTGGTTGTCACGGGGGCCATCCCTTTCGGCGTGGCGACACCTTCGTGACGGATCTCGCCCATCCGGCGTTCACCCCGACGCGGATTTTTCTGGGAATCTTCGGCCCGTGATTGAACCGGGCGGGTGACGGGGCCGTCAGTCGGGCGGGTACAGCACTCCGGTCGGCCGCTGATGCGACCGACGACGCCACCATCGAAAGGAGAGAGTCGCGGCGTTGAACAGGACAGACATGTGGTGGCGCGGCCAGCAGGGAAAGCGTTGGGCATTCGACCGGACCTGCGAACTTCGGCCCGTCCCGGGACGGCTATCCTCGCTGAGGGCCGGGATCGGGGATGCATGACGTCCAACCGGCTGACAGGATGCGATCCGTCCGTCAGGGAGGCTGTCTGTGCCGACGGTGTCCAGTGGGTCGGTCGGGCCACGTCTCCCGGGCGATGCCGCCCTGGCGTCGTCCGCCGCCGCGGCGCTGCTGAGACAGGTCGTCGATGAATACCGTCAACCCCTGCACCGTTTCCTCACCCGCCTGCTGCTCGGGCAGACGGAGCTTGCCGAGGATCTGGTGCAGGAGACGTTTCTCCGCGCGTGGCGACATGTGGAGACGCTGGCCGCCGATCCGTCGAAGATCGCGCCCTGGCTCTACACGGTCGCCCGACACGTGGCGATCGATGCGATGCGGGCGCGGCAGGCCCGGCCACCAGAGGTCAGTCTGCCGGACCTCAACCGGGTGCCCACGACGGACGACGAAATGGATCGTGTCGTCAGCGTGCACGCAGTGCGGGTTGCGCTGACGAAGATCAGCCCGGAGCACCGTGAGGTGCTCATCGAGATGTACTACCGAGGCGCCTCGGTTGCCGAGGCGGCGGTGCGGTTGGGGATACCCGAGGGTACGGTTAAGTCCAGAGCCTTCTACGCGGTGCGCGCCCTGCACGCAGCGATCGGCTCTACCGAGTCGTCCTGACGTCAGGCGTGCCTTGGGCCTGGACCGACATGACACCGCGTGGTGCCGACCCGTTGAGGAGAGGGCTGGATGCGCGCAGGCGGGGATCACGCCACGGCTGAGCAGGAGAGGTTGACCCTCTACCTGCTCGGAGCCTTGGACGACGCGGAGCGGGAGGCCTTCGAGGAGCACCTCGCCGGCTGCTGGGACTGCCTCGACGAGGCGGCCTCGATCGGCCCTTCGATCGGTGGGCTCGCCGGCTTGGGCGACGCGGACTGGTCGCTGCCCGAGGCCGACCCCGAGTTGCCTGCCCCGTCGTCGGCCGTGGACCCCGAGTTGCCTGCCCCGTCGTCGGCCGTAGGTTCCGAGCTGTCTGCGTCGGTGCCCGCCGCAGACCCGGTGCTGCCCTCGCCGTCGGCCGCCGCTGATCCCACCGCATCCGCGCCGTCGGCCGCAGTGGAGCCCGAGGTCTCCGAATCCGGCACCCCGGCCGCACCGGGTGCCCGCGATACCGGGCCCGACGCGGACGATGCGGTGCCGCCGGCCAACGAAAGCTCCGCCACGCCCGGCAGTACTGGCAGCCGGGCGTCCACCGTCGAAGCTGCTCCGGTCCGCCCGGCAGGTAGTCGCCCGGGTTTCAGGCGCCCGACCGGCACGCGCCCGGGGTCGACGGCCACCTCGCGGCGTCGCCGCCGGGCCCTCTGGGCCGGTGCCGCGGCGATGGTCCTGGCCCTGGCTGGCGGCGTGGTGGCGGTCAACGAGTGGACGAGTGCTCCCGACCCGGTGCTGGTCGCCTCTGGCGAGGCGCCCGGCTACGGTGCCAGCCTCTCCGTCACCATCACCGTCGGTGACCACGGCGGTGCCACCATCCGGATCACCGCCACCGGCCTGCGTCAGGGCCTGCGCTACCGCCTGTTCGCGGTGACCCGCGACGGTGCCACGCACGTCGTGCGGGACTGGACCGCCTCGGCCGGGACACAGCAGGTGGCCGGCGAGACGTCCCTACCGGTCGACGAGTTGTCGTTCATCACGGTCGGCCTGGTCGACGGCTCCGCGATCGTGACCGCACCCATCGCCCAGAACCCCGCCTCACCCCGCTGACCGACCCTCTACTGATACGAACTGTCGTTGCCGTGATGGGAGGGGTTTGCATGCCGCGACTCCGAATGTCAAGACTGCGATAGGGATCAGCCCGAGATTTCGTTCGGTGGGTTCCCGCGCTACGGGTCGCCCGCGCGGCTGGTGCACCCCGCGGCCGGAGATTTCTCCGCCAGCGAGAGTGGTGGGCGGCGGCAGGCCTGCGGCCTGGCGGACGACTGATCTCATCTCGCCCGTATTTA
>NZ_BOPC01000002.1 GCF_016863555.1 Micromonospora qiuiae | reverse complement strand
GGGACAGCATCACCAGACCACCTCGCCTATTGCCGACCGCTCTTAGTGGCGGCGGCGAGGCTGGCCGAGCGACGGGAGTGGGGCCGGCTGACTCCTCGCCCCGGTGCTGCGCACGCTGGTGAGCCGGCGAGCCGGGAAACGGCCGGGGTAGCGAGGGCCAACCGCCGCCAACGGGAGTGATCGGCGGCGGTCCGGTGCCGCTCGTGTGATTCCTTCGCGGCAGCGGGATGACCGGACGGGGTGGCCCGGTCGTCGAGGTATTCCTTGGCCGCCAGGCCGCGAGCCTGGTTGGCGCGGGCCCAGGCGCGGTCGTGCGCGGCGCTGGCCGCATCCATCTCCGGGATCTGTGGCTGTTCCGGCCGTCGAGGCTCATCGGCGGGGGCGGGCGGCGCCGTGGCCTCCGCGTGCTGCCCGCGCCGAATGCTGGCGAGTGCCGAAGCCGTGGTGACCGCCGTGGGCAGCGCTGGGTTCGTCGGGTGGCTGATGTTTGTGAAAAAACTCGGCACTCGGCCTGAACCGAGCGCCCGGTAGCGCCGTAAAGCGGCCGTCGCCACTGAACGGTGGTGCGGCCGGTGACCACAGCGGCGAGCACGAAAGGGGGCGAGGCAGATGGGTAACGGATCCGTGGCGCTACAACGACCAGCGGCCTCGGCCATGAGGCCGGGGCCGGGGGAGCCGTTTGGCGTGTCAGCGTACGACGATGGCCCGACCTGGCAGCGCGGCAGCCTCTCCGGCGACGGCATCGGGTGGATCGGTGCGCACGGTGGTGCCGGCGCGACGACGCTGGCCCGGCTGCTGGGCGGCACCGACATCGGCTGCCGCTGGCCAGACCCGGCCCTCGCCGAGCCGGCTCTGGTCATGGTGGTCGGACGGACCAACTCCGACGGGCTGCGGGCGGTCTCCCGTGCGCTGCACGCGCTGCGGGAGGGCCGGCATCCGGCCGGAATGCGGCTGTTGGGAGTGGTGCTGATCGCCGATGCTCCTGGCCGGCTGCCGCCGCCGTTGCTCGGTCGGATCCGCCTGCTGCGTTCGATCGCCCCGGTGCATCGGCTGCCGTGGATTCCGTCGTACCGGGTGGGCGAGCAGCCGAAACGCCCGCCTCGGCAGTTGTCCCGTCTCGCCACTTTGGTGGGTCCGCACGTCGAGCATCGGAGGCAGCCGTGATCAGAACAGTCCGGAGCGCGGCGGCTGTCGTTGTCGCCGCGCTGGGGTTGGTCGGGCTGGGCCTGCTGGCGCCGTCGGGGGCGCAGGCCGCCGATGGCGTCTACACGGTGGAGATTGATGGCGGCGGCGCTATCTACAACTACACCCTCTGTCTGAAGACCACCACCACCATGGCGAGGCCGGCCGCAAACAACGGCGACCGAGAATGTACGGGGAAGCGCAACTCGACGAACGGCTCCTACACCATGACCGCTCCGTACAAGCCGGGCGACAGCGTCAAGATGGACGTCGAGATGCACACCGGCCTCGCGGGTGAGTCGGTGACGAAGGACAATATCGATATCACCGGGGCGACCAAATGCACCATCTCGGGCCTCGTACATGCCGGGAAGTTCAAGTGTGACATCCCGGTCAACAGCGTCCATTTCTCGCCACCGGCGCTCCAGGAATACACGATCAACAGCAACCCTGAAAAAGCAGTTTCGAAGCTGCTCGACTTCTTGGCGTGGCTCGTGAGTGCCGCTGGCGTGACAGGTCTGCTCATCACCGGCGCGATTATGGCGTCGCAGTTGCGTCGTGGTGCTCTCGAAGAGCGGACCGAATACACGAAGAACATCGCCATGGTCGCGGCGGCATGCCTGATCGCCAGCACTGCCGGCCCAATCATCGCGTGGCTCGACGTCACCGGCTGACCTCCAACCGGGGACTCGTGACCCGAGCGAAATAAACCGTCTAATCTCGAAGGAGCTTCGAATGGTCCTCACTGATCTCTACTTCAACGCGGTTCTCGGGATCTCCACCGCGTTGCGGGCACCCGACAGCCTCGCCGCCGAAGTGCCGAAGCCAAACTCCGATGGGACCTTGCCGGAAGGTCTCGCCGACAAGGTCGAGCAGGCGCTGGGTTTGGTCTCCTGGGGAGGAACGGCGATGGGTGTCCTCGGGGTTCTGATCACCGGCGCAGTCATGGCCATCTCGCACAAACGTGGCGAGAGTTCGGAGCACATGAGCCGACTCGGAATGGTGCTGGGCGGCTGCATCCTGGTCTCCCTGGCGGGGCCGCTCGTTACCTGGGTCTTCGGCTGAGCAGAGACAGCGAAGGCGGCAACCGACCGCTTATCGACCGTAGGCCCGAGCGTCCGTTCCACAGGGGTAGGTACCCATGAGACTGAGATTCGCATCCGACGACGAGTTGGACGAGGAAAAGCCGTTCTGGCAGAACCGTCGATGGCAGCTGTCGGCTGGTTTTCTCGCCATCGCCGTCTGCGTCGGCATTGTCGCGGCAATCGGTGGCCGGGACGTGAACTCCAGCGCTGCGGCCACCGACCGGCCGGTGATCGGCACGCTCGGCCCGGACGGATCCCGGCCGCAGGGCTGTCGCACCGACGATTCCGTGCAGCAACTTCCCAGCGAGGCGCCGCGGGACATCACCTGGCGGCCACTCAACGGGGCGGACACCCCGCTGTCCGCCTCGGCGGGGCCGCTGAAGACCACCGGCCCGCTGCTGTGGTGCTTCGCCCACACGCCGATGGGGGCGGTCATGGCGGCGCACACCATTTCCCGCCAGATGAGTGGTCCCGACTGGCCGGCGGTCAGCGACCAGCAACTCGTCCCCGGCCTCGGGCGGGACTACTTCGATGCGATGCGGGCGTCGATGCCGGAGACCGGGCCGGTGCAGACCTCGAACGAGCTGGCCGGATTCCTCGTGCTGAAGTATTCGCCAAGCACCGCCACGATCCGGGTTCTTGTCCGGCAGGCGAACGTGGCCTACGTGTCCATCGACTACATCGTCGACTGGAACGGGGTGGACTGGCAGCTCCGGCCGTTGAACTCCGGAGGTCTCTACAGCCGGGTCAACCCCGTGGTCTCCCTCGTCGGCTTCGTGCTGTGGAACGAGGTGTGACGTGGAGTGTGCTACCGGTGACGCCGTCTACATTGGCACGATCGGGCAGGTAGTCGGCTTCTTCGAGCGGGGCATCGACGGGATTCTCAGCGATATTGCCAGCGCCATCCTGGGTGCGGCTGTCGAACTCTTCGCCAATCTCGGCGACATTCCCACGATCGGCGACGAGGCGCTCAACGACAAGATTCAGCTACAGACCAACTGGTTGGTCGTCACGATCGCGGTCGCGTCGCTGTTGGTGGCGAGCTTCCGGATGGCGCTGGAACGCAAGGGGCAGCCCATCGTGGTGGCGCTCATGGGCCTGGTCCGGATGGTGCTCACGGTGAGTGCCGCGTGGTGGGTGGCCATCTGGCTCGCCAGCGAGGCGGACTCATACACCCATCACCTCTATGAGCAGGGCATCAAGGCCCAGCTCAAGTTGATCGCCAACTGCGGCACCGATGGGCTCACCGCCTTCCTGCTGATCATCATCGGCCTGTTGCTGCTGATCGCCGGCTGCATCCACGTCATCCTGATGTACATCCGGCTCGGCGTGATGGTGCTGCTCACCGGCACGCTGCCGCTGGCCGCGGCGGCGTCGATGTCCGAGTGGGGCGGGAACTGGTGGCGCAAGCACATCGCCTGGATGGTCGCCTGGCTGGCCTTCAAACCGGTGGTCGGACTCATCATGTATTCGGGCGCCGCCATGATCGGCGCGACAAGCGAGTTGAACGGCGCGGACAGCGCTCGGCACTACAAGCTCGCCGGTGCCGCCATTCTGTTGCTGGCTGCGGTCGCGCTGCCCGCGCTGATGCGGCTGGTCGTGCCGGCGATGGCCAGCATGGGCTCGGGCAATGGGGCCGGTGCGGGTGTCGGTGCCGGTGCCGCTGCGGCGGGTGCGGTGGCGAGTGGGGCCAAGAAGATCGCTGGCGGCGGTGGAAGCGGGTCGGCTTCCGCCGGGCGGCCCCGTGGACCGAGCGGAGGTAGCTCGGCGGCGGGCGGAGGTAGCTCGGCGGCGGGCGGTGGCTCGGGTGGCGGTCGCGCTGCCAGCGGCAGCGGCGGTCGGCCCTCGGGCGGGTCCGGTGGTGGATCCGACAGCAGGTCCGCCGGTGGCCCCGGCGGCGGGTCGACTGCCGGGCGGGCCGCCCGGGGCGCGGCCGGCGCCGCGGCTGCGACGGTCGGTGCCGCTGCCACGGCGGTGCAGGCCGTGGCCAGCACCCACAAACACGCCAGCAGAATCGCCAGCGGAGCGATTCCTTACCGTGACCGTGACTGACTGATGCCGGTACGAGGAGAAGGACCAACATGAGTACGGCCGCAGAATCCATGAAGACACCGACCTACGGCAACTGGCGTCGCCCCCGCAAGGCGGGCCTGGGCTCGTTGGGTCTGGTCGGCACGATTGGCCTGTTCGGCGGGCTCGTGCTGGTCCTGATCTCCTCCATGATCTCGCTGAACGCAGCCCTGGTCGTGGGGCTACCGCTCGCGCTGCTGCTGGGACCGCTGGCGATCCGCACCCAGGACGGTCGCAACGTCTACGACATGGCCGCCGTCCGGATCGGCTGGATGCGCCGCAAATCCAAAGGGCAACACTTGTACGTCTCCGGGCCGCTGTCGGCGCGCCCCGGCGGTCGGTTCCGTCCACCCGGGCTGCTGAGCCGGGTGACCATGTTGGAGGGGCGCGACCCGTACGACCGCCCCTTCGGAGTGCTCTTCCACCGCTACCGCAACCAGTACACCATCGTCTTGAGCTGTGAGCCGGATGGCGGATCCCTCGTCGACTCCGACCAGGTCGACACCTGGGTGGCGCTCTGGGGTGAGTGGCTGTCCCGGCTGTCACACGAGCCGGGCCTGCGGGGCGCCTCGGTGATCGTCGAGACGGCGCCGGACCCGGGCACCCGTCTCGCCACCGAGGTGCTGGGTCGCATCTCCCCGAATGCTCCACCCGCCGCGCGCGCCGTCATGGAGGAGGTGGTGCAGACGTACCCGGAGGCGTCGTCGGAGATGAACACCTTCCTCACCCTCACCTACTCGGCACCCGGCGGTGCCCGTCGCAACCACGACATGATGCTCGCCGACCTGGCGTTGCGGCTGCCGGGTCTGCTGGGCGGGCTGGTCGCGGCCGGCGGCGGGTCGGCGGAGCCACTGTCGGCGGAGCGGATCGCCGAGGTCGTCCGGGTCGCGTACGACCCGGCGGTCGCCGCGGAGATACTCGACGTACGCGCCCAGCACGGCGGCACCGGGCTGGAGTGGGCCGACGCCGGGCCCGCCGCGACCATCGAAACGCCCACCCACTACCAGCACGACTCCGGCGTCTCCCGCAGTTGGTTGCTGACCCTGGCCCCGCGCGGCACCGTGCGCTCCGGTGTGCTGCGCAGTCTGCTCGACCCGGCACTGGGCATCCGCCGCAAGCGGGTGGCCATCGTCTACCGACCGATCGACCCGGCGACCTCCGCGAAGATCGTGGAGTCGGATCGCCGGTCCGCCCAGTTCATGGCCCACTCGACCCGTGGCCTGGTCCGGGCCCGCGCGATCTCCGAGATCGAGGCCGCCGAGCAGACCGCGGCGGAGGAGGCTTCCGGTGCGGGCCTGGTGGAGTTCTCGATGCTGGTGACGCTGACCGTGGACTCGGCCGCCGATGTGCGCGACGCCGACGTGACCATGCGGAACCTGCTCGGCGCCACCCGCATCGCGATGCGTCCGGCCGATCGGATGCAGGCCGCTGCGTTCAGCTGCGCGCTTCCGGTCGGCATCCTGCCCTGGGAGCAGACGATGGTGCCGCACGAGTTGAAGGAGGCGCTGTGACGCCCACTATCGGTGCCCGGCTGCGTGATCTCGGCGCGGGCTGGCCCCGGCACGCCTCCGGGCCGGTCACGGCCATGTCCGACCTGGTGGTGCCGCCGGCCGAGGCGCAGGACCGGGAACCCGACGAGACGGGCCAGCAGACGCCTCGGGCGCTGCGCCGCGAACGCCGACGCCGGGCCCAGGAGGAAGCGGCCGAACAGCGGTATCTGCGGCGACTGGCCAGGGCCAACGGGCACGACAGCGTCCCGCACCGTGGCTCGTACGCCCTCGGTGGCGGCCGGGTGGCCGCGTTGGACCCGCCAACCATGTGGCGGGCGACGACCGTGCAGGCCTGCGGGCTGTGGCCCTTCGCCTCCGGCTCCGGTGCCCCGATGACCGGGATCCCACTCGGCCAGCACATCCACACCGGAGCGACGGTCTGCGGTGACCCGCTCAACTGGTTCACTCGGGCCCGCTACATCTCCAATCCGTCGCTGTTCATGCTCGGCATGCCTGGCCTCGGCAAGTCGACGCTGATCAACCGGATGTTGATCGGGTTGAGCGCACAGGGCGTCGTGCCACTGGTGCTCGGCGACCTCAAACCCGACTACGCCGACACCGTCCGGGCCCTCGGCGGGCAGGTCATCTCCATCGCTCGCGGCGTCGGCGGTCTGAACGTCCTGGACCCCGGTGCGATGGGGTTGGCCGCCGCGAAGATCGGCGGACAGGCGGGGCAGGCCCTGGCCGCCGAGACCCACGGCCGGGTCCTCAACATGGTCGCGGCGCTGCTCACCATCGTGCGCGGCGCGCCGATCAGCGACCACGAGCAGTCGGTGCTCTCCGCCTGCCTGCGGCACCTGCGCGAGCGTACGCCGCAGGGGCAGACGTTCCGGCTGCCCGACCTGCTCAACGTGCTGGAGGAGGGGCCGCCCCAGGTCCGGCAGGTGACCCTCGACCGGGGCCAGGAATCCCGCTACCGCGATGCCGTCGACCCGCTGCACCGGTCGCTGCTCGGCATCCTCGACGGCCCGCTCGGCGACACCTTCGCCTCGGACACCTCGACTCGGGTCGACCCGGACGCCACCGCCGTCTGCATCGACATCTCCCGCATCGGTGAAGCGGACGGACAGTTGACCGCAGCGGCGATGCTCGCGGCCTGGTCGGACGGGTTGGGCACGGTGGCCGCCTCGCACGCCCTGGCCGACGCGGGGCTGGCACCCAGACGGTGGTTCTTCACCGTCCTCGACGAGTTGTGGCGACCGCTGCGCGCGGCCTCCGGCATCGTCGACCGGATCGACGCCCTCACCCGATTGAACCGCTCCCTCGGCCTCGCCGACGCTAAGATCACCCACACTCTGAAGGACGCCGAGGCGCTGGGATCGGAGGCGGACAAGGCCAAGGCCCGAGGTTTCGTCGAGCGCGCCGGCATGGTGGCCTGCGCCGGCCTACCCAAGGCGGAGATGGAGGATCTGGGGCGGGTGGTGGGGTTGTCCCGGCGCGAGATCGAGTTGGTCTCGTCCTGGTCGTCGCCGCCGGGCTGGGCCCAGGACGGCGGGCACGAGGAGCCGCCCGGTCGGGGCCGCTTTCTGATCAAGGTAGGTGGACGTCCCGGCATCCCGATCCGGGTCGCGATCACCGACGCCGAACGCCACCTGCACGACACGAACACGCGCTGGGTCGCCAACGGTGATGCGGACCGGATGCGGGCCGAACGGGCCGCCGTGATGCGCGCGGTGACCGGAGGCGACCTGCCCAGCACGCTGGACATGCTGCCGCACCAGGGCGGCGAACAGGAGCACCACGACGCGGGACACCACGATGCGGGGCACCGATGAGCCGCCCAGGTGGGATCGGGCAGGAGTACCTGCCCTGGTTGATTCCCGGCTTCGCGTTGCTCAACCTGGTGATCTTCGTACTGCTCTGGTTGGGCGGCGCGTTCGCTGCCGTGCTGACCGGGCACGGCTGGCAACCCGCTCCGTTCACCCTGGACGCCTACAGCAGCATGGTCACCGGGAACACCGAGAAGGTCTGGCCCGGGGTGCCGCCGTACCTGGTCTATGGCGCGGCGGTGGCGTTGGTCCTGCTCGGTAGCAGCCCGCTGGCCCTGCTCGTGCGGGGAGTCGTCCGCTGGCTCCGGCTCCGGGAGCCCCGCAGTCTCGCCCGATCGGACGAACTCAGCGGCATGATCGGCAAGGGCCGCGAGGCCCGCGCCCGCGAGCTGCGGCCGTCGCTCAGGGACCTTCCCCGGCTGAGCGCCGACGACACCGGCAACCTGCTCGGCGAGCTGATGCCCGCCGGGCCCGAGTTGCGGTCCTCCTACGAGGACGTCGAGCTCGACCTGATGGCACCGCGAGCCGGAAAGTCCACCGGGATCGCCATTCCCCGGGTGCTGCGGGCCCCCGGCGCGGTCCTACTGACCTCGAACAAGTCCGACGTGTTCACCGTGACCCGGCAGGAGCGCGCGAAGGTCGGCCGGGTCTGGACCTTCGATCCGCAGGGCATCGCGTACACCGAACGCGATATGTGGTGGGACATGCTCCGCGGCTGCGACAGCATCGAAGGTGCGCGACGGCTGGCCGGCCACTTCGTCAGCTCGGTCAACGACGACTCGTCGAAGAAGGATTTCTGGATCGCCGCGGCCCAGAACACGCTGACCGCGCTCTTCCTCGCCGCCTCGCGTAGCGGTTCGTCGGTCAACCACCTGCTGTCCTGGCTCGCCGACCCGGCCGACCGCACCCCGATCGACCTGCTCCGGGATGCCGGCATGTCGGCGATGGCCGATCAGTTGCAGGGCACCGTACGCGGTGCGGTGGAGACCCGTGACGGTATCTACGAGACCGCCCGGCAGTGCGTCGCCTGTCTGCTCGACCCGGAGATTCTGGCCTGGGTCAGCCCCGACCCGGACCTGCCGGAGTTCATCCCGGAGGAGCACGTACTCGGCCGGGACACCCTCTACCTGCTCTCCAAGGACGGTGGCGGATCCGCAGCCGGGGTCATCGCCGGCTTGGCCGACACCGTCATCCGCGCCGCAGTGGTCGCCGCCGAGCGGATGGGCGGACGGCTGGACCCGCCGATGACCGCCATCCTGGACGAGGCCGCAAACGTCTGCCGCATCTCCGACCTGCCCGACCTCTACAGCCACCTCGGCTCGCGGGGCATCAGCGTGGTGACCCTGTTGCAGAGCTACCGGCAGGGAGTGCGGGTCTGGGGCGAGCCCGGGATGGACGCGTTGTGGAGCGCCGCCACCATCAAGCTGCTTGGTGCCGGGTTGGACGACGCCGACTTCGTCGACAAGGTCGCCAGACTGGTCGGCCAGCACGACGTGGGGACTTCCAGCTACTCCCGCTCCAAGGACGGCACGTCCCGGTCGGTGTCGTACCGGCAGGAGCAGGTGCTGCCGGCGGACAAGATCCGAGCCCTGCCCAAGGGCACCGCGCTGCTGCTGGCCACCGGCGTGCGGCCGGCGCTGATCCGGCTGCGTCCCTGGTACAAGGAGCCGAACGCCGCGATGATTTCTGCGGCTGCCAAGACCGAGATGCAGGCCATCACCGACCGGGCCGCGGCGGAATGGCACCGCCGCGAGTCCCGCCAGTTCGGCTGACCGGCATGGCAGCGGGGAAGATGAGGGCGGCCGGGCAGGCGACGAAGCCCCTGACCAAGTTCGACTCGGCGCAGCTTCTCTGGGTGGTCATCTCGATGGTCGGGATGTTCCCGCTGGTGATCCTGGCGCTGCTGGCGCTGATCATCCTGCTCGTCATCTTCGGGATGGCCGGCGGATCTCAAATGAGTTCCATCTCGCCCGAGACGGACCCCAGCGCCTCGGCGTCCAGCACCAACAGCATCAACGCCGTGATCGAGCTGTCCGGCGGAGACGGCCGCGGCACGTTCAGCGGAAAGAACGTGCCGGACCAGGATCTCGTCGCACCGATCAAGTCCGCCGCCAAGAAGTGTGACCTGCTCACCCCCGTGATCATCGCGGCGCAGATCGACTACGCCTCCGAGTTCGGCGCGGAGAAGAAAGGCCCGCAGGGCGGCAAGGGGCTTTCCCAACTGACCGACGAGGTGTTCGACGAGTACGGCGAGGACGACGACGACAGCGGCGAAGCCTCCGTGCTCGACGCCGAGGACTCCATCCACGCCCACGCCCGGTACTTCTGCCATCTGGCCGTGGAGACCCAGCGGCTTCTGAAAGACAAAAAGGTCGCCGGCGACCATCTCACCCTGACCCTGATGGCCTGGGAAATGGGGCTGCCGGCAGTCGAGGCCAACGGAGGCATGCCCGTACTCGTCCTGGATAGCTACCCGTTCCAGATTCGTGGGCTGTTCGCGAAGTACACCGCCACCGACGACGAGGAGCCCGACACCGACGCTGATGGTGACGGCGACGACCCGGCCGCTGACCCGACCTCCCCGACCACTCCTCCTACCCAGGACGGTACGAATGCCGACCCGGACGGCGACGGTGCGACATTGCTCAGCGGATCCACGTTCAACGCGATGTTTCCCCACCGGAACTCCTTCTACAGCTACGCCGGCCTGACCGACGCGATGAAAAAGTTCCCCGCCTTCGCCGGCACCGGGAACGAACAGACCCGCAAGCGGGAACTCGCCGCCTTCCTCGCCAACATCAACCATGAATCTGGTGGGCTGGTGCACGTCGAGGAGATCAACCAGGCTGCCTGGGGCAACTACTGCGACGCCGGCCAGCCCTATGGATGTCCGGCCGGTCAGACCGCCTACCACGGTCGCGGGCCGATCCAACTCAGCTGGAACACCAACTACAAGGCCGCGGGCGACGCGCTCGGTCTGGACCTGCTCAACAATCCGGATCTGGTGAAGAACGATTCCTCGGTGGCCTGGCAGACCGCGCTCTGGTTCTGGATGACTCAGAGCGGTGCGGGGTCGATGACCGCCCACGACGCGATCACCGGAGGTGGGGGATTCGGTGAGACCATCCGGACCATCAACGGTGCCCTGGAATGCGGCGGCGGCAACAGCGCCCAGGTGCAGGCTCGGGTCGACGCGTACAAACGGTTCGCCGCCACCCTGGGCGTCGATCCCGGCGACGAGGGCGCCCTGAGGTGTTAGGCCAAACGTCGGTCTCGCGCAGGCATGTGGACCGACAACAGCACGAAGTGAAGTGACACGAGTACTTCTAGAACCAGGTGAACGGGCGCCGGGGCACCGTACGGGTCGATACGGCTGGTAGGCCGGCGCCGACCGCTTGGGCGCGTTCGGTCATCCCGAGCCCGAGGGGCGTGCAGCGGTACACCGGGCGGCCCTCGCCTCGCGAGGTCCGCCCGGTGTCAACGACGGGCCGGCCTCATGCGCCGCCGTCATCCGAGAATGAACCCGGATACTCGGCGACCGTCGGTGGCTGTTTGTCGCGATGCACGCCCGCCTTGCAGCCGGCGAAGGGGCCAGCCGGGTCGCGGAGGGCGCTCATTGTCGGACCCAGGTAGTCCCGATGCCAGTTGGCCGGGCCCAGGGCACCGCCCGGGTTGCCGGTCAACTCCTCCCAGGCCATCCACAGCGCGTGCAGGTGGGCCACCGCCTCGGTGTGGTGCCACCAGGTCGGGCACCAGGGCGCGGCCGAGGTCGTCTCTCGGCCGTACGTCGGTAGCAGGACGTGTTCGACCCAGAGACTCAGGCGGATCATCGCCTTGTCGTACTCGTCTCCATCGAGGTAGTAGATGAAGCGTGGGGTGGGTGGTGGGGGCGGCGCGGGCAGTCGGCCCGGCGGGGAGAGCGGAGTCGCCGAATCCGGCTCGTGACGGCGCTCGGTCGGTGCCGTCACTTCTTCCTGCCCTGGGGTTTCTCGGCAGGCAGGGAGTTGCGGTACGACGATGTCCGGGTGGATGAGCTGCTCACCACCGGTCCGATTCGCTGCACCTCGCCGCCGTGTTGCTGGCGAATGCTGGCCTCCTGCAAGATGGCACGGAGTTGGTTACCGACCGGACCGTCGGCAAGCCTCGCCCTGCCCAGCGAGTCGAGCGTGTCACCGGCGACCGACTCGTTGTGCACGTGCGCGGTCGCTTGAGCATATTCAACTCGGGTGTCCACGTATCTGGCCCAGTCGGCATGTGCGTGGATGCTCGAATCACGACCGATCGCATTCCGCACCTCGTTCCAGTTCTCGACGATGGTGTCGGTCTGCTGTTGGAAGGACGCCGAGAGAGCGGGGTCGTCCGCGTCGTTGCCGGGCAGGTGCATGTTGACCGCCCGTAGGTCCGGGTCGTCAGGATGCTGATATACCTGGTCCGCGTGCTCGTGGCCGCCCACCTCGTGGTTGAGACTGCCCTGGGCCGTCAGGCCCGGCTGCCCCGGCGCGGCGTAGGGGTAGTTGGGATCGTAGGTGACCTGATTGGGCTGACCGGGCCCGGTCGAGCTCCAATGGGCGGCCTGCCCATCGGCAAGCTCCACAAACTGGACATCTCCCATCCGCATGGCCGTGGCGTCCCGGAGGTCGGCCTCGTCGGAGTCCGAACTCGACTGAGACGCGGGCTCTCGCCCGCCGTTTATCTGGCGAAGGCGCCGCTCGTAGGTCAGTCGGCTCATCTTGATGTCGTTCTTGTCCCTGTCCTTCTTGCCCACGTGGGTCCTCTCCTGTGTCAACTCCCGGCGCCCGGAGAACCGGATGACCGCCTTACGGGCTAGCGGCCCGACCGGTTCAATCGACACCCAAACTCTGCCGCCGAAGTCGCGGACCGGTCGGCCAAACGACCGGAGGCGACCCTCCCTCCGCGGAGGTTGGCCGGCCCGTCCGGGATCGCGTCTGGGCCTTTCTGGGTCCTTCGCCTCAGGTGTCTCGAACTAGAGGTTCACTACCATCCGTCGTGGTTGCCCGGTTAGATCATTTCCGGGCTGAAGGAGTAGAACCACGTGGACATCGACATGCGCCTGCCCGGCAAGATCGACGCCGACGCCGACGCCGACGCCGACGCCGACGCCGACGCCGACGCCGACGCCGACGCCGACGCCGTAAGCCGGATGCGGGCCGTCTTCGCCGCGAACGCCCGACCGCTGTACTCCTATCTGCTCCGGCTGACCCGGGGGCAGCGAGAACTCGCCGAGGACCTGCTGCAAGAAACCATGCTGCGGGCCTGGCGTCGGCTGGAGGAACTACCGTCGGACGCGATCAGCATCCGCCGGTGGATGTTTATCGTCGCCCGACATCTGATGATCGACGCGGCCCGGGCCCGTGCCGCTCGGCCGACCGAGACCTACGGCGTGGACGTGGGTTGGATGCCGTCATCGGAAAATGCCTACGAGGAGATTGTGGACCGGTTGGCGTTGGCCGACGCGCTCTGTCGGCTCTCTCCCGAGCACCGCACCGTGCTGGTCGAGCTCTACTACGGTGGCGCCTCGGTTGCCGAGGTGGCCACCCGGATGGGGGTGCCGGAGGGGACGGTGCGGTCCCGATCGTTCTACGCTCTGCGCGCCGCGCGAGGAATCCTCGAAGCCGACGAAGCCGGTGTCATGACCGCTGGTCTACCAGCCCGAGCGAGCCGCTGCCTGGTAGGCCGGCCCGAGCGGGCCGCTGCGGCCCGTCATCGGGTCCGCAATCGCCAACTGGCGGCAGCTGCCGCCACCGGTGAGAGCCAACCGAGCCCGGCGGCGACCGCGCGGACGGCACCGATCAGATCGGACGTTTCGAAGTGACCGTACACCAGGCAGCCGCGCACCGGCGCGCAGAGCAGCGCCGTGATCGCCCGGCATTCCGTGGCGGCGGTCAGGGCGATCACTGGTGACCATTGAGCCAGGGCGCGGACCAGGTTCGGCTTGCCCGGCGCGGTGACCCCGTCGTCGAGCAGAATCACGGCGGGACGCAGGCGGTGCGCCAGGTGCACCGCCTCGTTGCCGTCACCGGTGAGACCGACGACCTGGATCCGTTCGCCGGATTCGAGCACCGCGCCCAGGTCGGCCCGCTCCGCCGAGCAGGGGTGAACGATAAGTGCAGTGACGAGCTCTTTGTCGTTGCCGTCACCGTTGCTCGGCTCTCCGCTGATGTCGCTCATGGCTACCCCATCCAGGCGGTGGTGCCGGGCGGAAGCGCCCGTCGCCAGTACAACGGGTGCTCGGGCCGCGGCGTTCAACCGAGCGGGTGCTCGAATGGGCGATGTCGTCCTAGTGTCGGCCCGTCCACCGCACCACCGCTTCGGTGCGGTTGGTGGCCTGGAGCTTGGCGAAGATGTTGGCTAGATGGTTCTTGACCGTCTTCTCGGTGAGCAGCAGCTGGCGGGCGATCGCCGCGTTCGAATGCCCGGCGGAGAGCAGCGCCATCACCTCCTGCTCGCGGCGGGTCAGGCCGAACCCCGCGCGCTGCGCCCGCGCGTTCTCCGTACGGTCCGCGTCCTGCTGTTCGCGGGCCGCCTGCTCGCGAAGCGCGGCTATGGTGACCGAGGCGCTGCGCGGCGACAACCAGCCCTGGCCGGCGGCCAGGGCCCGCACCGCGCGCAGTAACTCGGCCGGATCGAACTCACCGTGCACCAGGTAACCGCGGGCACCGCCGCGCAGCATCCCGGCGATGAGATCGTCGGTGTCGTCGCTGGTCAGGACGAGAATGCGAGAATGCTCGGCGAGCTGACCGACCACGCTGAGCCCATCCGCGATCGGCATCCGGTGATCCAGGAGGATCACCTCCGGACGTATCCGCTGGGCCATGGTCACCGCGCTTCGTCCGTCTGGCGCCTCACCGACCACGGTGACGTCCTCGGCGCTGGCGAGGTAGCCGCGCAAGGCCATCCGAACGATCGGATTGTCGTCGACGATCATGATTTCGATCATGGTCACCGTCCGACAGGTAGGACTGTGGCGGCCAGGACCGTGGCGGCGTCGGCGGCAGCAACGAGCGGAACCCAGGCCGCCACGGTCGTGCCCCTTCCGCTGCCCGAGTCGACCCGGAGTCTGCCACCGGCCGCCTGGGCGCGTTCGGTCATCCCGACGATGCCGAAGCTACCCTCGGTGGAGAGCGTGGTCAGGTCATCGGGTGGGGCGAAGCCCGCGCCGTCATCCCGGATGGTCAGCAGCAGTTGCCTCTCCCGTTCGTGCAGGCTGACGTGAACCAGTGTCGCGTCCGCGTGCCGGGCCACGTTCTCCAACGCTTCGTTCAGGATCTCAGTCAGCTCGTAGCGGACCGCCGGGGTCGGCTCCATGACCGCGGTGACATCGAGCCGTACCGGGATCTGGGTCCGCTCCGTCCAGGCGCGACACACCTGGTGCAGATGCTCGGAGAAGGGCCGGTCCAGCGCGTCCCGGCGCAACCCGGTGAGCAGTTCACGGGTTTCCCGGATCGCGGTATCGGCTCCGGCGGAGACGGTGCTGGCGAGTTCCTCGGCCAGGTCGGGCTGGCGGCGCAGCAGGGTGGGCAGGGCGACCGCGGCGAACGACACCCCGCGCAGCGTCTTCGCGACCGAGTCGTGAAGCTCGCGTGCCAACCGCGCCCGCTCGGACGCCGCCGCCGAGCGGTGGGCGCTGGCCGCCATCGCGATCGAGGCGTCGATATAGCGGGCCACAGTTGCGGTCATCAAGGCCGCGCCGTATCCGCAGAGGATGTCGATCACCGGGAACGCCAGTACGAACGACGCGGCGTTGGAGTCTGCCGTCCCGTCGCTTGCCAGCAGTTGCGCCGCCACGACGAGCCCGAGCCCCGCGTCGGCGAACCAGAGTGGCGCGGCGCGGGTGCCCAGCAGGACGCCGGTCAGCGCGGCAAAGCCGGCGGCGTAGCAGAAGAAGGCGACGCCGCCCTCGCTGAGCACCAACACGGCGATCATGATGGCCGCGTCGATTGCCAGCACGCCCAACCGCCGTCGGATCACGTCCGGCCACCGGCCCAACACGGTGACCTGCACGGTGGTGGCGGTAGTGATGACCACAAGGGCACCGGCGGTCTGCCAGATGTCGTCGACGAATCGGATGCCGACGCCGACCGCCGCCCACGTCAGCGCCAGCCTGCCGAGCAGCATGGCCCGGCACAGTGCGACGTACGGGACGAACCGACTCATCGGGGCGTGGTAAGCCGGCCAACGTAACGGACGCGGGCGCCGTCGGAGCATGCGGAGCAACTGGCGAGGCTGACGCCTTCGCTGCTGATTCCCACCAGCAGCCTGGCGCGGGTGGAGCGGTCTGGATCCGGTGCCTGTGGGCTTGGACCGGCCATGTTGGACACCGATTCGGTGGGCACCGCTTGACTCCCCCATGGATCGAGCCACGAACCCTGCCTGTTACTCGCCCCACGGTACATACCGAGTACGGCCAGCTTCCAGGGTGGCTCGATCGGGCGGTATTCGGGCCGGTGACGTCCGCCGCCGTCGGCTGGCGTCAACCGGCTCGGACCGGCCCGGGTCACGTCGTGCCCGGACCGGAAACCGAACGATATGGGCTGGTCAGCGCAGGCCGGCGGCGGCGAGCAGGTTGCCCTCCGGGACCGTCGGCAGGTTCCGGCCGTACGCCATCTGGTGGGCGGCACGGTCCGCGACGAAGCTGGGGGACTGGGCGATCGCTGCGGCGTACGTGGCGGCGGTGCGGCTGGCGATCGCGGACCAGCCGTACCGCTCGTCGACCATGGTGCGGGCGCGGCGGGCCAGGGTGCGGGCCCGCTCGGTGTCGGACAGCAGGGCGTGCACCGCGTCGGCCAGGGCGTCCGGGTCGTGTGGACGGAAAGTCATCCCGGTCACGCCCGGCTCGACGATCTCGGCGAGCCCGCCGGTCTCGGCGACCGCGAGCGGCGCACCGGCGGCGGCCCCCTCCAGCGCGACCATGCCGAACGGCTCGTAGATGCTGGGCACCGCGAAGCAGTCCGAGGCAGCCATCACCGCCGGTAGGTCGGTGCCGCCGAGGAAGCCGGGCAGGCTGACGGTGTCGGTCAGGCCCAGCCGGTGCACGTCGGCCTCCAACTCGGCCCGGTACGGGCCGTCACCGACGATCACCGCGCGCAGCCCCGGGTGCCGATCACGCAACCCGGGCAGGCCGGCGAGCAGGTGCTGCACGCCCTTCTCGTAGACCAGGCGGCCGGCGAAGCTGATCAGCGGACCGTCGGCGGCGAACCGGGCCCGCGCCTGGGTGATCGCACTGGCCGGCACCCGCCAGCGCTGCGACTCGACCCCGTTGGGCACCACGTCGACCCGGCCGGCCGGTACGCCGAACAGCCCGGTCACCTCGTCACGCATGTAGCCGGAGCAGACGATGACCCGCGTCGACTCGCTGCCGAGCCAGTGCTCGACACCGTGGATGGTGCGGTTCATCTCGCCGGGCAGCCAGCCCTGGTGCCGGCCCGCCTCGGTGGCGTGGATGGTGCTGACCAGCGGCAGGTCCAGGTGCTCGCGCAGGGTCATCGCGGTGTGCGCGACCAGCCAGTCGTGGGCGTGGATGACGTCGTACCCGCCGGTGCCCGCGGCGCGCAGCGCGGCCCGGGTCAGCGTGTGGTTGAACGCCATGGTCCAGGCCAGCAGGCTCTCGGTGGCCAGCGGGAAGGTGACCGGATCCTCGGCGGCGCGCACCACGCGTACGCCGTCGACGTACTCCTCCAGCGGGGCGCCCTCGGCATGCCGGGTGACGACGGTGACCTCGTGCCCGGCGGCAGCGAGGGCCACCGACAGGGCGTGCACGTGCCGGCCCAGCCCGCCCACCAGCACCGGCGGGTACTCCCAGGACAGCATCAGGATGCGGCGGGTCTGGGCCGGGCCGGCCGGCCCGGACTGCGCCGGGAGTTGGGGTCGCGAGGGGAGAGTGGGTCGGTGAGTACGGTCCGTGGCGGTGGCGGCACGCCCGCCGACCCGCGTGGTCGTCACAACAGTCTCCGTTCCGTTGCAGCAGGGAGCGCGCCGACATCGTTGGCGGCGGATGGGCAGCGTTGGGTTTCGGACACGCGCGTACGCGCCCGATGGTGCGAGGATCAACAGGCACGCAGACACGCGCCCGCGTTCAAGGAAACTCCATCACGGCCGGTTCTGCACCTTGATGACGGTCACAGTGACCGACGGCACGGCAACCTACACGTGGCCGAAGGAGCGAGATGCAGGTCTGGCCGGGCGAGCCGTATCCCCTCGGTGCCACCTACGACGGGTTGGGCACCAACTTCGCGATCTTTTCGGAAGTTGCCGAGAAGATCGAACTCTGCCTCTTCGACGAGTGGGACGTCCTCGACGAGTGGGACGTCGGCACCGAGCGCCGCATCGAGTTGCGCGAGGTGGACGCGTACGTCTGGCACGCGTACCTCCCCGGGCTCGGGCCGGGGCAGCGCTACGGCTACCGGGTGCACGGCCCGTACGACCCGGCGAACGGGCTGCGCTGCAACCCGCACAAGCTGCTCATCGACCCGTACGCCAAAGCGATCGACTCCGACGTGCGGTGGGACCCGGCGGTCTACGACTACACCCACGGCGACCCGGAGCGGATGAACGTCACCGACTCGGCGCCGTTCATGCCGAAATCAGTGGTGGTGAATCCGTACTTCGACTGGGGCAACGACGCCCCGCCGCGCATCCCGTACCACCACTCGGTGATCTACGAGGCGCACGTACGCGGGCTGACCATGCGACTGCCCGGCATCCCCGACGAGCTGCGCGGCACGTACGCGGCCATCGCCTCGCCCCCGATGATCGAGCACCTGACCCGGCTCGGCGTCACCGCCATCGAGCTGATGCCGGTGCACCAGTTCGTCAACGACCACCGCCTGGCCGACCTGGGTCTGCGCAACTACTGGGGCTACAACACCATCGGTTTCTTCGCCCCGCACCACGCCTACTCCGCGCTCGGCCACCTCGGCCAGCAGGTGCAGGAGTTCCGGGGCATGGTCAAGGCGCTGCACGCCGCCGGCATCGAGGTCATCCTCGACGTGGTCTACAACCACACCGCCGAGGGCAACCACCTCGGCCCGACGCTCAGCTTCAAGGGCGTCGACAACCCCAGCTACTACCGGCTGTCGGAGGAAGACCGCCGCCACTACGTCGACTACACCGGCACCGGCAACAGCCTCAACGTCCGCAACCCGCACTCGCTCCAACTGATCATGGATTCGTTGCGGTACTGGGTGACCGAGATGCACGTCGACGGTTTCCGCTTCGACCTGGCCGCCACCCTGGCCCGCGAGTTCTACGAGGTGGACCGCCTCTCCACCTTCTTCGAGGTGGTGCAGCAGGACCCGGTGGTCGGCCGGGTCAAGCTGATCGCCGAGCCGTGGGACGTCGGCCCCGGCGGCTACCAGGTCGGCAACTTCCCGCCGCAGTGGACCGAGTGGAACGGCAAGTACCGCGACACCGTGCGCGACTTCTGGCGCGGCGAGCCGGCCACCCTCGCCGAGTTTGCCTCCCGCATCTGCGGCTCCGCCGACCTCTACCAGGACGACGGCCGCCGCCCCTTCCACAGCATCAATTTCGTCACCTGCCACGACGGGTTCACCCTGACCGATCTGGTGTCGTACAACGACAAGCACAACGAGGCCAACGGCGAGGAGAACCGCGACGGCGAGAACCACAACCGGTCCTGGAACTGCGGCGTCGAGGGCGACACCGACGACCCGGGCGTGCTGGCCCTGCGGGCCCGGCAGCGGCGCAACTTTCTCGCCACCCTGCTGCTGTCCCAGGGCGTGCCGATGATCGGCCACGGTGACGAGATGGGCCGCACCCAGCGCGGCAACAACAACGCCTACTGCCAGGACAGCGAGCTGACCTGGGTCGACTGGGACAACGTCGACCACGAGCTGCTGGACTTCACCCGCCGGCTGGTCGGGTTCCGCCGCCGGCACCAGGTCTTCCGGCGTCGCCGCTTCTTCACCGGGCTGCCCGTACGCGGCCGTGAGGCGGACGAGCCGCTGCCCGACCTGGCCTGGTACACCCCACACGGGCGGGAGATGACCGGCGAGGACTGGGGCAACGACTTCGGCCGCTCGGTGGCGCTGTTCGTCAACGGCGACGGCATCCGGGAACGCGGCCGGTACGGCCAACGCCACCACGACGCCTCCTTCTGGCTCTGCTTCAACGCCCACGACGCGCCGCTGGACTTCACCCCGCCGCCGGCCGAGTTCGGCCAGCGCTGGGAGATGGTGATCAGCACCGCCGAACCCGACCAGGACAAGGGCGTCACCGTCGAGGCCGGCGGTGCGCTCTGCGTACCGGACCGCTCCCTGGTGGTGCTGGAGAGGGTGGCCTGAGGGCGGACCGCCGTCGCCACCCGGCTGCCGCTGCGCCTGGCCGCCGCCGGCGGCTGGCGCGACACCACCCTGTCACAGCCCGTTAATCAGATGTCATGCCTGTTCACCGGGCGGGTCTACAGTGACAACCAGGTCCGCCTGACTGATCTGCTGGCCACCTATCCCGTCGCGTTGCTGGTGCCCACCACCTGACCCGGGAGGTTGCGTCATGTCCGAGTTCACGGTCTGGGCACCGGAGGCGAAGCGGGTGCGGCTGCGCCTGCCCGGCGGCGCCGACCACGAGATGCGCGCCGGCCGCGGCGGCTGGTGGAAGATCGAGGTGCCCGACGCCGGCACCGACTACGCGTTCCTGCTCGACGACGACGACCGGCCGCTGCCCGACCCCCGGTCCCGGTGGCAGCCCTTCGGCGTGCACGGCGTCAGCCGGGTCTACGACCATTCGGCGTTCTCCTGGACCGACGACTCCTGGACCGGCCGGCAACTGCCCGGCAGCATCCTCTACGAGCTGCACGTCGGCACGTTCACCCCGGAAGGCACCTTCGACGCGATCATCGGGAAACTCGACCACCTGGTCGACCTCGGCGTCGACATGATCGAATTGTTGCCGGTCAACGCCTTCAACGGCGAACACAACTGGGGGTACGACGGCGTCTGCTGGTACGCCCCACACGAGCCGTACGGCGGCCCCGACGGCCTCAAACGGCTGGTCGACGCCGCCCACGCCAAGGGGTTGGGGGTGATCCTCGACGTCGTCTACAACCATTTCGGCCCCTCCGGGGCCTACGCACCGCTGTTCGCTCCCTACCTCGGCGACCGCAGCACCCCCTGGGGCCGGGCCGTCAACCTGGACGGCCCGCACTCCGACGGAGTACGCCGCTTCATCATCGACAGCATCCTGATGTGGCTGCGCGACTACCACGTCGACGGCCTGCGCCTGGACGCCGTGCACGCCATGCCCGACACCCGCGCGGTGCACCTGCTGGAGGAGATCGCCGTCGAGGTCGAATCGCTCTCCACCCATCTGGGCCGCCCGCTGTCGCTGATCGCCGAATCCGACCTCAACGACCCCCGGCTGATCACCCCGCGCGAGGCCGGCGGCTACGGCCTGCACGCCCAGTGGAACGACGACGCCCACCACGCCCTGCACACCCTGCTCACCGGCGAAGAACAGGGCTACTACGGCGACTTCGGCACCATGGAATGCCTGGCCGAGGTGCTGCGCGGCGCCTTCTTCCACACCGGCACCTGGTCCAGCTTCCGCCAACGCCAACACGGCCGCCCGGTCGACCCGCGCACCCCCGGCCACCGCTTCGTGGCCTACCTCCAGAACCACGACCAGATCGGCAACCGCGCGGTTGGTGATCGTCTCTCCGCTACCGTCTCGCCTGCGTTGCTGCGGGTCGGGGCGGCATTGCTGATGACGGCCCCCTTCACCCCGATGCTGTTCATGGGGGAGGAGTGGGCGGCCTCGACGCCGTGGCAGTACTTCACGTCGCACCCGGAGCCGGAGCTGGCCTCTGCCGTGGTGTCCGGCCGGCGGCGCGAGTTCGCCACGCACGGTTGGCCCTCGGCTGAGGTGCCGGACCCGCAGGACCGGCAGACCTTCGCCCGCTCTCGCTTGGACTGGGCCGAGCTGGACAAACCCGAACACCGGCAGATGTACGACTTCTACCGGCGACTGATCGCGCTGCGGAAGTCCCGCCCGGAGCTGTCGGACCCGCACCTGTTCGCCGTCGAGGTACGGCACGGTGACCGGTTCCTGGTGATGCGGCGGGGCGGGTGTCTGGTGGCCGCCAACCTGGCCGACAAGCCACAGCGGGTGACGCTGCCGGGGGTGGCCCGGCGGGTGCTGCTCGCCACGGGGGAGGGCGTCACGGTGCAGCGCGACCGCATCGAACTACCAGCCGAGACAGCGGCGATTGTGGCGCTCTGACAACTGATGGCATCTCCGACATCAGTTTTTGAAATCAGGACGCCAGCCCTGAACATATTTGTCAGCCAAGTTGATGGATTCGGCAAACCGACCGTCTTCCATCGCAAATGATCTAGCCGATTCGATCGCCTGGCGAAGTGTTTCCTCGTCTCCGTATAGCTTTATTAGGGTGTTCCATGGGAGTCTCTTCTCTCGCCAAATCGCGTGGCTTGATCCAGTTGTGCTGCGTGCCTCGGTTTGAGCGGTGCGAAGTATCTGAGCATGCACGTGGCCACCGAGCTTCAGATCCACTGTTGACGGCTGTGCTCCCCATTTCTGATAAGCCCAATACAGTGTAGTCAGTAAATCCCACTCGTCGCTAATGTCGGCGGGTAGGTCGCCGCGAGCCGCCGCCGCGAACTCGCCCTCCATTTCGCTTGCAATTTCCGGTGCCACGAGTTTGTGCCCAGCATTCTCAACGTGGCCGACAATTGATATCAATTGGAAGCGGGAGGACAGGGTGGTTATCTCGGGGAGCACTTCCTTCACGATTCTCGCTACGTCGTCGGGTGATGGTATTTGACGCAATAGTCGGAGGATGACACGCCCGACTACCATCCTTGCATCCATGTCCAGCATCCCGCGAGGGCGGGCAGGTAGGGTGGGCATGAGATTCAGTAGGACAATGGTGGCAATCGGAACGGCCTCACCCGGATAATCTTCCTCGTAGATCTCAAGCGCAGCAATTACATCCTCAATGCGCTCTGCTTCAATGGATGAAAAGAGCCGTTCAAGGGCTGCTCGATCAGAAAGAACCTCGAAAGCCTGCTCGGCATCCCTGAAGGCCGCCATCCCTGACGAGTAAATTCTCTCAAGGTAGAGCCGCAGTATGTCGGCATGTGCGACTCGCCGACTCTTCAACCAGCTGTGCTTCCAGCTGCTTCCGTAGGAAGAGCCTCCGATGTAATGAAGTGCAGCGGGAAATAGGAGTTTTATCGCAGCGCGCGCAACATTCTCGCTGTCCTGAGCTGTAGCGAGGATTCGTTGAATGGATTCCTGGTAGTTGGCTCTGTCTTCTGAGTGCGATTCAAGGTGCCGCGTCTCAGTCAGGGCCAGACGTGTATTTGCGATACGTATGAAAACATCGGGCAGGAAAACCCTTAAGGCCTCAAGTGCCAATACATCCACTAACTGCACTTGTCCTTCGAGTGAGTGAAGCGTGATGCGTATCGAGGCGGCGTAACGGCGAACATCTCGCATGCTTCGTATCAGTGGCCGAAGAATCTCAAGAAGTACGTCTGGCCATCGACCCTCATCGAATGGCCCTGGATTCGATATGCCGCCTACTGTCTCATCGAGAATTTCCGTCAAGTGTGTGACTAGTAGTTCTTCGGAGGCTTCGGGAAGGTCAATCACAGTCTGGACAATCTTTTCCAGATAGACGCGTCCTCCGCTATTTTGGCTGTTCAAGGATTCCTCGACAATCTTTCGGTCGAAAGCGAGGAGATAGATAATGTTGGGGAAGCTGGCGGTGAGGCGGACGAGTTTGAATATCTCACGGACCTCGCCCGCCGAAAGGCGATCGATGTCGTCAAGTATTACGATAATTGGCGACTGAAGCTTGGTGAGTTCTCTTGCTAATCTGTCTCTACGCGCAAGAATGCTGTTCTTCTCGCGCCGCTCCTGAAACTTTCGGATGCCGCTTGCGGCGTTACGTATCCGATCAAGTATGGATCCCGCGCCAGGTATCCATGCTAGCGGCGTCAGTAGCTCTCCATATGCCTCGATCTCCGACGCAACCGTGCCAAGGCGGCCCTCCTTCAACCGAAGTTGGGCGGCAATTTCACCAAAGAATGACTCTACGAGATGCTCTGTGCTTGAGAACATCCAGGGGTTGTAATCAACTACGGTAAGTGGAGGTTCCTCCTGTAGGCGGAGCCGAAGGAGGTTGAGTAAAGAGGTCTTCCCTGAGCCCCATGCCCCTAAGAGGGCCACTACGTGGCCGTCGGAGGCGTCCAGGCTGCGTAGCTCCAGAGCGATACTGATCACTAACGCATCGCGATTTAAGGCATCGTCCTCGCGTCGCCGAATGGGGTTGTCGCCGGTCGTGTTGACGGCAGAGCGACCAGCGGTCTGGGCGGAGCTTTCCCGTGTGTCCGTCTTGGATTGGCGTAGCTGTCGTGCCCCTACTATAAGGGTTACGATCGCGATCGCGCCCAACGCGAGCGCAAGCCAACGTAGGTCTGTCGTGACATAGCGGTAAAAGGAGTGCCACCAAACGCCGGGCCGCGATGGCCAGGGGATATGCACCCATGGCTTTGTCCAGATTAGGGCTCCAGCGATTGCGGCTGTAACGCCAACGACGACAAGTCCCACACCTGATGCCCGACTGCGCTCCACAGTACGGTATGCTGCTTTAACGTCCCCTGCTTGTCGCCCATGCGTTCGGACAATCCTTCTTGGCTGTGCGGTCAACCCTTTGGTCGGGCACGTTCGGACTGTTGTTCTGTGAGTCGTATTGCGGTGATTAGCTCTGATCGAGCGTGGCTGTAGAGCTGATGGCAGAATTCAACGGCCTTGTGTTGTCGGGCGCGCCGCCTGCGCTGGCGCTACTCTCTGACGAAGACGCCGACGCCGGGCAGCGTTTCGGTCATGCCCTTGATCCGTAGCACCTGCATGGCGCGGTCGATGACCGGCTCGGTGACCTCATATTGCTCGATCAACTCGCGCCGGCTGGGCAGCTTCGAGCCGGGCGGGAACTCGCCGGACGAGATGCGTTCGGCAAGGTCGTCGGCGATCTGTTCGTAGCGGTAACGCGGTGGCACGGTCTTCCCCTCGGTTGGCAACACGAGTAGACCACCTACGTCAGCCCTTGACTACCCAACGGTACCTATGGGAGGTTGCCGAGGAGGTCGATCCCCTCGGTTGGCGCTGTCGGGCCGTCCTCGCTGGCGTGGATGTCCGGCGCACTCTCGTGATCGGGCATCCACGCCTCTGCTCCAAGAAGGCAAGAGCGAACTCGCTGGAGGTGGAGATGCCAGGTCACGATGACGAGTCGAAGATGAGTCGGGGGGAGCGGATTCAGGCGGCTGAGCGGGAGGCGGCGAAGCGGCGGCTGTTGGAGCAGGCTGAGGCGGAGCGCGTACCGGTGGAGGAGACCACGCGGGCGGTGCCGGATCGGCGGTGGCGGCGTGACCGGCCGGAGTGAGTTGCCGATCGGGCGGCGGGTGGCGCAGTGGCGGGTACGGCGGCGGTTGACGCAGCAAGGGCTGGCCGACCGGCTGGGGAAGTCGAAGAGCTGGGTGGACAAGGTGGAGCGGGGTGCGCGGCGACTCGACCGGTTCTCGGTGATCCAGGATATCGCCGAGGTGTTGCGTGTCGAGCCGGCGGTGCTGCTCGGTGAGCATCCGCCGCTGGCCGGTGGTGACGTACGCGACGGGCTCGACGGAGTGCGGGCGGCGCTCGCCCGGTACGGGGTGTTCCGGGCGCAGATGCGCCCGGTGTCGACGGCGGAGCTGCGCCGGCAGGTGGGGCATGCCTGGTTGAGTTTCCAGCATGGGCAGTACACGCAGGTGGTGCGGGCGCTGCCAAGCTTGCTCGACGCCGTGCAGACCAGGCCGGTGGGGGAGCCGGTGCAGGCGGAGCCGACGGTGCAGGCGTACCGAATCGCCTCGTCCGTGCTGGTGAAACTGGGTGAGGCCGATCTCGGGTGGCTGACCGCCGACCGGGCGCTGGTGGCGGCCGGCGGAGACGCGGTGTTGGCGGGTACGGCGACCATCTCGCTCGGCCAGGCACTGCGGCTCGCCGGCCGGCAGCGGCTGGCGTTGGCGGCCACCGTCGTCGCCGCGCAGCGGCTGACCATGGCGGCGAAGCGCCCGTCCCGAGTGCCGGCGGGGGACAGGCCGACGCCGTCGGGTCGGCGGGCACAGGAGTGGGCAGTGGGCGGGACACTGCTGCTCCAGGGTGCCCTCGCCGCCGCCAGCTGCGGCGAATCTCGGCAGGCCGAGGCGCTGCTCGACTGGGCCGAGGGCGTGGCGAGCCGGGCCGAGGTCGCAGACGATCCACAGCGTACGAGCTTCGGGCCGGTCGCCGTGGAGATGGCGCGGGTGATGGTGGCGGTCGAGCGGGGCGAACTGGCCGAGGCGGTCACCCGGCACGAGTTGGTGATCCGGCGGGACGGGTGGCGGCGGCTGCCGGCCGAGTATCGGGGTGCCTACCTGGTGGACGCCGCGCGGGCGTACCTGTTCGCCGGTGACCTGGCCGGGGCAGGGCGGATGCTGGTCGCGGCGGACGGGATCGCGCCGGCCGAGGTCCGGGCGCGGCCGTCGACTCGTACCCTCCTTGGCGAGCTTGCCCGAGGACGGCCCGCACCGCCGGGCGTGGCCCGCCTGGCCACCCTCGTCGGCCTCACCCGCTGACCCGGCATCCTCCCGCGCACTGATCGTTGACGTTTCGGCTGCCTTTCTCTCAGCGTGTTGAGTCGCTCCGCCGTCAACGATCATGGGGCATCACCGGGCGCTGCGACATCCGACGAGCAGGCGGGCCACCATGTCCTGCGCGTGGGCCCGCTCGTAACCCGGGCCGAGGATGCACAGATTCCCCACGGCACGCATGAGGGTGTACGCGGTCACGCTGGGGTCGATCTCGCCTGCGGACACGCCTGCGGCAATCAGCGACGCGCATGCCGGGACGAGCTTCTCGAGCATCAGCGCATGCAGCGTGATCAGGCTCGGGTCCTCCGACTGCAGGGCGACGCCGAGCCCGTGCTTGGTCACCAGGAACTCCACGAACGCCCCGATCCAGCGCGTCAGCGCCTCACCGGGCGCGATGCTTTCCCGCTGCAGCGCCGACGCCAGCGCCACACACTCCTCGATCTGATGGCGGTACACCGCGATGACCAGCTCGGCGCGGTTCGGGAAGTGGCGGTAGACCGTGCCGAGGCCCACCCCGGCCCGCCCGGCGATGTCGCGGATGGGCGCCTGCACTCCCTGCTCCACGAACACGGCCGCGGCAGCGGCGAGAAGTGCTTCGCGGTTACGGCGCACGCCTGCCTCACGTGCCCCAGGCGATTCGGTCACAGTTCCTCCCTTGCTGGCGGAACGGTGTTCCGCTAAGTTTGTGGAACAGCGTTCCGCCTGATTGTGGCAGACACCCTCCCCAGCGCAGAGGAAGCAGCAACAGCATGCACCTGCACCAGCTCGCACAGCAGATCATGGCGATCAAGCCCGTCCCCGTGCCCACCACCGGCCGCGACATCGACCTGGCGGTCAAGGTCACCGCCCCGGTGTCCGGCCACGACCTCCCAGTGATCGTGTTCTCCCACGGCAACGCCTGGTCCATGGACGGGTACGAGCCGCTCGTCGACCGGTGGGCCGCCGCCGGCTTCGTCGTCGTCCAGCCGACCCACCTCGACTCCCGCCGCCACGGCCTCGGGTTCGACGACCCGCGATTCGGCATCATCTGGCGCGTTCGGATCGCCGACCTGCATGCCGTCCTGGACAACCTCGACGACATCCTCACCCAGGCCGGGTTGGCCGGCCGTGTCGACCGGGAGCGCATCGCCGCTGTCGGGCACTCCTGGGGCGGTCAGAGCGTCGGCACCCTCCTCGGCGCCCGTGTGCTCGACGCCGACGGCACGCCAGGCGAGGACTTCTCCCATCCCTCGGTCAAGGCCGGGTCGCTTCTCGCGGCGACGGGCACCGGCGACTCGCTCACCCCGTTCGCGGTGGAGCATCTGCCGTTCATGCGGCCGGACTACTCCACGATGACCACGCCGGCCCTCGTCGTCACGGGAGGCAAGGACCAGTCGGCGTTGTCCACCCGCGGGCCGGAGTGGTTCACCGACGCCTACCACCTCAGCCCCGCGCCCAAGAGCCTGTTCACCATCACCGACGGTGAACACACCCTCGGTGGAATCGCCGGCGAGCAGGTCGCCGAGACCAGCGACGAGGATCCCGCCCGCGTAGCCCTGGTCGCCGACGCGGTCTCCGCCTATCTCTTCGACACCTTCGACCTCGACGGCACGGCATGGAAAGCTCTTACCGAAAGCGCCGCGGCCAGCGACGGCGCCTACCGCGTCGAGCACAAGTGAGCCCTGGTGCCCGCCGGGCCGGAGCGCACCCACCCCGGCCCGGCGGGCGGGACCGCATCGAGTTGCCGGCGGAGACAGCGGCGATCGTGGCGCTCTAGACGTGCGGTGTTCTCGGCTGATCGGCGCGAAAGGGCCTCCACGGGCCAACGCAGCGGCCCGTAACGCATTTCAGGTTCATTCGCTACGGCGTGTGTTGGCAGGGCGGCCGGGTCATACCGAGTTACTATCCTGGTATGACCGAGCGGTTCCGTAAGCTGTCGATCTCCGTGCCCGAGGATGTGGCCGAACGGCTGGAACGGGAGAGCAACACCAGCGCCTTCCTCGTCGACACCGTCCGCGCCCGCATGCGGCTTGAAAACCTCACCACCATGCACGAGGAATTCGGCATCACGGTCACCCCCGAGGGGGTGGCCCGCGCCCGTGCCCGTCGCGCCGCCGTGGAAGCCGAGTGGACCCCGGAACGGCGGGCCGCCGTCCGGGAACGTGCCCGCCAAGGAGCGCGTGACAAGGGCATCACCTCCGCGCGTCCATCGGCCGCATGAGTGAACGCGACGAGCCGCCGGTGCGGCTCATCCTCGACCGGTCCGCGCTTCGTGCCTACGTCGCCGGCTCGATGCACGTCGCCGAGCCGATCCACGAGGTCACCGAGGACGGCGTGCGGTTCGGCATACCGTCCGTCGTCGCGGCCGAGACCCTCGCGACCACCACCGACACCACCGAGCGGGCGCTCCTGAAGGCCCTCTTCGAGCGCGAAGCGTGTGCCATGCTGTCGACCCGGGGTGACGACTGGCTGGAACTGTCGCACTGGCGGGACATGACCGGCCGCCTCGACTGCGCCGCCGCCCTGCTGGCCGCCTTGGAACACGAGGCATCTCTGCTCACCAGCGACCTCAAGGCGTACGGCGACGACGGCTACCTACCGTTGATTTACTTCCCCGCGTGACCGAGCGGGACCGGCGGAACTTGCAGGGGTGAGCCAGGCGAGGGGTTGTCCGGTGAGGGCGGCGTCGGCGAGGCGTTGGGCGGATGCGGTCTTGAGGGCGGCGCGGGAGCTGTCGATCCAGCGTTGGACGTTGTCGATGCCCTGGTGGCGGTATTCGACGGCTTGGACGAGGCATTCGAGCTTGTCGGCGTCGCGGGCCACGATGGCTTCGAGGCTTTCGCCGGCCTCGTACTCGACGACGGCGGCGGTGATGACGTCGGCCACGGCGGATGGGCAGGCGGCGACCTGATCGGCGGTGACCGTGGTGTTGGGGACGGCGGTGAGGTAGCGCTTGGCGATGTGCGGGATGTCGGTGATTCGGGTTTCCTGGGTGTCGTGCAGGACGCAGAGCATGGACACCCGGGCAGGGTCTGCGCCTTCCATAGCGGCGAGCATCATGCCGATGAGCGCGGTGCGGAACGAGTGCTCGGCGATCGACTCGGGGTGCTTGACACCGGCGAACCACCAGCCGGTGCGGGCTGCGCGCTTGAGTACGCCTGCTTCGAAAATGAAGCTTATGGCGCCTGCGGCCTCGTGGTCGTCGCTCATTTGCCCATCCCTTCTAGCCGGTGCTTCCGTCTCCTCCTAGGCAGATAGACGATAGACGTCGGTTCTTGACGGGGCTGCTCGAACTTTGGCGTTGCTCACGCGACTCCTAACGGCAACGGGCGGGGTAGCGTCCAACTTGTGGCCCCGATTGGCTGATGCCAGCCAATGACGGGTGGCGGCGGCTGCCGGCCGAGTATCGGGGTGCCTACCTGGTGGACGCCGCGCGGGCGCCTCCTCGGCGAGCTTGCCGGGGTCGACCTGTACCGCCCGGCGTGGCCCGCCTGGCCACCCTCGTCGGCCTCACCCGCTGACCCCGTCAGCGGCGCGTCGCGAGCACCACGCCGGTCAGGCAGAGCGCGCCGCCCAGCAGGGCCAGCGGTGCCGGCACCTCGCCCAGCAGCGCCCAGGACAGCAGGACGGTCACCGGCGGGACCAGGTAGGTGGCGGCGGTGGTGCGGCCGGCCGTCCAGCGGGACAGCACGTAACCCCAGGTGAGGAAGCCGATGGCGGTCGGGAATACGCCCAGGAACAGCACGCCCAGGGTGGCTGGCAGCGGGGCCGCGGCGAGTTCTTTCAGCAGCGTGGGGGCGAACGGCAGCAGGGCCGCCGTCCCGGCCAGCGCGCCGAGCCAGGTCATCGGCACGGCGTCGATCCGCGTCAGGAGGCGTTTCTGAAGGAGTACGGCGAAGGCGTACAGCATCGCGGACACCACCGCCAGCGCGACGCCGAGCCTGTCGGCGTGCCCGGTGAAACCACCTGCCGCGATCAGCGCCACGCCCAGGAAGGCGACCGCCACCCCGACACCGAGCCGACCGGTGAGCCGCTCGCCCAGGACGACAACTGCGGCCACCGCGACGAGGATGGGTGCGACCGCCACGAGTAGCGCCGCCGTCCCGGCGTCGACCAGCCGCTCGGCGGCGTTGAGCGCCAGGTTGTACCCGCCGAACCAGGCCACGCCCCAGAGCACGACCAGTCCCAGCGTTCCGCCGCGAGGCAGGGCCGCCCGGCGGGGCATCAAATCGCCGTGCCTTCGCAGGGCGTGCGGCGCTCGGGCCCGCCGGAGGCCGGCGGTGAACGCGACGAACACGCTCAGCGCGGCGGAGGCCGTCACCATGCGCCCCAGCGCCATGGCGCCGGGGGAATAGTCGTGCCCGGCGAAACGGATGCCGACGAACGCGGAGGCCCACAGGAGGACCGTGGTCGCGGCGGCGGCGACAATCGGCCAGGACCGAGGCCGCTCCTCCTCGCCCCGGGCGTACGCCGCGGTGACGGTGTCCTCCCGGAGGGCCCTGGTCGGGGCGGTGGGCCCGGTGATCGACGGACTGCTCATGGGGTGATTCTCGGCAGACCGATCGTTCAGCACCAGTGATTGTTTCTTCACGACTGTTCAGTCAGGCTTTATCGTTGTGCCGTGCTCGACGTTCACCGCCTTCGGGTCTTCCGTTCCGTCGTGGCGTCCGGGTCGGTCCAGGCCGCCGCCGCCAACCTCGGCTACACCCCCTCCGCCGTCAGTCAGCACCTCACCGCGTTACAGCGCGAGACGGGCCTCACCCTCCTCGCCCGAGCGGGGCGGGGCCTGCGGCCCACAGCCGCCGGGCACGCTCTCGCCGCCGAAGCTGATCGGGTGCTCGCCCGGGTCGGTGCGGCCGAATCGCTCATCGCGGACCTGCGCACCGGCCGTACCGGCGCACTGTCCATCGCGTACTTCGCGTCGGTGGGTGCGGCGTGGATGCCGCTCGTGGTGCGACGCATCCTCACCGAACTCCCCGGCGTGCGGCTCGACCTGCAACTGCGCGAACACATCCCGGACAGCCGGGAGGAACGCGCCGACGTCCAGGTGGTCGTGGCGGGCAGCGGCTTCGACCCCGGATCGGGCTTCACCGCCCACCACCTCCTCGACGACCCGTACGTCGCCGTGGTGCCGGCCGGGCACCGCCTCGCCGACCAGCAGGAGACGGACCTGGCCGACCTCGCCGACGAGCGCTGGATCGACAACGACATCGCCCGCGGCTGGTGCCGCGCCAACCTCCTCGAAGCCTGCACCGCCGCCGGTTTCAGCCCGGCCTTCCGCGTCGAGGCGCACGACTATCGGACGGCGCTCGCCTTCGTCGCCGCCGGCATCGGCCTCACGGTGCTCCCTGCGCTCGGCGCGGCAGATGTGCCGGATGGCGTGACACGCGTCAGACTGGTCCGCCCGACGCCGACCCGGTCGATCCATGTGGTGGTGCACGACGCGGTCGAGCACACACCGGCGGCGCGGATGGCGGTCGCCGCGTTGCGGGACGCCGCCCACCCCGCGCATGCACGGTAGGACGGTGACGGGTCAGCGGTGCTGCCGGCGGGCTGCCGTGCTCACCCGTGCCGGAGGGTCTGCCACTCTTCTCGGGTCATCGCGTACTCGACCTCACCGTGTTCCGTTCCGGGTAGCGGATCATCCCAGGACGGGTGGAAGGTGCGGGCGTAACGCAGGCCGACGGACTCCATCACCCGGCGGGATCCGATGTTCACGGCCATGGTCTGCGCGATGACCCGGCGCTGGCCGACCGTGTCGAAGGCGTGCCGCAGCAGTTCCCGGGAAGCTTCGCTGGCCAGGCCCTTGCGCCAGTGCCGCCGGAGGAGCCGGTAACCCAGCTCGGCGACGCTCGGGTCGTCCGGCTGGTCGGGGCCATGTGCCGGCGGAAGCATCATCAGCCCGACGAACTCGCCGTCCTCCTCGGTCGCCGGGGGTGTCGAGCCGCGCACCCCGGCGTCGGTGCCGAACGCCATCCAGTAGCCCAGGCCGTCCACCTTGCCGGCCAGCGCGATCCGGTTCGCATGCGAGACGACCACCTCGTCCCTGGTGCGGGCCCGGCCGTAGAGGTATCGCAGCACCTCCGGGTCGGAGTCCAGTTGGACCTCCAGATCGAGGTGCCGATCGGCGAGCGGGACCAGCAACAGAGCGGTACGCAGGACCGGTTGAGACATCGGGCCACGATCGCACGACCCTCTCCCGCGCGGCGACCAGATTGTCGCCGAGGGCCTGGCGTGGCCGCGTCCCGGATCGGCGCGAGTGCGCTCGATTCAGCGGCCGGCGCGTTTCCAGGCGCGGTAGAACTCCTTGTAGAGGAATCGCTGGACCGGCGTGCCCGTGGGAGACCTGTTTGCCGATCGCTCGTGCTCCGATCCACATGCCGGCGACCTTGGGTACGCCGGGCACCGACTCGGTCACCGAGGCCACCCCGTTGACCAGTTCCTGCTCCACCGGCGAGAGGGCGACCTTGCGCAGCCCGAGTCGTTCCAGCAGTTGCCGTTTCGCCCCGTTGATGTCGCGGGCGAGACGGAGGTAGTCCTCGTCGGTGACGCAGCGGGCAACGGCGGCGCGCAGGTCGGCGGCCTTGTCGCGGTACTCGGCGATGCGGGCGACAACCAGGTCTACCCAGTCGCGTTCGCCCATCCGGCCGGTTTCGCCTGCCTGCCAGAGCCGGCCACCGAGCAGCGGCAGTTCGAGTTCGAGAAGCTGTACCCGGTGCGTGTCGCTGTCATCGGCAGCTGTGACGAGGGACTCATGGATGCCCCGGATGGCCCTGATGACGTCGAGCACCACTGTCTCGGTCGCGCCCTCTGTGGAGAGGTCGAAGGTCAGCAGGAAATCGCGCCGGACGGGGTGGGCCTGGTAGGAGAGGCGGGTGGCATCCGCTCGTGCCTGATACTTCAGTCCACGCGCCAGGATCGCCGCAACGTAGACCTCCTCGCCAGGGGGCGCCATGGATTGCAGTGGGCCACGTAGCACGATCGAGGCCGCTCGCGCCCAAGCGCCGAATGGGTCATCTTCGACCCCGTCAGGGGTGGCGATGCGATCCGCGTGATGCCCCGCAACGCGTACGTTGGCCGCCTGAAAGGCACACCAGCCGTGAATGCGTTTCGACAGCGAGTTGCGTTGATCAGGTAGGACGTCGTCGCAGGCGACGGCCTGCCCGATGAACTGTCCGAGGACCTTGTGACCCCGCCAGCTCTGCAATTCGTGTAGTGCCGCCTCTTCCGCGGCCCGCACCCGGCTCGTCTCGCCGGCATCCAACTGCAACGGATGCAGTAGGCCCGCACCGGCCAACGCGCGAAGGAGATACGGCTTGCCGCCGAAGTCGGCGACCGAGGGGTGGGCGAGCACCGGATGGGCTATCCACACCCGTTCCATGAAGATCAGGGACTGGATCAGCTCGACAAACGCTTGGCGGGCGAACGGATCGTCTGGCCGAGTAGCGCGGTTCTGCGCAACGACGAAATCCTCGGCACTGATGATCGACGTGACGTCTACGAGGACTTCGGTGTTCCGGTGTGGGAGTCCCGGGCTAGCTCCACGAACCACTTGACGGCCTCCGGGCGACCCATCACGGTGCTGGCGAAAGTCGGCTCTGGCTGGGCGAGTGTTTCCATGGACACGGGCAGGTGCCGGGCCCCATTCACGTTTGCGGACATTAGACCGACGATTTCACCGAGGCACAACCCCGCGAGACCGTCCCAGACCTTTTGTCGAGGACGGTAGAAAAGGTCGAAACGGGGTGTGTCGGCCGCGAAGTCGGTGAGGTCCAGGGCGGTACGCAGCATGTCCAACGTCTGTGACGTGGTCCGCGTCTTCAGGTTGTAGCCGGCAGTGACCATGGCGGTCTCGTGCGGCGGGGCTTCAGAACGAGCGCTGCGGGTCAGGGATGCGACACGAGAGGGTTCATTGTTGTACGCCGCCGGTCTGCCATTGACGGCGATCGTGTGATCAGCCCCGGAGGCGACCACCACGATCGGTGTGCGGTCGGCTCCCAACTCGGGCGCGACGATGAGTGCGGCGACGGGCTCCCGTCGCTCCAGCAGGCAGACGACGGAGCAGAACTCGGCGCTGCGCGGATTGACGAACTCGGCCGTGCCGTCGATCGGGTCGATCACCCAGATCCGCTCGGGTTCCTCATCCAGACCGGGCCGCCAGGTGCCGCTGCCCGACTCTTCCGCCAGCACCCGAGCAGCGGGGTCCACGGCCCGGATCCGGTTGATAATCATCTCTTCGATCGCGAGGTCGGCCTCGGTGAGCAGCGTGTGGTCGGCTTTCTCCCGCACATCCAACGCGGCCACCCGGGACCGGTAAGCCGTGAGCACGCCCAGCAGTTCCGTCGTCAGGTCGGACCACAGCTTGCCAAGATCCATCGACTCGACTCTCCTCGCGACCGGTCAGCAGCGCCCTCTCGATCGATCGACCTATCATCCCACCATGGCGGGTCATCCGGCACCCGCCGGCTTGGCCACGCTGGTCGGCCTCACTCGATGAGAGACTTCTGCTGACCTATTCCACCTCCAGCGCACCGCGCGCGACGGTGACGAACGCGTCGCGCCGCTCGGCCCGGCGCCGGATCATGGCAAGGTGCTCGGTACGGTGCCGGGCCGCCAGCGAGTTGGTGTCCGTGGTCTCCTCCCGCTGAAGCCGGCGCTGCTGGGCGTACTCCTCGTTGACGCTGCGCACGGTGAGCCCGGCGGCCTCGGCCACCCCGGCCGGACCGGCCAGCAGCACCAGGTTGTACGCCTCGTCGAGCGCGCGCAGTGCCGGGTACGGCGCGTCCTCGCCCGGTGCGGTGTCCGCCCCGACCCACCCGGTGTCCAACGCCCGGTACGCGCGGTCGCAGGCAGCCAGGAAACTCACGTACGTGTCCCGTCGTGCCTGGTGCCGGCGGAGCGTACGCTGCTCGGCACGCTCCTCCCGAGCGGCCGCGAGTTGCCCGGCGACCTGCCGGCGCACGGTGAGCGCGGTGACCAGCCCGGTGAGCCCGGCGGCCGTCAGCGTGGACAGCGACGTAATCAGCGCGATGGCGACAGTTTCTCGCATGCCGCTCATCATCGTCGGACCGATCCAGTCGAACCCGTAACACGATTGCGGCACGGGCACCCCGGCTCGCTTGCTGCCCGTGAGCTATTTTGCCGGCTGATGGCCGGCCAGGTAACCCTGCACGGCGGTCACGAAGGCGGCCGGATGGTCCACCCATGGGAAGTGTCCGGCTTCCGGCAGCAACCCGAGGTCGGCCTCGTCGAGAAGGTCGGCTAGCTGGCGGACGGCCGTGCACGTCGGCCAGATGTCGTACTCACCAGCGATCAGCAGCACCGGCACCGGCAATTCCGCAAGCCGCTTCGGCAGCGCGGGATCCGGGTCGAAGCCGGCGTAGAAGCCGTCCGTCGCCGGCTGGAAGAACTGGGCCGGCTCGGCGGCTGCCTGCGCCTGGGCGGCGGCGTTCCACCGGCCGTACAGCAGTGGCGCCGACAGCCAGCGATACCGCTCCAGTTCCTGGGGTGTGGTGGCCTCGGCGCGTAGGGCGGCGACCGCATCGGCGTACCAGGGCTCGTGTGCCCGCCGGGTCAGCACCGCGTCAACGTCCAGGTCAGACCGAATGCCGACGACGCGCAGGGACGGCGCGACGAGCACGAGGCGATCGACCCGGTGCGGATGCTCGGCCGCGTAAAGCAGACAGGTCCCGCCGCTGGCCGAGTGCCCGAACAGATCCATCCGCTCCAGCCCGAGGTGTGCGCGGAACGCCTCAACGTCCTGTACCAGCCGGTCAACCCGGTACGTGGTGGCATCCTGCGGTGCTTGCGACCCGCCGGTCCCACGATTGTCCAGCAAGAACAGCGTCCGATGATCGCTGAGAGCGCCCAACTCGCCAAGATACTCGGCGGCCTGACCGGGACCACCGGGAACGCACACCAGTGGTTGTCCGGAGCCAACCACCCGATAGGCCAGTTCCGTGCCGTCCCAAGAGCGAAAACGCCTCATGCAGTCCGAGTTTGCCACGGCCTCCGTTCGCTTATGGGCCGCCACTAGGTGCTGCCGGGTGGGAAGTGCTTGTCCATGGAGTACGTATGCCACCGGTCCAGCAGCTCCCGGCCGCGCTCGTCGCGAAAGGCGACGAGCTGTTCGCGTATCGCGGCCACCGCCCCGCGTAGCCCGGTGAGGCCGCACCAGGCGCGCAGGTCGGCCGTGTCGGCCGGACCGAACGCGGCCAGATAGCGGCGGACCAGCGTTTCACCCACCGGATCGGAGCCGGCGTTCCGTCTCCGCTCCACCTGGGGACGACGACGGTACGCCCCAGCCGCGCCGGGTGAAGCCCCACCACATCGTGACGTGGGGCGGATGCTGGTACCTCGTCGCCTGGGATCTCGACCGCGGCGACTGGCGCGCCTTCCGTGCCGATCGGATCACCCCGCACGGCCCCACCGGGCCTCGCTTCGCCCCGCGCCAAGTACCCGGGGGTGCCGTGGCCCACTTCGTCACCAGCAGATTCCGCGGCTTCGACTGGCCCTGTCGGGGGAGGCGATCCTCGAACTCCCCGCCGCCAGGGGTGTCACCGTTCATTCACGACGGCGTGGTCGAGGAACTCGGCCCGCAACGCTGCCGGCTGACCCTCGGCTCGTGGTCGTGGTCGTGGTCGTGGCCGGGCCTGGCCGCCGCCGTCGGTAGGTTCGACGCCGATATCCACGTCATCGGGCCACCCGAGCTCCGGGCCGCCTTCGCGCAGTTGGCCCGCCGCTACGCCGACGCCGCAGCCGACGCCGGCCCCGAGGACGCCGACGCCGCAGCCGACGCTGGCCGCGAGTGACGCGGACCGGCGAAGCGGGCTGCGGCGCGGGACGAAGGGGCCGTCGGTCACGCCCAGGGGGCGGTCGGATACCAGGGGATGATCTCCCGGCGAGCGAGCAGGCGGACGTCCCAGTAGAGGAACGTGAAGGCACCTGCGACGAGGAACGCCACCGCGATGGTCGCCGCCAAGCGGCTCGGGCGGGCGGCGAACCAGGTCTGCAGCCGGCTGCCGGCGAACCACGCGAGCAGCAGGAACAGCACCGCCATGATGACGATGTTGCCGATCGACTGGAGGCTGAACGCGGCCGCGCCGTACAGCGGGTTGCCGCTCTCCGCGGCGTCGCGGAACATCTGGCGGAACAGCGGGAACGGCCGTCCGATCAGGAAGCCGGCGATGAGCACACCCATGAAGATCAGCGGGGCGTTGGGAAACCGGCGGGAGATCCGGGCAAACGGATCCGGCACCACTTTCAGCGCGGCCAGCCCCAGGTAGAGCATGATCAGCCCGATGGCGCCGAAGACCACCATGGACTGGATGCTGCGCGGCGACAGCGAGCCGGGAGTGTTCGGGGCGGTGGAGAACTGCGGCATGGACGTGCCGACCAGGCCGACGATCGCGCCGTAGAGGGCGGAGACCGCGATCATGCCGACCGCCATCCAGCCCAGCGGGCGCAGCGGTGCCAGGAATCGGCCCAGCCGGCTGCCGGACGTACCGGCCAGGGGGGCGAGGGCGCCGAAGGCGGCGACGTTGCAGGCGGTGAAGGTGCCGGCAACTCCCGAGACGAACGCGAAGATCACGCCCGCCACAACCCCGCTGATCGGAGTCTGCTTGGCGTCGTGGCCGAGCAGCGTGTTGGCGACGTTGTCACCGATGGTCTGATCGACGAATTCCGCCGACCAGACGACGGTGAGCAGGAACCCGCCCAGCACGCTGAGCAGGATGATCAGCCCGCGTCGGCGTGGCGCGTGCCCGACGACGAACAGGGAGGTGGAGCGGGGCTCGGGCGGTAGCCGAACCTCAACCTCCTCAACGGCGGATGGATGGCTGGCGTGTCGCTCGGTCTGGGTCACGGAAACGCTCCTCGGCATCACGGAGGGTGAAATTTGACGATGACTGATCGAGTGGGGCTGCTTTTCTCTCTACTTGCTCAATCGGTGCCCAATCCGATGCCGGTTCCCGTTCGATTTCCGGGCGTACTGATCCGGGCGCTGATCTGGACGCCGAGTTCGCGGAATCCGAGCGCCCGCGCCACCCGCCGCGACGGTTCCGGCCGAGCCCGCCACTGGGGCAGCAGTTGGTTGTCCAGGCCCTCCGCCACGGCAGCGCTGGCGACGACCCGGGCGAAACCGCGCCCGCGCCGGTCCGGCGCCGTCAGCACACTGAGGTGCGCCACCCGTTCCGGCCAGTGCCGGTAACCCGCCGCCGCCACCACGCGGCTCCCCGCGCGGACGACGAACGCCGGGGAGGTGATCTCGGCCAGCCCGCACTCCGCGGCGTCCTCGACCGGGACGGAGGCCAGGAGGTCGGCGATCTCCGGGTGATCGGCGGGCACCCTTTCCGAAGCGCCCTTCTCGTACGACCGGAAGGCGCGCTCGTCGCAGTAGGCGACCGTCGCGAGCCCGAGAACCTCCTCGACGGGCAGCACTGCTGCCAGCTGTTCAGGGTCGGTCAGCGCTGCGACGGGGAAATCGTCGAGCCGCCTCCCGGACGACTGCCTCCAGGCCCTCCGTCGGCACGGTGCTGATCGCCACCCCACCCAGGGCGACGATCCCGATCCAGCCCGACGGGCAGATCAGCGATTCCGCCGGCACCGCCACGTCGGTGCCCCGGATGGGAAATGTCCTCGGTACACCCGCCAACTCGACCCACAAACGTCGTGCCCGCGCCAGCAACAGATCAACAGTCATGACGGCATCCTGTCGCCCGCGGTCTTCGCCGGCCACGGGCTTTGGCGGCGGCGCTGCCCGCAGCCGCGCTCCCCGACCACGGCGCTCTACGCGATCAGGAACCTGCATGGCGATACGGACCGCGATGCCCGGGAGTTGTTAGGAGGGGGCCCTTCCAATACACGAGGCGTTAATAAGGGGCCCTTCCTTTCAGCGGCGAGTTGCATGGGTATGCGGGGTGGTGCATACTCTTCCTTGTGTCCAAGGTTCTGACCTCCCTGCCCACCGGTGAACGTGTCGGCATCGCCTTCTCCGGCGGCCTCGACACCTCGGTCGCGGTCGCGTGGATGCGCGACAAGGGTGCCGTGCCCTGTGCGTACACCGCCGACATCGGCCAGTACGACGAGCCCGACATCGCCTCGGTGCCCGGTCGCGCGCTCAACTACGGCGCGGAGCTGGCCCGGCTGGTGGACTGCCGGGCCGCCCTGGTCGAGGAAGGGCTGGCAGCGTTGACCTGCGGCGCCTTCCACATCCGGTCGGGCGGGCGGGTGTACTTCAACACCACCCCGCTGGGGCGGGCGGTCACCGGGACGCTGCTGGTGCGGGCGATGATCGAGGACGACGTCCAGATCTGGGGCGACGGCTCGACCTTCAAGGGCAACGACATCGAGCGGTTCTACCGCTACGGGCTGCTGGCCAACCCGCAGCTACGGATCTACAAGCCGTGGCTGGACACCAGCTTCGTCACCGAGCTGGGTGGGCGTAAGGAGATGTCGGAGTGGCTGCTCGAGCGCGGCCTGCCGTACCGGGACAGCACCGAGAAGGCGTACTCCACCGACGCCAACATCTGGGGCGCCACGCATGAGGCGAAGACCCTGGAGCACCTGGACACCGGTGTCGAGACGGTCAACCCGATCATGGGCGTCCGGTTCTGGGACCTGTCGGTGGAGATCCCCACCGAGGACGTCACCATCGGCTTCGACCAGGGCCGCCCGGTGACGATCAACGGTAAGGAGTTCGCCAGCGCGGTCGACCTGGTGCTGGAGGCCAACGCCATCGGCGGCCGGCACGGCCTGGGCATGTCCGACCAGATCGAGAACCGGATCATCGAGGCCAAGAGCCGGGGCATCTACGAGGCGCCCGGCATGGCGCTGCTGCACGCCGCGTACGAGCGGCTGGTCAACGCCATCCACAACGAGGACACCCTGGCCAACTACCACAACGAGGGCCGCCGCCTGGGCCGGCTGATGTACGAGGGCCGCTGGCTGGACCCGCAGGCGCTGATGTTGCGCGAGTCGTTGCAGCGCTGGGTCGGTACCGCGATCACCGGTGAGGTGACGCTGCGGCTGCGCCGGGGCGAGGACTACTCGATCCTGGACACCACCGGCCCGGCGTTCAGCTACCACCCGGACAAGCTGTCGATGGAGCGTACCGAGGACTCGGCCTTCGGCCCGTCCGACCGGATCGGCCAGCTCACCATGCGCAACCTGGACATCGCCGACTCCCGTGCGAAGCTGGAGCAGTACGCGAGCCTCGGCATGGTCGGCGGCGGCACCCCGCAGCGGGTGGTCGGTGCCGCCCAGGCGGCCTCGACCGGGCTGATCGGCGCGATGCCGCAGGGCGGCGCCGAGGCGATCGCCTCCCGGGGCGTGGCCCCGGCGGAGGACGAGGCGCTCGACCGCGCCGCCATGGAGTTCGGCGTCGACTGATCGGGCGCGGTCTGCCGGGAACCGGCCAATACACTGACCGGCATGAGTGGAGCCTCCGGCTCGGGTGGGTCCGGGCGCGTTGGTTCCTGGCTCGGGATCGCCGCCGCCGTCGGCGTCGCGGTGCTCGCCTGGGCGGGCTACTGGTGGCTGGCCGTGCCCCGCTACGACCTGTGCGCGGCGGTGCTGCCCGCCCCCGCGGGCTGCCGGAGCGCCGACCGGGTGCCCACCGCGACCCTCTGGACGGCGATCGTCGCGGCGCTCCTCCTGGCCACGGCCACCCTCGCCGTCGTCCGCCCGAGCGGTCGCTGGTGGCCCTTCGCGGTGGGGATGGCCACGCTGGCCGTCACGGCGCTGTGGGGCTTCCGGACGGTGCTCTACGCATTCTGACCGGGTCGGCGAGATGGGTCGCAGCCCGATAACATCCCCGATGATCAATGGCTCCCGTTCAGCAGCGGAACAGCGGGGACCGCAACGGGGGTCGGTCGGAAGGGCAGCAGATGCGGTTACCGCAGGTCAACTCGTACGGGCAGGTCACCTCGCGACGGCTCGCCGCGGCGGCGGTGGCCGTCGCGGTCGCGATGGCGTCGCTGGTCGGCGTCGCCGCACCCGCGGCAGCGGAGCCCGCCACGATCGTCGGCGCCGGCGAGCCGAGCGCGCTGCCGGGCAGCTACATCGTGGTGCTGAAGGACAGTGTCGTGCTCAGCGGCAGCGGCGTGCTGGCGCGGGACGGCCAAATGCCGCGAGGCGTCATGTCCGCATCGGCTCGTCGCGCGTCCGCCGAAGCGGTGGAGCGGGCGGCGCGAGCGCTGGTCGGCCGGCACGGCGGCACGGTCGAGCACCGCTACGCAACCGCCCTGCGTGGCTTCACCATCCGGACCAGCGAGGAAGCGGCCAGGCGTATCGCTGCCGAGGAGTCGGTGGCCTTCGTCGAGCAGAACCGCCGGGTACGGTTGGCGGACACCGCTTCCTTCGCCACCCCGTCGGGTACGCAGCCGAACCCGCCGTCGTGGGGACTGGACCGGGTCGATCAGCGCCACCTGCCGTTGGACAACTCCTTCCGCTACCCGTCCTCGGGTGGCCAGGGCGTGCACGCGTACGTCATCGACTCCGGTATCCGTTTCACCCACGAGGACTTCGGCGGTCGGGTCGTCAACGGCATCGATGTGGTGGACGGCGGGACCGCGGACGACTGCTACGGACACGGCAGCCACGTCGCTGGCACGCTGGGGGGCGCGACGTACGGGGTGGCCAAGAACGTCACCCTGGTCGCGGTGCGTGTCTGGGCGTGTGATGCCACCGGTGACATCGCCACGACCACCCAGGCGATCGACTGGGTCACCGCGAACGCGCAGCGTCCCGCCGTGGCCAACATGAGCTTCGGCCGGGCGATCTCGCTGAGCCCCGGCGCCTACGAGGCCGCGACCACCGGGTTGATCAACTCGGGCGTGACCGTGGTCGCCTCCGCCGGCAACGACGCCGGCGATGCCTGCTCGAAGACGCCGGCCTTCATTCCGGCGGCGCTCACCGTCGGGTCGACCTGGCCGGACGACGGTGCCGCCTGGCTGAGCAACCACGGCCCGTGCGTGGACCTGTTCGCGCCCGGACAGAGCATCGTCTCGGCAAGCCACGTCAGCGACACCGCGGTGGCGACGATGACCGGTACCTCGATGGCCGCGCCGCACGTGGCCGGTGCCGCCGCCCTGATCCTCGCCGCGAATCCGACCTGGACGCCGGCCCAGGTGCACGCCCGGGTGCTGGCGGACACGACACCAGGAGTGGTCTTCAACACCCGGCCCAACACCACCGACCGGATGTTGTACGTGCCTTCCTCCTAAAGACCGGTGCGGTCCCACCCGGTGACGGCCGGGTGGGACCGCCAGGCCGCTGCGGCCCACCGGGTCAGTCGTCAACTTCGACCACTGTTTCGGCAACGCCACCAATGTGGATCGACGGTGATGACGACCTTGCCGGCCGGGCGCCCGTCGGCGAAGTGGCGCAGCGCGTCCACCGTTTCCGCGAGTGGATAGCTGCGGTCGACCGGTGGGGTCAGCGCACCGGACCCGAGGAGGTCACCCAACTCGTCGAGATCCTCGGTGCGTTCCATGGCGCTGACGGCGCGCAGCCGTTGGCCGACGACTGCCGACAGCAGCGGCGCCCCGAGCATCTGTCGGCCGTAGCCGCCGAGCAGCCGACCCCTGGTCCAGTCGCCGCCGACCAGCGCCAGCGTCCCGTGCGGGGTGAGCGCGCGCCGCAGCAGCGACAGTGGACGGTCACCGCCGGTGTCGATGACCACATCGCGTTGCCCAGGAGGCCCTGGAGCAGGTGCAGCGCAAGCTGGACAGCGCCTCGGGCTGGTCGACCTACGACACCTTCTTCGGCGGCGGGATGATGGCCAGCGCGATGAAACACTCCCGCCTGGACGACGCGGCGCAGGCCGCCGCCCGCGCCGAGCGGTGCCTCGCCGCGCTGCGCACCGAACTCGCCGACGTGCCGGGCATCGACGTGATCGCGCCACGGCTGGCCGTCGGCGGCCTGACCCGGTTCGTCGACATCTGGTTCGACAACATCTTCACCGATTTGGCGGTACGGGAACGGATCACGCAGGCCGTGCACCACGTCGAGCAGTGCCGGCGGTTGGTGAGCGACGTACGGGTCCGGCTGGCGCAGCGGGCCGCCCGGGACCCCGCCACCCTCAGCGCGATCGAGAACGAGCGCAAGCACCTGCTGGCCAGCGGGTGACCGTCGGTCCGGGTGGGCGGGACCACGCCGCTGACCGGTCCCGCCCAGCGACCCGCCGGTGGGTCAGCGGTGGGTGGCTCGAAGCGCGTCGTGCAGTTCCCGCGCCACCTGCGCCAGCGCCGCTTCCGCCTGCGGCTGCACGGCGGCCGGCACCGTCGACTCGCTGAGCGCGGCCACCGCGTACGCCTGCCCGTCGGCGTGTTCCACCACGCCGACCTCGTGCCGCAGGTTGAGCAGGGTGCCGGTCTTCGACGACCAGCGGGAGGCGTCGGAACTGAAGTCCGGGGCGAGCCGCTGCCGCAGCAGGTTGTCGCCCATCAGCTCGCGTACCCGGGCGGCGACCGGCGCCGGGATGCGCGACGGGCGCCACAGGGCGTGCAGCAGCTCGACGAAGGCCCGGGCCGAGCCGGCGTTGGCCCGGCCCACGTCGAGCTGGGGGACCGGATGGCCTTGACCGGCGGTGGTCGCGGACGCGGCGAGGGAGTGCGCGAGGTGCACCTCGTCCGGGGCGAAGCGCTCGGCCGGAGTATCGGTGAGGTCCCGGGTGCGGTGCCGGACGCTGATCCCGTCGACGCCGAACCGGCGCAGCGCGGCGGCGACCTCCGCCGGTGGGGTGAGGGCGAACAGCGCGTCCGAGGCGCCCTCGTCGCTGATCGCCACGCTCAGATAGAGCAGGTCGTCGATTGCCACGGTGGCCGGGTGCCGGAACCGGCTCAGCCCGGTCGGACCCGGTGTCCGCACCCGGCCGGGCGCCACCGTGATCGGGGTGGCGCCGTCGAGTTCGCCGCGCTCGATCCGGTCCACGGTGGCCAGCGCGAGCGGCACCTTCACCAGCGACGCGACCGGGAGGACGACGTCGCTGTCGAGCCCCAGCTCGTCGCCGGTGTCGAGGTCGCGGACCAGGATGCAGCCGCGCAGCCCGGCCTCGCGTAGCGTCTCCCGAGCTGTGCGGAGCAGCCGGCCGACCGTCATGCCGGCTCCCGCCAGCCGTGCACCGGGCGGTCCTCGGGCACCTGCTCTTCCGCGCCGAGGCACCGGCCGATGGCGGCGCGCAGCACGCCGCGTAGCCGCTCGGCGTCCTCGCGTACGCCGGCGATCACCTGGTAGCCGCGGACCGGCCGTAGGTCGCCGAGAGGCCGCCAGTGCAGCCCGAGTTCGCGGGCCTCGGCGGGCGAGCAGAGCATCAGGTCGGAGCCGGCGAGCGCCTCGGCGGTGGCGTCGACCATGGACGCCGAGACCGTCACCTGGGCCGGTTGCAGCCCGACGGCGTCGCGCAAGCGGGTCAGTGGGTCGCGGACGTGCGGCACGTCGTCCTCCGGCGAGATCCAGACCCGCCGCCGTCGGGTTCGCCGGTCGGCTCGCGGCGCGCGCAGCGTCTCCAGGCGAACCACCTCGACACCCGGGTCGGTGCCGCTCGCGAGACCCAGCGGTACCCGCCACGCGGCCTCGTCCGACGGTACGCAGACCAGCGCGGCGCGCACCTCGAAGCTCTGGCGCAGCCGTGCCCGTTCCGCCGGTTCGGCCCGGCGCAGCTCCAGGCGCAGCTCGTGCCGCCGGGCCTCGACCACCAGGCCGGCCAGCGATCGTGGCGCGCAGACCGCCGGCACGGCCAGCCGGAACGGACGCAGCCGGGCGCGTTCCGCGTCGTGCTCCATCGCCTCGGCAAGGTCCACGATGCGCCGGGCGGAGTGGAGCATGTCCCGCCCGAACGGGGTGAGTGTGACGCTGCGCGACGTGCGGTCGAACAGTTGCCCGCCGAGGTGCCGCTCCAGGGCGGCGACCCGGCGGCTCGCCACCGACTGGGGGATGCGGGCGACGGACGCGCCGACGGTGAAGCTGCCGTGATCGCCGACCGACACGAAGGCCCGACAGGCCGCCACCAGGTCCACACGGGGATCCTATGCTGAAACAGCATCAGTATCGCCGTCGGCGTCTTCGACTGCATGGGCCAGCGCTGCGAGCCTGGTTACCGGCCACCCGGGAAGGTCTCCGGGTCGCCGGGACGACCGACGGAAGGACCAGTCTTGACCAGCACCACCCGCCGTACCCGAATCACCGCCCTCGCCGCCGCGCTGGCGTTCGGCCTGCTGGCCGGATGCTCACCCGGCACTCCGGCCGCGCCAGCGTCACCGTCTGCCGCGTCGCCGTCCGCCACCCCGCCGTCCGCCGCGCCGGTGGCCGTCGATTTCGCTCCCTTGGAGAAGCAGTACGACGCCCGGCTCGGGGTGTACGCGATCGACACCGGCACCGGCCGCACGGTCGCGCACCGGGCCGATGAGCGCTTCGCGTACGCCTCGACGTTCAAGGCCCTGGCCGCCGCCGCGGTCCTCGCCGCCACCTCCACCGAGGAACTGGACCGGATCGTCACCTACTCCCGCGACGACCTGGTCACCTACTCGCCGATCACCGAGCAGCACGTGCAGACCGGCATGTCGCTGCGGGCGATCGCCGACGCGGCGGTGCGCTACAGCGACAACACCGCCGGCAACCTGCTGCTCGACCGGCTCGGCGGCCCGGACGGCTTCAAGCAGGCACTGCGCGACATCGGCGACGAGGTCACCGAGCCATCGCGGATGGAGACCGTGCTCAACGAGGCGACCCCGGGCGACATCCGCGACACCAGTACGCCCCGCGCCCTGGCCACCTCGCTGAAGGCGTACGCCGTCGACGACGCGCTCTCCGCCGAGGACCGCGCGGTGCTGGTCGACTGGCTCAAGCGCAACACCACCGGCGACAAGACGATCCGGGCCGGCACTCCGGACGGCTGGCAGGTGGGCGACAAGACCGGCTCCGGCGGCTACGGCACCCGCAACGACATCGCCGTGATCTGGCCGCCGGACCGGGCTCCGATCGTGCTGGCCGTGCTCTCCAGCAAGGCCGACAAGGACGCCGAGCGCGACGACACCCTGCTCGCCCACGCCGCCGAGCTAACCCTCACCGCCCTGCGGTGAAAGGAAGGGCCCCCTATTAACGCCTGAGGTAGAGGAAGGGCCCCTTCTTAACAAACGGATGTTAAGAAGGGGCCCTTCCTTCGCAGCGGAGGTGGTGGTGGGTCAGGGGATCGGCCACTCGTGGGCCGGACGGTTGCTGTTCATCAACTCCACATAGTGCCGGACCACCTCGCGCAGCGCCTCCGGCCGGTCGAGATGGTCAGCGGACTCCAGCCGGTGCAGGGTCGCCACCTGCCAGCTCGCCCCGTTGCGGCCGGTCAGGCAGCGCTGCTCGATGATGTCGAGCAACCGGTCCCGCTCGCCCGGGTCAAGCCCCCAGCGGTCCAGGCCGTGATGGGCCAGCGGCAGCAGGCGACGCAGCACCAGCTCGGTGACCGGCAGGTAGCCCAGGCCCGGCCAGAAGACGTGGGCGTCGATGCCGTGCCGGGCGCAGGTGTGGAAGTTCTCCTCGGCGGCGCTGAACGACATCTGTGACCACAGCGGCCGGTCCGCCTCGGCCAGCGCGCGGACCAGTCCGAAGTAGAACGCCGCGTTGGCGACGGTGTCCAGCACGGTCGGCCCGGCGGGCAGCACGCGATTCTCCACCCGTAAGTGCGGGCGGCCCCGGAACACGTCGTAGATCGGCCGGTTCCACCGGTAGACGGTGCCGTTGTGCAGCCGCAACTCGCCGAGGGTCGGCACCCCTCCGGCGGCGAGCGTCTCGGCCGGATCCTCCGCCTGGCAGACCGGCAGCAGCGCCGGGAAGTAGCGTACGTTCTCCTCGAACAGGTCGAACACCGTGGTGATCCAGCGTTCCCCGAACCAGACCCGGGGTCGTACCCCCTGCGTCTTGATTTCCTCCGGCCGGGTGTCGGTGGCCTGCTGAAACAGCGGGATCCGGGTCTCCCGCCACAACTCCCGGCCAAAGAACAGCGGCGAGTTCGCGCCCAGCGCCACCTGGATGCCGGCGATGGCCTGGGCGGCGTTCCAGTAGTCGGCGAACTGGTTCGGGCCGACCTGGAGGTGAAGCTGGGTGCTGGTGCAGGCCGCCTCCGGGGTGATGGTGTCGGCGGTGACGGACAACCGCTCCACCCCGTTGATGGCGATCCGCAGATCCTCGCCCCGGGCGGCGAAGATCTGCTCATTGAGCAGCGTGTAGCGGGGGTTGGCCGACAGGGTGGCCGCGGTCAGGTGTTCGGGCCGCACGGTGGGCAGAATGCCGATCATCACCAGCCGCGCGCCGACTGTCCGGGCCCGCTCGTCGGCGGCGTTCAGGCTGGCCCGTACGCTCTGCTCGAACTCGGCGCTGCCGGTGCCGGTCAGCCGCCGGGGCGGCACATTGATCTCGATGTTGAACTGGCCGAGCTCGGTCTGGAAGCTCGGGTCGGCCACCGCCCGCAGCACGTCGGCGTTGCGCATGGCCGGCATCGACTCCTCGTCGACCAGGTTCAGCTCGATCTCCAGCCCGGTCATCGGCCGGTCGACGTCGAACCGGGACTCGCGCAGCATCTCGGCGAAGACGTCGAGGCAGCGGCGCACCTTCTCCCGGTAGCGGGCCCGGTCCTGACGGCTGAAGGTCTGCACGCCGACTTGCTTGCCCATGGTCACCACCCTGCCACCGCTGGTACCCCAAACGTCGCACGTCCATGCCATCCGGTACAGCCCCGGAAGTCCCGTTCGATCCGGGCCGGGAGACTCCGGTGCGGTGACGCCGGTCGCGCCACCGGCACGGGATGCGGTGCGCCACGTCGCGGCGCCGATAGCATGGCCGGTGTGCGCGAGAAGGTGACCCGGCTGTTCGTGGTGGCGGCGATCGCGGAGGCGATCTCCTGGGCCGGCCTGCTGGCCGGCATGGCGGTCAAGTACGGCCCGCCCGGCAACGAGGTGGGCGTGCAGATCTTCGGGCCGATCCACGGCGCGCTCTTCGTGGCGTACGGCGTGCTGGTGCTGGCCGTGGCCCGGGTGCACCGGTGGAGCCTGCTGGCCACCGCCGTCGCGCTGGCCTGCGCGGTGCCGCCCTTCGCCACCCTGGTCTTCGAACGCTGGGCCCGTCGGCGCGGCATGCTCGACGTCGCCGAGCCGGCCCGCGAGCCCGCCCCGGTCGGCTGACCGCCCGACCCGAAGCCCGCTCCGGTTGGCTGACCGCAGGGCAGCCCGCTGGAGAGCCGGATCCGGGGGACACCGCGATCGCGTCGGAAGGACCTCAGGTCAACGCGGCGCAGGCGGCGAGCGCGGCGAGCAGCAGCCCGCCCAGCGCGGCCTGGAGCAGCAGCGGCGGGCCGAGGTGCGACCACATCGTGGCGGTACGCGGGCGCAGCAACTGCCCGGTGGTCAGGTTGACGATCCGTTCGATCTTCGGCGCCAGGTCGGGGTCGCCCTGGTCGCGCAGGGTCAGCTGGACGTGGTCGGCCGGATGCAGCGCGCTCTGCGGCAGGTGACCGTGCAGTTCGACCTCGTACGTCCGGCCGTCGGCGTCGCGTAGCCGGATCGGGGTGACCAGGAACTCCGGGCCTTTCTTGAGCTCCTTGAACTTTCGCCGGCCGGTGCCGGAGCCGGCGGAGAGCAGGGCGCGGACCAGTTTGGCGAGCAGCCCGACCACCCCGGCGGCGGCGAGCACCACCACCAGCACCGGCTGTCCCACGCGTACCTCCCGTGGGTAGCCGTCCATCAGGCGGACGACCTGGGCGGTGAGGATCCGGCCGGTGGGGTGCAGGCTGCGCCGGGAGTACGAAGTCGTGTCCATGATCACCACCGAGGGTTTGCGTACGAGCACAGATCGTATCGATTCCTCGGGTTGAACGACGTGAATGAAAACCGGTCACGCGGCGACGGGCAGGTGACAAGTCCGGGGGCGCGGGTAAGCGGTGGGCCGAGCTGGAAAGGGGTCGAGCATGCAGCTGTCCTTCCTGCGCCCGCTCTACCAGCGTCCGGGGCCATGGTGCTCGGTCTACCTGGACGCCTCGCTGGACACCCAGGACGCGCACCCGGCACTCGATCTGCGCTGGCGTGGCCTGCAACGCCAACTGGCCGAACAGGGCGCCGACGAGCCGAGCGTCGCCGCCATCGACCGGGTGGTACGCGGCCACGACCCGATGCCCGGCGACTACGGTCTGGCCGTCTTCGCGGCCGAGGGACATGTCGTGCTCTCCGAGTACCTGCACGCACCACCGCGCCGCGATCTGGCCGCGTACGCCCCGCTGCCGCACGTGATGCCGTTGCTGGCGCAACGGGGCGAGCAGGTGGCGTGGGTGCGGGTGTTGGCCGACCGGACCGGCGCCGACGCGATGTCGGTCAGCGCCGGCGGCGTACCGCGCCGGGCCCACGTGACCGGCCGGGAGAGCTATCAGCTGCGCCGGGTCAAGCCCGGCGGCTGGTCGCAGTCGCGCTACCAGCGCGCCGCCATGGAGGCGTGGCATCACAACGCCGGTGACGTCACGGCCGCCACCGTGGAGTTGGCCGAGCGGGTCGGCGCCGAGGTGGTCGTGGTGGCCGGTGACGTGCGGGCCACCGGCATGATCGCCGCCCAGATGCCGGAGCGCTGGCAGGACCTGGTGGTCCGTACCGACGCGGGTTCGCGGGCCGGCGGCGCCGACCAGACCCTGCTGGACGACGTCACCGTGCAGACCATCGCCGAGGTCGCCGACCAGCGGGTGACCGCCGCGCTGGACCGCTTCGGCATGCAGGAGGACGTTGGTGCCGGGCTCGACGCCGTGGTGGCCGCGTTGCAGCGCAACCAGGTCGACACGATGCTGATCGTGGACGACCCTTCCGCCAACGGTGAGCTCTGGATCGGCCCGGCGGCCACCGACATCGCCACCGACCCGCACCGGTTGGCCGCCGTCGCCGACCCGCAACGGGTCCGCGCCGACGCGGCGCTGGTCCGCGCGCTGGTCGGTACCGACGCCGAGTTGACCGTGCTGGGCCCGGACGAGGCGCCGGACCTGGTGGACGGGGTCGGTGCGGTGTTGCGCTACGTCGACCGGGCCACCCCGGGACGGGACGGCGCCTGACCGCAGCGGTGCCCAGGCGTACGAGCCGGGCAGCGGCCTCTGGCCTCTCCACGCCCACAGGTGCAGCGCAGCGAACCCGGGCGTATGCCGGCTGTTCGCCGGCATGCCGAGATGTGGCTCCGGACGCCGACCTGACCGCTGTCGCCGGGATCGGCAAGATCCGCTGGTTGATGCCGTTCGGTGAGGTGATGCCCTGTTTAACCCGCATCGAGGCGGGAAGCCGGGTCGCGTGGCGAGCGAACAGGGCAAAATGGGGCCGGTGCGCAAGGTGCGACCGGGGCTGACGGCCGAGGGTGCCGGACTGGCCGGCGACCGGATCGTGGCCGCCGGCAGCATCGCCCGGATCCTCGTCGGGGCCACCGCCCGCGCGCTTCGCGGCACCGACTGCGCCGACCTCGGCCACGCCGGGCCGGTGTCCCGCTTCGCCGGCACGCCCGAACCGGTTCGCCGGGCCGTGGCCGCCCGCGCCGTCGGCCGGGTCGCGCTGACCGCCGGGCAGGCGGCCGCGGTGGACGCCGAGCGGGTCGCCCGCTGGTTCACCGACCAGTACCCGCCCCGCCGCTACCCGGGGGTGCTGGTGGGCTCGCCGCACGGCGCCGCCGCACACCTGGCGGTGGCGCTCGGGATGCCGTGGCTGCCCGCCGGCTTCGAAATCATCGCGCACTGGCCGCAGGGCGCGGTGGACCGCCCCCGCGCGGCGCTGGACCACGGCGCCGGGCTCGCCGGGCGGCTGCTCGCCGGCAACCCCGACCTGCATTTGCGTCAGGTGCACTGCCCGGCCAGCCGGGGTGTGCTGGCGGGCACCACGGTGGTGCTGGCTGCCCGCTGGCGCCGGCTCCCGGCGGCGTACCGGAGGTTCCTGGCCGAGCGGCTCGCACCGGGGGCGTCGGTGCTGGTGCTGCGTGACGGTCGCACCTGGCCAGTGCTCGACGCCGCCGACGGGCACAGCTTCCAGCTGGGCTGCCCGGCCAGCGGGCTGGAACCGGTCGACTTCCACCCCGACAGCCACGCGCTGCGGCAGGTGCTGCGGTCCGCCGGCGGCAACGGCGCACACTGGGAGCCGCCGGAGATCAGCGCCCCGCCGGCCCCCGCCGAGCACGGCGTGGAGGCCGGTTTCGAACTCGACGTCCGGGACTTCGCCTGCCGGCAGGCCCATCGGGTCCGGCGGCTGCTGTTTCCGGCGCCAGAGGTGCTCAGCGCGGCCGTGGCCGACCTGTACCGCCACTGGCTGCGCGCTGCCGACAAGACCGGTGACCGGTTGGTGGTCGAGTGCGGCCGGCTGCTCGACCCGTGGCAGGTGCTCCGGGCCGGGATGGTGCCGTACTGGTGCGAGAACGCCACCCGGCGCAGCGTCGAGCAGGTGGAGTGGTGGTTGGCCGGCAGCGAGCCGTTCAGCTCGGTCGACGTGCTGCCGGAGCCGCCGGGGGTCCGCTCGCCGGCGCTGGCCGGCCTGCCGCAGTGGCTGGCGGTGGCCGGGTTCGGCCGACGCCGTCGGGCACTGGACCGCACCTCCGCCCGGGGGTACCCGGTCACCTCGGTGCCCACCCGCCGGGCCACCGAGGTGCTCCGCGCCCAGCCCTGCGACCTGCCCGCTCCGCCGCCGCTGGAGATGGCGGACGCGCTGGCCCGGTTGAGCGAAACCGGCAGCCGGGACGGCCTCCTCGTCGGCTAGGCCCTCGGCAGACCCGCTACCTCCCCGGTGAGCTGGCGCCCGAGGCGCAGACCGAGGACTTTCCGCAGGCCCGGGCAGCGGGGCTGGCGAAACATCCTCGCGAACCCGTGATCCCGTGATTGAGTACCTACGGAGCGGGAACACCGCCGGCTGCGACAGGCTGATCACTTGGCGTGGCACGGCGCCGTCGCCCGCTGGCATCCCAATCACGTAACCCACTCACGCCGCCCGTGCGTGTCCACGCGCGTGCCCGGTGTTCGGCGAATCCAGGCGGGGACCTTCCTGAGGGAGGCGCGGATGTTCGGACAGACCAGCACGACCACACCACCACCCACCGATCGGGGCCTGGAGGACCTCGACGCGGCGGCGCTGGCGTACGCGGCGCGGATCGAGGGACTGCCGCCGGAGCGGCGTCAGGAGGCCCGCGACGACCTGGTCCGTTTCGCGTTGCCGTTCGCGGGCCGGCTGGCCCGCCGCTACCGCGGGCGCGGGGAACCGCTGGAGGACCTGGAGCAGGTGGCCCGGCTGGGCCTGGTCAACGCCGTCGACCGGTACGACCCGGAACGCGGTTCCTTCACCGCGTACGCCGCAATCACCATCGTTGGTGAGATCAAGCGGCATTTCCGGGATCGCACCTGGGGTGTGCACGTGCCCCGCCGGCTGCGCGACCTGATTCTGGAGGTCGGGCAGGCGACGGCGACGTTGACCAGCGAGCTGTCCCGGGCACCAACGGTCGCCGAACTGTCGAAGCGGCTGGAGACGCCGGAGGAGGAGATCCTCGCCGCACTGGAGTCGGCGGCCGGCTACAGCCCGGCCTCGCTCAACGCCCCGGTCGGCGGGGAGAGTTCGGCCGAGTTCGGCGACCTGGTCGGCGAGTCGGACATCGCGCTGGAGTCGGTGGACGACCGGGTGACCGTCAGCGGCCTGCTGCATCGCCTGCCCTGGCGGGAGCGGCGCATCCTGGCCATGCGGTTCTACGGCAACCAGACCCAGGCCGAGATCGCGGCCCGGTTCGGGATCTCCCAGATGCACGTGTCGCGGTTGCTGTCGCGGGCGCTGACCTGGCTGCGCCAGGCGATGCTCGCCGACGCGCCGCCGCCCTGGCAGAACGGCACCGCCGAGTCCGAGTCGAAGGCGAAGCAGCCCGGCCCGGCCTCGTCCAGGACGCGGTAGACGCAGCGGTGCCGGAACGCCTGACGTGAGGCGGCGCCGCGACAGCGGCGCCGCCCCGCGGGGGTCAGTTCTCCGGGGTGTCGCCGTGCCCGCGCGGATGCCGCCACCGGTCGTTGGGCTGCGGGCCTCGGCCGCCGCCCAGCGGATCCTGTTCCGGTTCGTCGGTCTCCTCGAATTCCGGCCGGCGTACCTCGTCCGGCGATGGGACCTCGACCGGCCGGGCACCGGACTGCGGTGCGGGATGGTAGTCGACCGCCTCCCGCGCGCCGTGCGCCCCCTCGGCGCTGGGTGATTCCGGCACGTGTGCCTCCCGGTGAAACTCCTCGCGGAACTCCTGCGGTGGCTTGGTGGTCCGCTGTGGAAGGTCGCGGCCCAGGTCGGAGACGAGTTCGCCGTACTTGGCGTCGAAGGCCGGGCGCTCGGAGCGGATCCGGGGCATCCGGTCGAAGTTGCGCAGCGGCGGCGGGCAGGTGGTCGCCCACTCCAGGGAGTTGCCGAAGCCCCAGGGGTCGTCCACCGTCACCAGGGCGCCGAACCGCCAGGACTTCCAGGCGTTCCAGATGAAGAAGAGGGTGGACGCGCCGAGCACGAAGGCGGAGATGCTGGAGATGGTGTTGAGCCCGGTGAAACCGTCGGTGGGCAGGTAGTCGGCGTACCGCCGGGGCATTCCCTCGTTGCCCAGCCAGTGCTGCACGAGGAAGGTGCCGTGGAAGCCGAGGAACATCGTCCAGAAGTGCAGCTTGCCGAGGCGATCGTCGAGCAGGCGGCCGGTCATTTTCGGCCACCAGAAGTAGAAGCCGCCGAAGAGCGCGAAGACCACCGTGCCGAACAGGACGTAGTGGAAGTGGGCCACCACGAAGTAGGTGTCCGTGACGTGGAAGTCGGCTGGCGGGGCGGCCAGCTGCACGCCGGTCAGGCCACCGAGCAGGAACGTCACCAGGAAGCCGACAGCGAACAGCATCGGCGTCTCGAAGGTGAGCTGGCCTTTCCACATGGTGCCGATCCAGTTGAAGAACTTCACTCCGGTCGGCACGGCGATCAGATAACTGAGGATGGCGAAGAACGGCAGCAGCACCTGCCCGGTGGCGAACATGTGATGCGCCCACACCGTCATCGACAGGATGGTGATCGCGATGGTGGCCAGCACCAGACCGGTGTAGCCGAAGATCGGCTTGCGGGAGAAGACCGGGATGATCTCGGTGATGATGCCGAAGAACGGCAGCGCGATGATGTAAACCTCGGGGTGACCGAAGAACCAGAACAGGTGCTGCCAGAGCATCGGCCCGCCGGTGTTCGGGCTGTACACGTTCGCGCCGAGCAGCCGGTCGGCGGCGAGCGCGAGCAGCGCGGCGGCCAGCAGCGGGAAGACCAGGATGATCAGGACGCTGGTTAAGAGCATGTTCCAGGTGAAGATCGGCATCCGGAACATGGTCATGCCGGGCGCGCGCAGGGTCAGGATCGTGGTGATCAGGTTGACCGCGCCGAGAATGGTGCCCAGGCCGGAGACGACCAGGCCGAGCACCCACATGTTCGCTCCGGGCCCGGGGGAGTGGTCCGCGGTGCTCAGTGGCGTGTACGCGGTCCAGCCGAAGTCGGCTGTCCCCTGCGGGGTGGCGAACCCGCCGATCACCATCAGACCACCGAAGAGGAAGAGCCAGTACGCCATGGCGTTCAGCCGGGGAAACGCCACGTCCGGCGCGCCGACCTGGATCGGCACGATGTAGTTGGCGAACCCCAGCGCCGCCGGCGTGGCGAACAGCAGCAGCATCACCACGCCGTGCGAGGTGAACATCTGGTTGTACTGCTCGGGGGAGAGCAACTGCATGCCCGGCCGGGCCAACTCGGCGCGGATCAGCATCGCCTCGACCCCGGCCACCAGGAAGAAGCCGAACGAGGTCATCAGGTAGAGCAGCCCGATCCGCTTGTGATCGGTGGTGCCCAGGAACCTGATCAGCGACCCGCCGCGCAGAGGGCTGCGGACCGGGCCGGGGTAGCCGCCGAACCGGGCCGGCGCCAGGATGGCCGGCCCCCGATCCTGACCGGATCCGGAGGTTACCCGCTTGGCCATGAGTGCTCACCCCGCTGAGGAACGGAAAAGGACGGGCGTGGCTACCCGCCCCGCCGACCATGTAACCAGGCGAGAGAGGGAATTTCGGTCAATTCGCCGGCAGTGTTGCCCAGACGGCCTTGCCGCCGCCGCCCGGCGCGCTGCCCCAACGCTCGGCGAGCGCCCGCACCAGCTGCAGGCCCCGGCCGCCGCGCGAAACCGCGCGGCCGGTTCCTCGACGACGCGGATCAGGCGGCCCGCAGAGCGGCCGGCGTGCCGTGGCGCAGCTGGTCGTAGAGGGCGGCGTAGCGGCGGGCCATCACCGCCGGGGTGAACCGGGTGGCGGCCTCCTGGCGGCACTCGTCGGGCTCCAGCAGGCCGGCGGCGAGCACCAGGTCGCCCAGTTCCTCCTCGTCACCGGTGAGCAGCCCGGTGCGTCCGTGCTCGACCAGCTCGGGCAGGCAGCCCCGGGCGATCGCCACCACCGGCGTGCCCAGGGCCAGCGATTCCACCACCGCCGTGCCGCCCGGCTCCTCCCAGCGCAGCGGGAACAGCGTGGCCCGCGCCCCGGCGAGCAACTCGTCGCGGTCCCGGCCGGCCACCGTGCCGACCCAGCGCACCCGATCGCCGTCGACGTGCGGGGCCACCGCGTCATGGAAGAAACGTACGTCCGGATTCTGCCGCGCCTCGGCGTCGGCCGCCGCGAAATCGTCGGGCCGGTGGTACGGGCCGACCGGCCCGGCCAGTACGAGCCGGAAGCCGACCCGCCGCGCCAGCCGGGCCGCCACGTCCTGCCCCTTGCCCGGGGTGATCCGGCCCAGCACCAGCACGTGGTCGCCCTTTTCCGGCCCCGGTCCCCGGTGCGCCTCGACGGCCAGCGGGGTGGCCAGGTGCACGTACCCGACCGAGTGGTCCCGCAGTGCCTTCGGCGCCCGGGCCAGTTGGGCGGCGGAGACCCCGTTGACGCGGACCCGGTCGCCTGCGTCGAGGCCGCCGTACAGCTCGGGATGCTTGGCCAGGTCCCAGTGCAGGGTGTGCAGCACCGGCGGCGCGTCCGGACCCATGGCGGCGAGGGTGGCCAGGCCGACCGCCTCCACGTGGTCGTGCACCAGGTCGATGTCGTCACGGCCGCGCAGCTCGCGGACCACACCCGCCAGGTGCGCCTGGACGATGCCGCACACCTGGTTGTACGGCCGTTGCAGGGCGGGGAACTGGCCCTCGGCGAAGACCGCGACCCGCTCGTCGCAGGGCAGTGTGCTGGTGCCCACCGAGGCGAGCACCACCCGGACGCCGAGCCGCCGCAGCTCGGGCACCAGGGTGGCCACCACGTTCTCGATCCCGCCGTAGCCGCGTGGCGGCACGGGCAGCCACGGACCGGCGTTCATCAGGACGGTGGGCCCCATCGTGTCGCGCCTCCCCTCGGGCGAAGCGGTGACCGGGTCGGCCGACGGCAGGCTCGATGGCCGCCGGTCACGCCGCGGTGACCCGCCGACGCGGTAGCAGGTGTCGCAGCTCGGCCAGGGGTGGCCGCTCCGCCACGGAGACGTCGCTGACGACGATCTCCCGGTCCAGGTTCGGCAGGGCCTCGGAGCCGCCCCGGCGGAACTGGGTCAACAGGGCAGTGGGCAGCAGCTCCGGGTTCGCCCATCCCCGCCGCTGCAACCGCGACCAGACGGTCAGCATGATCTGGGCGGACATCCGGCCCAGTGCTGCGGTGTCCTGGTGCCGATGCTTGCGCTCGCCGAGGTCCACCTGGGCCAGCGCGTCCAGCCCGACGAGTTCCAGCAGGTCGATCAACATCGCGGTCTCGACGCCGTACCCGGAGACGAAGGGCACCCGCGCCAGCACTTCGCGGCGGCCCGCGTACTCCCCGCCGAGCGGCTGCACGAAACCGGCCAGTTCCGGCCAGAACAGGTTCAGCACGGGCCGGGCCATCAGCTCCGTCACCCGACCGCCGCCGTCGGCCTCCACGCCGCCGCTGCTGATCAGCGGCCGGTGGTAGAAGCCCTTCACGAAGTCGACCGAGGCGTCGGTGAGCAACGGCCCGAGCAGCCCCGTGACGAAGTGCGGCCGGAACTCCCGCAGATCGGCGTCGACGAAGGCCACCACTTCGCCCTCGGCCGCGGCCAGCCCGGCCCACAGCGCGTCGCCCTTGCCGGTCAGCCGAGGCAGCCCGCGCGTCATCGCGTCCTGACCAACCACCTCGGCGCCCGCCGCCCGAGCCACCTGGGCGGTGCGGTCGGTGGACCGCGAGTCGACCACGATCAGCTCGTCGACCAGCGAGATCCGGTCCATCAGGTGCTCGCGGATGGTCGACACGATCGCCCCGACGGTGGCCTCCTCGTTTCGCGCTGGCAGCACCACGCTGACCCGCGTCTCACCCTTGGCGCGCAGCAGCCGCCGGGTCGGCCAGTCCGCCTGCGAACTGGTCCGATAGGTGGCCCAGGCCTCGACCACGGGCGAGACCAGACTTTCAGTGTTCCGCACAGGCACCCCCTGATGGCGGGTAAACCGAGAGATGGATTTCCCAGCACCCCGCACGCTAACCGGATCCGTTCCCCAAGCTTGATCAGCACCCTGCCCCCGAGACGTTGTCGACCGATGAACGTTTGATTGCGCCAGGCCGGGGGAGGACCGAGCGGTATGCCTGGCGTGGGCCCGTACGCGGGCGGCGGGGCGACGAAGGAGATGATCGGATGCGGGTGTGCCGGGTGGGACTGGTGGGAGCCGGCGGAGTCGCCCGACGCCACGCCCGGGTGCTGTCCGGCTTTCCCGACGTCGAGCTGATCGGCGTGGTCGACGCGACCGCCCGGGCCGCAGCCGACCTGGCCACCGCCCACCGGATTCCGGCGTACGACGACATCGGGCAGCTGCTCGCGGCCGGTCCGGACGCGGCGTACGTCTGCGTACCGCCGTTCGCCCACGGACCGATCGAGGAGGCGGTCGTCGCCGCCGGGGTACCGATGTTCGTCGAGAAGCCGGTGGCCGTGGACCTGCCCACCGCCCAGCGGATCGCCGATCTGGTGGCGCAGCGGGGACTGCTCACCGCCGTCGGCCATCACTGGCGCTACCTGCACGCCGTGACCCGGGCCCGCGAACTGCTCGCCGGCCGGACGGTACGCCTGGTCACCGGCGCCTGGCTGGACCGGGTGCCACCGGTCGACTGGTGGGTCCGGCGGGACCGCTCCGGGGGCCCGATGGTCGAGCAGGCCGCCCACGTGCTGGACCTGATCCGGCTGCTGGCCGGCGAGGTGACCGAGCTGACCGCGTACGGCGACGGCAGCCCACCGCCGGTCGACGGCGCCGACGTCGACTCGGTGACCGCGGTGGCGCTGCGCTTCGCCGGTGGTGCCGTGGGCACCCTCGGTGCCGCCTGCGTGCTGGGCTGGAAGCACCGGGCCGGAGTGGAGGTCCTGGCCGACGGGCTGGCCCTCACCCTCGCCGAGGACGCCCTGGTGATCTGCGACGCCGACGGGCAGCGGCAGGTCGACGCCGACCCGGACGGCGCCCGGGTGGCGGTGGACCGGGCGTTCATCGACGCGGTACGCGGCGTCGGCGACGACGTTCGGGTGCCGTACGCCGAGGCGCTGGCCACCCACCGGCTCGCCATGGCGGTGGCGGAGTCCGCCGCCACCGGCCGTACCGTCCGCCTGTCCGCCGGTGCCACCGCGGCCGTGCCGGTGGTGGTCGATGCGTGAGCGGGTACTGGTGGTCACCGGCCCTGGGCGGGTGGAGCTGGTCGAGCAGGATCCCGCCCCGCTGCCGGTCGGCGGCTTCCGGGTCCGGACGCGGTACAGCGGGATCTCCGCCGGCACCGAGCTGAGTTACGTCAAGGGCACGAACCCGTACCTGCACGCCAGCTGGGACGCCGACCTGGGCCTGTTCGCGCCCGGTCCGGCGAGCACCCCGTACCCGGTGCGGAACCTGGGCTACATGCAGGTGGCCCAGGTGGTGGAAAGCGACACCCCGGCGGTGCCGGTCGGCGCGGTCGGCGCGATGACCTACGGCCACCGCAGCGGCGCGGTGGCCGATCCGGTCACCGCGCGTTTCGTGCCGCTGCCCGACGACCTCGATCCGATGCTCGGGATCTACGTCGCCCACCTGGGGCCGATCTGCGCCAACGGGCTGTTGCACGCGGCCGCCGACCTGTACGGCGCCGGCGCCCGTGACCTCGGCGACGGGGTGCGCGGCCGCCGGGTGGCGGTCATCGGCGCGGGTACGGTCGGACTCGTCACCGCCCTGTTCGCCCAGCGGCACGGCGCCGCCCCGGTGGTGGTGCTCGACCCGACGCCGAAGCGGCGCGAGGTCGCCGTCGCGCTCGGTCTGGCGGCCCTCGATCCCGGCGACGGCGACCCGGCCGTACTGCTCAAGACCCGCTGGGCGCACGGACCCGGCGACCGGGGCGCGGACGTGGTGTTCCAGTGCCGGGGGCAGGGCTGGGCGCTGCACCTGGCGCTGCGCCTGCTGCGCCCCCAGGGCACGGTGATCGATCTCGCCTTCTACCAGGCCGGCGCGGACGCGCTCCGGCTCGGCGAGGAGTTTCACCACAACGGTCTGTCGGTGCGCTGCGCCCAGATCGGCCGGGTGCCCCGGGGGCTCGCGCCGGTCTGGGATCGGGAACGGCTCTCCGCCGAGACGGTCGAGCTGCTGCGCGCCGACGGCGCGGCGATCCGCGCCCACCTGATCTCGGCCGTCGTCCCGTTCCCCGAAGCGCCCGCTCTCCTCACCGCCCTGGCCGAAAACCGCCGCCACGAACTCCAGACGGTCCTGACCTGCTGATCCGCCCGACTTCTGGTCGCTGTTGGGTGCCGATGGCACGTTCTGTCCGGTCCGGAGATGCGGGACCGCCGAGACTCGGCGATCGATGACGCGGGCGGGCGGACCCTCAAGATCGGTTGCGTCGCGTACCGTTGCGGCTCATGGGTGTGTCGCAACGGTTGAAGACCAGGTTCCGCCGATTCCTCCAGCGCCCGGGGACCACGGTCGACCTGGCCCCGCTGGAGAAGCTGCTGCCGGCCATCGAGGCACGTGAGGAGGAGGTGTCGGCCTTCGACGACGCCGAGCTCACCGAAGCGGCCGCCGCGGCGTCGAGCTACGAGGAGATCTGCGCGCTCGGCCGCGAGGCCGCCCGCCGCGGCCTCGACCAGCGGCCGTACGACGTCCAGCTGCTCGGCGCGATGTCGCTGCTCTCCGGCAAGGTCGCCGAGATGGCCACCGGTGAGGGCAAGACGCTGACCGCCGCGATCGCCGCCTACGGGCACGTGCGGCTCGGCAACGGCCCGGTGCACGTGCTCACCGTCAACGACTACCTGGCCCGCCGCGACGCGGTCTGGATGGAGCCGGTCTACACCCTGCTGGGGCTCACCGTGGGCTGGGTCAACGAGGCGTCCACGCCGAACGAGCGGCGGGCCGCGTACGCCTGCGACGTGACCTACGTCTCGGTCAGCGAGGCCGGCTTCGACTTCCTGCGCGACCAACTCGTCACCGACATCGACGACCGGGTGCAGCGGCCGCTTCGCACGGCCATCGTCGACGAGGCCGACTCGATCCTGATCGACGAGGCCCGGGTGCCGATGGTGCTGGCCGGCTCGGTGCCCGGCGAGCAGGATCCGGTGCACACCGCCGCCGCGCTGGTGCGCGGCCTGCGCAAGGGCCGGCACTACACCGTCGCCGAGGACGGCCGCAGCGTGGCCTTCACCTCCGCCGGCCTGGCCGCCGTCGAGGCCAAGCTCGGCATCGACCTGTACGACGAGGAGAACGTCGAGCAGCTCTCGGCGGTGAACGTGGCGCTGCACGCACACGCCCTGCTGCACCGGGACGTGGACTACATCGTCCGGGACAACACCGTCGAGCTGATCGACGAGATGCGCGGCCGGGTCGCCCAGCGGCGCCGCTGGCCCGACGGGCTCCAGGCGGCGGTGGAGGCCAAGGAGGGCCTGGACGCCACGGCCGAGGGCGAGGTGCTCGGCACCATCGCCGTGCAGGCGTACATCGGCCTCTATCCGAAGGTGTGCGGGATGACCGCGACCGCGGTGCTGGTCGGCGACCAGCTCCGGGAGTTCTTCGGCCTGGAGGTCGCGGTGATCCCGCCGAACACCCCGTGCGTACGGGTGGACGAGCCGGACCGCATCTACGCCACTCGGGCGGAGAAGGAGGAGGCGCTGATCGACGAGATCAAGCGCTGCCACGCCGACGGCCGGCCGGTGCTGGTGGGCACCCTGGACGTCAAGGAGTCCGAGCAGTTGGCCGTGGGCCTCAACGCGGCCGGCGTGCCGTGCGTGGTGCTCAACGCCAAGAACGACGACGAAGAGGCGGCGATCATCGCCGAGGCCGGCGCCTACGGCGCGGTCACCGTCTCCACCCAGATGGCCGGCCGGGGCGTGGACATCCGGCTCGGCGGCAGCGACCAGGCTGACCGGGATCGGGTGGCCGGCCTCGGCGGTCTGTTCGTGATCGGCAGCGGACGCAACGACAGCCGCCGGGTCGACGACCAGCTGCGCGGCCGGGCCGGTCGGCAGGGCGACCCGGGCGGGTCGGTCTTCTTCGTCAGCCTGGAGGACGACCTGGTCGTCCGGCACGCCGGCGACACAGTGCCGCCGTCGCCCCGGATGAACGCCGACGGCCTGGTCACCGACCCGCAGGTGGACTACGCCGTGGAGCACGCCCAGCGGGTCGCCGAAGGCGTCAACCACGAGATCCACCGCAACACCTGGCGCTACAGCGTGGTGATCGAGCAGCAGCGCAAGGCCCTGGCCGAGCGCCGCGAGCGGCTGCTGACCAGCGACGTCGCGGCGTTGATGCTGCTGGACAAGTCGCCCGAGAAGGCCGGCGAGATGGACGAGGACCTGCTCGCCCGGGTGGCCCGCTCCATCGCGCTCTACCACCTCGACCGGCTCTGGGCCGAGCACCTGGCCGAGCTGTCCGAGGTCCGCGAGGGCGTGCACCTGCGCGCCCTGGGCCGGCTCGACCCGCTCGACGAGTTCCACCGGGCGGCGGTGCCGGCCTTCACCAACCTGGTTCCGGAGATCGAGGCCCGGACTCTGGCCACGTTCGCCGACACCGAATTCACCGAGGACTGGGAGCCGGACGAGGCCGAGCTGGTCCGCCCGAGCGCGACCTGGACGTACCTCGTGCACGACAACCCGTTCGGTTCCGAGCTGGACCGGCTGATCGCCTCGGTCGGCCGCCGGCTCAGCGGCACCGGATCCCGCTGAGCCGTCACCGTCGGCGGGCGTGTCGCGCGGCGTGCCGGATTCCGCTGGTCCGTCACCCGTCGGCGGGCGTGTCGCGCGGCGTGCCGGATCCCGCTGGTCCGTCACCCGTCGGCGGGCGTGTCGCGCGGCGTGCCGGATCCGCTGATCGTCACCCGTCGGCGGGCTGTCGTGCGGCCGTCTCGGCGGCCCGCGTCCGCCCCTCCCGGTGATACCCGTACCCTGGGAGGGGCCCCGGTTTGCACCGTTTCGACCCATGTTCCCGTGGGTAGTACGGCGCGTCCGTGCGGCCACGGGCGCTGGACGAGCGCACAGAATCACGTGGTGTGCGGACGTGCCGCGACGCGCGGTGCTTGCCGGGACGAGCCGAGGAGGAGACGGGTGACGACGCTGGCCAGGCGCACGGGGGCTGTGCGGCGGTGAACCTGAAGACGACGCCACCACTGGTGGAGACGCTCGGCGTACTGGAGACGGCCGCGCTGCTGCGGGAACTGACCGCCGGGCTGCTCGCCCTGGACGACTTCGACGAGGCGCTCTCCGCGCTGGTACGGATCACCCGGGACGCCCTGGCCGGAGTGAGCTGGTGCGGGTTCACCGCCCTGCGGGCCGGCGAGCCGGCTGGAGTGGCTGCCTCCGATGCGCGGCTCAGTGGACTGGACGACCTGCGGTACGGCCCGGACACCCCGGCGTTGGACGCGATCCGGCGACGGGAGATGGTCGGCGCGGAGAACCTGGAAGCGGAGCGCCGCTGGCCGGACTGGACCGCCCGAGCGCGCGAGCTGGGCGTACGCGGAGTGATCTCGGCTCCGGTCGACGTCGACGAGCAGGTCATCGGCGCGGTCAACCTCTACGCCGGCGACTCGGACGCGCTGACCACCGGTCACCAGTTGACCGCGATGCTGCTCGCCGAGCATGCCGGCCTGCTGCTGGCCGCCGTACGCGACCGGCAACGGCGGGCGGCGCAGGCCGGCGAGCAGGACGCCGCGATGCTCGGTGACGGTGTGATCGGCCAGGCCGTCGGAGTGATCATGACGCAGCGTGGCTGCCCGGCCGAGGACGCCCTCGATGTGTTGCGCAGCGCCGCCGCGTCCCTGTCGATCCCGTTGCGGGAGGTGGCGGAGCGGCTGGTGAGCACCGTGTCCCGGCCCCGGGACAACTGACACCCGGTCGTTTCACCCGGCTGGCGCCCGGGTAGCACCCTGGGCTGACGGGCTGAGCCGATCCCAGGGGGACACAGATGCAGAGCCGGCTGCGGGTGCAGGGGCATCCGATCCAACCGATGCTGGTGACCTTCCCTTACGGACTTTTCGTCTGTGCGGCCATTTTCGACCTCGCCGACGTGGCCGGCGGGCCGGTCTTCCTCGGCGAGGTCGGCTACTGGACGGCGGTCGCCGCTCTGGTGGCGGCGGCGCTGACGGCGATCGCCGGAATGGTCGACCTGTGGGACGTGCCGCCGGACAGCACCCGCCGCACCGCGATCACCTTCAACCTGGTCAACGCCGGCATGGCCGGGCTGTTCCTGCTCTCCTGCCTGGTCCGGGCCGATGCCCCGCACCGGAGCGCCGCGCCGGCGCTGCTGTTCCTCGAACTGCTCGCCCTCGCCGTCGGCGGCGTCGGCGTACGTCTCGGCGCCCGCCTCATCCACCACTTCGACCCTGATGTAAGGAAGGGCCCCCTTTTAACGCCTAACGTAGAGGAAGGGCCCCCTATTAACGCCGTGCTCGGCACGCCGCGTCCCACCGGCCGACCCGGCGCGACCCGATCCGGAACCCGACCCGGCGTGACCCGGTTCTGGGTCTGATGCGGTGCGATCCGGTCTTGGGTCTGATGCGGCGTGACCTGTCCTGAGCCCGACACGGTGCGGAGCGGCTCTGGGCCCGACGCGAGGCGGTGTGCCACTGCGGCGGATGCGGTGTGGGCAGGCACCGCATTAAGCCGTTGCCGAGCAGTTGTCCGCGGGGGAGGCTGCCCGGATGCGGGACAAGAGCTTCGCGGAGTTAATCGCCGAGGGGGCGACCGCCCCGGTCGAGGGGTGGGCGTTCGACTGGCTCGCCGGGCGTGCCACCGAGGAGCGTCCACCCTGGGGCTACGCGCGCCTGATGGCGGCGCGGATGGCGAGTGCCGACGCGGCGTTGGACATCGACACCGGCGGGGGAGAGGTCCTGGCCGAGGTGCCCCACCCGCCCCGGCTGCTGGCCGCGACCGAGGCCTGGCCGCCGAACGTGCCGGTGGCGCGGGTCAACCTGGCCCCGATCAGGGCGAGGGTGGTGGCGGTGAGCGCCGACGCGCCACTGCCGTTCCGCGATGCCGCCTTTGACCTGGTGGTCAGCCGGCATCCCGTACGCACCGACTGGCCGGAAGTGGCACGGGTGCTGCGTCCGGGCGGTACGTTCCTCTCCCAACAGATCGGTCCGGGGAGCGTACGCGAACTCAGCGAAGCGATCCTCGGGCCTCTGCCGCCGCCGGCGCACCGTCATCCGGAGCGGGCGGTCGCCGCCGCCCGGGCCGCCGGTCTGGCCGTGGTGGACCTGCGCGAGGCGACCCTGCGAACCGTTTTTCACGACATCGGGGCGGTGGTCTGGTTTCTGCGCAAGGTGATCTGGACCGTCCCCAGCTTCACCGTGGCGGCGCACCGGCCCGCGCTGTTGCGCCTGCATGAGCGGATCCGGGCCGAGGGCTGCTTCGTCGCCCACGCCCGCCGCTTTCTCATCGAGGCCACACGAACCGGCGATGATTCCGGTCGGTGAGCGCTTGGGAGCGGCTCGGCGTTAAAAAGGGGCCCTTCCTCTACACCAGGCGTTAAAAAGGGGCCCTTCCTTACCGGGAACGTAGGAGCGCGAGCATCTCGGGCAGGTCGAAGAACTCGGCGGTCGCCACCGCGGACGGGTCGCCTCCGTCGGGGTCGGCGCCGGCGTCGAGCAGTGCGCGTACCGCCTCGGCGTTGCTACGGAACACCGCCGCGGCCAGCGCCGTCTGCCCCCGGTCGTTGGCGCGCGAGTGGTCGGCGCCCCGGGCCAGCAGCGCGGTCACCGTCTCCGGATGGGCGTGGTACGCCGCCAGGATCAGCAGGCTGTCACCCTTTTCGTTGGTCAGGTTGACCGGCAGCCCCGCATGGACGTACGCGGCCAGTTCCGCGGTCACGCCGTCACGCGCCAGGTCGAACATCCGGTGCGCGAATTCCAGGGTCTCGGCGTCGAGTTCCTCGCTCACCGGTCCAGGTTAGTGTGCGCCGCTGAACCACCCCCGACCCGCCACCAATCTTCGCCCGGCCCGCACCTGCGGCACCCCACCCCGTCGATCATGCACTTTCTGCCCCGGCGAATGCCGCAAGAGGAGCATATCGGCGACCATGAGTGCAAGATCGGCGGGGTTTGGGGTGGGTGTGAGTGGGTGCCCCAGAATGTGGGATTGTCTATTAAACCTATAGGGTTTGGCGGCTAAGCTGGTGGGGACAACCGGCCGTCGAGCGTGTGAGGGTCTGATGCCTGCCGTACCCACCAGCGAGGCGGACCTGCTCGCCGTCGCCCGGCGCTGGGCCGCCGATCCCGCGAGCTGGCCGGTGCGGCTGCGCTTCGACCCCACCAGCCGCTGGTACGCCCGGCTCGCCGCCGACGACGATCACGAGGTGTGGGCGCTGAGCTGGCTACCCGGCCAGGGCACCGACCTGCACGACCACGGCGGCTCCTCCGGCGCCTTCCTGGTCACCGCAGGTGTCCTCACCGAGGAGACGGTCAGCGGCGCACGGCTGCGCCCGCACCGGCTCGCCGCCGGCGCCGGCCGCCGGTTCGGCCCCCGGCACGTGCACGTGGTGACCAACCGGCACACCGCGCCGGCGGTCAGCGTCCACGTCTACCGCCCGGCCCTGCGCCGGATGACCCGCTACCACCTCGCTGCGGGCCGGCTGCTGGTCACCGAGGTGGCCGAAGCCGACGTGGCATGGTGATCGCCGCACGTCCCACCTCAGATGCCGCCGGGGCGCGTCGCCGTCGGTCAGAGGATGATTCGAAAGGAACCTGATGTCGCAGCAGATCGATGCCGCCACCGAACCCTGTCCGGTGCCGCCCCCGGGCTCCCGGGGAATCGACGAGATCCTGGCCGCCGCCCGCGCCCGGATCAACCGGCTCGATCCGGAGCGGGCGCACCTGGCGCACCGTCGCGGTGCTCTGCTGGTCGACATCCGGCCGGCCGCACAGCGCGCCGCGCACGGCACGGTGCCGGGGTCGCTCGCGATCGAGCGCAACGTGCTGGAGTGGCGCTTCGATCCACGCTGCCCGGCCCGGCTGCCCCAGGCGGTCGGCTACGACCTGCCCGTGGTGGTCATCTGCCAGGAGGGTTACACCTCGTCGTTGGCTGCCGCCTCGTTGCAGGACCTCGGGCTGTTCCGGGCCACCGACGTGATCGGCGGCTTCGCCGCCTGGCGGATCGCCGGCCTGCCCGTACTCGGTCCGACCCCACCTCTGCCTCCGTCCACCCTCGCGTCCCCGGCGACCGCCGGTCGGGCATCCCGCTGAAAAACCCCACGCCGACCCGGCGTGGCTGGTAGTCCCAGGAGGCCACCATGTCCGTCATCGCCATCAGCTCGCGTCAGCACCTGCCCGGCCGCGCCGACCGTGCCCGGGTCGCGCGACCGCGCACCGGACCGACCCTGACCATCACGGTCGACCTCACTTCGAAAGCGATGAGCCCACGCCTGTCCCGCCTGCTGGAGCTGCTGAACGAACTGGCCGAGTCGGGCGAGGGCCGGCTGGCCCACGACCGCAGGCTGTCCGACGACGAGGTCGCCGAGCGCGACGGCGTGGCGGACCCGAGGGTCGTACGCATCCTCACCGGGCCCCGCGTTGTGCGCCAGGGCGATCGCGCGGTCCCATTGACCCGCATCGAGTACGACCTGCTGCTGTTCCTGGCCGAGCGTCCACGCCGGGTCTTCACCCGGATGCAGCTGTTGAACTCGGTCTGGGGCTACAGTCACGCTGTGGCGCGCACCGTCGACGTGCACGTCCGCCGGCTGCGCGCCAAGCTGGACACGCCGCTGCTGACCACCGTCCACGGGGTCGGATACCGCCTCGCCGACGAGGCCCGGGTGACCATCGAGCCGTGAATCCGAGCATGACCTGATCGGCGGAACGGAGCGGACGTGAATCGGTCGGGGACCCCCCGTAACAGATCAACCGGACGGCTCTGCTGTAATCATGGTGCCTCGTACGCAGAGCGAGCGGTTGGCTGCGATGTGTCGGTCAATTGTCACATTTATGCAACGCAGTCGCCTCTTGACCATCGCACGGACGCCCGGAAGCATCGATAAAACGGCGTCCCGGGGCCGTGGGGAAAACCCGGACCAGCCAAGGAGGACCATGTCGGTCAGCCCCGCATCGTCGCGCGCCGGATGGCATACGTCCCAACCCGCTGTTCCCGGTCGGCCTCCGGGCGGTCAGCGTCGTCCCAACAGCACCGCAGCTCCGGTGCTCACCGTCACCCTCTCCATCCCGCTGGCGAGTGAGGAGTCGCTGACCCCGGCCGCGCGCCGGCTGCTGGAGGCGGCTCGGGAGATGATCGAGCACGGTGAGGGCGTTGTCAACACCGTCGCCCCGGTGGTACCGGAGCGTCGCAGCGAGGGCGTCCCGGCCGGACGGTCGCCGCGGCATCTGGCCTCGACCATTCCCAGCCTGCACATCCTGGCCTCCTCTCGGTCCGTGCTGCGCGACGGCGAGCCACTGCCGCTGACCCGGCTCGAGTTCGACCTGCTGCTGCATCTGGTGGCGCATCCGCGCCGGGTGTTCACCCGGCTCCAGTTGCTCAACGCGGTCTGGGGCTACGAGCACGCGGGCGTGCGCACGGTGGACGTGCACGTACGCCGGCTGCGCGGCAAGGTCGGCGTCGACGTCCCCCTGGTCACCACCGTCTACGGCGTCGGGTACCGCCTGGCCGACGACGCCCGGGTCACCCTCGACCGCACCGGCTGATCTGTTTCCGGTGGGCACCCGCCGGCCGACCGGGCACGATGGTCGCCATGCGCGTGCGTCCCATCTCACCGCAGCGACTGATCGCCGAGTTGGCCGAGCGCCTCGCCCGCGCCGAGCCGGCCGGGCGGTTGCGGGTCGCCGTGGACGGTCCCCCGGCTGCCCGCCCGGACGCGCTGGCCGCTGCCCTGGTCGACCCGCTGCGCGCCCTGAGCCGGCCGGTGCTGCACGTCCGCGCCGATGACTTCCTGCGCCCCGCCTCCGTCCGCCTGGAACGGGGCCGGCGGAACCCGGACGCGTACTACGAAGGCTGGGTCGACGAGGCCGGCCTGCGCCGGGAGGTGCTGGACCCGGCGGGACCGCGCGGGACCGGGCGGATGCTGCCCACCTTGTGGAACGCCGAGGCGGACCGGGCCACCCGGGCCGCGTACGTCGAGTTGCCCCCGGGGGGTGTGGTCCTGGTCAGCGGCGCGTTCCTGCTCGGTGGCGGCCTGCTCTTCGACCTCACCGTGCACCTGCAGATGTCGGCCGGTGCGTTGCGCCGACGCACCGCGCCCGAGCAGGCGTGGACGCTGCCGGCCTTCACCCGGTACGCCGACGAGGTCGCCCCGGCCAGCTTCGCCGATCTGGTGGTCCGCTTGGACGATCCCCGTCATCCGGCGATCGTGGAATCCGCCGACGACGCGGTTTGACCCGCCGTCGAGGGGGGTACTCGCGGGGCTCACACAGCGCCCGGGTGAGCACGTCTGGGCGGTATCACCGGGTGGGGGCCCGCCCCTCCCGGTTCGACGAAGAGGCCGAGGAAAGGCAGGCAGCGATGCTCGTCCACGACACGGTCGGCACGGGCCGATCCCAGGCGGAGATCGACCAGATCCGGCTCTCCCTGCAGGCCCGCTACGCCGAGCTGTCCGAGGAGTACGAGCAGGCGGTGCAGCAGAGCCAGGTGCTCCGGTTGGTCGAGGTCGGCGACACCGCCGGCGACGACCAGGCCGACAGCGGCACGAAGACCGCCGAGCGGGACACCGCGCAGTCCCTGCTCCGGACCATTCTCGACCGGCGCGCCCAGTACGAGCACGCGCTGACCCGGCTCGACGAGGGGACGTACGGCTACTGTGAGGGTTGCTCCGCGCCGATCCCGGTGGAACGGTTGGAGATCTTCCCGTCGGCGACCACCTGCGTGACCTGCAAGCAGACCCGGGAGCGGCGGGCGGCCTGAGCCTCGGCGGTTGCCGGTCGGTCCGGGATGCGGCGGGCTCCACCCATGGGCGAGATCAGGGTGGGCACCGCTTCCTGGACCGACCGGACCTTGCTCGACTCCGGCTGGTATCCGCCAAGCGCCGACACCCCGCAGCGGCGGCTGAGCCACTACGCACGGCAATTCCCGCTGGTCGAGGTCGACGCCACCTACTACTCGCCGCCGGCCGAGCGGACCGCCCGGCTGTGGGCCGAGCGCACCCCGGCTCCGTTTCGTCGGCACGGCGGTGTCCGATCGGTCGGGACACCGCCATTACGGCGAAACGGCGATCGGCGATGATCAGGTGCGCGGTGACCGCCCTTGGTTGGCGGGTTCATGTTGTCGCCGATGCTCACCCCGTCCGGGTGAAGACGGCTCACCCCGACGGTGCCGATGATGGCGGCAGTGCGGTCGGCTTCGTCGGCCGTGTCCGGCGTCGACCGGGAGGCGACGACCGCGCGAGACGACAGCACGGAGGTGGTTGGCGGTGACGGCTCGGGTGCTTGCGCACCGGCGACCGGACGGGGTGCTTGGCGTCGTCTTGGTGGCCGACCCGTTGAGGCGGGCGTCGGGTGCCGGGCGGGCCAGCCCAATCAGGCCACGGCGCGGTCCGACGGGCACGCCGCGGCGTCACGACGACCGACGGTGGGAGACCGACGTACGGGGGTGGACAAATGGCTGAGCAGTTCCAGTCGGCGGTCGAGTCCTCGATGGACAAGACCAACCTGATTCTCAAGGACATCGAGCAGGCGTACGGGTGGCCGAAGGCGCAACGCAACCAGTCGTACGCCGCCCTGCGCACCGTGCTGCACCTGCTGCGCGACCGGATGCCGGTGCAGGAGAGCGTGGAGTTCTCGGCCCAGTTGCCGCTGTTGGTGCGGGGCATCTACTTCGACGGCTGGCAGCCGCAGAACGTGCCGGTCAAGCTCAATCGGGACGACTTCCTCTACGAGGTCCGCCAGGGCTTCCCGTACGACGTGGAGGGCGGCCCGGAACGGGTGGTCCAGGTGGTGCTGGACACCCTGCGCCGGCACATCACCCCGGGCCAGTGGGACGACGTGAAGGACAACATGCCCGGCGACCTGGCCCGGGTCATGCCCTGACCACTGCCTCGACACGTTCCGTGGCCGGGTCGGCATCCGGCTGACCCGGTGCCCGGCGGGCGGACCGGGTGGACAGAACCGGTCCCGGTACTGCCAGCCGGAGGTGCCGAGCAGGATCACGTCGGCCTACCAGAGGTCGAAGTGGAACACCTCGAACGAGGTGCCGTAGCGCACGCCCAGCCGGGTGCCGACCGGGCGGGCAGAGCTTTCCAGGAACTCCTCGGCGTCGAAGCTGCCGTCGCCCAGCCCGGTGAGGTACGCCTCGTGCGCCAGCAGCGACGCCACCCCGGCGGCGAACGTGTCGGTGGTGTCCACGCCGTGCCCGGAGCGGGGGGAGGAGGCCGCCCACACCTGGCGTACGCCGCCCCACGGCTCGACGCCGTCGGTCAGCTGCTCCGGGAAGATCCACCGGTTGCCGGCGTCGCGGACGGCGTCGAGGGTGGCCCGGCCCACCGCGATGTGGTCGGCCTGGTTGAGCACGGCCGCCCCGTCCCAGGTGGGCCGGAAGTTGTTCGTGATCACGATTTCCGGCCGGTGTCGGCGGACCACCGCGGCCAGTTCCCGGCGCAGCGGCACCCCGTACTCAAGGATCCCGTCGGGCAGGCCGAGGAACTCCACGGTGTCCACGCCGACCAGGGCCGCGGAAGCGCGCTGCTCCTGCTCGCGTACCTGCCGGGCCTGCGGCGGCGGCATCCCGTCGATGCCCGCCTCGCCGCTGGTGACCAGGCAGTACGCCACCTGCTTGCCCTGACCCGTCCACCGGGCGATCGCGGCGGCGGCACCGAACTCCAGGTCGTCCGGGTGCGCCACGATGGCCAGGGCGCGCTGCCAGTCCTCGGTCACCGGCTCCAGTGGTGAGGTCATCGGCACCTCCGTCGGTTCGCGTCTGTCCATCCTGCCACCGTCCCCCGGGGTCCACCGCGCGCGGCATGGCCGAATCGCCCATGTCGGCCGGTTCCGGCGTCTACGGTGAAATGCAGCGTGGTTAGAGAAGATCGGACGCGGGGTACCACCCGTGACACGACGCACCCCACCGACGGGGGCGGGTCCATCGGAGGGAGCACGATGCCACTCAACGACGACGACATTCAGAGCACCAGCGGCGGCGGGCTGGAGGGGCCGGCCGACGGGGGCGCCACCCCGGGTCAGCGTGATGGTGGTGCGGACGGTGGTGCCGAGGGTCCGGCCGACGGCGGCGCGACTCCGGGTCAGCGTGATGGTGGTGCGGACGGTGGTGCCGAGGGTCCGGCCGACGGCGGCGCGACTCCGGGCCAGCGCGACGGTGGTGCGGACGGTGGTGCCGAGGGTCCGGCCGACGGCGGCGCGAACCCCGGCCAGCGCGACGGCGGTGCCGACGGCGCGGCCCGATAGCGCATCACCATGGCGCAGTTCGACCCGCCGGGCGGCCAGGGCTACCCGGCGGACTCCGCTCGGCGCGCTTCCGGGTGCTCCGTCGGCCCGGAACCGCCACCATCCGCCCTGGCGGCGCTGGCGCGCTGCGTCAGCGTGGAGCCGGCCAAGTTCGCCGCCGCCCACTGGGGACAGACCCCGCTGCTGTCCCGCGCCGCCGAACTGCCCAACCCGGTCGGCTTCACGGACCTGCTCAGCCCCGCCGACGCCGACGAACTGCTGAGCCGGCGGGGTCTGCGTACCCCCTTCCTGCGGGTGGCCAGGGACGGCCAGATGGTGCCGGCGGCGCGCTACACCGGCGGCGGCGGTGCCGGCGCCGAGATCGGCGACCAGGTCCTCGACGAGAAGATCCTCGAGTTGTACGCCGGCGGCGCCACCCTCGTCCTGCAGGGCCTGCACCGCACCTGGCCGGCGCTGATCGACTTCACCCGTGAGCTGAGCCTGGCCGTCGGCCAGCCGTTGCAGGTCAACGCGTACCTGACGCCGCCCGACAGCCAGGGCTTCGACACCCACTACGACACCCATGACGTCTTCGTGCTGCAGGTGGACGGACGCAAGCACTGGCGGATCCACCCGCCGGTGCTACCCGACCCGCTGGAGCGCCAGCCGTGGGGCGGCCGGGCCGACGAGGTCGCGGCCAGCGCGCAGGGCCCGCCCGCCCTGGACGTGGTTCTCGAACCGGGTGACGCGCTCTACCTGCCGCGCGGCTGGCTGCACAGTGCCCAGGCGCAACAGGACAGCTCGCTGCACCTGACCGTCGGCATCCGCGCCCTCACCCGGTACGCGCTGGTGGAGGAGCTGCTCGCGCTGGCCGCCCAGGACCGGCGGTTGCGGGCCACCCTGCCGTTCGGCACCGACCTGGCCGACCCGGACGCCATCGAGCCGGAACTGACCGAGACCGTCGAGGCGCTGCGGGACTGGCTGCTGCGGGTCGACCCGGCGGAGGTGACGGCCCGGCTGCGACAGCGGGCCTGGCCGGCGTCGCGTCCGGCACCGATCCGGCCGCTGGCCCAGGCCGCCGCGCTGAACGCGCTGGATCCCGACAGCCACGTCACCCTCCGCCCCGGCCTACGGTGGCAGCTCACCGGCGACGGTGACCGGATCACCCTGCGTTTGTTCGACCGCACGCTGACCCTCCCGGCCGACTGCGAGCCCGCGCTGCGCGCCCTGCTCACGGGCAAGGTCATCCGAGTCGGCGACCTGCCCGCCCTCGACACCGACGCCGACCGCCTGACCCTCACCCGCCGCCTCCTCCGCGAAGCCGTCCTCACCCCCACCCCCGGCCCCGCCCGCGTCGACGGCCTGCATTGATCAAAAGGTTTGCGGCGGAATCACCTGCCGGACCGCGACGCAAACCTCTCGATCGACACCGGTCACCCGCGCGTGGCGGCTTGGCAACTGGTCGGGGTCAGGCGGTGACCAGGAGCAGGAGGGTGGTGACCAGGCCGGCGGTGGCCACGACGATGACGGGGCGGGGGCTGAGCACGGCGTGGCGGCGGTCGGCGATCAGTCGCGCCGGAATCAGACCCAGCACCGGGCCGAGCAGCGTCACGACCAGGGCCAGCACCGGCAGGCCCACGGCCAGTTCGCCGTCGGTACGCGCGGCCAGCGCGCGGGCCCCGGCGCCCAGGGCGTACGCCAGCACCGCCCCGGCCACCCCGCAGAGCGCCAGCAGCGGGTTCACGCCGCTCGGCAGCTCGCCCGGCTGCCGGGTGCGGCGCAGCAGATCCCGGGCGGCCTCCAGCAGCGGCTCCGGGTCGCCGGTGGCGTCCGGTCGAGGAGCCGGCGGAGTGCCCGCGCGGCGCCCGCCCCCGCCCAGCCGGGAGTTCAGCTCCTGCCACAGCATCGCCACCTCGGCGTCCACCCGCTCCTGCGTCTCGCGGGCCGCGACCAGCTCCCGTTCAGCCCGGTTGACCTCGTCGGCCGATTCCGCCACGGCGCGGTCGGCCGCCGCGCACTGCTGCTCGTGCCAGGCGTACGCCTCCTCCCGCTGCTCGTGCACCCGGGCGGTCAGCTCGGCGAGCCGCCGCAGCTGGGCCGCGTACGTCTCGCTGGTCACCGGTTCGTTCATCGCGACGGTCCGTACGGGATGATGGTCTGCCCGGTGCGGTGTACCGCCCGGTCGAAGAAGAGGCCCCGCCACGGGCGGGGATACCAGTCCGGTCCGCTGGTGCCGGGATACAGCGCGCCGCTCAGCTCCCCGCCGTGGATGTCCAGTGCCACCCAGGCGCCGATCTGGTCGGTGCGGGCGCCCGCACCACCCAGGTCGGCGCGCATCCGAGCCACCCCCCGCCACCAGGCCAGCACGTGCGTGCGCCGTTCCGGGCCGTCGTGCAGGATCCGGCGCAGGTGCTCCAGCCCGCTCGCCCGTCCGACCCGCGCGGCCAGTGCGCCGGCCGCCGCGTCGACGGCGAACAGCAGCAGGTAGTGCGGCGTGCCGGTGGCACCCGGCCCGCCGAGGCCGTCGGCCGTCTCGGCCATCAGCTCGGTCACGCTCTCCTCGTCGTACCAGGCGGCGTCGTCGGCGAGCTCCTCGTAGAGCGCACGGGCCGCCGGGTCGGCGTCCGGGTCCAGGCAGGCGATGGAGAACCGGGCGCTGCCCGGACGGTGCTGCCGAGCCAGCGACCGAGCCGCCGCGTCCAGCACCGCACACGCCTCGTCGACCCGGGTGCCCAGCACGGCCAGGTTGCGCCCCGGGGCCCGGGGCAGCCGCAACGCCGCCGACCGGGCCTGCACGTCGATGATCTCGCCGAGCAGGGCGATCGGACCGCGTGGCGTACCGACCTCCGGCGCGTGCAGGGCCCGGAAGTCCGGCGCGTCGGCCAGCCGGGGGATCGCGTCGCCGTCGAAGAGACGGGCGGGCGCCGCCTCGGCCGGGCGCATCCGCCACAACCGGTGTTGCAGCTCGCTCCAGGTCTCCCAGTCGCTGGCCGAGGGAATCCGGGCCACCTGGTTGCCCTCGGGCAACCCCGACTCGGCGTTGACCACGGCGTGGAACTTCGGCAGCGACTGGGCGGCGTCGTTGCGTTCGGCGAGGATGCGCAGCGCCTTGGGCAGCGCTATCCGCAGGGTGAACTGGGCGACCAGCGCCGGACGGCCCCACAGCGCCTCGATGCCTCGTACGTCCTGCGAGGCCAGCACCAGGTGGATGCCCTGCGACCGGCCCCGGCGGGCCAGGTCTTCCAGCAGGTCGGCCGCCTCCCGAGCCACCGCGTCCCGGCCGGCCAGCAGCATCTGGAACTCGTCCACCACCGCCACGATCCGGGGCCAGTGCCCGGTCGGGTCCACCGCCCGCAGCTCGGCCAGTTTGGTGACCTCGTGTTTCTTCGCGGCGTCGGCGCGTCGGCGCAACTCCTCGGCGAGGAACCGCAGCAGCGCCAGACCGAACTCGCGGTCGGTGTTGACGTTTATGCCGACCAGCCGCATGTGCGGCAGCCAGCTCGGATCCCGCCGGCCCTGGGCGAACCGGGCGAAGGACACCCCCTCCTTGAAGTCCAGCAGATAGAACTCCAGTTCGCCGGGGGAGTAGCGAGCGGCCAGAGCGCCGATCCAGGCGAAGATCAGGTTGGTTTTGCCGGTGCCGGAGGGGCCACCGATCAGCGCGTGCGGCGGATAGTCACCGAGGGTCAGCAGCACCGGCCGGCCCTGCGGTCCCTCGCCGATCGGCGCGGTCAGGCCGGTCGCCGAATCCTCCCGCCACATCTGCTCGGGCGGAGGCAGCAAATCGGTGAACGGGGTCGGGGCCGGTCCGGCGCTGACCACCGAGGCGATCCGACGGCAGGTCTCGGTCACCAGCGCCGCCGGCGGCGGCGGGTCCAGGCGTACCGGCAGGGTGTCGACATGGGCGCTGTCAGCGGTGACCCTCACCCGGGTCACCGTCGGATCGTCCGGCAGCGGGACGCCACGCACGATCAGGTGTACGCCGCACGCGGCACCCGCGCGAACCACCCGGTCCAGTTGGCCGCGCTCGTGCCGGGACAGCTCGTCCCCACCGAGCAGCACCGCCACCCGCCACGGTTCCGGCCGGCGGCCGGTCGTGGCGGCCAGCTCCCGTAGCGAGGCGTACTCACCGGCGAGCACGGTTTCGTTGATCCGGCGGATCTGCTCCACCAGGTCGTCCAACAGCCCTCCCAGGCCGCCCGGTCCGACGAAGGTGAGCAGCCCGGCTGTACCGAGCGGGGCGAACCCCGCCAGCCCGCCGCCCAGGTGGTCCGGGTCGTAGCCGATCAGCCGTACGCTGCCCGGCGCCGCCCGGCCAAGGCTGCGCAGCAGCAACGCGGACACCACCGCCGCGCAGCCCTCCGGATCACCGTCGAGCGCCACGTGCCCGCCGTCGAGCAGCGTCACCAGCGCCGGCACCGGTTCGGCGACGATGTCACCCCGCGGCCCCTGCCGGTGGCCCTGCTCGGGCAGCCGCAGCGTGCCGACCCGGGCCATGCCCGGCGGTTCGGCTCGCTCAGCCGGGGTGGGTTGCCACGTCGACCAGCCGGCCGAGCCCGCACCGGGTGCCTCCCGGGCCGCGGCCTCGGCCGCCCGCCGCATCAGCTCCGCGAGGCGCGCCGCGTGCCCGGTCTCGATCTCGGTGAGCCGCCGGTCGCGTTCCGCACCGACCCGCTCCGGTACGCCGGCGGCGGCCCGGCGTATGCGTACCGCCCGCTGGCGTGCGGCGGCCAGGGCGGTCTGCGCCTCGGCCGACCGGTTACGGGACGCGCCGAGTGCCTCGGCGAGCAGTTCCCGGACCCGGGCGACCAGTTGATTACGCCGGTCAGCCATCGATCCCGCGCCCCGGCCGGCCGGTCCCGGTGCTGGGCGCGGGCCGCGAGCCGCCAGCGGTGCCGGCCGCCGAACGCGAGCCGCCGGTGGTGCCGGGCGAGCCGCCGGTGGTGCCGGGCGAGCCGCCAGCGGTGCCGGGCGAGCCGCCAGCGGTGTTAACAGGGGGCCCCTTCACCACGTCAGGCGTTAACAGGGGGCCCTTCCTTTCATCGTCGTCGGGGGGCAGGTCGCGGCCGAGGCGGTCGAGCAGGACGCCGGTGAGAACTCCGGCGGTGACCGCCGGGTCGGCGGCGTGCGGCTGCTCCCCACCGTCGCGGCGCGGCGGAGGCATCCGGCAGACCCGGGTCAGCAGCGTGTCCAGCACCGGTGCGGGCAGGCCGGGCAGCAGGTCGCGCACCCGGCCGCCCAACTCGCGGTGCAACCGGGCCAGGTCGTCGCCGCGCGGCGGATGTCCGAGCATTTCTCCGGCGAGGTCGCGCAGCAGCGGCGGGGCCACGGCGGCCAGACCCATGCCGACGTCGGCATGCGCCCCGCGCAGGTCCCGGTGCAGCCGGTCGCGGTCACCGGCGCGTACGCCGCGCACCACCCGGCGCAGCAACTCGCGGGAGTCGGCGATCCGTTCGTCAGGCTCCTCCGGAGGGCCTTCACGTTCCCCGGTCAGCTCCGCCACCCGTACCGACCACCAGCGGCGCAACCGCACCTCGCCGGCGGACTCCGGTGCCACGATCACCGGCGCGTCGCCCCGGGGCGCGTCGTGCGCGGGCCGACGCTCCGGCCGACCGGTGGGCGGCGGCGCGCCGTCGGGGGCCAGCCCGATCGCGGCCAGGTACGCGCTCAACTGCTCCTGGGCAACCCGCAGCGCGTAACCGGCGGTCTCGGCGTGTTCGGTGGCGGCGGAGAGCTCCGGCACGCCCATCGGGTTGGCCGACTCCTGGCGGACCCAGCGCAGCCGCTCGGTGGCCAGGCCGAACTTCTCCAGCGCCAGCGCCAGCAGGCCCAGCGGCAACTCCTCGGCGGCGGCACGGACCTGCGCGCCGACATCCTCGACGATGGACACGCCCGCCCCTACAGCGTCGCGACGTACTGCTGAGCCTGCTCGATCGCGACGAGTGTCGCGGCGAGGCACTCCTCAAGCTCCTGGCCGGCCTGGGTCAACGACGCCTGCGCCGCCTCGACGGTGGCGTGGCCGCTGCCCTCCAGCGCGCCGGCGAGGGTCTGCTGCGCCTCGGCCAGCTTCTCGCCGGCGGCCTGCACGGCGCTCTGGCCGTCACCGATCTGCTGAAGTGCGATATCGATGGCTGCCTTGAGCTCGGCGACGCTCGCCACGCGGAACCTCCTGGGGGCCGGGAGGACTCCATTAGAGCCTATGCGGTCGGGAAAGGACACGTGCCCTGTCAGTGTTCCTGCCCTGCTGACCGGTTGTCGACCGCCCGCACCGCGGGTCCGATTCGTGGGACTCGTGTGCGGCCGTTCACCCAGCGCCGCCGCGCAGCCAGCGCGGCCCGTACACCTCGGCACCGAGCGCGGCGACCCGGTCGCGCAGCGCACGGTCGGCGGTGACCACCAGCCGGCGCCGGTCACCGGCGGCGGCGACCAGGTCGACCATGGTGTCGTCGCCGGAACCGGGGGCGGCCACCACCCGCACCCCGTCGACTCCGGGCACCTCCCGGGCGGCGCCCTCGACCACCAGCACCACCTCGACCGGCGGCGGCAGCTCCGGCGGAACCCCGTGCCCGCCCAGTGGCGCGAGAGCGTCCCGCAGCCGGGCGGTGGCCCCGGCCCGGTCGCGCCACCAGCCGTCCGGGCGGGACCCGACCACGTTGGCGGCGTCCACGATGAGTAGCGGAGGCGAGTTCATCCGCCCACCCTGCCATCCCGCCGGGCGCCCTGCCTGACGGCCGCGCCGGGCGGTGCGAAGCGGTGGCGTTTGTCCGGCCGGGGGCGGGGTAGCCCGTGCCGACCGTCTCGCGCCCGACCGCGGAGGACAGAGATGATTGGACCCGGCGACTTCGGCTCGGACCCGTGGGACGAGTTCCTGGCCCGGTACTTCGGTCGGGGCGAGGGCGGGCGCCGGCCTGCGCACCGGGTCGACATCACCCGGCTGATGACCGCCGATGCCCGGGAGATGCTGGCGGACGCGGCGCGTCGGGCGGCCCAGAAGCACAGCAACGACCTGGACACCGACCACCTGCTCTGGGCGGCGTTGCAGCGCGAGCCGTTGCGTGACCTGCTCCGCCGAGCGGGCGCGGACCCGGACACCCTGCTCAACGCGCTCGGCGGGCAGGGCGACGGGGCCCCGCAGGGCGAGGTCCCGCCGAACCTGTCACTGACCCCGGCGGCCAAGCGGGCGCTGCTCGACGCCCACCAGTTGTCCCGGGCGATGGGGGCGAACTACATCGGCCCCGAGCACATCCTGATGGCGCTGCCGCTCAACCCCGAGTCGCCGGCCGGCCGGATGCTCGCCGCCGGCCGGATCCAGCCCGAGTCGTTGCAGGCGGCCAACGCCGAGCGCGGCCCGATGGGCGGCCCTCGGCCGGACCGGGGCACCCCCACTCTCGACCAGTACGGCCAGGACCTCACCGAACTGGCCCGCAACGACCAGATCGACCCGGTGATCGGGCGGGCCGACGAGATCGAGCAGGCGGTGGAGATCCTCTCCCGGCGGACCAAGAACAACCCGGTGCTGATCGGCGAGGCCGGCGTCGGCAAGACCGCCATCGTGGAGGGCCTGGCCGAGCGGATCTGCGACGGTGACGTACCGGAGACCCTCATCGGCAAGCGGGTGGTCCAGCTCGACCTGGCCGGGTTGGTCGCCGGCACCCGCTACCGGGGTGACTTCGAGGAACGGCTGAAGAAGGTGATCGACGAGATCCGGGCGCACCGGGAGGAGCTGATCGTCTTCCTGGACGAGATCCACACCCTGGTCGGCGCGGGCGGCGCGGGCAGCGAGGGCGGGATGGACGCCTCCAACATGCTCAAGCCAGCGCTGGCCCGCGGCGAGCTGCGGGTGATCGGCGCGACCACGCTCGACGAGTACCGCCGCAGCATCGAGAAGGACGCCGCGCTGGCCCGGCGGTTCCAGTCGGTCTTCGTGCCCGAGCCCACCGTCGAGGACACCGTGGCCATCCTGCGCGGCCTGCGGGACCGCTACGAGGCGCACCACCAGGTGCGGTTCACCGACGAGGCGCTGGTCGCCGCCACCGAACTCGCCGACCGGTACATCACCGACCGCTACCTGCCGGACAAGGCGATCGACCTGATCGACCAGGCCGGCGCCCGGGTCCGGCTGCGCACCCGCACCCCCGCCGCCGACGTGCGCGACCTGGAGCAACAGCTCGAAGAAGTACGCCGGGACAAGGAGCAGGCGGTCGCCGACGAGCAGTACGAACGCGCCTCCACGCTGCGCGACCGGGCTTCCGAGCTGGAGGAACAGCTGCGCCGGGCGCGCGGCGACGAGGGCGGCGCCTCCCAGGTGCCCGAGGTGGGGCCGGACGAGATCGCCGAGGTGGTCTCCCGGGCCACCGGCATCCCGGCCAGCCAGCTCACCGAGGAGGAGCGGGACCGGCTGCTGCGCCTGGAGGGCCAGCTGCACGAGAAGGTGGTCGGGCAGGACGACGCGGTCACCTCGGTGGCCGAGGCGGTGCGCCGCTCCCGCACCGGGCTGGCCGATCCGAACCGTCCGATGGGCAGTTTCCTGTTCCTCGGTCCCACCGGCGTCGGCAAGACCGAGCTGGCCCGGGCCCTGGCGGAGGCGTTGTTCGGTGAGGCCGACCGTATGGTCCGGGTGGACATGAGCGAGTTCCAGGAACGGCACACGGTCAGCCGGCTGGTCGGCGCGCCCCCGGGCTACGTCGGGTACGAGGAGGCGGGCGAGCTCACCGAGGCGGTGCGCCGTCGCCCGTACGCGGTGGTGCTGCTGGACGAGATAGAGAAGGCGCACCCCGACGTGTTCAACATCCTGCTGCAGGTGCTCGACGAGGGGCGGCTCACCGACAGCCAGGGCCGTACTGTCAACTTCAGGAACACCGTACTGATCATGACGAGCAACCTCGGTTCGGAGCTGATCACCGGTAGCCAACGGGCGGTCGGTTTCGGTGCCGGCGAGCCGGGCGGCGCGCAGGAGAGCGACGAGCTGCGGGATCGGCTGATGCGCCGGTTGCAGGAGAGCTTCCGTCCGGAATTCCTCAACCGCATCGACGAGGTGATCATTTTCCGTCGGCTGGAGGCCGCGCAGCTGCGGCAGATCACCGAGCTGCTGCTGGAGGAGACCCGCCGCCGGCTGCACGCCCAGGACATCGAGGTGGAGTTCACCACCGCCGGGGTCGACTGGATCGCCGAGCACGGCTACCAGCCGGAGTACGGCGCCCGGCCGCTGCGCCGGACCATCCAGCGGGAGGTGGACAACCACCTCTCCCGGATGCTGCTGGAACAGCAGCTCTCACCCGGCCAACGGGTCACCGTCGACGGTCGGGACGGGCAGCTCACCTTCGACGTGACGGCCGGTGAGCGCGGCTACACGGCGGCCACGACCTCGCATCCCCGCTGACCGGGAGGGTACTGATGACCGAACCGGAACAGAACCGGGACGAGGACGACGACCGCAGCGAGCCGATCGTGGCCCCGCCGACGGCGAACCCCCGCCGGGTGCAGGTGCCGGAGGAGGGCCTGGGCGGGCAGACCGACCAGGGGCACCCGGAGACTTCCGGGTCGCCGCCGACAGAGGAGGACTGATGGTACGCGAGCAGCGACTCGACCCCGAGGTGGAGGTGCTCTGGGAGGACTTCCACGCCGAGGTCAACGTGCCGTCGGAGCAGTTGCGGCAGTGGCTGCTGACCCGGGGCTCGGGCGAGGAGGCGTTCGGCCCGAACCCGGACCTGGACCTTCCGGAGCCGGGCCGGCAGATTCTCGCCGTGCTGCGCAAGCGCAAGGTCGACCTGACCCCCGAGGACGTCGAGGTGATGCGGGACGCGATCGAGCGGATCCGCTCCCTCACCGCAGCCCGCCCGGACCGGGGCAACGCCGACGACGAGTGGCGCCACTCCCTGCTGGACCTAGGCCACGACCCCCTAACCGAACGCTAACCCCCACCCCACCCCCCCACCCGCGCCCACCCCACACCCACCCCGACCGGCTCCGCGATCTTGCACTTTTGGTCGCCGCATTTGGGGCATAAGACATGCAACGGCGACCAAAAGTGCAAGATCGGCGAGGGGGGGGAAGGGAGCGGGCTACTCGGGCTCGAGACTGGGGATGAGCAGGCCGGCAGCGTCGGCGGCGGCTTGGCGGTCTGCGCGGGTCTGTTCCTCGCGGGTGATCAGGTTGGCGTACTCGGTCAGGTCGGCGGGATCGGGCACCTCCGGCAGGCGGCGCAGGAAGGTTTCCACGTCCCGGACGGCGGCGGTGTGCCGGGTGGCCGCCTCGCGCAGCACCTCACGGTCGTCGGCAGCGGGATAGAGGTCGGTCATACCCGCCGCATACCCGCCGTCAGCCGGTTCGCACCCCGCGCTCGACCACTGCGGTCACCGGCCGCCGCAGCCCGAACGCCGGGTTGCGCAGCAGCCAGGCCAGATACGCCGGGTGCGGCGCCAGAGCGTCGGTGTACGCGCTCAGCGCCGTCTCCAGCACCAGGTCGGCCATCCGGGCGGCGGCGGATTCCGGGTGCCAGCCCAGCATCAGCCGCCAGCGCAGCGGCGTGCCGGCCAGCCGGCGGGTCACCAGGCCGGTCACCGGCCGGAAGGTGGCCTGGCACAACGCCACCGCCTCGCCGGCGTCCACCAGGTCGAAGCAGCCGCGCACGTCGGCCTCGTACACCTTCCGTGGGGTGAAACCGGCCCGCGCGCAGGCGGCGGCGAAACAGTCGCCGAAGCAGCCGTCGCCGGGCGCCGCCACCCACTGCTCGTGCCGTAGGTCGGCCAGGTTCACCTCGTCCCGCCCGGCCAGCGGATGCGTCTCCGGCAGCAGCACCGTGACCGGGTCGACGGCCACCTCCCGCCAGCTCAGCCCGTAGTCCGCCGACGGGATGGAATCGCCGCACACGCCGGTCAACGCGTAGTCCAGCCGGCCGGCGGCGACCAGTTGGACCAGTTCGTCGACCGACCAGAAGGCGTGCGTGGTGATCTGCGCCTGCGGCTGCTCGGCGGCGAGTCGGTGCACCAGCCGACCCAGGATCGGGCTGTTCACCCCGCCGAACCGGTAGCGGCGGGGCGCGTCACCCGCGCCGGCCAGCCGGGCCGCCTCGTCCTGGAGGCCCTTCATCGCCGGCAGCAGCACCCGGGCCCGGGCGAGCACCAGCTCACCGAGGGCGGTGGGCCGGGCGCCCCGACGGTCCCGTTCGAACAGTGACCCGCCCAGGGTCCGTTCGATGCGCTGGAGCTGGGCGGTCAGCGCCGGCTGGGCCAGGCCGAGCGTCGAGGCCGCCTTGGTCACGCTTCCCGTCTCCGCGATGGCGCAGACCACCCGTAGGTGGCGCAACTCCAGATTCATAGCGTGACGGTAGGGCGACACCGCGGCGGACGGAAGGGCCCGTACGGATCAACGCCCCTCGAAGTGTGGTGCCGACTCAACCCTGCGGTGGCTCGCTCAGCTCGCTGAGCCGGGTGCGCCGTCCGGTGACCGCGTCGCGGAACTTGTCGACCACCGCCACCGCCGGCTCGACGATCCGGTTCCACGGCGGGGTGTGCGGCACGCCCGGGTGCGGGCGGGTCGGCGCGGCCTCCTCGGCAATCTCCAGCCGGTTGCCGAGCCGGATCAGCTCCTCCTCGGTGGCGCTGGCGCACAGCCGCGTCACCAGCGCGTCGACCGCCGTCACGTGCGCCTCGACCAACTGGACCACCATGGCGAGACGGTCGTCGGTGAGCCCACGCAGTGCCATGAGCAGAGCGGCGTCACCGGCCAGCACCTCACCGACCGGTCCGTCGGCGTCGTCGAGGGCCTGACGGACGGCGGGTAGGAGGTACTGCTCCTCGGCGGACAGGTGCCGGGACAATGCGGCGATGAGGATCTCCCGGCCGTGTGCCGGATTCGGGCCCGGCGCGACCAGCCGCCGGGCCAGCGCCAGCAGTCGCTGGTGCTCCTCGGCGATGGTGTCGGCGATGCTGCGTCCGGCCGGCTGGTAGCCGTCGCCCGGCGTGGGGGGCAGCGGCGGCAGTTGGACGGACACGGTCCCTCCTGGCTGACGGGCGGAGCGCCGATGATATTGCACCTGGACGCGCTCCCAGTACCCGCACCGCCTGGCGCCGAAACGGTGAGCTGGTATGAAGGGGCGATGACGAGCGACGCCCACTCCGCCCTTCCCGCGCCCACCGACGAGGTCGTCGAACTCTGCCGGGACCTGCTGCGCATCGACACCACGAACACCGGCGACAACGCCACCAGCGCGGGCGAACGCCGCGCCGCGGAGTACGTCGCGGAGAAACTGGCCGAGGTCGGGATCGAGCCGGTGATCCACGAGTCCGCCCGGGGGCGGGCCAACGTGGTCGCCCGGATCCCCGGTACCGAGCCGAGCCGGGGGGCGCTGCTCGTGCACGGTCACCTGGACGTGGTGCCGGCCGACCCCGACGAGTGGTCGGTGCATCCCTTCTCCGGCGAGCTGCGCGACGGCTACCTGTGGGGCCGGGGTGCCATCGACATGAAGAACTTCGACGCGATGGTCCTCGCGGTGGTACGGCACTGGCAGCGCACCGGCGTCCGCCCGCCGCGGGACATCGTGCTGGCGTACACCGCCGACGAGGAAGCTGGCAGCGAGTACGGCGCCCACTTCCTCGCCACCCGGCACCGGGAGCTGTTCGACGGCTGCACCGAGGGCATCGGCGAGGTGGGCGGCTTCTCGTACACGGTGGACGAGTCGCGGCGGCTCTACCTCATCGAGACCGCGCAGAAGGGCATCGACTGGCTGCGACTGCACGCCAAGGGCCGGCCCGGGCACGGCTCGATGGTGCACGACGACAACGCGGTCACCGCGCTGGCCGCGGCGGTGGCCCGCATCGGCGCGCACCGCTTCCCGGTGGTGGTCACCGACACCGTACGCGCCTTCCTTGAGGAGGTCTCCGAGGTGCTCGGCATCGAGGTGGACCCGGAGGACCCGGAGATCGCCATCGCCAAGCTCGGCCCGATCGCCAACATCATCGGGGCCACCATCCGCAACACCGCCAACCCGACCCGGCTCGCCGCCGGCTACAAGGACAACGTGATCCCCGGCCGGGCCAGCGCCACCATCGACTGCCGCAGCCTGCCCGGTCAGTCCGAGCTGCTGGAGCGGCAGCTGCGCGAGCTGGTCGGCCCGGACATCGCGATCGAGTACATCCAGCGCCAGCCGGCGCTGGAGACCACCTTCGACGGCGACCTGGTCGAGGCGATGTCCGCCGCGCTGCGGGCCGAGGATCCGGGGGCGCGGCCGGTGCCGTACATGCTCTCCGGCGGCACCGACGCCAAGGCCTTCTCGCAGTTGGGCATCCGCTGTTTCGGCTTCGCGCCGCTGCGCCTGCCGGCCGACCTGAACTTCTCGGCGTTGTTCCATGGCATCGACGAGCGGGTTCCGGTGGACGGACTACAGTTCGGCGTGCGGGTTCTCGACCGGTTCCTGCGTACCTGCTGACCCGCGCCCGGTTCGGGCGCGGCATCTCGCAACGTGAAAGGGACGCCTCATATGACCGACCAGCACGGTGAGCTGGACGCCGCCCTCGAGCGCGTGATCGAAGCGGCCCGTCACCACCTGGCCGCGGTCCGCGCTGCCGGGGGCCGGATCGACGACGACGATGTCTGGCGGGCGTACGTCGCGTTGAACAACGCGTCGTTCGCGTACGACGAGCAACTCATGGACGCCTTCGGCGAGGTCACCCCGTGGGATGTCGAGTCGATCGACCCGGACGAGGCCGACCAGCGCTTCGGTGGTGGCGAAGGGGGCGAGCCGGGCGACCCGCATCCCCGGGTGATCTCGGTGCGCCAGCGGCGCGACTACCGGGTTCCGAGCGTCTCGGCGCTGATCCGCGTCGCCGACGCGGCCCGGCGGGAGGCAGTGCCGGCCGACGAGGAGGCCCCGCCGGTGGAGGGCGTCGGTGAGGCGGTGCTGGAGCTGCTGCAGAGCGGCGACGGCTCGCTCGGTGCGCTCGACGTGCCGGAGTTGGAGCCGCTCGACGGCGTGGTGATGGTCAGCGAGGTCGGCACCCCGGTCGACCTGGAGTCCTTCGATGACGACGACGCGGTGGGCCCGTTCCAGCCCGCAGCCGACGATCGCCTGGTCGGCCGGCTCGACGAGCACCCATTCGTGGAATTCGACGAGGAGCACGACCACGTGCACTGAGCCTGTGCCGTCGAGTTGACGGCGTGGCCGGAGCACCGGGCGCGGCCGGGATCGGGTGACCGGTCCCGGCCCCCGGTGTGGCCGGTCGGCATTCCCGGCTCAGTACGACAGGCCGGGCTGCGGCGTGTTGACCCGGCGGCGGCGCAGCATCACCTGGCGCGTGCCGTCCCGGAACAGCCGTACCCGAGCCAACTCCCACCCGGAGAACTCGGCCTGGATCGCCAGTTGCGCCGCTGCGGTCAACCTGTCGACGTTCGGCGGCAGCCGCAGCGGCGCGTACTCGTAGTCCATGGCCCCTATGCTGCCCAGCCGGAGCCTGCGAGCGCCACCCCCGGCCGGGTGACCCGCGCCGCCCCCCGCCCCGCCCGCCTCCGCCCGTCGCCGGACCGCCCGCCCCCGCTTCGCCGCTCGGCTCCGCGTCGCCGCCAGGCCGCTCGGCCGGCCTTCTGAGCAGCCGCTCACCCGTCGCGTTCCGGGTAGCCGACCTCCAACGCCGAGACGTCGTCCAACGCCGTGGTGATCTCCTCGGGGAGCACCATCCGCTCCACCTGCAGCGCGCCGAGCAGTTGCCCGGCCGTGCGCGCGCCGAGGATCGGTGCGGTCACTCCGGGCCGGTCCCGGATCCAGGCCAGCGCCACTTCCAGCGGGGACACCCCGAGCCCGTTCGCGGCGGTGGCCACCGCCTCGACGATGCTGGAGCAGCGCGGCTCCAGGTAGGTAACGACGAACCGCTCGAAGTGCGGCGACACCGCCCGGGAGTCCGCCGGCCGCCCGTGCCGGTACTTACCGGTGAGCACCCCGCGGCCCAGCGGCGACCAGGGCAGCACCCCCAGCCCGAGCGCCTCGCAGGCCGGCAGCACCTCCCGCTCCACGCCCCGTTCCAACAGCGAGTACTCCACCTGGGCGGCGACCACTGGCGCTCGTCCCGGCCAAGCCGCCTGCCAGACCGCCGCCTGGGCGGTCTGCCAGCCGGAGAAGTTGGACAGGCCGATGTAGCGCACCCGTCCGCTGGCCACCGCGTGGTCCAGCGCGGCCAGGGTCTCCTCCAGCGGGGTCTGCGGGTCGTAGCAGTGCACCTGGAAGAGATCCACATAATCGGTGCCCAGCCGGCGCAGCGAGGCGTCCAGAGTACGCAGCAGGTGCCCCCGGGAGTTGTCCCGCCGCCGTTCCCCACCCGGGCGCAACCCCGCCTTCGTGGCGATGAGCAGTTCCTCGCGGGGCACGAGGGTGCCCAGCAGGGAGCCGATCACCGACTCGGCGTCGCCGTCGCCGTACACGTCGGCGGTGTCGATCAGGTTGCCACCGGCGTCGAGGAAGCTCTTCAGTTGCGCCGCCGCGTCGTCGGCGTCGGTGTCCCGACCCCAGGTCATCGTGCCGAGCGCGAGCCGGGAAACCGCCAGCCCGCTTCGGCCGAGCGGTCGCTGCTGCATGGGTGAACCTTATTTCGAACCAGGCCAAACCGATATCCTCGCTCCTGTCGAGTCTGCCGGCGACGCGAGGGTGAGCCGGTGATCGTCCCTACCGTCGGCATTGCGTAACCTGATGCGACTGCGGATGGGGGAGGACTCTGTGCGACTCGGGCTAAGCCTCGGTTACCAGACAGCGTGGAGCACACCGGCGGACCACCTGGCCCTGGCTCAGGAGGCGGACCGGCTCGGCTACGCGGTGGTGTGGGCGGCGGAGGCGTACGGCTCCGACTCGCCGAGCATGCTGGCCTGGATGGCCGGGCAGACCGAGCGGATCGACATCGGCAGCGCCGTGATGCAGATTCCCGCTCGTACGCCCGCGATGACCGCCATGACCGCAGCCACCATCGACGCACTCTCCGGCGGTCGGTTCCGCCTCGGCCTGGGGGTCTCCGGTCCGCAGGTCTCCGAGGGCTGGCACGGCGTACGCTTCGGTAAGCCGCTCGCGCGCACCCGGGAGTACGTGGACATTGTGCGGCTGGCGGTGGCCCGCAAGGAGGTGGCCTACGACGGCCAGTTCTACACCTTGCCGCTGCCCGACGGCCCCGGCAAGGCTCTGCGGCTCGGTTTCCACCCGCCACGCGAGCACATCCCCACCTACCTGGCCGCGGTGGGACCGAAGAACCTGGAACTGGCCGGCGAGATCGCCGACGGCTGGCTGGCTGTCTTCTACGCCCCCGAGTTCGCCGACGAGCAGCTCGCGGCGGTACGCACCGGCCGAGCCAAGGTTGGCAAGGAGTTGGCCGGCTTCGACGTGGTGCCCTCCGTGCCGGTCGTGGTCGGCGACGACGTCGCGTCCTGCGCCGAACTGGTGCGCTGGTACGCGGCCCTCTACGTCGGCGGCATGGGCAGCCGGCAGCAGAACTTCTACAACCAGTTGGCCACCCGGATGGGCTATGGCGACGCCGCCCGCGAGGTGCAGGACCTCTACCTGGCCAAGCGGCAGCGCGACGCCGCCGCGGCGGTGCCGCTGGAGTTCATCGACCGGACCTCCCTGCTCGGGCCCAGGGAACGCATCGCCGAGCGGATGCGCCAGTTCGCCGAGGCCGGGGTGACCACCCTCGCGGTGACCCTCTTCGCCGCCGACCGCGACAGCGGGGTGCAGACCCTGCGGACCGTCGCCGAGGCGCTGGACCTCTCGGGAGTCGGCGAATGACCTGGGTCGAAGCCATCGTTCTGGGCATCGTCCAGGGCCTGACCGAGTTCTTGCCGGTCAGCTCGTCGGGGCACCTGCGGATCACCTCGGCGATCTTCTTCGAGCGGGACGCCGGCGCGTCCTTCACCGCCGTCACCCAACTGGGCACCGAGGCGGCGGTGCTGCTCTACTTCGCCAAGGACATCTGGCGGATCGGCCGGACCTGGGTCGTCGGCATCTGGGACAGCTCGGTACGTAGCAGCCTCGACTACCGGATGGGCTGGTACGTGATCGTCGGCTCGATCCCGATCGGCGCCTTCGGCTTCCTGTTCAAGGACCAGATCCGGGATACCGCCCGCAACCTGTGGGTGGTGGCCACCACCCTGATCGTCTTCGCCTTCGTGCTCGCGTTCGCCGAGTACTGGGGCCGGCAGACCCGTACGCTCAAGAACTTCCGGATGCGCGACGGCGTGGTGATGGGCTTCGCCCAGGCATTGGCGCTCATTCCCGGCGTGTCGCGCTCGGGGGCGACCCTGACCTTCGGTCTGTTCCTCAACCTCACCCGGGAGACCGCGGCCCGCTACTCGTTTCTGCTGGCGATTCCGGCCGTGGTGATGTCCGGGGTGTTCAGCCTGGGCGACGTTTTCGAGCCGGCGGCCCCGGGCACGTCGGTGCCCACCGTCGCGCAGATGGTCGTCGCCACGCTGATCGCGTTCGCGGTCGGCTACGCGGCCATCGCCTGGCTGCTGCGCTACGTCGCACACCACACCCTGTACGTCTTCGTGCTCTACCGGGTCGCGGTCGGCACGCTGGTCCTCGCCCTTCTCCTCACCGGCACCATCACCGCCACCTGAGATGCAAGGAAGGGCCCCTTCTTAACGCCTCAGGTAGAGGAGGGGCCCCTTCTTAACACTCGACACGCCACGCCCGGCACGCCACATCCGACACGCCGCTGTCGAGGTTCGTCGGGGGCCTAGGGTGGTTCAGGTGGCGACCCTCTTGCTCCTGCGGCACGGACGTACCACCGCGAACGCCGACGGCGGCCTGGCCGGCCGGCAGCCGGTCGAGCTGGACGAGACCGGCCGGGCCCAGGCCGGCGCGGTGGGCGAGCGGCTGCGGGCGGTGCCGCTGGCCGCCGTCGTGACCAGCCCGCTGATCCGCTGTCAGCAGACCGTTGCGCTGGCGCTGCCGCAGGCCGATCCGGTGGTCGACGAGGGACTCATCGAGTGCGGGTACGGCAGCTGGGAGGGGCAGCCGCTGAAGAAGCTCGCCAAGGAGCCGCTCTGGCCGGTCGTGCAGCAGCATCCCAGCGCGGCCGTCTTCCCCGAAGGGGAATCGATGGCGCAGATGGCGGCCCGCGCGGTGGCGGCGGTACGCGCCTGGGACGCCCGGCTGACCGCCGAGCACGGCCCCGAGGCGGTCTGGTTGGCGTGCAGCCACGGCGACGTGATCAAAGCCATCGTCGCCGACGCGCTCGGCGTACACCTGGATCTTTTTCAGCGGATCGTGGTGGACCCGGCGTCGGTGACCGCGATCCGCTACACCCCGTTGCGCCCTTTCCTGCTCCGGCTCAACGACATCGGGGGTGACCTGAACGCCCTGGTTCCGCCGCCGCGTAAGCGGCGCCGGCGGACCGGCCGCCCGGCGGACTCGGACGCCGCGGTCGGCGGCGGTGCGGGAGCGTCCGGGTGAGCCGGCCGGCGCCGGCCCACCGGGCAGCGATTCGGGTCGGTGGGGTGCGCGGTACGCGAGGACGCCGGATAGGGTCTCTGGTATGACCCACCAGGTGCACGCCTTCGAGCCGCCGGAGCGGTTCGTCGCCGGGACCGTCGGGCCGCCGGGGGAGCGCACCTTCTTCCTTCAGGCGCGCGGCGGCGGCCGGCTGGTCAGCGTCGCGCTGGAGAAGGTCCAGGTCTCCCTGCTCGCCGAGAAGCTGGAGGAACTGCTCACCGAGGCGCAGCGCCGGTTCGGGGTCCAGATGCCCGAAGCGCCGGCCTCGCTCGGTGACAACGACCCGCTGGAGACGCCGGTCGACGAGGAGTTCCGGGTCGGCACCCTGGGCCTGGCCTTCGACGCGGACACCACCACCGTGGTGATCGAGGCGATCGCGGTCGGCGAGGTGGAGGCCGAGATTGAGCTGGGCGAGTCGGAGGAGGACGACGCCGACGACGTCGAGCCCGACGACGATCTCGACCGGCTCCGGGTGCGGTTGACCCCCGAGGCGACCCGCGCGTTCATCGAACGAGCCCGGCGGGTGGTCAACGCCGGGCGTCCCCCTTGCCCGCTCTGCGGCCAGCCGCTCGACCCGGCCGGTCACCTCTGCCCCCGGCACAACGGCTACCACCGGTGACCTCGTCCGGCCTGGCGCCCCGGCGGGACGGTGCCGCCGCACTGCGTCTGCTGCGCGACGGCGAGTTGACCGTCGAGGGACGGTTGGTCGACGCGTCGAACACCACCCTGCGCGGCATCCTCACCCTGGGCGGTGCGACCGCCCGGTGCGTGTACAAGCCGGTGCGCGGCGAGCGGCCGCTGTGGGACTTCCCGGACGGCACGCTGGCCGGCCGCGAGGTCGCCGCCTACCTGGTCTCCGCGGCCACCGGCTGGGACCTGGTGCCACCGACGGTGCTGCGGGAGGGGCCGTTCGGCCCGGGCTCGTGCCAGCTCTGGATCGACGAGCCGCCCGACGCCGAACCGCTGGTCGCGTTCGTACCGGCCGACGCGCTGCCGCCCCGGTGGTTCCCGGTCGCGGCGGCCCGCGACGACGAGGGCACCCCGTACGCCCTGGCGCACGCCGACGACCCGCGGCTGGCCCGGCTCGCGGTCTTCGATGCGGTGATCAACAACGCGGACCGCAAGGGCGGGCACGTCCTGCGTGGCCCGGACGATCGGATCTACGGGGTCGACCACGGGGTGAGCTTCCACGTGGAGGAGAAGCTGCGTACGGTCCTCTGGGGTTGGGCCGGCCGGCCACTGCCCGACGACGCCGTCGAGACGCTCGACCGGCTCGCTCGCCAGGTCGCCGGTCCGCTCGGCGACGAGTTGGCCGAGCATCTCACCCTCGGCGAGGTCACCGAGCTGGCGGCCCGGATCGACCGGCTGCGCACCGGCGGCGGGTTCCCGCAGCCGCCGCAGGATTGGCCGGCGGTGCCGTGGCCGCCTCTGTGAAGCTGAGGCGTTGATCACTGACCGAGCCGGCGTGCCGGTGCCCCGCCGCTCGTTAGGCTGGCGGACATGGAGTCTTGGGTGGGGCACGAGGTGCCGCGGTTGCCGGGCAGGAGCGGTCCGTTGAGGTTGTTCGACTCGGCACGGCAGGGCGTGCACGCGACCGAGCCTGACGGCGCGGCGAAAATGTACGTCTGCGGCATCACCCCGTACGACGCCACCCACCTGGGCCACGCCGCCACGATGATCACCTTCGACCTGGTGCAGCGCATGTGGCGCGACGCGGGCCACGAGGTGCGGTACGTGCAGAACGTCACCGACATCGACGATCCGCTGCTGGAGCGGGCCGAGCGTGACGGCGAGGACTGGAAGGTCCTGGCGATGCGGGAGACGGCGCTGTTCCGGGAGGACATGGAGGCGCTGCGGATCATCCCGCCGGCACACTACGTGGGCGCAGTCGAGTCGATCCCGGACATCGCCGAGAAGGTGCTGATGCTGCTCAAGGACGGCGCCGCGTACCGCCTCGACGACGGCACCGGCGACGTCTACTTCGACATCTCGGCCGCGCCCCGCTTCGGCTACGAGTCGAACCTGTCACGTCCCGAGATGCTGGAGATCTTCCCCGAGCGTGGTGGCGACCCGGACCGGGCCGGCAAGCGCGACCCGCTCGACCCGCTGCTGTGGCGCGGCGCCCGCGACGGCGAACCCTCCTGGCCCGGCGGCGACCTCGGGCCGGGTCGGCCGGGCTGGCACATCGAGTGCGCGGTGATCGCCCTGGACCTGCTCGGGCCCACCATCGACGTGCAGGGCGGCGGCAACGACCTGCTCTTCCCGCACCACGAGTGCTCCGCCGCGCACGCCGAGCGGCTGACCGGGGCGGCGCCGTTCGCCGCGCACTACGTGCACGCCGGGATGATCGGCCTGGACGGCGAGAAGATGTCCAAGTCCCGCGGCAACCTGGTCTTCGTCTCCCGGCTGCGCGCCGACCGGGTCGACCCGATGGCGGTCCGGCTGGCGCTGCTGGCCGGCCACTACCGCGCCGACCGGCCGTGGACCGACGAGCTGCTGGCCGCCGCGCAGCAGCGACTGGCCCGCTGGCGCCGGGCCGCCGCCGCGCCCGCCGGGCCGTCCGGGGAGGCGTTCCTGGCTGGCGTACGCGACCGCCTGACCGACGATCTGGACTCGCCCGGTGCCCTGCGACTGGTCGACGAGTGGGCCGATCGCACCCTGGCCGGCGCAACCGACGACCCCGCCGCCCCCGCTCTCTTCACCACCACCCTCGACGCCCTCCTAGGCCTCCACCTCTGATCCCCCCTCGCCTCGGCGCTCGCCCCGCCCCGGCGTCCCGCCCTCACCCCGGCGTCCCGCCCCCAACCCGGCGTCACACCCCGGCGTCCCGCCCCCACCCCGGCGTCGATCTTGCAGTTTCGGTCGCTGTTACGCGGCTTTCGTGGCTTTTGCGGCGACGAAAAGTGCAAGATCGACGCCGGCGCCCGGGCGGGCTCGGGGCGGGGCGGGCCCGGGGCGGGGCGGGGGCGCTCGGGGTGGTGGAGGTCAGCCGAGCACGAGGCCGGGGTCGGGGTCGGGGGTTTCGGCGGGGGCGGGGATCTTGTACTCCTCGGTGAGGGTGGTGACGGGGCCGGGCCAGGTGGCCTGGGACACCTCGATCGGCTTGCGGTGCGGGTCGTACGCGACGTGCAGCAGGTGCAGGACGGGGGTGTCCGGCCGGATCTGGAGGGCCTCCGCCTCCTCCCGGCTGGGCTGGCGCGCCGTGATCGTGTCGGCGGCCGTCACGTACCGCCGCCCGGTGGCCTCCTCGGCCTCCTGGTAGAGCGGGCGACCGAACGCCTCGGCCCGCTCCAGGGAAGTGCCGGCGGTGTCGGTGGGCAGGAACCAGGAGGCGCCCACCTCGACCGGTGAGTCCTCGGTGCGGACCATGTGCCGGCGGCAGAGCAGCTCGGTGCCGTCCGGTACGCCGAACGCGTCGGCCACCTCGGGCGGGGCGGGGGAGCGGCCGACGGAGACCAACTGTTGTCGGTACCGGGCGGCCAGGTCGGTGTGGTAGCCGCGGAAGCCGCCGTAGCGGCCCCGGGAGAGGCGGTTGAGCCGGCGCCGGGTGCCCCGCACGTACGTACCCGAGCCGGGTTTGGTGATCAGGATGCCCTCGACCCGCAGCTGGTCGACGGCGCGTTGCACGGTCTGCTTCGCCACGCCGAACATTTCGGCGATGGCCGGAATGGACGGCAGCCGCTCGCCCGGCCCCCAGTCGCCGCGCCGGATCTGCGCCTTGACCTGCGCGGCGATTTGCCGGTGCGGAAACTCCGCGGCCCCCGGATTGATCTGCACACCCGCCTCCCTCATCAGCTAGGTTCCTAGGATGCCCTACGCAGTGTGGCCCGCGCCACCCCAAACACACCATCACCCTCCTCGCTGATCATGATGTGGCTGCCGCCAACGTGCCGCGATCAACGAGGAGGGTGATAGGCGACGGTTACCAGGAGCCGGCGGTGGGGCCGGCGGAGCCGCCTCGGCGGCGTAGGTACTTCTCGAACTCCTGAGCGATCTCGTCCCCGGTCAACGGGGTGATGCCCGCGTCGCCGACCCGCTCCTCCAACTCACGCACGTATTCGCCGAGTTCGGCGTCCTGCTCGGCGGCGCTGCGCACCCGCTGTTCCCACTCGGCGGCTTCCTCGGCCAGGTCGGCCATGGGCACCGGCAGGTCCAGCACATCCTCGACCCGGTGCAGCAGGGCGAGGGTCGCCTTCGGGCAGGGCGGGTTGTTGGCGTAGTGCGGCACGTGCACCCAGAACGAGACCGCGTCGACCTCGGCGCGGGTGCAGGCGTCGTGCAGCACGCCCACGATGCCGGTGGGCCCGTCGTAGCGGGTGGGGGTGAGCTGGTAGCGCTTGGCGGCGCCAGCGTCGGAGGCGCTGCCGCTGATCGGCAGCGGCCGAGTGTACGGCACATCGGCCAGCAGCGCCCCCAGCAGCACCACCCGCTCGACCTCCAGGCTGTGGCAGATCTCCAGCACCTGCTCGCAGAAGGTGCGCCAGCGCATGCTCGGCTCGATGCCCCGGATCAGCACCACGTCCCGCTCCGTGCCGGACGGGCTGGCCACGGTGAACCGCGTCGTCGGCCATTCCACCCGGCGGGTGGCGCCGTCCGACATCGCGATGGTGGGCCGGCTGACCTGGAAGTCGTAGAAATCCTCCGGATCCAGTTCGGTGACGGGCCGGGCCTGCCACACCTGCTCCAGATGCTCGACCGCGGCGGTCGAGGCATCGGCGGCGTCGTTCCAGCCCTCGAACGCGGCGATGGCCACCGGAGACCGCAGCACCGGCAGTCCGTCGAACTCGGTCACGCCGTCACCCCACCCCGCTCGTCACCGGCGGCGTCGGGGGCAGCCCCGGTCGCGCACCCGTCGTGCATGGTGGTGTCGCTGTAGTCCCTCACGTCAGTCAGCCTACGTGCCGCGCGAAAAGGTGGCCCGTTGGCCGCGCCGGATTACGACCGGCGCACGCGTCGACGACCCGGCTGCCGGACCCGGACCGCCGCCGTCAACCGGCATAGCGCCGCAAAGCTGGACAGCCTGCCCGCCGGTGGCATGATGTGGGACGGTGCGGCACCGGGGATCGCGGCGCCGCCGCGCGGACTAGCCTGAGGTACGTGCGGACTTCGTTGCTCGATGCGCTGGCAGACCGGATCCTCATCGCCGACGGGGCGATGGGGACAATGCTCCAGGCCGCCGACCTGACACTGGACGACTTCGACGGCCTCGACGGCTGCAACGAGATCCTCAACGTCACCCGCCCGGACGTGGTGCGGGGCGTGCACGAGGCGTACCTCGACGCCGGCGCGGACTGCGTCGAGACCAACACCTTCGGCGCAAACCTGGCCAACCTCGGCGAGTACGACATCCAGCACCGGATCCGGGAACTCTCCGCCGCTGGGGCCCGGATCGCCCGGGAGGCGGCCGACGCGTACGCCACGCCCGAACGCCCCCGCTTCGTCCTCGGCTCGATCGGCCCCGGCACGAAACTGCCCACCCTCGGCCACACCGCCTACGCGACGCTGCGGGACGCGTACCAGGAGAACGCCGCCGGCCTGATCGAGGGCGGCGCGGACGCCCTGATCGTGGAGACCTGCCAGGATCTGCTCCAGCTCAAGGCTGCCGTGATCGGCTCGCGCCGGGCCATGGCGGAGTTGGACCGCATGGTGCCGCTGATCTGCCACGTCACCGTGGAGACCACCGGCACCATGCTGCTCGGCAGCGAGATCGGCGCGGCGTTGACCGCGATCGAGCCGCTCGGCGTCGACCTCATCGGCCTGAACTGCGCCACCGGTCCGGCCGAGATGAGCGAGCATCTGCGCTACCTCTCCCAGCACGCCCGGGTGCCGCTGTCGGTGATGCCCAACGCCGGCCTGCCGCAGCTCACCGCCGACGGCGCGGTCTACCCGCTGACCCCGGTGGAGCTGGCCGACGCTATGGAGCGCTTCGTCACCGAGTACGGCGTGTCCCTGATCGGCGGCTGCTGCGGCAGCACCCCAGAGCACATCCGGGTGCTCGCCGAACGGCTGGGCGGCGCTGCGCCGGGCCCGCGCGAGCCGCGCACCGAGCCGGGTGTCTCCTCGATCTACCACCACGTGCCGTTCGCCCAGGACGCCAGCGTGCTGATGGTGGGGGAGCGGACCAACGCCAACGGCTCCAAGGCGTTCCGGGAGGCGATGCTCGCCGCCGACTGGCAGGCCTGCGTGGAGATCGCCCGCAGCCAGGCCCGCGACGGCTCGCACCTGCTGGACCTCTGCGTCGACTACGTGGGCCGCGACGGCACCACCGACATGCGCGAGCTGGCGGCGCGCTTCGCCACCGCCTCCACTCTGCCGATCATGCTCGACTCGACCGAGCCGGCGGTGATCGAGGCGGGGCTGGAGATGCTCGGCGGCCGGTGCGTGGTCAACTCGGTGAACTTCGAGGACGGCGACGGCCCCGGGTCGCGGTACGCGCGGGTGATGCCGGTGGTCGCCGAGCACGGCGCCGCCGTGGTGGCGCTGCTCATCGACGAGGAGGGCCAGGCCCGCACGAAGGAGTGGAAGGTACGAATCGCCGAGCGGCTGATCGCCGACCTCACCGGACGGTGGGGGATGCGCCGCTCCGACATCCTCATCGACGCGCTGACCTTCCCGATCGCCACCGGCCAGGAGGAGACCCGCCGCGACGGCATCGAGACGATCGAGGCGATCCGGGAGATCGCCCGCCGCTGGCCCGGGGTGAACTTCACCCTGGGCATCTCGAACGTCTCCTTCGGGCTCAACCCGGCCGCCCGGCAGGTGCTCAACTCGGTCTTCCTGCACGAGTGCGTGCAGGCCGGGCTCACCTCGGCGATCGTGCACGCCAGCAAGATCCTGCCGATGTCGAAGATCCCCGACGAGCAGCGCGAGGTCGCTCTCGACCTGATCTACGACCGCCGTCGCGACGGCTACGACCCGGTGCAGCGCTTCATCGAGCTCTTCGAGGGAGTCGACGCGGCCTCGGCGCGGGCGACCCGGGCCGAGGAGTTGGCCGCCCTGCCGCTGAACGAGCGGCTCAAGCGGCGGATCATCGACGGCGAACGCAACGGCCTGGAGGCCGACCTGGACGCGGCGATGGCCGCCGGCACGGCCCCGCTGGCCATCATCAACGACATCCTGCTGGACGGGATGAAGGTCGTCGGCGAGCTGTTCGGCTCCGGGCAGATGCAGTTGCCGTTCGTGCTGCAGTCCGCCGAGGTGATGAAGACCGCGGTGGCGTACCTCGAACCGCACATGGAGAAGGCCGACGACGACGAGGGCAAGGGCCGCATCGTGCTCGCCACGGTCAAGGGCGACGTGCACGACATCGGCAAGAACCTGGTCGACATCATCCTGTCCAACAACGGCTACGAGGTCGTCAACATCGGCATCAAGCAGCCGATTTCCGCCATCCTCGACGCCGCGGAGCAGCACCGCGCCGACGCCATCGGCATGTCGGGCCTGCTGGTCAAGAGCACGGTGGTGATGAAGGAGAACCTGGCCGAGATGGCTGCGCGCGGGGTCGCGGAGCGCTGGCCGGTCCTGCTCGGCGGTGCGGCGCTGACCCGGTCGTACGTCGAGGACGACCTGCGGTCGATGTTCCCCGGCCAGGTGCACTACGCCCGCGACGCCTTCGAGGGGCTGTCCCTGATGGACCGGGTGATGACGGCCAAGCGCGGCGGCGCGCCGGTGATCGACCCGGAGCGGGAGGTGGCCCTGGCGGCCCGGCGGGCCCGCCGGGAACGGCAGCGGGCCGTGGTCGCCGAGTCCCTGCCGGACCTGCATGACACCTCGGTGCGCTCCGCCGTCGCCGCCGACGTGCCGGTGCCGGCGGCACCGTTCTACGGGTCCCGGGTGGTCAAGGGTGTGCCGCTGGCCGACTACGCGGCGCTGCTGGACGAGCGGGCCACCTTCATGGGCCAGTGGGGGCTGCGGGGTGCGCGCGGCGGCAAGGGCCCGTCGTACGAGGAACTGGTGGAGACCGAGGGCCGGCCCCGGCTGCGCTACTGGCTGGACCGGCTGATCGCCGACCAGGTGCTGGAGGCGGCCGTGGTGTACGGCTACTTCCCGGCGTACTCCGAGGGCAACGACCTGGTGGTGCTGGACGAGAACGGGCACGCCGAGCGAGCCCGGTTCACCTTCCCCCGGCAGCGCCAGGAGCGGCGGCTCTGCCTGGCCGACTTCTTCCGCCCCCGAGGCGACGAGCTGGACGTGGTCGCGTTGCAGCTGGTCACCGTGGGCCAGCCGGTCAGCGAGTACGCGGCCAAGCTGTTCGCCGCTAACGAGTACCGCGACTACCTGGAGGTGCACGGGCTCTCCGTGCAGCTCACCGAGGCCCTCGCCGAGTACTGGCACAAGCGCGTCCGGGCCGAGTTGACTCTGCCCGACGGCCGTACCGTCGCCGACGACGACCCGGCGGACCTGGCCGGCCTGCTGCGCACCGACTACCGCGGCTGCCGGTACGCGTTCGGCTACCCGGCCTGCCCCGAGCTGGAGGACCGGGCGAAGATCGTGGAACTGCTCGGCGCCGAGCGGATCGGCGTGCAACTCTCCGAGGAGTTCCAGCTCATGCCGGAGCAGGCCACCGACGCCATCATCGTCCACCACCCCGAAGCCAGCTACTTCAACGCCAAGTGACGCCCGCCTTGATCGACTCCGTTTCGTCGGTATGGCGGTGTCCGATCGGGTCGGGACACCGCCATTACGGCGAAACGGCGATCTGGGGCGCGACGGGTGACCCGTTCTGCACGGCAAGTGATCTCGTGTTGCCGCCGGCTTGAGTGGGCACTGGGCCGGTGAGGTCTGCGAATGACACGCTAGCGGGGCACACAGGGGGCACATGACACGGTCAAGTCGTCAACCAGCCCTCAACGATGGCGCCGCTACCGGCAGTCGGGGACGCACCGGCACCCGAGAGGTCGCCTCGTCCCGCGAACCTCGTGCTACTCCGCCAACGTGTTGTACCGGTCGAGCGTCGCCTTGGACGTCGAGGCATCGCGAAAGACGAATTCCCACGGGCCGGTGTTCACGTCCATGTCCTTCGAGCCAGGCAGGCTGCGCGCGGTCAGTCGGTCGCCGTGCTGAAGCACGACCACGAAGTGCTGCCCGGCGAAGGAGTCCTCCCGACCGCTGGAGTAGTACTGGTAACGGCTGAGCCATACGCTTTCGTATGACTTGCGGGCCGTGGCTGGCCCGGGTGTTGGCGTTGGTGTGGCCAGGTTGGACATGGGAGATGCCAGGTCGTGGCCACCGTGCTGGTCGTCGGCGACATGGCCGCCGGGCACTGCGGCGAAGCCGAGCAGCGAGATGGGTAGGCCGGTGACGACCTCCAGCGCGCGGGCGTAGACGGGGCGGGGTGCGGCGATTGCGCCGGACTCCCATCGCTGGACGAGTCTCTTGTTGGCGTCGTTGGGCTCGCCGACGCGGTGGCCTGCGGCCTGGAGCGCGCGAGCGAAGTCGTCCTGGCTCATGCGCATTCCGATACGGACGGCACGCAGGGCGGTGTTCGGGACAGCCATGGCCGTCATCTATAGCGTTATGTCGCCTGTATGTCGCCAGTAATATTGAGGATTTGTCGTGTCTACTGTCGTCGCAGCCGGTGACATTTCGACGTCATTGTGGATGGCGCGCGATGGCAGAGCTTGCCACCGCGCTCCTGGTGATCGACGCCGCGGCGCTCCTCGGGCGGGACGCCCAGCCCGCCAACACCGCCGACCTTGCCGAGTCGATCGAATGTTTGATCCAGGATCGACTTCCGCCGGTGCCCGTGCCTGACCGGCACTGGTTCTTCGGCATGGAAGGTGGCCCGCGCATGCTGTGAGTGCAGCCCGCCGAGCTTGCCTTAATGATCGTTTCGGATCGATCACTTAGACCTCTCACTACGCGTCGCCGGCCGCCAGTCCCACGGCGAACGCGGCCAGGAAGTCCAGCAACTGACGCCGCGCGGCGGTCGTCGTGTGCTCCGGTTCGTTAAACAGCACGAACTGCGCTACAGAACCACTTCCTTCCGACGGAGCCGGAAAACAGGTTAAACGGGTCGCAGACTCCCCAGCCGACCAGTTTGACACGGCACCACTCCTTCAGGGACGACAATGGTGGGGCGGGGTGTTCGGCGTCTTGGTGAAATTCAGCGCCACAGTTCAATGCAATAAGTGATGTTGTTCAACTACAGGTGCCATCACCGCCGCGCGAAGAGGTCTTCGAGCCCTGGTGGTGGAAAAGGGCGCCTACTTCGGAGGCTCGACGGCAATGTCGGGCGGCGGCCTGTGGATGCCGAACAAAAAGATGTTGCAGAATGCAGGCGTCCAGGACACGAAGATCCTTGCCTTCGGAGCGGGGCGCTGACCGGGGCGGCGGGCGCGCTGACGCTGCGACGTCGCAGACGGATGGCATCGCAGACTATGCCGCCCATGTGAGCGACACGGCCACCGCTGACTCACGCGGCTGGCCCGTGCGGAGTGGCTGAGTTGGGCTCGGCGAGGTGTTTGAAGTTCAGCAGTTGCCGTCGGGCCATGACCAGGTCAGCGACGCAGATCCCGACGGCGAGCCAGCGGTTCGTCCGCATGACGACCTTGAGCAGCAGGCGGGTCGTGGCGTCCTCCTGTGGCACCAGGACGTACGACATGAAAGCACCCATGATCTCGGCGGTGAGCTGTGTGCCGGGCTCGACCGAGACGATCCGGCCCCGCTGTCGTCCGCCGGCGGTGGTGAACGGCTCCCCGACTCGCGGCTCGGGAAGGTTCAGCAGCCGTCGGGGCGAGCGGCGTCCGAGGTTGTCGACCCAGTCGTAGGAGTACGGCGCCAGCCGCACCTGGGCCACCCACGGCCACACCGCTGCGGCAGGGGCGTCCACCCGCACCCCTCGCCACGCCTGCAGGGTGGGCGAGACGACGAGGTCGTCGCAGGGGTAGCGGCGCAAGGTCTCGCGCTCGGTCACGCCCCAGCGGTCACCGAGCATGCTTCGGCCGTCCCGGTCTTCCGAGCACCAGCGTGGTGCGCAGGTCGAGCACGACGGTGCCGCCGAAGTCGTCGACCAGCCGGCTCAGCGCGGCCAGGCCATGCTGTTGCTGCTCCGGCGGCCGGGTGAGGTACGGGCCGAAGGTGCGGATCAGGGCGAGGTAGCGCTGCTTGTCCAGCGGCAGGGCGCGCCGGAACACCTGCTTGCGTACGTCGGTGAACTCGCCGTGGGTGAGGACGTCCTGGTGGAACCAGTCCGCGGGCCGTTCCCGGACGCTCGGGTCGACGCTGTGCAGCGCGGCCTGGATCGCGGCGTCCTGATCAGGGTCGGCGTAGTCGTAGCGGTGCCCGAAGATCGCCAGGGTGCCGGCCGGTGCGAGGGCTCGCCGGGCGCGGGTGTTGCGGGTGGCCGGGTCCAGCCAGTGCCAGGCCATCGCGCAGGCCAGCAGGCCGACCCCGCCGACGGGCGGGGACCACTGTTCGAAGGTGACGGCGTCGACGCGGGCGGCGGGGAAGCGGCTGGCCAGCCGGGCGGCCAGCCGTGGGTCCGGCTCGACGCACGTCAACGGTGCGCCGATGCGGGCGAGCACCTCGGTGCCCTTGCCCGTGCCGGCGCCGATCTCGACAACCGATGCGGGCGGGCCGCCGTGGTAGGCGACGATCGCGTCGGCGATGTCCGGCGGATAGCCGGGCCGGGTGCTCTCGTACAGGTCGGCCACCTGTCCGAAGACATCCATCGGTCACTCCTCTCCGGTGGCGCGGACGCCGGGGGTGGCGGCACCTTCCGCCGTCGCCGCACCCGCCCGCAGCAGGTCGATGGCGGCCTGGCTGCCGTTGGTCAGATCGACGCCGAGCGCCTGCAACATCACCACGAGCGCGCCGAGCGCCAGCGTGCCGCGCAGCTGCTGCGCTCCGGCTCCGGAGAGGCGTTCGGCCTCGTGCAGAATGCCGCCGAGCAGGGCCCGGCAGCGCGCCGCGACCACTTCGTCGGCGCGTGCCGCCGCGCATGCCTGCAACCACAGGCCGGTGACGACGCCGTCGGCGATCATGGCCCGGAAGTCGGCGCGTATCGCCGGCAGCGGGTCCGCCGCGTGGCCGGCGGCTGCCTGCCGCATCGCCCGCAGGATGCGGGCCTCCAACTCGTCGAGACAGGCCAGGAAGAAGGCGCGCTTACTGCCGAACAACCGGAAGACGTACGGCTGGGACACGCCCATCCGGTCGGCCACCTGCTGCACGGACGCGGTCGTCAGGCCGTGGTCCGCGAAGACCTGCATGCCGATGTCGACCGCGTCTGCACGTCGCCGTGGGGCGGTACTGCGTTGGATCGTCACCACCGCAGCTTTACAGTAGTAACCACTTACAAACAAGGCGCCGAACGTAGGAAGACTCCGTTTCCGAATCCGATGGCGGCCGGACAGTCGCAGGCCGAGGTGTACGCGGCGCTGTCCGCGGCCCTGAACACGCCGAGCGTCTGGGATCGGCGTGATGCGCCGGCTCGTACGTCGGCATCACCGTGCGCGCGCGGGTGCCGCGCAGCCGGAGGCCCGCTGCGGCGTTCGCCGGGGACGGGTCGGCGCGTACGCCTGAACCGGTCGGGGTGGTGCGGCGTATCAGACGGCGACGGGCGTGGCGGCCGTACCGTTGGGGTACTGGTTCCGGCATCGCCAAGGTGGGAGGACGCGGTGGCGGCAGGTGCGCGAGGGCGACGTCGGGGAAGGCTCGCCGGCCTGGCGGTGGCGTTGGTGGCGGCGGCTGCCTGCATGGTCGAGCCGGTGGGAGGCCCGGCGACCCCGACCGAGCCCCGGCAGCCCGCGTCGCCGACCGGCGAGGTGATCCGGGCCGACGGCACCGACACCGTCGAGGAGTTCCGGCAGGACATGGCCGACGCCCAGCGGCTCGCGGAACGGTACTGGGCCGAGCAGTTCGAGTCCTCCGGGCAGTCCTTCCGCCCGATTCGGCGGGTCATCCCGTACCAGCGCGACGGCGAGGTCTCCTGCGGCGGGCAGGAGGTGCCTCGCAACAACGCGGTCTACTGCACCGTCAGCGACTTCATCGCGTACGACATCAACTGGTCCTTCGGGGCGTTCCGGCAGATCGGCGACGCGTTCGTGTTCTATCTGCTCGGGCACGAGTACGCCCACGGCATCCAGACCCGGCTCGGCATCCGCTACAACTTCACCGTCCAGCAGGAGTTGCAGGCCGACTGCATGGCCGGGGCGTACCTCGGCGACTCGGTACGCGCCGGGCGGCTCACTCTCGACGACGGTGACCTCGAGGAGTTCAACGAGGGGTTGCTGGCCGTCGGCGACGACCCGGGCCAGCCGTGGTTCGCCGAGGGCTCGCACGGCACCCCGGAGCAGCGGGCCGAGGCGTTCTTCCGCGGCTACGAACGGTCGCTGGCGGCCTGCGGCCTGAGTTGACGGAGGTCACTGGGGCCGGCACCGCGCGGCGCGGCTTCCGGGGCGACTGGCATGATCGCCCGTTTAGGGTGAAGCCGAGGAGGATCCGGTGTCCAGCCACCACCCCGCCGCCGTGCTCTTCGACATGGACGGCACCCTGGTCGACAGCGAACGGCTCTGGGACGTCGCGTTGGTCGAACTAGCGCAGACGTACGGCGGCACCCTTTCCGCCGCCGCCCGCCGCGCGATCGTCGGCACCGCCATGGCCGAGTCGATGCGCATCCTGCACGACGACATCGGGCAGCCGCACCGCGACCCGGACATCAGCGCCGCCTGGGTCAACGCCCGGATTCTGGAGCTGTTCCGCGGCGGGTTGCGGTGGCGCCCGGGGGCGCTGGCGCTGCTCCGTGCGGTCCGGCAGGCGCGGATTCCGACCGCCCTGGTCACCTCCAGCGGCCGGGCACTGGTTGAGATCGCCCTGGACACGTTGGGCCGGGACAGCTTCGACGTGGTGGTCTGCGGCGACGAGGTCGACTCGGCCAAGCCGCATCCGGAGCCCTACCTCACGGCCGCGCGACTGCTCGGGGTGCCGATCGACCGGTGCGTCGCGATCGAGGACTCACCGACCGGGGTGGCCAGCGCGGTCGCGGCCGGGGCGGCGGTGCTGGCCGTACCGGCGGAGGTGCCGCTCACGCCCCGCGACGGCGTGCACCAACTGGAGAGCCTGCTCGCCGCCGACCTGGACCTGCTGGCCGGGCTGCTGCGTCCCACACCCACCAGGTGATTGTCGTTCCCACACCCACCGGGTGAGCGTCGTTCCCGCACCCACCGGGTGAAGTGTTAAGAAGGGCCCCCTTTACTACGCCAGGCGTTAAAAGGGGGCCCTTCCTTGCACACTTACATCTCAGTCGTGGGCGATGGCGCCCAGGACGTTGATGCGGGCGGCGCGGATGGCCGGCACGAGCGCGGCGACCACGCCGATCAGCGCGGCGAGGCCGAGGAAGACGCCCATCTGGCCCCAGGGCAGCACCAGCTTGTTGATGCCCTCGTCCCGCAGGGCCTCGACCACCGCGGCGCCGAGTCCGGCGCCGACGACCACGCCGAGCAGCGCGCCGAACACCGAGATCACCACCGCTTCCACGGTGATCATGCCCATGGTCTGCGACCGGCGCAGACCGATGGCGCGCAGCAGGCCCAACTCGCGGGTCCGCTCCAGCACCGACAGGGCCAGCGTGTTGACGATGCCGAGTACGGCGATCACGATGGCCAGCGCCAGCAGGATGCGGATCATCGTGAGCAGACTGTCGAGCTGTCCGCTCTGCTGCTCGATGAAGGCGTTCAGGTCGACCACCGACACCTCGGGGCTGTCCGCCAGCAGCGCCTCGACACGCGGCTGCACGTCGGCGACCGGGGTGCCCGCCTCCAGTTGGACGAAGCCCTGGATGGGCTGCGGGATGGTGAAGTTGCGGGCGGCCTCGGTCGGCAGCACCATCTGCACGCCGGTGAACAGCGGCGAGTCCTCGAAGATGCCGGTCACCGTGTAGGTGGCCACCTCGCCCCGGGCCAGCTGCACCGGCGCGGTCGAGCCGACCGACAGTCCGCGCGCCTGCGCGGTGTTCGCGCTGACCAGCATCTGGCCCGCTCCCAGCCGGTCGATGTCACCGGCGGTGGAGGTCAGACTGTAGACCTGGCGCAGCGCGGACGGTTCCGTCACGGCCCCGACGTAGGTGCGCTCGTCGCCGACCATCGCCATGTCTCCGTAGAGGCCGTCGGCGATCCGGACCCCGGGGATCTTCTTCGCCTCGGCCAGCACCGCCGGGTCGAACGTCGGCGGACGGGGACCGGTCTGCACCCCGGAGATCACCAGTTCGGCCTTCACGGTGTCCCGGGCCAGGCCGCTGATGCTGCTCTTGGTCGAGTCCAGGATCACCGTGATGCCGGTGACCAGCGCGATGCCGACCATCAGCGCGGCGGCGGTGATCGCCGTCCGGCGCGGGTTACGCCCGGAGTTCAGCCGTCCCAGCTTGCCCGGCACCCAGCCGGAGAAGACCGCGCCGAGCGCCGCCACCACCGGCTTGCTGATCAGCGGCGTCAGCAGGGCCACGCCGATGAACGAGAACAGCACGCCGCCGAGGATGGTGGCCAGGGTGTTGCCACCCGCGTGCCCGCCCAGACCGAGGAAGAGCAAGGTGGCGCCGACCGCCGTCACCAACGCGCCGGCGACGGTCACCTTGGTCAGCGGCCGGTCCGGGGTGGCCACGTCCTGCATCGCCGCGATCGGAGGGATCCGCGCGGCGCGCAGCGCCGGCAGCAGCGCCGCCAGGATGGTGATCACCAGGCCGACACCGAACGCGCCGATCACCGCCGACGCGGGTACGCCCACCCCGGCCAGGCTCATGCCACCGGCGACGGTGCTGAACAGGTACGCCAGCAGGGCCCCGATCCCGATGCCGGCGGCCAGGCCGAGCACCGAGGCGATCAGGCCGATCGCGATCGCCTCCAGCACCACCGAGCCGATGACCTGCTTGCCGCTGGCGCCGACGGCCCGCAGCAACGCCAGTTCCCGGGTGCGCTGCGCCACGATGATCGAGAAAGTGTTCAGGATCAGGAACGTGCCGACCAGCAACGCCACCGCGGCGAAGCCGAGCAGGATCCGGTTGAAGAAGGACAGCGCCTCCTTCAGCCCGGCGGCGGCGTCGGCGGAGAGCTGCTCACCGGTCTTGACCACGTAGTCGTCGCCGACCGCGGCGGCCACCGCATCGCGCAGCGACTCGTCGGAGACGCCCGACGCGGCGGTCACCACGATGCTGTTGAAGACGTCTGGTTCACCGAGCATCAGCCGCTGAGCGGTCGGCGTGGTGAACATCACCTCGTTGGCGCCGCCTATGGAGTCCCGGTCGCCGCTGTAGCCGAACACACCGACGATGGTGAAGTCCTGCCGCGGCCCCAGGGTGAGCACGCCCACCCGGTCACCGACGGAGACCTTGCCGGCGGTCGCCAGACCCTTGTTGATCACGATTTCGTCGTCGGCCTGAGGTTCCCGGCCCTCGCGCAACTGCAGCAGGTCGCTCTCGCCGAGCCAGTTGCCGCCGAGCTGCGGCGGCCCGAAGGAGCCGACCACCTTGCCGTTGCTACCGATCAGGCGGGCGCCGTCGGCGGCCACCACGCCGGTGGCCTCGGCCACCCCGGGCACCGCCCGAACCGTCTCCACCATGGTCGCCGGGAAGGGCGTCTGGACCTGCTCGCCCTCCATCTCGTTGACCGCGAGCTTCGGCTTCGCGGCCACGTTGACGTCGACGTCCTCGTACGCCTCGGCGAAGATCTGGTCGAAGGTGCGGCCCAGGGTGTCGGTGAGGACGAAGGCGCCGGAGACGAACATGACGCCGAGCACCACGGCCAGGCCGGACAGGATCAGCCGGACCTTGCGGGCCAGCAGGCTTTTCAGTGTCGCCCGGAACATCAGCCGGCCACCTCGGCGGGAGTGTCCAGCTTCTTCATCGTGTCCAGCACCGTCTCGGCGGTCGGCTCGATCAGCTCGGAGACGATCTGCCCGTCGGCGAGGAAGACCACCCGGTCGGCGTACGCGGCCGCCGTCGGGTCGTGGGTCACCATGACGATCGTCTGGCTGTGCTGCCGCACCGAGTTACGCAGGAAGTTCAGCACCTCCGCGCCGGAGCGCGAGTCCAGGTTGCCGGTCGGCTCGTCGGCGAAGATCACCTCGGGGCGGGCCACCAGCGCCCGGGCGCACGCCACCCGCTGCTGCTGGCCGCCGGAGAGCTGCGCCGGCCGGTGGCCCAGCCGGTCCCGCAGCCCCACCGTGTCGATCACGATGTCGTACCAGGCCGGGTCCGGCTTGCGCCCGGCGATCGACAGCGGCAGCAGGATGTTCTCCTTGGCCGTCAGGGTCGGCAGCAGATTGAACTGCTGGAAGATGAAGCCGACCTTGTCGCGGCGCAGCTTCGTCAGGCCCGCGTCACCGAGACCGGTGACCGTGGTGTCGCCGACCTGCACCGTCCCCCGGGTCACCGTGTCCAGCCCGGCCAAACAGTGCATCAGCGTCGACTTGCCGGACCCGGACGGGCCCATGATCGCGGTGAACCGTCCGCGCTCGAACTCGGCGCTCACCCCCCGCAACGCGATGACCTGCGCCTCGCCGCTGCCGTACACCTTCCAAACGTCGCTCGCGCGGGCTGCGGCCGATGCCGACTGGCCTGTCGTAGCGGTCACGTTGTAAACCTCTCCGTCGCTGTCGAATCGCGCCGCCCCCGTTTGGTCCGGCACGAGTCCCATCATCTGTTCCGCCGGAGGCGGCTCCGTCCGACTCCGGGCGGAGCCGAGGCGGATTTCCGGCTGCGGGTACCCCCCACGCAAAGTCAGGGTTGTCCCCGACCAACGCCGGCCACGTCACCGGCCGACGACAGGATGTTGCACCCTCCCGTCACTGGAGGGTCAACCGCATTACGCGGCTGGTCGTCACGGTAGGTGATGGAGGCAACGTCCCGTCATGCGCCCGGGCGGACCAGACCCGTCTCGTACGCCAACACCACCGCCTGCACCCGGTCCCGCAACCCGAGCTTGGTAAGCACGTGCCCGACGTGGGTCTTGATCGTGGTCTCGCTCACCGACAGCGCCCGCGCGATCTCGGCGTTGGACAGCCCTCGGGCGACCTGCACCAGCACCTCACGCTCACGGTCGGTCAGCGTGCTCAGCGCCTTCGGTGGCGACGTCGCCGGGTCGGGCAGCGCGTCGGCGAAACGGTCCAGCAGCCGGCGCAGGATCCGCGGGGCCACCACCGCGTCGCCCCCGGCCACCGTGCGGATCGCCGTGACCAGGTCCTCGGCCGGCACGTCCTTGGCCAGGAAACCACTCGCCCCGGCCCGCAACGCCCCCACCACGTACTCGTCCAGGTCGAAGGTGGTCAGGATGAGCACCCGCACCGGCAGCCGCGCGTCGACGATGGCGCGGGTGGCGCTCACCCCGTCCATCCGGGGCATCCGGATGTCCATCAGCACCACGTCCGGCAGCAGCCGGCGGGACAGCTCCACCGCCTCCACCCCGTCGCCGGCCTCGGCCACGATGTCCAGATCCGGCTCGGCGCCGAGCACCATCCGGAATCCGGTACGCAACAGCGGCTGATCGTCGACGAGCAGGATGCGTACGGGCCGCGTCGGCGCCGTCCGGTCGGCCATCTGATCCTCCACGTCTCGCGAACCCGCTCACTCGGCCAGCGGCTCGATCGGAACCCGCGCGTACACCCGGTAACCGCCACCGGCTCGCGGACCGGTCCGCAGGACACCACCGTAAAGCCCGACCCGCTCCCGCATCCCGACCAGGCCGTGCCCGACCCGGTCGGTGTCGGGCAACGGGCCCCGGCCGGTGTCGGTGACCTCGACCTCGACGGCGTCGTCGGCGAAGCTGAGCCGCACCTGCGCGGTGGCCGTGCCGGCATGCTTGAGCGCGTTGGTCAACGCCTCCTGCACGATCCGGTACACGGTCAGCGCCTCGCCCTCCTCCAACGGACCGGGAGTGCCCGCCACGGACAGCGTCACCGGCAGCCCGGCCTCGCGCACCTGTTCGGCCAGCGCCTCGATGCCGGCGATGCCCGGCTGCGGCGCCAGCTCGGCGGCCGGCTCAGCCTCGGTGCGCAGCACGTCGAGCAGCCGGCGCAGCTCACGCAAGGTCGCCCGACTGGTCTCCTCGATGGTGCCGATCGCCTCGTCGGCGGCGTCCGGGTCCCGGCGCAGCACCCGCCGCACGCCGGTGGCGAGCACCCCCATCACGCTGACATGGTGCGCCACCACGTCGTGCAGCTCCCGGGCGATGCGCCGCCGCTCGTCGGCGACCGCCTGCTCGGCCAGGGCACGCTGGTTAGCCTCGGCGACCCGGGCCCGCTCCCGCAGCGCCTGGGTCGAGGACCGCCGCGCGTGCACCGTACGGCCCACCGAGAACGACACGATCCCCACCAGCAGGTTGTTCGCCACCAGGTAGGCCGCGCTGATCTGCGGCAGGTCCTCGGCCCCCGCCAGCGTGCTGGCCGCCGCCACCGGCACCCACAGCAGCACCGCGGCCAGCAGCGCCGGACGCACCGGACGGTACGCGGCCATCGTGTAGGTGAGCGCGATGAAAGTGAGACCTTGCGTTGCCGGCGTCACCTGCAGCGCGACGGGCAGGACCAGGGTCGCCAGCGCGGCCAGCACGGCGGTCCACGGCGCCACCCGACGCAGCACGGCCGGCGCCGCGCAGAGCAGGCTCCAGCCCAGCGCCGCCGACAGTGGCCGGGGCCAGAACTCCCTCGGGGTCAGCAGGGTGAACACGACCTCACCCAGGACCAGCCCGACGGCCAGCAGCACGTCACCGGCCAGCGGACGTCGGCGCAGCCACTCCCTCAGCTCCGTACCCACGTCACGACGCTAGCCGTCCCCAGCCGGGAAAGATCGTCTTGCGAGGTGAGTCGGCTCTCCTCCCTGGGGAGGAGGTGCTACTCGTCGGCGCCCGGCTGAGTCGGGCGGGACCGCGCGTCGCGCGGCGCCGGCACCTGCTCGGGGAAGGGCGGCGGGGTGCCGCCGTAGCTGGGACAGTGCGCCTGATGGCTGCACCAGTCGCAGAGCCGGCTCGGCCGAGGCCGGAAATCCCGCGCGGCGGTCGCCTGCTCGATCGCCCGCCACAACGCCACCACCGTGCGCTCGAAGCGCACCAGCTCCTCGGCGTCCGGGGTGTAGTCGCACACCTCGGCGTCGCGCAGATAGAGCAGGCGCAGCACCCGGGGCACCACCCCACGGGTGCGCCACAGCACCAGCGCATAGAACTTCAGCTGGAACAGCGCCCGGGCTTCGAACGCCTCCCGAGGCGCCCCGCCGGTCTTGTAGTCCACCACCCGCAGCGCGCCGTCCGGGGCGACGTCGAGCCGATCGAGGTAGCCCCGGATCAGCAACTCGTCGTCGACCACAGCCGAAATCAGGCTCTCCCGCTCGGCGGGCTCCAGCCGGCGCGGATCCTCCACCGCGAAGTAGCCCTCCAGCAGCGCCGCCGCCGAGCGCAGGAACTCGGCCACGTCGACCGACCCGCCCGCCTCGAACAACCCGGCCAGCTCCGGCTGCTCGGTGACCAGCCGCTCCCACTGCGGGGCGACCAGGTCAGCGGCTGCCGCCGGGGTGCGCCCGGCCGGCGGCAGGTCGAACAGCCGCTCCAGCACGGCGTGCACCAGCGTGCCGCGCACCTGTTCGACGGTGGGACGCTCGGGCAGGCGGTCGATGCTGCGGAACCGGTAGAGCAGCGGACAGGTCTTGAAATCCGCGGCCCGCGACGGCGACAGCGAAGCCCGCACCGTCGCCGGTAGCTCAGTCGGAGTCGGAGCCTGCCCAACGATCACCGGATCCGCCGTCATGCCCCGAAGCGTAGGGCACCGGTGTGACAGCACGACCGCCGCCGCACCGGTACGTGATCTCCCGCCGCGTAGCATCAGCCCGATGGAACGCAGCAGTCGACCGCGGCCGGCCCGCCGCCCCAACCTACGGGTAGGTCGCGTCTTCGGGGTGCCGCTGTACCTGAACGCCTCGATCCTGCTGCTCGCCCTGCTGATCATCGTGCTCTACGGCGAACTGGCCGGCCAGCGGTTGCAACTGCCCGCGGCCGGCGGCTACCTGGTCGGCGCCGGCTTCGTCGTCTCGCTGCTCGGCTCGGTGCTGGCCCACGAACTCGGCCACGCCCTCACCGCCCGGCACTTCGGCATCGGCGTACGGGGCATCACCCTGGAACTGCTCGGCGGGTACACCGAGATGGACCGGGACGCACCCACACCTCGGGTGGACCTGCTGGTCTCGTTGGCCGGCCCGGCGGTCTCCGCGGTGCTCGGCGTGGCCGCGGTCGGCGCGATGCTGGCCCTGCCCGACCGCACCGTGGCCGACCAACTCGCCTTCCAACTGGCGGCGAGCAACATCATCGTCGCGCTGTTCAACAGCCTGCCCGGGCTGCCGCTGGACGGCGGGCGGGCGCTGCGCGCCGTGCTGTGGGCGCTCACCCGGGACCGGCACCGGGCCACCGAGGTGGCCGGCTGGGCGGGCCGCATCCTCGCGGTCGGCACCGCGCTGGCGGTCACCGTGCTCTACGCGATCGACGCGCTGAGCCTGCTGGCGCTGCCGCTGATGGCGCTGGTCGCGCTCACCCTCTGGCACGGCGCCGGACAGTCGATCAGACTGTCCCGGATCACCCGTCGGCTTCCGCTGGTCGACCTGGCCCGACTGGCCCGCCCGGCCCTCGCCGTGCCCACCGGCACCCCGCTGGCCGAAGCGCAGCGCCGGGGTGCCGAGGCGGAGGCGGCCGCCGGCCACACCGTCGCGCTGCTGGTGACCGATTCGGCCGGCCGCCCGGTGGCCGTCGTCGACCCGGCCGCCGTGGCGGCCGTACCGCCGGCCCGGCGGCCCTGGCTCTCCGTCGACACGGTTGCCCGCTCCGTCACCGACCTGCCGACGATCCCGGTGGCCACCAGCGGAGAACAGGTGCTGGAATCCGTGCAGGCCCACCCGGTCGCGCAGTACCTCGTGACGGCAGGCGAAGATGTGATCGGCATTCTGCACATCGCGGATCTGGCGCAACTGCTCGAACCTCACCGGAAGATGAACACGTGACCGTTACCCACTCGACCTCGGCCGCCCCGGGCACCGCTTCGCCCAACGAGACACCGGAGCTGCCCGCCGTACGCCGCGGGCCGTTCCGGCCCGGCGACCGGGTGCAGCTGACCGACCCCAAGGGACGGATGCACACGGTCACCCTCCAGGCGGGCAAGGCGTTCCACACCCACCGGGGCATCCTCGAGCACGACGCGCTGATCGGCCTGCCCGACGGCAGCGTCGTCACCACCTCCGGCGGCGGCACCCCGTTCCTGGCGCTGCGCCCGCTGCTGTCGGACTACGTGCTCTCGATGCCCCGCGGCGCCCAGGTGATCTACCCCAAGGACGCGGCGCAGATCGTCACCATGGGCGACATCTTCCCCGGCGCCAAGGTGCTGGAGGCCGGCGCCGGCTCCGGCGCGCTGAGCTGCTCGCTGCTGCGCGCGGTGGGCACCGGCGGTGAACTGCACTCCTACGAGCTGCGCGAGGACTTCGCCCAGATCGCCCGGCGCAACGTCGAGGCGTTCTTCAACGGACCGCATCCGGCATGGCGACTGCACGTGGGCGACGTCGCCCAGTGCACGGAGACGGGTTTCGACCGGATCATCCTGGACATGCTGACCCCGTGGGAGAACCTCGACATGGTCGAGCGGGCCCTGCTGCCCGGCGGCGTGTTCATTGGCTACGTGGCCACCACCCCGCAGCTGTCCGAGCTGGTCGAGGCGCTGCGGGAGCGTGGCGGCTGGACCGAGCCGCGGGCCTGGGAGTCGCTGGTGCGGGACTGGCACGCCGAAGGGCTGGCCGTCCGACCCGATCATCGGATGGTCGCCCACACCGCCTTCCTCGTCTCCGCGCGTAAGCTCGCACCGGGAGTCACCGCCCCGCCGCGCCGACGCAAGCCCAGCAAGGGCACCGAGGCGTACGCACAACGCCGGCAGGCGCTACGCGAGGCGGAGGCGGCCCGGCAGCAGGCGACGGGCGACGGTGCCCAGGAGGCGGACAGGCCGTGACGGCGGAAGGGGACAGCTGGTCGTGAACGGGCTGATCCTTCGGGCGGGTCGGCGGTGCTCAGGGGTCACCGCATGAGCCGTCCCGGATTCGGCGGCGGTGACCTGCCCGCGGTCTTTCCCGACTGGTCGCCCTACACCGACCTAGAATCGGCGGCGCGGGCCTACCTGCGGGACCCGGACGTCGCCCTGGAGGCGCTCGGTGGCGTGCTGCGCGGGGCGTCGGTGCTCGGCTTCACCCTGGAACGCTTCGTCAACGAGGTCAACGGGGTGTGGCAGGAGGTCGTCGTCTGCGACGGCAGCCGGCTGGTGCTGTGGCACGGCGAGGACGTGCCGGCGTCAGAGGGGCCGCCCGGCTCGATGACCTCCTCGCTACGGGTGGTGCCGGTCTCCTCGATCACCGAGGTCGGCTGCCGCCGCCGGCTGTTCCGCCACGACAACGGCGAGATCCGGGTCGACAGCATCGACGTCTACCTGCTGCTGACCTCGCTCGACGAGACCCCGCCCGGCGAGGAGGTCGTCGGCGCGCCGCGGCACGACGCGTTGCGGTTCGGCAAGACCCTCGACGACGGTGGCGCCGGCCAGATCGCCCGGCTGGAGGAGTTCGCCCGGCTGGTCGCCTCCGTGGTCGGCCGCCCGCTGCTCTGAGCTTCCCGGCGGTCAGTCCTCGGCGTCCGGCCCGGCCACCTCGACGCCGTCGCTGCCCCGCACCACGTGGATGCACTCGCCCGGGCACTCCTTCGCCGAGTCGATCACCTCGAGGCGCAGGTGCTCCGGCACCTCCACCCGCTGCCCCGGTGCCTGCCGCAGCTCGCCGTCGGGACCCTTGACGTACGCCAGGCCGTCGACGTCGAACTCGAAGACCTCCGGCGCGTACTGCACGCAGAGCCCGTCGCCCGTGCAGAGGTCCTGGTCCACCCAGACCTGCAGCTGATCGGTCGCGACCTCGGCCACCGGTGCACCCCCCATGTTCTCCCGTCCCACCCCCCGACGGTACCCGAATGCCCGTACCCGCCCGCCAACCCACCCTGGCGATCAAGCTTCGGTGACGGGCGCGTTGCGGAGGACCGAATCGGCCTCATAGCGGCTAGTGTTAGGTCAGAACGTTCAAGCCCCCCGGGGAGGTGGGACGTGGCACGCAGCGACGACGCGGACTCGCGCGCCGCACGGTGGGAGAAGGAGGCCCACGATCTCTCCACGCAGGTCGCGTTCCTTCAAGAGGAACTCGCTCTGGTGCGGCGCAAGTTGACCGAAAGCCCCCGACACGTGCGGCAGCTCGAGGAGCGGCTGGCCGCCACCCAAGCGCAGTTGGCGCGCCTGACCGAGAACAACGAACGGCTCGTGAGCACCCTCAAAGAGGCTCGCGCGCAGATCGTGACGCTCAAAGAGGAAATCGATCGTCTCGCCCAGCCACCGAGTGGCTACGGCATCTTCCTGGCCCGGCACGACGACGGCACGGTCGACGTCTTCACCGGCGGACGGAAGCTGCGCGTGGCCGTCTCACCCTCGCTCGACGCGGGTGAGCTCCGGCGCGGCCAGGAGGTCCTGCTCAACGACGCGCTCAACATCGTCGACGCGTTCGGCTACGAGCGGGTCGGCGAGGTGGTCATGCTCAAGGAGGTGCTGGCGGGCCCCGACGGCGCTCCGGGCGACCGGGCGTTGGTGGTCTCGCACTCCGACGAAGAGCGGATCGTGCACCTGGCCGAGACCCTGATCGACAGTTCGATCCGGGCCGGCGACTCGCTCATGATCGAACCGCGATCGGCGTACGCGTACGAGCGGATCCCGAAGAGCGAGGTCGAGGAACTGGTCCTGGAGGAGGTGCCGGACGTCGACTACACCGACATCGGCGGCCTCCACGCCCAGATCGAGCAGATCCGGGACGCGGTCGAACTCCCGTTCCTGCACGCCGACCTGTTCCGGGAGCACCAACTGCGCCCGCCCAAGGGGATCCTGCTCTACGGCCCGCCCGGCTGCGGCAAGACGCTGATCGCCAAAGCGGTCGCCAACTCGCTGGCCAAGAAGATCGCCGAGCGGCGGGGCGAGGAGAAGCACACCAGCTTCTTCCTCAACATCAAAGGCCCCGAGCTGCTCAACAAGTACGTCGGCGAGACCGAGCGGCACATCCGGCTGATCTTCCAGCGAGCCCGCGAGAAGGCCGGAGAGGGCACCCCCGTCATCGTCTTCTTCGACGAGATGGACTCCGTCTTCCGCACCCGTGGCTCCGGTGTCTCCTCCGATGTGGAGAACACCATCGTGCCGCAGCTCCTCAGCGAAATCGACGGCGTGGAAGGGCTGGAGAACGTCATCGTCATCGGCGCCTCCAACCGGGAGGACATGATCGACCCCGCGATCCTGCGCCCCGGCCGGCTCGACGTGAAAATCAAGATCGAGCGCCCGGACGCCGAGGCGGCCAAGGACATCTTCTCCAAGTACATCCTTCCCGGGCTGCCGCTGCACGCCGACGACCTGACCGAGCACGGCGGCGACGCCCAGGCCACCGTCGCCGCAATGATCGACGCGGTGGTCCTGCGGATGTACTCGGAGACCGAGGAGAACCGCTTCCTGGAGGTCACCTACGCCAACGGTGACAAGGAAGTCCTCTACTTCAAGGACTTCAACTCCGGCGCGATGATCCAGAACATCGTCGACCGGGGCAAGAAGATGGCCATCAAGGAATTCCTCACCTCCGGCCGCAAAGGGCTGCGCCTACAGCACCTGCTCGACGCCTGCGTCGACGAGTTCCGCGAGAACGAGGACCTGCCCAACACCACCAACCCCGACGACTGGGCCCGCATCTCCGGCAAGAAGGGCGAGCGGATCGTCTACATCCGCACGCTCGTCTCCGGCGGCAAGGGCGCCGAGGCCGGTCGCTCCATCGAGACCGCCAGCAACACCGGCCAGTACCTCTGACCGACGCGCCGGAAGGGCCCGTGACGCATCCCGTCACGGGCCCTTCCGCCTACGCACCGAGCAACCCCGCGACGACCGGGGCGACCCGCGCCGGGCCCGCCACGCCCCCGCTCGCCCCAGCGCGGACTACGCTCGACGTGACGGGGACCGGTCGGGCAAACGAAGCGGGTAGGTCGATGAGCGTAAGACGGATCATGGGCACCGAGGTCGAGTACGGCATCTCCGTGCCCGGTCAAGCCGGTGCCAATCCGATGGTCACCTCGTCCCAGGTGGTGAACGCCTACGGCGCCCGCCCGGAACTCAACCGGGGCGGCCGGGCCCGCTGGGACTACGAGGAGGAGTCCCCGCTGCGCGACGCGCGGGGCTTCACCTACTCCGGCGCCGCGTACGACCCGGCCGAGGCGCTCGTCGACGAGGACCTCGGCCTGGCCAATGTCATCCTCACCAACGGGGCGCGGCTCTATGTCGACCACGCCCACCCCGAGTACTCCACACCCGAGGTGACCAACCCGCGTGACGTCGTCCGCTGGGACAAGGCGGGGGAGCGGGTGATGGCGGAGGCGGCGCGTCGGGCCGCGACCATTCCCGGTACCGCGCCGATCCAGCTCTACAAGAACAACACCGACAACAAGGGCGCCAGCTACGGCGCTCACGAGAACTACCTGATGCGCCGGCAGACGCCGTTCGCCGACATCGTCGCGTACCTGACGCCGTTCTTCGTGACCCGGCAGATCGTCTGCGGTGCCGGACGGGTCGGCATCGGCCAGGACGGCGGCCAGAGCGGCTTCCAGATCTCCCAGCGCGCCGACTTCTTCGAGGTCGAGGTCGGCCTGGAGACCACCCTCAAGCGGCCGATCATCAACACTCGCGACGAGCCGCACGCCGACGCGGACAAGTACCGCCGACTGCACGTCATCATCGGCGACGCCAACCTTTCGGAGATCTCCACCTACCTGAAGGTGGGCACCACCGCGCTGATCCTCACCATGATCGAGGAAAAGGCACTCGGCCCCGACCTCGGCATCGCCGACCCGGTCGGGGAGCTGCGCGCGGTCAGCCACGACCCGTCCCTGACGCACCGGATGCGGCTGCGCGACGGGCGCCGACTGACCGCGCTGGACGTGCAGTGGGCGTACCTGGAGCGGGTGCGCGCGTTCGTCGACGACCGCTACGGCAGCGACGTCGACGAGCAGACCGCCGACGTGCTGGACCGGTGGGAGGCCGTGCTGGACCGGCTCGGGCGCGATCCCATGCTCTGCGCCGACGAGCTGGACTGGGTGGCCAAGCTGCGTGTGCTGGAGGGCTACCGGGAGCGGGAGAAGCTCGGCTGGGGCTCGCACAAGCTCCAGCTGGTCGACCTCCAGTATTCCGACGTGCGGCCGGAGAAGGGGCTCTACCACCGGTTGGTCTCCCGTGGGTCGATGAAGACGCTGCTGACCGACGAGGAGAGCCGCACGGCGATGACCGATCCGCCGGAGGACACCCGGGCCTACTTCCGGGGCCGCTGCCTGGCGCAGTTCGCCTCCGAGGTGGTTGCCGCCAGTTGGGACTCGGTCATCTTCGATGTGGGGCGGGAGTCGCTGGTGCGGGTGCCGATGATGGAGCCCGAACGCGGCACCAAGCGGCACGTCGGGGCGCTGTTCGACCGCTGCGAGAGCGCCAAGGACCTGCTGGAGACTCTGACCGGCGGCTGAGCGATCGATCATCGGGTGGATGGATGTCGCCTGCGCGCCGGCTTCCGTACCGGCGCGCGGCGGGCGTTTCGTCGTTGCCGCGAGGTAAGTTCATCGTAGGGAGATCGTGGAGGAGGCAGCAGTGGCCACTCGTGACAGCGGCGGTCAGTCGCAGTCGGGCAAGTCCCGCCAGGGCGAAGAGGTCGAGGACGTCACCGTCGAGGCGAATCCGGAGGTCGCCGAGCGGCACGCCGAGATCACCGAGGACGTCGACGACCTGCTCGACGAGATCGACTCCGTCCTCGAGGAAAATGCAGAAGAATTCGTGAGAGGATACGTGCAAAAGGGAGGTCAGTGACCATACCGGGTCAAATCGGACATAGCGGACTTGCGGGATGGCGGGGATGGTCGGCGGCGCTGCCGTGACTGCGGGGAGTGAAGCTTCAGCACGGCCGGGAGGTGAAGCCAGCGAGAGAGGTGGCTGACGGGCACCGATTCTGTGCGGACTGTGGCAGCGTCAAACCGCTGGCCGAGTTTCCCCGCAACCGCGCCGACAGTTCGGGCTACGCGACCTACTGCCAGCCCTGCCACAACACTCGGACGCGGGAGACGAAGCAGCGGCTCTATGGCGGTAACCGCGAGTACCACCTGCGGCAGTGGTACGGCATCGGGCAGAAAGAGGTCGATGAGCTGCTGGCCGAGCAGGGTGGAGTCTGCGCGGTCTGCGGTGACCCCGATCCGGAACATGTGGACCACGATCATCGCACCGGGTGGGTGCGCGGGATACTCTGCTTCAACTGCAACGGTGGTCTTGGCCAGTTCCGTGACAGTCCGACGAGGCTGGCCCGGGCCATCACGTACCTGAGAGGAACCACGTGGCAGCGGGTTTTGATCCATCCGGGCGTCTACCAGATGTGTTCACCAACGCGGGGACGTCCTCCTTCACCTCGTTCTTGAGCAAGGTGGCCCCCGAGTTGCTGCCCGGCCGTCGGCCGCTGCCGCCGGGCATGGCCGCCGACCTGGCCCCGCACGCCACCACGATCGTGGCCATCGCCGCCGCCGGTGGCGTGGTGATGGCCGGCGACCGGCGGGCGACCATGGGCAACCTGATCGCCCAGCGGGACATCGAGAAAGTGCACCCGGCCGACGCGTACTCGCTGGTGGGCATTGCCGGCACCGCCGGCGTCGGCATCGAGCTGATGCGGCTGTTCCAGGTGGAGCTGGAGCACTACGAGAAGATCGAGGGCGCGATGCTCTCGCTCGACGGCAAGGCCAACCGGCTCGCCTCGATGATCCGTGGCAACCTGGGTGCGGCGATGCAGGGGTTGGCCGTGATCCCGCTGTTCGCCGGCTTCGACCTTGCCGCGAAGGACCCGGCGCGGGCCGGGCGGATCTTCAGCTTCGACGTGACGGGTGGCCCGTACGAGGAGACCGGCTACGACGCGATCGGTTCGGGTTCGCTGTTCGCCAAGTCGGCGCTGAAGAAGCGGTTCCGCGCCGGGCTTTCGGTGGACGACGCGGTACGGCTGGCGGTGGAGGCGCTCTACGACGCGGCCGACGACGACACCGCGACCGGTGGACCCGACCTGAGTCGGCGGATCTTCCCGGTGGTGATGACCGCGACGGCGGAGGGGACGTACCGGCTGACCGACGCGGAGACGGCGGCGATCGGCGAGAGCGTGGTCGCCGGCCGCATGGAGAATCCGGGCGGCTGAGCCGCCCGCCCGTACTGATCCCGCAGTTGCCCAGCACAGCGCCTGAAGGAGAGCCGCCGTCGTGGCCATGCAGTTCTACGCCTCGCCCGAACAGATCATGCGCGACCGTTCCGAGCTGGCCCGTAAGGGCATCGCCCGGGGGCGTAGCGCGGTGGTCCTGAGTTATGCCGGCGGGGTCCTCTTCGTCGCGGAGAATCTTTCCAGCGCTCTGCACAAGGTCAGTGAGATTTACGACCGGATCGGGTTCGCCGCGGTCGGCAAGTACAACGAGTTCGAGAACCTGCGCCGGGCCGGCGTGCGGATGGCCGATCTGAACGGCCTGAGTTACGACCGCCGGGACGTCACGGGCTTGGCGCTGGCCAACGCGTACGCGCAGACTCTCGGCGCCATCTTCACCGAGCAGTCGAAGCCGTTCGAGGTGGAGATCTGCGTGGCTGAGGTGGGTGCCACTCCCGATGAGGACTCCCTTTACCGGAACACCTACGACGGTTCGGTGACCGACGAGCCGGGCCGGATGGCGATGGGCGGGCAGGCCGATGCGATCTCCGGGGTGCTGAAGTCGAACCACCGACCGGACATGTCGCTCGGCGAGGCGGTGAAGGTGGCGGTGCAGGCGTTGAGCAGTGTCGGTGGCGAGGGTGGTGCCGCCCGGACGATCGCCGCCAACCAGTTGGAGGTGGCGGTACTGGACCGCAACCGGGTGGGGCGTACGTTCCGGCGGATCACCGGGGCGGCGTTGACCGCGCTGCTCGACGGTGACCCGGCGGGTGAACCCGCGTCCGAGGCCGGCCGGGAGAAGACGCCGACCACCCCGACCGAGGAGGCGCACAAACCGACCACCTCGGCAGGCTCCGCGGACCTCGAGGACAAGCCGGGCGACAAGTCCGCCTGACGCTTTCCACTCAGCCCCGGGCCGCAGCGAACGGGCTGTGCCCGGGGCTGTGCCATGCCCGCCCCGTGCCATGCCTGCGCGATCTTGCACTTTTGGTCGCTGAGATGCACGTTTTGTGGCTTTCACCCCGACGAAAAGTGCATGATCGCCGCGGT
>NZ_BOPC01000001.1 GCF_016863555.1 Micromonospora qiuiae | reverse complement strand
TGATGGGGAGGGCGTCGGCCAGGGTGGTGTGCCAGTCGGGTAGGGCGGGTAGGCCCGCTGCGGCCCACCGGGCGTGGCCGAGAACGCTGTAGGCCGGTCTGGGGGCGGGACGCGGAAAGCGGTCGCTGGTGGTGCGTCGAATCCGGTCGGGGTCCAGCCCGTGCCGGTCGAACACGGCGCGGGCGAGCCCGTGCCAGGTGGTCTCGCCGGTGCAGGTGCCGTGGTAGACGCCGGGGGCGGCCCGTCCGGCCATGGCGGCTTCGGCGAGCGCGACCAGTTGCTGGGCCAGGGTGTGGGACCAGGTGGGTTGGCCGCGTTGGTCGTCGACGACGTCGAGGAACTCGTGCCGGTCGGCCAGGTCGAGCATGGTGGTGACGAAGTTGCGGCCGTGGGTGCCGTAGAGCCAGGCGGTCCGTACCACGTACCCGGTGTCGGGCAGCAGTCGGGCGACGGCCCGCTCCCCGGCGAGCTTGCTGCGGCCGTACGCGTTGATCGGCGCGGTCGGCGCGTCTTCCGGGTAGGGGTTGCTGGCGTCGCCGGGGAAGACGTAGTCGGTGGAGATCTGGAGCAGCCGGGCGCCGTGGGTGGCGCAGGCCGCGGCGAGGTGGGCCACGGCGTCGCCGTTGACCGTGGTGGCCGCGGTTTCGTGGCGTTCGGCGCCGTCGACGTCGGTCCACGCGGCGGCGTTGACGACCACGTCGTGGCCGGCCACGGCGGCATGCCCGGCGGCCGGGTCGGTGATGTCGAGTTCGGCTCGGGTGGCGGCGGTCACGGTGTGCTCAGGGTGCCCGGCGAGCACCTCGACCAGGTCGCGTCCGAGCATCCCGGCGGCGCCGGTCACCAGCACTCTCATGGGGTCGACGCTGCCTTCAGCGGCTCCCACCAGGAGCGGTGGTCGCGGTACCAGCGGACCGTGTCGGCGAGTCCGGTGTCGAAGGTGATGCTGGGGACGTACCCCAGCTCGGTTTCGATCTTGGTGATGTCGAGCGAGTAGCGGCGGTCGTGGCCCTTGCGGTCGGGGACCGCGACGACGCGGTCCCAGCCGACGCCGCACGCGTCGAGCAGCCGGGCGGTCAGCTCCTTGTTGGTCAGTTCGGTGCCGCCGCCGATGTGGTAGACCTCGCCGGCGCGGCCCTTGTGCTGCACCAGGGCGATGCCTCGGCAGTGGTCGTGGACGTGCAACCAGTCCCGTACGTTGCCGCCGTCGCCGTAGAGCGGCACGGTGCCCCCGTCGAGCAGGTTGGTCACGAACAGCGGGATGACTTTCTCCGGGTACTGGTACGGCCCGTAGTTGTTGGAGCAGCGGGTCACCACGACGTCCAGGCCGTGGGTGCGGTGGAAAGCGAGGGCGAGCAGGTCGGATCCGGCTTTGGAAGCCGAGTAGGGCGAGTTGGGTGCCAGCGGCCACTGCTCGGTCCAGGAGCCTTCGGCGATGGAGCCGTACACCTCGTCGGTGGAGATGTGCACGAACCTGCGGACGCCGTGGCGCAGCGCGGCGTCGAGCAGGGTCTGCGTGCCGAGCACGTTGGTCGTGACGAACGGTGTCGCCCCGGCGATCGAGCGGTCGACGTGCGACTCGGCGGCGAAGTGGACGATCACGTCGTGCCCCGGCACCACCTCGTCGACCAGATCCGGTTGACGGATGTCGCCGTGGACGAACCGCAGCCGGGGGTCGTCGCGGACCGGGGCCAGGTTGGCCAGGTTGCCGGAGTAGGTGACGGCGTCGAGCACGGTCACCTGGGCCGGTGCCAGCGCGGACACCTCCTCCGCGTCACGGGTGGACGCTCCCAGCAGCATCCGGACGTACTCAGAACCGATGAAGCCGGCGCCGCCGGTGACCAGGATCCTCACAGGACGTGGAGTCTACGCGCAACGAGGTGGAGTAGCGTATCTGACACGTGACTCTTCGTGGCGCCCCTGGATAGGCTCCCGGGGTGCGCGGAATTCTGCTCGCTGGTGGCACCGGATCGCGGCTGTGGCCGATCACCCGGGCGGTGTCGAAGCAACTGATGCCGGTCTTCGACAAGCCGATGATCTATTATCCGCTCTCCACGCTGGTGATGGCTGGGGTGAGCGAGATCCTGGTGATTACCACGCCGGAGGATCAGGACCAGTTCCGGCGGCTGCTCGGCGACGGCAGCCAGTTCGGGCTGCGGCTGGAGTACGTCAGCCAGGCCCGGCCCGAGGGGATCGCCCAGGCCTTCGTGCTCGGTGCGGACTTCCTCGGTGCCGAGGCGGTGGCGCTGATCCTCGGCGACAACATCTTCCACGGGATGGGCCTGGGCCGGCAGTTGGCCGGGGCCGGTGACCCGATGGGTGGGCGGATCTTCGCCTACCCGGTGGCGAACCCGCAGGCGTACGGCGTGGTGCACTTCGACGGCGAGGGCCGGGTGCTGTCTATCGAGGAGAAGCCACAGCGGCCCAGGTCCCGGTATGCGGTGCCCGGGCTGTACTTCTACGACAACCGGGTGGTGGAGATCGCCCGAGGGCTCGTGCCGAGCGCCCGCGGGGAGTTGGAGATCACCGCGGTGAACGAGGCGTACCGGCAGTTGGGCGAGTTGTCGGTGACGGTGCTGGATCGTGGCACCGCCTGGTTGGACACCGGGACCTTCGCCTCGCTGGTGCAGGCCGCCGAGTTCGTTCGGGTGATCGAGGAACGGCAGGGCATGAAGATCGGCTGTGTCGAGGAGGTGGTCTGGCGGGCCGGCTTGATCGACGACGACCAGTTGCGGGCGTTGGCGGAGCCGTTGACCAGGAGCGGCTACGGCGACTACCTGCTCGATCTGGTGGCCACCGGCCGCGATGGGGCGACCGGGGACCTGGTGGGCTCGGTGGTCAGGCCGCGGAAGGAGGTCCGGTGAAGATCCGGCCGCTGGGCATCGAGGGAGCCTGGGAAGTCAGCCCGCGCCAGCACGGTGACCCGCGCGGCCTGTTCCTGGAGTGGTACCGCTTCGACCGGCTTGCCGAGGCGGTCGGCCATCCGCTGCGGTTGGCGCAGGCCAACCTCTCCGTTTCGGCTCGGGACGTGGTGCGGGGCATCCACTTCGCCGACGTGCCGCCGGGGCAGGCGAAGTACGTCACCTGCGTGCGGGGCGCGGTGCTCGACGTGGTGGTCGACCTGCGGGTCGGCTCACCCACTTTCGGTCGCTGGGAGAGCGTACGCCTCGACGACGCGGACCGGCGCGCGGTCTACCTGGCCGAAGGACTTGGGCACGGCGTCTGCGCGCTGACCGGTGACGCCACCTTGAGCTACCTCTGTTCGGCCACGTACAACCCGTCGGGTGAGCGCGTGGTGCATCCGCTGGACGAGGAGTTGGGCATCGAGTGGCCACCTGAGGTGCCGCTGCTGTCCGCCCGGGACGCCGCCGCGCCGACGTTGGCGTTGGCGCTGGCCGCGGGCGTGCTGCCGGAGTACGCCACGTGCCGCGACTACGCGGCGGCCCTGGGCGCCGGGGCGCATTCCGGCCTCGTCTGACCGGTACAGGTGCCGCGACAGTGACGAACGGGGCCTCGGTACGGCTAATGTCTCATCATGGAGCGGCGAATCTTCGGTCTGGAGACCGAGTACGGCGTCACCTGCACCTACCGTGGGCAGCGGCGGCTGTCCCCTGACGAGGTCGCCCGATATCTCTTCCGCCGGGTGGTGTCGTGGGGCCGGTCGAGCAATGTCTTTCTGCGCAACGGCGCGCGGCTCTACCTGGACGTCGGCTCACACCCGGAGTACGCCACTCCGGAGTGCGACTCGGTGGTCGACCTGGTCGCCCATGACCGGGCCGGCGAGCGCATCCTGGAGGGGTTGCTGGTCGACGCGGAGAAGCGGCTGCACGACGAGGGCATCGCCGGAGAGATCTACCTGTTCAAGAACAACACCGACTCGGCCGGCAACTCGTACGGCTGCCACGAGAACTACCTGGTCTCCCGGCACGGTGAGTTCGGCCGGCTGGCCGACGTGTTGATCCCGTTCCTGGTCACCCGCCAGTTGATCTGCGGCGCGGGCAAGGTGTTGCAGACTCCGCGCGGCGCGGTGTATTGCCTGTCCCAGCGGGCCGAGCACATCTGGGAGGGAGTCTCCTCGGCGACCACCCGCAGCCGCCCGATCATCAACACGCGGGACGAGCCGCACGCGGACGCCGAACGGTACCGCCGGCTGCACGTCATCGTCGGCGACTCCAACATGAACGAGGTCACCACGCTGCTGAAGGTCGGCACCGCCGACATCGTGCTGCGGATGATCGAGGCCGGGGTGGTGATGCGTGACCTCACTCTGGAGAATCCGATCCGGGCCATCCGGGAGGTGTCGCACGACATCACCGGCCGGCGCAAGGTGCGGCTGGCCTCGGGCAAGGAGATCAGCGCGCTGGAGATCCAGCAGGAGTACCTCGCCAAGGCGATCGAGTTCGTGGAGCGGCGCGGCGGCGACCAGACCGCCAAGCGGGTGGTCGAGCTGTGGGGCCGGGTGCTGCGGGCGGTGGAGACCGGCGACCTGGAGCCGGTGGCCCGGGAGATCGATTGGGTGACCAAGCTGCGGCTGATCGAGCGTTACCAGCGCAGGCACGACCTGCCGCTGTCGCATCCACGGGTGGCGCAGATGGATCTGGCCTACCACGACGTGCGCCGGGGGCGCGGGCTCTACGCGTTGCTGGAACGGCGTGGTGATGTGGACCGGGTGGCCACCGACCCGGAGATCTTCGAGGCCAAGGAGACGCCGCCGCAGACCACCCGGGCGCGGCTGCGCGGCGAGTTCATCCGGCACGCGCAGGAGAAGCGGCGCGACTTCACCGTCGACTGGGTGCACCTGAAGCTCAACGACCAGGCGCAGCGCACCGTGCTCTGCAAGGACCCGTTCCGGGCGTACGACGAGCGGGTGGAGCGGCTCATCGCCAGCATGTGAGCGTGACCCGGCCCGTTGCTACCGGGCGGGCCGGGTAGGCTTGCTCGGTCATGATTCCTCAACCACCCGATCGGCCCGGCCAGGGCACCGAGCGGCAGAATTGGCACGAACGCCGCCGCGACAAGATCCGCGCCGAGATCGAACGCAACCGGCGCGGCGAGTACACCATCCCCACGTGGGTGCTGGCGCTGGCCCTCGCGCTGATCGTCGGCGCCTGGATCGCCCTGGTCATTCTCGCCTGAGGCGCGGCTGCTGCGCGTCGCCGCGGCCGTGCAGCGCAGCGGCTCAGGCCAGCAGGCTTGCGGCGTGACGGCCGGCCGCGGCGGCGGCCAAGAAGTAGGCGTGGTCGGCGTCCAGCCCGCGGCCCATCGTCGACAGCGGCACCGGGCTGCGGCGTAGCGCCGCGTCCAGACCGGCGGTGTGCACCCGGAGCACGGCGTGTCGCCCGGCGAGCGGGGCGAGCGCGGCGTCCACCTCGGCGGCCAGCGCCGGATCCAGGCAGTCGGGCACCACCAGCTCCGCGCGGGCCAGCGCCACCCGGCCGTACGCGGTGAGGCTGTGGTGCGACACGCCACGGTGTCGCGGGCGCGGGTCGGCGGCGGAGATCCGCAGCGAGCCGACCGGCCGCCCACCCAGCGTGGCGACGGCGTTGACCGCCTCGCCGACGGCCACCCCGGAGAAGCCCCACCGGGTGCCGGTGCCGAGGTTGCCGGGGCCCTGCGCCACCACCGCCACGTCGGCGCGCAACACGTGCCGGGCCGCGAGCAGGCCGCTGTGCAGGGTGGACGCCTCCAGGTCGCCGCCGAACGCCTGCCCGACGCTGATCGTGCCGACCAACTCGTCTCGTAGGCCGGCCAGGGTGCGGGAGAACCAGGCGGGCAGCGCCCCGCCGTCGGTGAGCAGGTACGCCACCCGGGCGTGCGGGGCGTCGGCGCGGATCCCGGCCAGGATCGCCGGCAGCGCCGAGTGCAGGTCGGCGGTCACCACCGGCAGGCCGGCGAGGTCTTCGGCGGCGGCCAGCACCCGGTGGTGCGGCGACGCCTCCTCGTCGACGCCGAGCAGGATCGGTTGTAGCGGGGTGTAGCGGGCCTTGACCAGATGGCCGGCGTCGCGGGAGTCGAGGGCCTGCGGCGGGTCCGGCGGCAGCCGGTCCGGCAGCGCGACGACCAGGGCGTACCCGCCGGTGCCCAGACCCATCAGCAGCGCGCCGGCGTTGAGCAGTACGCGGTCGCCGACTTCGGGCTCGCCGACCAGTTCGGGATAGGCCAGGGCTCGCATCGTGCCGCCCTCGGTGACGTCGACGTCCAGCTCGACCGCCCCGGTCCACCGCCGCCGCAGCCCCGCCACAACTCCCGCCCGCCATCGCACCACGACCCGCCACGCTACCCCCTCCTCCTCCGCGCGCGCCGCCCGCCACACCCCCTGCAGATCTTGCACTTTTTGTCGGGTCAAACGTTGTTAAAGGGGGCATTCGGGCGACCGAAGGTGCAAGATCTGCGGGGTTGGATGGTGGTGTGGGTTGGTGGGCCGGCGCGGGTGCGTGTGGAGGATGGCGCGGCTGCTAGCGTCTACGGGGTGTCGCGCAGTCGCACCGAACGCCTGGTCAACCTGGTGATCTGCCTGCTGTCCACGCGGCGGTTCCTGACCGCCGCGCAGATCGCCGCGACCGTGCCTGGTTACGAGCACGACCCGGACGACGCCCGCGAGCACGAGGCGTTCCAGCGCAAGTTCGAACGGGACAAGGCCGAGCTGCGAGAACTGGGCGTGCCGCTGGAGACGGGGACAGCGAGCGTCTTCGACGTCGAGCCCGGCTACCGGATCGCCCGCCGGGAGTATGCGCTGCCCGACATCCCGCTCAAGCCCGACGAGGCCGCTGCGGTCGGCATCGCCGCTCGGCTGTGGCAACACGCCGGGCTCGCCGCCGCGGCGTCGTCCGGGCTGGCGAAGCTGCGCGCCGCCGGGGTGGATGTGGACCCGCAGGCCACGCTCGGTCTGGAGCCGATGGTCACGGTGGACCCGGCGTTCGCGCCGCTGACCGCCGCCGCCCGGGACCGGCGTGAGGTGCGCTTCGACTACCGGGTGCCGGACCGGGACGCGCCCGACGGGCGCCGGCTGCAACCGTGGGGCGTGGTCTGCTGGCGGGGCCGGTGGTATGTGGTCGGCCACGACCTGGACCGCGACTCCACCCGCTGCTTCCGGCTGTCCCGGGTGGTCGGCCCGGTCCGGGTCACCGGCGCGGCGGGCGGTTACCAGCCGCCGGTCGGAGTCGATCTGATCAGCCATGTGGCCCGCTGGTCCGGCCCGGTCGAGCGCGCCGGCCGGGCAACCGTGCTGGTCGCTCCGGGACGGGCCGCCGGGCTGCGCCGCTGGGCGGTGGAGATCACCGCCGGGTCGGAGGCCGACCGGCTGGTCCTGCCGTACGCCGACGCCTGCTCCCTCGCCAGGCATCTCGTGGGTTACGGCCCCGACGTGCAGGTGCTCGACCCACCAGAGGTACGCGAGGCGGTCATCCAACGGCTCAAGGAGATCGCCACCCGGCACGAGGCCCTGGCGGCGGCCCGATGAAAGCGGGGTCGCGCACGTCCGCCGACCGGCTGGCCCGGCTGCTCAACCTGGTGCCGTACCTACTCGCCCGGCCGGGGATCGAGATCGCCGAGGCGGCCGGCGATCTGGGCGTCACCGAGCGGCAGTTGCGCGAAGACCTGGAGTTGTTGTGGGTGTGCGGGCTGCCCGGCTACGGCCCGGGTGACCTGATCGACATGGCCTTCGACGGTGACCGGGTGACGATCACCTACGACGCCGGCATCGACCGCCCGCTGCGGCTCACGCCGGACGAGGCGCTCGCCCTGGCGGTGGCGTTGCGGATGCTGGCCGAGGCGCCGGGCGTGGCGAACCGGGACGCCGTCGAACGGGCCCTCGCGAAGATCGAGGACGCGGCTGGTGACCTGGTCGCCGCCCCGGTGGAGGTGCGGCTGCCCGGCGACGCCGGCCGGGTGGAGCAGCTGCGCGCCGCGGTGGAGGGCGGGCGCGCGTTGCGGATCACCTACTACACGCTGGCCCGGGACGAGACCACCGAGCGCGTGATCGATCCGCTGCGGATGCTGCTGGTCGGCGGCCGGACGTACGTGGAGGCGTGGTGCCGACGGGCCGAGGCGGTGCGGCTGTTCCGGGCCGACCGGATCGATGCCGTCACCGAGCTGGACGAGCCGGCCGTGGTGCCCCCGCAGGCCCACCCGCAGGACCTGAGCGAGGGGGTGTTCCGGCCGGCGCCGGACCTGCCGCTGATCACGCTGCGGATCGGCCGGGGCGAGCGCTGGATCACCGAGTACTACCCCTGTGAGCGGGTCGAGTCCGACGGCGAGCAGTGGGTGGTGTCGCTGCGCGTCACGGATTTGAGCTGGGCGCGGCGGTTCGTGCTCGGCCTGGGCCCGGACGTCACCGTCGTCGCCCCGGCGGAGCTGGCCGAACAGGTCCGGGACGCGGCGGTGGCGGCGCTGGACGCGTACGCGACGCCGGTGCCGCCCGGCGCGGACCCGGCGGCGGCCACGGTCAGGCAGTAGGCTGGTGGCCGTGCTGAAGTGGATCGTGCTCGCGCTGGTGCTGGTGCCGTTGGTCGTGCTCGTGCTGGCGGTCCGACCCGTGCTGGCTCGGCTGCCCCAGCTGCGCCGGGCGGTGCTCAAGCTGCATCGACGCGCCGACGAGGCGATGGCGCTGCGCGCTGCCGCGGAGAGCCTCCAGCAGCAGGCCGAAGGGCTGCAGAGCCGGCTGACGACCACCGAGCAGCGGCTCGCCCTGATCCGCGCCCGACGCGGCGGCTGACTGCCGGCTCGGCGGCGAACGACCGCTGGCTGACCAGGCGATGTGGTCCGGTTTCGGCTACGAAGATCCAGCAGACCGGTTGACGGGACGCTCGCGGTTGGTCGAGACTTCACCCACCGGTACCGGTCACCACGGTTCCGGCGGGTGGCAGCGGCCCTGGGCACACGTACGATGGGCTGCGGAACACCTCGTTGGCACAACCGACTGGAGCTTCACATGGGTGCCCTCAGGCCCTGGCACATCGCCGTACTCGTGGTCGTGCTGATTCTGCTGTTCGGCGCGAAACGGCTCCCCGACGCGGCGCGTTCCCTGGGCCGGTCGCTGCGCATCATCAAGGCTGAGACCAAGAGCCTGGCCGATGACGACCGCGACCTCGCCGAGAAGGCGGACGCGCAGGCCGGCTACCAGCCTCTTCCGCCGCAGCAGGCGCAGCAGCAGCCGTACCAGGGCACGGTGCAGCAGCCGGTCGTCGACCCGGTGCAGCGCGTCCGCGACAACTGAGCGAAGGGCCCGACCATCGTGGCCTTCGGTCTCCGTAAGCGTGGCTCGAGCAACTTCGAGCGGGCCGCCGACGGCTCGATGACTCTCATCGAGCACTTCCGCGAGCTGCGCACCCGGTTGTTCCGCGCATCTGCGGCGATCGTGGTCGGGCTGATCGGCGGTTACCTGCTCGCCCAGCCGGCATTCGAGCTGCTGAGCCAGCCGTACTGCCGGCTGCCCGGCATGATGGTCGACGGCAAGTGCCAGAAGTTCCTGATGCTCGCACCCGCCGACGGCTTCATCCTCAAGCTCAAGCTGGCGCTCTGGATCGGGTTGATCATCGGTGCGCCGGTCTGGCTCTACCAGCTGTGGGCGTTCATCGCACCCGGTCTGCACCGCAACGAGCGCAAATGGGCGTACGTCTTCGTCGCGATCGCGGCACCCCTGTTCGCCGCTGGCGCGGTGCTCGCCTTCTTCGTCGTGGACAAGGGCCTGGCGTTCCTGCTGGATGCCGGGGTCACGGGCACCGACTCGCAGCTTGAGGTCACCCGCTACATCTCCTTCGTCACCACCATGATCCTGCTCTTCGGGGTGGCGTTCGAGTTCCCGCTCACCCTGCTGATGCTCAACTTCACCGGGGTGGTGAGCGCCCGGCGGCTGCTCGGCTGGTGGCGGGTCGTGGTCTTCATCTGCTTCGCGTTCGCGGCGGTGGCCACCCCGGACCCGGGTCCGTTCGGCATGACGCTGCTGGCGCTCTGCCTGTGCCTGCTCTACTTCATCGCGGTCGGGGTGGCGTTCCTCAACGACAAGCGCAAGGGACGCGGCAAGGAGATCTACGCCGGCATCGACGACGACGAGGCCTCCCCGCTGGAGTTCGACCGGGAGCCGGTGACGGCGGGGCAGCCGGTCGACAGCGCCGGCCCGATCGACGCCCCGGAGCCGGTGCCCGCCCCCAAGCCGATCGAACGCCGCTACGACGACGTGACCTGACCGGTCCCGACTGCGACGGACGCCGCCCCGCCGGGGCGGCGTCCGTCGGTGTGGCAGCCCCACACGGCGCGAATTTTTCCTTTCCGCCAACTGGACAGGGCCGGCGGACCGGCGGGTAGCGTGCTCGCCGTGACCGCAGACGATCATCTTTCCGGTGCTGTGCCGGCCGACGGACCCGTCGCCGTGTTGGCCAACCCGACCGCCGGGCGCGGCCGGTACCGGGGACTGCTGCCGGACCTGTTGGAGCGGCTCTCGACCGCCGGGCGGCCGGTGCGGTTGCTGGCTGCGGGCAGCGCGGACGAGGCGGAGGCGGCCTGCCAGGCCGCCGTCGCCGGGGGCGCCTCCGCGCTGATCGCGGTGGGCGGTGACGGCACGGTGCACCGGGCGATGCAGGCGGTCGCCGGCAGCAGTGTGCCGTTCGGGCCGGTGCCGGCCGGCACCGGCAACGACTTCGCCGTCGAGACCGGTTTTCCGGCTGAGCCCCGGGCGGCGGTGGAGGTCATCGCGGCGGCGCTGCGGCAGGGGCGCAGCCAACCGGTCGACCTGGCCCGGATGACCGGCGCCGACGGCACGGTCCGCTGGTACGGTGCGGTCCTCGCGGCCGGCTTCGACGCCATCGTCAACGAGCGGGCCAACCGGATGCGCTGGCCGCGCGGCCCCCGCCGCTACGACCTGGCCATCCTGGCGGAACTGGTCCGGCTGCGCCCGCGCCGGTACACCCTCACCCTCGACGGCGAGCGCGTCGAGGTCGAGGCGGTACTGGTGGCGGTCGGCAACGGCGGCAGCTACGGCGGCGGCATGCAGATCTGCCCGCACGCGGACCCGACCGACGGTCTGCTCGACGTGGTGGTCGGCGGCCGGTTCAACCGCCGTACGCTGATCCGGGTCAAGCCGCGCATCTACGCCGGCACCCACATCACCCACCCGCTGGTGCGCACCTACCGCGCCCGCACCGTCACCGTCGCCGCCGCCGGCATCACCACCTACGCCGACGGGGAACGCTCCCTCCCCCTCCCGGTGACCATCACCGCCACCCCCGCCGCCCTGCACCTCCTGCGCTGACTGCGCCTTCCCCTCCAAGCGCGCGCCGATCTTGCACTTATTGTCGGGGCGTAAGCCGCGAACCACCCCATACCCGCGACCAAAAGTGCAAGATCGCGAGCGAAAGGGGGGAGAGGGGTCAGGGGCGGTGGGTGAGGTCGAGGATGGAGCCGAGGCCGTTGGGGCGGCCGGGGTCGGCGGCGGGCAGGACCAGTACGGCGCAGCCAGCCGCGACCGCGCCGGCGTCGGCGGGAGTGTCGCCGACCATCAGCGCCTGCTCCGGGTCGACGCCGAGCATGCCGCAGGCTCGCCAGAAGATCGCCGGATCCGGCTTGCAGCGACCCACCTCGTACGACAGCACGAAGGCGTCGACCAGGTCGGTCAGACCCCAGGCGTCGAAGATCGGCCGGATGTCGAAGCCGATGTTGCTCACCACGGCCACCCGCACCCCGGCCTCGCGCAGCGCGGCGAGAGTGGGTGCGGTGTCCGGATAGAGCACCCAGCCCTCCGGCACCAGTACGCGCTCGTAGAGCGCCTCGGCGAAGCCCTCGATGCCGGCGTCGACCGTCGCGGCCAACCCGGTGTAGGCGTCCCGGTGGGCGTGTTGGTAGAGGTCCCGATCGGCCCAGAGTTCGGCCAGCCTCGGGGGTACCCGGGCGGGTAGCGGACCACCGGCCCGCCCGGCGGTGAGCAGCCGGTCGGCCAGCGCGGTGGCGCGGACCCGGTCCAGCTGCACGCCGCACGTCGCCGCGGCGGCCAGCACCCAGTCACGGGGCTCCTCCACCTGGGCGAGCGTGCCGTGGAAGTCGAGCAGCACCGCCTGCACGGGCCGGCGGGACGGGCCCGGCTGGGCGGCAGCGCCGCGTACTGCGTCGGTCGGTTCGGCATGATCCGGCACGTCGTGCACCCTACCGACCCGCTCCGGTCGCCTTGGCGGATGGCCTTGCCGGGTGCCGGCCGACGGCACGCACTAATCTTGGTGACATGTCGAGCCCCGCCGAGCGGTATGCCGCGGCGCGCCGCCGGGCCGCCCAGGCCGCCCAGTTTCCGGCGCTGGAAGAATTCACCTCCGACCTGGGGTTCGACCTCGACGACTTCCAACGGGAGGCGTGCCAGGCCCTGGAGCGGGGCAGCGGGGTGCTGGTGTGCGCGCCGACCGGGGCCGGCAAGACCGTGGTCGGCGAGTTCGCCGTACACCTGGCGCTGCGCGGTACCCCCGGGCGGCCGGCGGCGACCGACGGCGCTCGCCGCAAGTGCTTCTACACCACCCCGATCAAGGCGCTGTCGAACCAGAAGTACCACGACCTGGTCGACCGGTACGGTGCCGACCAGGTGGGGCTGCTCACCGGCGACAACGCCATCAACGGCGACGCCCCGGTGGTGGTGATGACCACCGAAGTGCTGCGCAACATGCTCTACGCCGGCTCGGCCACCCTGGAGGGCCTGGCGTACGTGGTGATGGACGAGGTGCACTACCTGGCCGACCGGTTCCGGGGCGGGGTGTGGGAGGAGGTCATCATCCACCTGCCCGCCTCGGTGACGCTGGTGTCGCTGTCGGCCACGGTGTCCAACGCCGAGGAGTTCGCGGACTGGCTGATCACGGTGCGGGGCGAGACCAGCGTGGTGGTCAGCGAGCACCGGCCGGTGCCGCTGTGGCAGCACATGCTGGTCGGCCGGCGGATGTTCGACCTGTTCCACGATGCCGACGCCGCCCGCAAGCACGACGTGCACCCGGAGCTGCTGCGCTACACCCGGGAGACGATGCGGCGCCTCGATCTGAGCGAGGGGCGCTTCGCCGGGCCGGGCGTCGGGCGCCGGGGGCCGCGCTGGCGGGGGCCGCTGCGGCCGGACATCGTCGCCCGGCTGGACCGCGAGGGTCTGCTGCCGGCGATCCTGTTCATCTTCAGCCGGGCCGGCTGCGACGCGGCGGTGCAGCAGTGCCTGGCGGCCGGGCTGCGGCTGACCTCGCACGAGGAGCGGACGGAAATCCGCCAGGTGGTGGAGTCCCGGATGACAACCATCCCCGGTGAGGACCTGTCGGTGCTGGGCTACTGGGAGTGGCTCGACGGTCTGGAGCGCGGGCTGGCCGCGCACCATGCCGGGATGCTGCCGGCGTTCAAGGAGGTCGTCGAGGAGCTGTTCGTCCGCGGGCTGGTCAAGGCGGTCTTCGCCACCGAGACCCTTGCCCTGGGCATCAACATGCCGGCCCGCTGCGTCGTGCTGGAGCGGCTGGTCAAGTACAACGGCGAGGCGCACGTCGACCTGACGCCGGGGGAGTACACCCAACTCACCGGGCGGGCCGGGCGCCGGGGCATCGACATTGAGGGGCACGCCGTGGTGGTGTGGTCCCCGGAGACCGATCCTCGGCACGTGGCCGGTCTCGCCTCCACCCGCACGTACCCGCTGCGCTCCAGCTTCCGGCCCTCGTACAACATGGCGGTGAACCTGGTCGGCAGCGTCGGCGCGGAGCCGGCGCGGGCCCTGCTGGAGTCCTCGTTCGCGCAGTTCCAGGCGGACCGGTCGGTGGTCGGCCTGGCCCGGCAGGTGCAGCGCAACACCGAAACCCTCGAGGCGTACGGCGCGGAGGCGACCTGCCACCACGGTGACTTCGACGAGTACTTCGCGTTGCGGGTGGCCATCGCCGACCGGGAACGGGAGCTGGCCCGGCAGGGGCAGAGCCAGCGCCGGGCAGCGGCGGTGGCGTCGCTGGAGCGGCTGCGCGTGGGTGACGTGATCCGGGTGCCGTCCGGGCGGCGGGCCGGCCTGGCCGTGGTGCTCGACCCGGCCGCCGGCGGCTTCAGCGAACCCCGTCCGCTGGTGCTGACCCAGGACCGGTGGGCCGGGCGGATCAGCCCCGGCGACTTCACCTCCCCGGCGGAGGTGCTGGCCCGCATTCGGGTGCCGAAGCACTTCAACCCCCGTAACCCGGCCGCCCGGCGCGACCTGGCGGCGCAGGTCAGCGGCACCGGCCTGGACCGCCACAGCCGCCGGGGCTCCCGGGGCCGGCAGTCGGGGGAGGACCACCAGCTCACCCAGCTCCGGGCCGAGCTGCGGCGGCACCCCTGCCACGCCTGCCCGGAGCGGGAGGAGCACGCCCGGTGGGCGGAGCGCCGCCGCCGGCTGGAGCGGGACACCGAGGAGCTGCGCCAGCGGGTGGCCGGCCGGACGGGCTCTCTGGCGCGTACCTTTGACCGGATCGTCGCGCTGCTGACCGCCCGCGGCTATCTCACCGCCGAGGGCGCGGTGACCGACGCCGGTCGGATGCTCGGGCGGATCTGGACGGAGGCCGACCTGCTGGTGGCGGAGTGCCTGCGCCAGGGGGTCTGGGACGGGCTGTCCCCGGCCGAGTTGGCCGCCGCCGTCTCCGTGGTGGTCTTCGAGGCCCGCCGCGACGTCGACGAGCGGGCGTCGCTGCCGCGCGGCGCGGTCGCCGAGGCGGTCGAGGAGACTCTGAAGCTGTGGAGTGAAATCGAGGCCGACGAGGCGTCGCGGGGGCTGGCCGTCACCCGCGAGCCGGACCTGGGCTTCGCCTGGCCGATCTACCGCTGGACCCGGGGCGAGGCGTTGGCGAAGGTGCTGGCCAGCGGGCACGAACTCGACGGCGAGATGCCAGCAGGAGACTTCGTCCGGTGGGCCCGGCAGGTGGTGGACCTGCTCGGCCAGGTGGCCGACTCGGGCGGCGCCTCGACCGAGCTGCGGGCCACCGCGCGGCAGGCGATCGGCGCGGTGAACCGGGGCGTGCTGGCCTACCACTCGCCGGCCTGACCGGCCTGCGCTGCGGTCGAGGCGTTCAAGACCGACCCGGCCACCGCCGCGCTGGGTCGTGGCCGCCGCGGCGAGCCACGACCGGTGATCAGAGCTCGCGGCTCGACCTTGGCCCTACCGCGCCCTGTCGAGCTGAACCGTTTGTGCTGTCGCCGGGCAGGCTGGCGTGCTCCCTCATGGAGAGTTCTGGCGTGCTCTCTCATGGAGAGTTGCGGAAAGTGTCGTACCCGGTACTCAGGATGTATTCATGGCTGTCCCCGCCCTCACCCCGCGAAACGTCCCGCCGCGCTCGCTGCCCCTGCGCGAGGCGCGCACCCGACTGAGTCAGCTCGTCGCGATGGCGGAGCTGACCGACACCGTCACCGTGGTCACCCGCGACGGCGACCCGCGGCCGGTCGCCGCGATCGTGCCGGCCGGCGTGGTCCGCACCGCCGCCCAGGCTCGCGCCGATGCCGACCGTCTCACCGAGGTCACCGCCGGCTGGGCCCGGCGCCTGGAGGCCCAGCGTGAGCAGAGCGCCCGCCGCCACGCCGCCGAGCTGCGCGCGGTGACCGCGGCGCTCGCCGAGGTGTGGGCCGAGCTGGATCGGCGGTTCCCCCCGGGCACCGATCCCGCGCTGGCCCGGCTGCGCGCGGCCCACGCCGACCTGCTCGCGAGCTGACCCTGCCGCTGACGTCGGCGGCACGCCAGAAACTGATCCAGCCGGTTGTCGGAAGCGGTCGGTCGCCGATCGTCTGGTTGGTAAGGCACCCACCCGCACAGGCAGGAGAGGTAATGAAGTACGTGCTGATGTTCGTCGAGACCGAACAGTTCGCCGCTGACCTGATCGCCATGGACGAGCCCGAGCGGGAACGCGCCTACGCCCGGGTGCGGCAGTGGTTCGCCGACCACCATGACAAGATCACCCATCACGCGCATCTCATGCCGGCGGACAGCGCCACCACGCTGCGACTGGACCGCGGTGAGCCGCTGATCTCCGACGGGCCGTTCGTCGAGGGTAAGGAGATCGTCAGCGGGTACGCCGAGATCGAAGTGGCCGACCTCGACGAAGCCCTGCGGATCGCGAAGTCGTGGCCGGCCTGCCCGGTGGTGGAGATCCGACCCATCGCCGCATGACCCAGCCGACCCACGCCGAGCTGGCCCGCCTGGTGCGCGACCACGCGGGCCGACTCGCCGCGTCCCTGGTCCACCTGGTCGGCGACTTCGCCGCTGCCGAAGATCTTGTGGCCGACGCCGTCGAGGCCGCGTTGTCGCACTGGCCGGTCGAGGGCATCCCGGTTCGGCCGGACGCCTGGCTGTACACGGTGGCCCGCCGCCGCGGCCTCGACCAGATCCGCCGGGAGCACCGGCACCGACGCAAGCTCGCCCTGGTGCCGTGGCCGACCGAGCCGCAGTCGGACGACCGGCTCCGACTGATCTTCACCTGCTGCCACCCGGCGTTGCCGCGCACCGCCCAGGTCGCGCTCACCCTCAGGGTGGTGTGCGGGCTGACCACGGCACAGATCGCCAAGGCGTTCCTCGTCCCGGAAAGCACCGTCGGGCAGCGCATCACCCGAGCCAAGCGGAAGATCAGCCACGCCGGGATTCCGTACCGAATTCCGTCCCCGGACGAGCTCGGCAGCCGTCTCGCCGAGGTTCTCGCCGTGATCTACCTGCTGTTCAACGAGGGCTACCTGTCCACCGACGGCCACCAGGCACAGTCCCGCGACCTCACCGACGACGCCGAATTCCTCGCCACGCTGCTGCACGGTCTCATGCCCACCGAACCCGAGGCGGCGGGCCTGCTCGCACTGATCCGACTCCATCGGGCCCGGGCCGCCGCCCGGTTCGACACCGACGACCGGATCATCCAGCTGCCGCAGCAGGACCGATCACGGTGGGAGCACACGCTCATCGCCGACACCGGCCGGCTGCTCGCCCGAGCCGCCGCCCTCAGGCGACCCGGGCCGTACCAGCTCCAGGCCGCGATCGTCGCCTGTCACGCCGAAGCCGCCAGCTGGGAGGACACCGACTGGACCCAGATCGTGGTCCTCTACGACATGCTGCTGCGCCTGGCTCCGTCACCGGTGACCCGACTGCACCGGGCCGTCGCCCTTCGCTACGTCGCCGGACCGGCCGCCGCGCTCGTCGAGGTCGACGCCCTCTGCGGCGACCTCGACGACTACCACCTCTTCCACGCCACCCACGCCGAACTCCTCCGCGATCTCGGCCGCCAGGAGCAGGCACGCGCCGCTGACGAACGTGCGCTCACCCGCACCGCCAACCCCGCCGAACAGTCACTGCTCCGGCAACGGATCAACTGGGCTTGAAGACCAGGCCGAGGTCGGTGGTGTGGAGCGATGTTGAGCCATGCCAGTATGCCGGCGGCGGCCGGTCAGCAGGCGGCGTGGGCCGGTGCCGTCGTCCCCGAGCCGGTCATCGGGGTTTCGCAGGGCGCAGGTGTCGATGGACAGACAGCCGCAGCCGATGCAGTCGGACAGGTCATCGCGGAGGCGGGTCAGCTGGTCGATGCGAGTGTCGAGTTCGGCACGCCAACTTGCCGACAGGCGGGCCCAGTCGTCTCGGGTCGGGGTGCGGCCTTCCGGGAGCGCTGCCAGGGTCTCGGCGACCAGCCGCAGCGGTATCCCGACGCGTTGCGCGACCCGGATGAGGGCGACCCTGCGCAGGGTGTCGCGCGGGTATCGCCGCTGGTTCCCGGTGGTCCGGCGGCTGCTGATGAGCCCCTTCGCCTCGTAGAAGTGCAGCGCGGTCACGGCGACACCGGAGCGTGCCGAGAGTTGCCCGACAGTGAGCTCCTTGGCATCGAAGGGTGGCTTGGTCATGTTGAAATGATATGACTTGACCTCGACCATAGTCGAGGTTGCACGCTCGGATCCATGACGCAACAACTGGCCGGGGTGCGGCTGGAGCAGGTGGCCGGGCGGCGGGAGTGGATCGGTCTCGCGGTGCTCGCCCTTCCGGCCCTCCTCGCATCCCTCGAACTGACCGTGACGCATCTGGCGCTGCCCACGATCGGCAAGGATCTGACGGCGAGCAGTACGCAGCTGTTGTGGATCGTCGACGTGTACGCGTTCCTGCTCGCCGGATCCCTTATCACCATGGGTGTGTGGGGTGACCGGATCGGTCGGCGGCGCCTGCTGTTGATCGGGGCCGCCGGGTACGGTGTCGCCTCGGTCGGCGCGGCCTACGCCCCGACGGTCGAGCTGCTGATCGGTGCCCGGGCGGTGATGGGAGTCGCCGGCTCGACCCTGATGCCGGCAACGCTCTCCCTGGTGACGGCCATGTTCGGGCAGCCGCGGCAGCGTGCGGTGGCGATCGGGATCATCGTCGCCAGCGTCTCGGGCGGCACCGCGATCGGCCCCCTGACGGGTGGTTGGCTGCTGGAGCGGTTCTGGTGGGGCTCGGTGTTTCTGCTGGGGGTACCCGTGATGGCATTGCTGTTGGTGGTCGGACCGCGGCTGCTGCCCGAGCGCCGCGAGCCGACCGCCGGCCGGCTGGACATCGTCAGTGCCCTGCTCTCGTTGGCCGCGGTGCTGCCGGTGGTCTACGGGCTCAAGCGGATCGCCGCCGAGGGTGCCCACGTGGCCTCGCTCGCGGCCGTCGCGGTGGGCCTGGCCTGCGCAGTCCTGTTCGGGTGGCGGCAGCGCGGCAAGGCCGATCCGTTCATCGACCTCCGCCTCTTCATCAACCGGGAGTTCAGTGTCGCCGCGGCGACGCTGGCGGTCGGCATCTTCGTCCTGTGGGGATCCAACTACGCCATCGCGCAGTACCTGCAACTGGTGCACGGCCTGTCACCGCTCGCGGCAGGCATGTGGACCGCGCCGTCCGCTGTCGGGGTGATCGTCGGCTCCACGCTGGCCCCGCGGATCGCCCGCAAGGTCCGTCCCGCGGTGGTCACCGCGGTGGGACTGGCCGTCGCCGCCGTCGGGTACGGCGTGCTCACGCAGGTCGAGGTCGGCGGGCTGGCCACCCTGGTGGCCGGGGCCGTCGTCGTGTCCGCCGGTCTGGGTCCGATGATGGCGCTCGCCACCGACATGGTCGTCGGAGCCGCCCCTGCGCGGCGGGCCGGCGCGGCGGCGGCGATCTCCTCGACGGCACCACAACTCGGCGGGGCGTTCGGTATCGCGATCCTGGGCAGCGTCATCACCGTGGTCTACCAGCAGGACATGGCGGTGGGTGTCCCCGCCAGCGTTCCCGACGTCGCGGCGGCCGCCGCGCGGGACAACCTCAACGCCGCGCTGGTGGCCAGCGGTCGCCTCCCCGAAGGGCTCGGCGACCAACTGCTCGGCGCCGCCCGGGAGGCGTTCACCCACGGATTTCAGCTCATGGCGGCGGTGAGCGCCGTGCTGATGGTGGTCACGTCGCTGCTCGTCGTGATCATCCTCGGGCGCGTCCGCCGGTAGGCGCCTGGCCCCGCCGAGTCGGTCACGCTTGCGTCACAGAGTGTCAGATTCGGGCCGCGCCTGGCCACAATGGAGGTTCTCGCGGTGGGCGGCATACGGGGGTGACGATGAGCGACTACGGCGAACCGGCCGCGGACCCGCTGCCGGGACGGGCCGGCCCCTCCCGGGCCCGGCGGCTGCGCCTGGCCGCCCTGGTCGTGCTGCTCGTGGTGGTGGTCGTCGCGGTGATCCGGGTGGTCGCCGCAGCCGGTCCGCCGACCCGTGAGCAGTTGCGGGAGCGGGCCGGGCTGACCGGCAAGCAGACCCTGCTCATCGGGGTCAAGGACGACCAGCCAGGGGTCTCGCAGCAACTGGAGAACGGTGCATTCGAGGGCTTCGACATCGAGATCGCCTACATGATCGCCGACGACCTGGGCTTCGACGCGCCGCGGGTGGAGTTCCTGCCCATCGAGAGCGAGGATCGCGCCCGCCGGCAGGCCCGTGCCCCCGATGGCCGCTTCGTCACCGTCGACCTGGTCGTCGCCTCGTACAGCATCACCGACGACCGCCGGCAGAAGGGCGTGAACTTTTCCGCGCCGTACCTGGAGACCGAGCAGTCGGTGATCACGCGGGCGTCGGACGACCGTCCGGTGACCAGCCTGCGTGACCTCGCCGGGCGGAAGGTCTGCACTATCGGGACGTCGACCTCGGAGGATAGGCTGACCGACCTGCTGACCGATCTGGGGGCGACGGCGCGCGGCCGCAACCGGATCAGCGAGTGCGTCCAGGAGCTGTACGACGGCACAGTCGACGCGGTCACCACCGACGCGGCGATCCTGGCCGGCTTCGTGGGCCCGCGCCCGCCCGGCGAGCTGCCACCGATGACCAAGCTGAAAAACGTGCAGGAGCTGCGGCACTGGGACATCGGCGACGACGGGTCGGAGCTGTGGGGCGTCAACACCGGCCCGAACCCCGCGATGCGCGACCTGGTCAACCTCTCCCTGCAGGAGTCGGCGACCGGTCCCGACGGGGAACGCTGGCGGGCGGCCTTCGACCGGTACCTCAGGTCCGAGCAGCCCGCCAACAACCCGCAGCAGGTCGCGGTGGACCGGCAGCCGGAGCCCGGACCGGAGGACAGGGTGGAGGTGCGGCGGTGGCCGTGGGAGAGGTTCGCGCTGCCGTATCCGCACCGACCGGGGCCGGCCTTGCCAACCGGCGTCGCACGGCGCGGCAGGCGCAGCAGTGGCTGCTGACCCTGCTGCCCGCCTTCCCGGTGCTGCTGCTGGTGCTGCGGCTGTGGCGGCTCAGCCGGCAGGACATGTCGACGATGCTGCTGCTCGTGCAGTACGTCACCCCGCTGGGGCTGCTCAGCGCCCTGCTCATCGCCCTGGTCTGGGCGGCGCCACTGGTGATGCTGGTGCTCGCGGTGCTCGGCGAGCTGCTGCAGGTCAGCGCGCCTGACCGGTTCGATCCGGATCGGTCGTTGGTGGCCTACGCCAGCTCGCGTACGCCGGGCTGGGTGCTGGTGGTAGCGGCCACGCTGGCCGCTCTGACCTGGCAGCTGCGGTTCCTGCCGGCCCTGGTGATGCTGCTGGTGTGGCTGGTCGCCCTGCGCGCCCGCAACCGGTTTCCGGACCGGCCCCGGGTGCTGGTCGCCACCGGTCTGATTCTGCCGGTGCTGGTGACCGCGGCCTGCTACGCCTGGCTGGGCCCGGCCATCTGGGCGGCCCTGCGGCACGACGAGCTGGCGACCGCCGCACTGCTGGCGCTCCCGCCGGCCGGCGCGCTGGTGCTGACCGGGCCGGTGCCGGCGCGGGCCGCGCCGGCATTGATCCGTACGCTCATCTACGTGCTCGGCGCGCTGGTGCCGGTGCTCGCCGGAGCGGTCTTCCTGCGGGTGCCGCTGCTGCCCGCGGTGGCCGTCGAGGTCGGCGCACCGCTCACCCGGGAGGTGGTCCTGGGCGAGGCGGTGACGGTGACGGACCGGATGACCATCGTGCTGGAGCACTCCGGCGATCTCCGTTTCCTGCCCAACGACGAGGTTCGGGCTCAGGTGCTGTGCCCGAACGCGAGCCGGATGCCGGCCAGCCGGGTGACGGTGGCGGGCTGGCCGGTGGAGGACACCGCCCTGGACTGGATGATGCCGCGCCGGCCCGTCGGCGTGCCGGATCCGCGCTGCGCCGGCCTGGTGCCGATCAACCCGTGAGTCGGTCAGCTGGTCCGGCGGGCGAAGAAGTCGGCCAGTACCCGGGTGTGGGTGGTGAAGGCCAGTTCGGTGGGCTCGGTCAGCACCAGCCACTCGGTGGCCTCCGCCGTGGGCGCCGACGGAGGTAGCTCCTCGATCGGGCGTACCGGCAACTTTCCGAAGATCATCATGGTGCCGCCGGCCGGCGCGCTGTGCACCGCGACCAGTTCCGCGTCGGCCGGGTCGGCCAGCAGTCCCGTCTCCTCCCGCAGTTCCCGGACCAGCGCGTCCTGCCACTGCTCGCCGTACTCGATGAAACCGCCGGGAAGCGCGAGCAGCCCACGGGCGGGTTCGATGTCGCGGCGGACCACGACCACGCCGAGCCCGGAGGGGGTACGCACCGGCAGCAGCGCCACCGCGACGGGCAGCGGATTGCGCCAGACCGTCTCACCGCAGGCCACGCAGAGCCGGGGCCAACCGGCCTCCGCCGGATAAACTGTGCCACAGTACGAGCAGTGCGAGTACGCCACGGGGGTCATGCCGCTGCACGTTACCCGTCGGCGGCCCGGCGCTGGCCGCCCCGTTCAACGGCCTGTCCGATCGCGGATACTCCATTGGCCCGCCCCGGGTTGCGGGCTATGGTTGACCGATGTATCCCGTTGCCCTGCTGGACCACGTCGCCGTCACGGCGGCGTCGGTGCCTGCTGCCCCGGGCGCGGTGGCGCGGCGGATCCCCGCTCGGACTGGTCATGGCCAGCCGAGCCCCGCCGGCCGGAGCCCTCCGGAACCCGTCCATTGATCAGGACGGCCAAGGGCGAAGCTGAAGCTTCGGCCCTTTTTTCTATTCCGAGGAGAGGGAATCCGACATGAACGACCAGACATGGCTCACCGAACTCAAGTTGACGTTGACCCAGGAACACGAAACGCAGACGGCCCGGCTGACCCAACTGACGGCGGATACCGGGGATCCGGCGGAGGCGCACACCAACGCCGCCCTGATCGCGGCGACCCGGCAGAGCCTGGAGCAGATCACCGGTGCGTTGCGCCGGCTCGCCGCCGGCAACTACGGCACCTGCGAGAAGTGCGGTACGGCGATCGCCCGGGAACGCCTGGAGATCCTGCCGCACGCCCGGTTCTGCGTGCCCTGCCAGCAGAAGCAGACCGGCTGACCCCGTCGCGGGCTGCCACGTCCGGCCTACCGGTGCGGCAGCCCGCCGTCATCGCCGGGACACCCATCCGGTCCGATCCGGCCGAGCGGTCGGCCGCCGGTCACGGTGTCCGGCAGCCCCTGAGTGGTGATCACGCCGGGCGGTGCGGCCCGCTCCGGGGCCAGGCTGGCGACGACCGTGGCGGTCACGCCGTCGGGCCGGCGGGTGAGGGTCAGCGCCCCGGTCAGGTGGTGGGCCAGCCAGAGCCCGCGCCCACCCGGAGTGTTCGCCGCCGGGAGGTTCACCGTCAGATCGCCGCCACGGCCGTGGTCGGTCACCTCACAGACGAGTTGGTCAGCGTGCCGGAACAGGTCGAGCCTCCCATGGCCGCCGCCGTGCAACACCGCGTTGGTGACCAACTCGTGGATGGCCAGGACGAGATCCTCGGCCACGTCCCCGGTGAGGCCCGCTGCGGCGATCCGCGCGGCGAGCAGATGCCGCACCGTGGTCACCGTCTCGGCGGTGAACGACAGGGACAGCAGGGACGTCGCCTCGCCGTCGCCCGGAGACGGACCACCCGGGCCAGTGGCGTCCGGCCGACCGAGGTTGCTCATGATGGCAGATTACGTCGTCCGACGGTGACCGCGAACGTTGCGGCAGGGCAAGGATCCTCGCGTCCGGCCACCGATCCGGCGGGCACCCGAATTCTGTCTGTTCCGCCCACACTGATCCGGCGGGCCGAGCGCTCAGTGCCGGTTCCCGACCGAGGTACGGCCGAAGGCCCGGCCGTGCTGGCGGACCTCGTCGGCCATCTGCTCGGCCAGTTCGCCGCCCCCGAACCGCGTGATCAGCGCGTCGGCCAGCCCGCTGAGCACCACCGGTCGTAGCGCCTGGACGAGGGCGATCGAGCGGGGCACGTAGACCTTGCGGCGGCGCCGTTCGATGCCGCGCAGCAGCGCGTCGGCGCAGCGCTCGACGCTGACCACGGTGGACAGCGGCCAGGGCAGCTTGCGCTGCGCCTGCCGGAACGACGGGAAGTCCTCGCGGATGTCCCGGACCAGGTCGGTGTCGATCCAGATCGGGTGGGCGGTGCCGACGGTCAGCCCGTGCCGGCGGTTCTCCAGTCGCAGCACGTTGCCGAACTGCTCCACCCCGGCCTTGGAGGCGCAGTACGCGGCCATGCCCGGCATCGCGCCGAAGGCCGCCGCCGACGAGACGATCAGCACGTGGCCCTGGGCGGCCAGCACGTGCGGCAGCGTCGCGCTGACCGTACGGACCACGCCGGACAGGTTCACGTCGATGGTGTGTACCAGGGCGTCCACCGGCCCGCTGGCGACCGTGCCGAGATTGGCGATGCCGGCGTTGGCCACCACCACGTCGATGCCACCGTACCGCTGCACCGTGGAGCTGACGGCGTCCTGCAGACCCGCCTGGTCGGTGACGTCGCACTCGTACCAGTGCCCGTCCACCTCCCGTGCCACCTCGCGCAGCAGCGCCGGCTCCAGGCCGACCAACGCGACGCGGGCACCCCGTGCGGCGGCGGCCCGGGCCAGGGCGGCACCGATGCCGCGGGCGGCACCGGTGATCAGGATGGTCCTACCGTGTAGGTCATACCGCATCGGATCGCTCCAGGTCTCGGTCTGCGCCGCCGATCTCGACGGCCTGGTGGTCGGCGGGGCGGAAGCGGCGCAGCCGCCACCGGTAGCCGGTGGCGTAGCCCGGCCAGATCGTGGTGTTGTGGCCGCTGGCGTCGAGGTACCAGCTCGCGCAGCCGCTCTGCCAGACGGTGCCGCGCATCCGCCGGTCGACCCGCTCGGTCCAGCGCCGTTGTGCCTCGGCGGTGGGCTCGATGGCGGGTACGCCAGTGGCACGCTGGTGGCGCAGGGCGGCGAGGATCAGGCGCAGCTGTGCCTCGACCATCAGCACCACCGAGGTGTGCCCGAGGCCGGTGTTCGGGCCGAGCAGGAAGAACAGGTTGGGGAAGCCGGCGACACCGGTGCCCCGGTACGCCCGCATGCTCGGCGTCCACGCCTCGGCGAGGGTGCGCCCGCCCCGGCCGTGGATGCGGGAGGCGACGGGTGGGTCGGTCACGCGGAAGCCGGTGCCGAGGATGATCGTGTCCGCCGGGTGGTATGCGCCGTCGGCGGTGACCAGCCCGTCGGCGGCGATCCGGCTGATGCCGGCGCTGACCACGTCGACGTTGCCCCTGGTCAGGGCCGGCCAGTAGTCGTCGGAGAGGAGCACCCGCTTGCAGCCGATGGCGTAGTCGGGGGTGAGGGTGGCGCGCAGGCCCGGATCGGCGACTTCGTGACGAAGCTTGCGCAGGGAGCGCCGGGCGGCGAGCCGGCTCACCGTGGGATGGAGGAAGCCGACGGCCAGCGCCTCGCGCGCCAGGTAGACCCCGGCCCGGGCGGCGCGCTGCGTGGCGGGCAGCCGGCGGAACAGGGTCTGCTCCAGCCGGGTGATCCGGCGCGATCGGCGCGACATCACCCAGGCGGGCGTGCGCTGGAACAGGGTCAGCCGCGCCACGACCGGCTGGATGCGGGGCACGAACTGCACGGCGGAGGCGCCGGTGCCGATCACCGCGACCCGGCGACCGGTCAGGTCGTGGTCGTGCCGCCAACGGGCGGAGTGAAAGACGGTGCCGGTGAAGTCGTCGAGGCCGGGCAGGTCCGGCACGGCCGGCTCGCTGAGCGGCCCGGTGGCGCAGATCAGCACCCGGGCAAGGTACGCGCCGCCGGAGGTGTCCAGCCGCCAGCGTCCGCGCCGGGAGTCCCAGTCGGCCCGGCGCAGCTCGTGACGCAGCCGCAACCTCGGGCGTACGCCGAAGCGGTCCACGCAGCCGCGCAGGTAGTCCCAGATCTCCTGCTGCCCCGAGAAGGTGTCCGACCAGTACGGGTTGGGGGCGAACGAGAACGAGTACAGGTGCGAGGGCACGTCGCAGGCGCAACCGGGGTAGGTGTTGTCCCGCCAGGTACCCCCGACGTCGTCGCTCCGGTCGAAGACGAGAAAGTTGGTGAAGCCGGCCCGCTGCAACTGAATGGCCGCGCCCAGGCCGCCGAAGCCGGCCCCGACGACGGCGATGTCGATCTCCATCATTCCTCGGCGTCGGAATCCGTGCACCTGACCCGGTGCAGCGTATATCTGGAATTGATGAGGACAATCAAATGCGTGTCCTGAGCCTGCAGGACCTCCTGGGGCGGATCTGGGACTTCAGCGTACAGGTTCAGGACCTGGCCGTCATAACCTGAAACCGTCTGAACGGTGTCCACTGTGAACCGTGAATGGGCGACCGTTCCTTGCGATAAGAAGCGATAGTCCAGCGTCAGGGCGAAGCATGAGGTCGAGAACACCTGTATTGTGGTGAATTTTTGGGCAGCGTAACTCCCGGGTATCTCGAACTCCCGCACCTGAACGGTCCAGTAGCCGTCGGGGTCTGCTCCTAGCACCGGAGGCCATACGCAACCCGAGAACCGACTCGGCGACTGCCCCTCGGCTTCGACTGGCACTTCTCGCGCATCCGAATGTTTCTCCCGGCAGAGCGTTGCGTTGTCTACTTCCGGTGCGGCCCGAGGATTGAGTGCAAGATATGCGGAAACCACGACGCCGATGATCCCGATGATTGCCGGTACGGCTATGGCCGGATTCTTCCACCATGGGGATTCTTTCGCCGGCTCCGGATTATTTGCCTTCTGGTCGGAAGGGGATGCGGCGGCGGGTGGTGCCCCGGCTGCCGAGGGCTGCTCTTCTGACACCCGATGAGTATCCCGGAGTGCATCGGGCAGCACAATCACGCCACCACCCCCCCGGCAATGCCGTCGGCGGCAGGGACGCGGGTGCTCGCCGGCGATCGGGTCCGGGCCGACGCCGCGGCGTCGCGGTGCGCCCGCGCCCGCACTGGGGCGTTGCGGTGGCCCGCACCCGTACCCGCACCCGCACCCGCACTGCGGGCTGCGGTGGCCACTGTCCCCGCGCCATGCTTTGCTCTGCTTCAACCCACGCAATGGATTCCGGCGAGAAGCATTGCGTGGCTTGAAGCAAAGCGCGCGCAGCGCTACCGGTAGAAGGTGGAGGCGCGGGCGCGACCCAGGACGACAAGAGGACTGTGCATGACCGATTTCGTCGGCGCCGTGGACCAGGGCACCACCAGCACCCGATTCATGATCTTCGACCACAGCGGTAACGAGGTCGGTCGCCACCAGCTCGAACACCAGCAGATCCTGCCCCGGGCCGGCTGGGTGGAGCACAACCCGGTGGAGATCTGGGAACGGACCCAGACGGTCGTGCGGACGGCTTTGAACACGCACAACCTGGCCGCGCCCGACCTGGCCGCCCTCGGCATCACCAACCAGCGGGAGACCACCGTGGTGTGGAACCGGCGCACCGGCCGGCCCTACTACAACGCGATCGTCTGGCAGGACACCCGCACCGACCGGATCGCCGCCGCGCTGGAGCGCGACGGCCGGGGAGACGTCATCCGGCGCAAGGCCGGCCTGCCGCCGGCCACCTACTTCTCCGCGGGCAAGATCCAGTGGATCCTGGAGAACGTCGAGGGTGTCCGGGCAGCGGCCGAACGTGGCGAGGCGGTCTTCGGCAACACCGACACCTGGTTGCTGTGGCACCTCACCGGCGGCACAGACGGCGGCGCGCACGTCACCGACCCCACCAACGCCAGCCGCACCATGCTGATGAACCTGGAAACCCTGGACTGGGACGACGAACTGTTGTCCTTCTTCGACATCCCCCGCGCCATGCTGCCGCGCATCGTCGCCTCCTCCGACCCGCACAGCTACGGCAGCACCCTGCCGAACGGCCCGTTCGGCGGGCCGGTGCGGATCACCGGCGACCTAGGCGATCAGCAGGCCGCCACCGTCGGCCAGGTCTGCTTCGCGCCGGGCGAGGCGAAGAACACCTACGGTACGGGCAACTTCATGCTGCTCAACACCGGCACCGAGATCGTCCGGTCGAAGGCCGGCCTGCTCACCACCGTCTGCTACCAGTTCGCCGGCGCGGCGCCGGTCTACGCTCTGGAGGGCTCCATCGCCGTCACCGGCTCGGCGGTGCAGTGGCTACGCGACCAGCTGAAAATCATCAGCAGCGCGGGGCAGAGCGAGCACCTCGCCCGCCAGGTCGACGACAACGGCGGGGTCTACTTCGTGCCCGCCTTCTCCGGCCTGTTCGCCCCGTACTGGCGCTCCGACGCCCGGGGAGCCATCGTCGGGCTGTCCCGCTACAACACCGACGCCCACATCGCCCGGGCCACTCTGGAGGCGATCTGCTACCAGAGCCGGGACGTGGCCGAGGCGATGGCGCAGGACTCCGGCGTACCCCTCGAGTGCCTCAAGGTCGACGGCGGGGTCACCGTCAACGACCTGTGCATGCAGTTGCAGGCGGACATCCTGGGTGTGCCGGTCAGCCGGCCGGTCGTCGCCGAGACCACCGCCCTCGGCGCGGCGTACGCCGCCGGCCTGGCCGTCGGCTTCTGGCGGGACACCGACGAACTGCGGGAGAACTGGAACGAGAGTCGGCGCTGGCAGCCGACCTGGTCGCCGCAGCAGCGCGCAGCCGGCTACGCCGGTTGGCGCAAGGCGGTCCAGCGCACCCTCGACTGGATCGACATCGTGTAAGGAAGGGCCCCTTTTTAACGCCTGGTGTAGAGGAAGGGCCCCCTATTAACACTTCCCGACCGTCTCAAAACTCTCTCAGAACAGTCTCACTATTCTGTGCTGAATCGAGATAGCGGTAGACGGTCGCCCGAGACACGCCGAACTCGGCGGCGATCTCGTCGGCCGAATGAGTGCCGGCCGCGTGCATCCGACGGGCGGCTCGCGCCTGCTCCGAGGTCATTGCCGGTGGACGTCCGGGCCGCCGCCGGCCGGTCCGTGCCGACGGCGGGATGGCGACGCGTGCAGGGGCCGGTGCATCGGCTGATACCTGCTCGCCGGTCGCCACATCGCCCGGGCCAGCGGTATCGGCCGGGCTGGCGGTGTCGTGTGGGCTGGCGGTATCGGCCGGGCTGGCGGTGCCGGGTGGTCCGGTGCCGCGTGGGTCGGCGATGTTGGCGGTGAGGTGTGGGCCGGCGGTGCCATGTGGGTCGGCGATGTTGGTGGCGAGGTGTCGGCCAGTGGTGTCGGGTGGATCGGCGGTGTCGGGCGGGCCGGCGTTCAGCAGGCGGCGGACACCGTCGAGCATGTCGACGCGCAGCACTGGCGCGGGCACGTCCATCAGGAACACCACCGGGTCGCTGCACATGGCGATCGCCTGCACGGCGCGGACCCGCTCACGGCGTTGGGCGTCCGGTCCGGCGACGATCTCGCTGGCCCGCATCGCGATCCGCACCAGCCGGTGGTACGTGCTGCCCCGCTCGACCAGCGCGAGATCGTGGAAGAGCATGCCGAGCGGGCCACGATGTTCGAGCATGCTGTCCACCCAGCCCTCCAACAGCGTCCACCTCGCTTGCTCAAGCGGCAGTGCGCCGGCGGTCTCCACCAGCGCCTCCAGGTCGCGGACCATGGGTTCGGCCAGCGCGGTGAGCAGGTGCCCCTTGCTGGGAAAGTGGTAGAGGATCGCGGCCTTGGTCAGCCGGAGTCGCTCGGCGATCTGGCGCAGCGAGGTGCGTTGGTAGCCCTGTGCGGCGAAGAGTTCGAGCGCGGTACGCAGGATCCGGCTGCGCGTGCCGTCCGTCTTCGCCCAGGTCATGCCCTCAGCCTAGCTGCTGCTGACCGCCGGAAAGGAACGCCGACGACAGTTCCTTTCCATCGGTCAGTACAGTGGGGTCGATACCGGCCCGACGGGAGAGGCACCCATGTCAGTGATCTCCATCGAGAACCTCGTCAAGACCTTCGGCGGTGTGCGCGCGCTCGACGGGCTCGACCTGCGGGTGGAACCGGGGGAGGTGCACGGCTTCCTGGGGCCCAACGGCTCCGGCAAATCGACCACCATTCGGATCCTGCTCGGCCTGCTGCGCCGCGACTCCGGGCAGGTGCGGCTGCTCGGCGGCGACCCGTGGCGCGACGCGGTCGCGCTGCACCGGCGGCTGGCGTACGTGCCGGGTGACGTCAATCTCTGGCCCAACCTCTCCGGCGGCGAGGCGATCGACCTGTTCGGCGCGCTGCGCGGCGGGCTGGACCAGCGGCGCCGGGACGAGTTGCTCGACCGCTTCGACCTGGACCCGACGAAGAAGTGCCGCACCTACTCCAAGGGCAACCGACAGAAGGTGGCGATCGTCGCCGCCTTCGCCTCCGACGTCGAGCTGTACGTCCTGGACGAGCCCACCTCGGGGCTGGACCCGCTGATGGAGGCGGTGTTCCAGGAGGAGGTCCGTCAGCTTACCGGGGCCGGTGCGAGCGTACTGCTCTCCAGTCATGTGCTCGCCGAGGTCGAGGCCCTCTGCGACCGGGTCAGCATCATCCGGGAGGGCCGTGTGGTGGAGGCCGGCACCCTCACCGAACTGCGTCACCTCGCCCGCACCACGGTGACCGTCGAGACCGTACACCCGCTGACGGGCCTGGATGACCTGCCCGGGGTGCACGAGGTCCGCCCGGTCGACGGCCGGGTCCGGTTGGAGGTCGAGCCGGCGCACCTCGACTCCCTTCTCGCTCACCTGGTCCGGTTCGAGGTTCGGGCGCTGACCAGCGCACCGCCCACTCTGGAGGAGTTGTTCCTGCGGCACTACGGCGACACCGCCAACGGCCGGTCCGCTTCCGTCGGCGGCACCCGATGAGCGGCTTCACCGGCACATCGCGGCTGGTCCGGCTCGCGCTGCGCCGGGACCGGGTCCGGCTGGCGATCTGGGTGCTCGGCACGCCCCTGATCGGGTACGCCCTCGCCGAGAGCGTCGCCGGCCTCTACCCGAACAAGCAGACCCGCCTCGGGTACGCCGAGACCGCCGTCACCAGCGTGGTCGCCCGCGCGTTCAACGGCCCGATCGCCGGCACCGAACTCGGCGCCGTGGTGGTCACCGAGACGTACCTCACCCTGGCCCTGCTCTCCGCGCTGCTCAGCACCTTCGCCGTGATCCGGCACACCCGGCAGAACGAGGAGACCGGGCGGGCGGAACTGCTCGGCGCCTCCCCCGTCGGCCGGTACGCCCTGCTCACCGCCGCCCTGGTGGTCGTGGTCGGCGCCAACGTGCTGGCTGCCGGGCTGCTCGCGGCGGCGTTCGTCGGCGCCGGACTGCCGGTGGCCGGCTCGATGGCCGCCGCTGCGGCGATCGGCGGGGTCGGTGTCGCCTTCACCGGCGTCGCCGCCGTCACCGCTCAACTCACCGTCACCTCCCGGGGCGGCAATGCCCTCGCCGCCGCCACGGTGGGGGTCGCGTTCCTGCTGCGGGCCGCCGGCGACGTGCTCGGTGAACGCGAGGCCGGCGGGGTCCGGCTGGACAGCGCCTGGCCGACCTGGCTCTCCCCGCTGGGCTGGGGCACCCAGGTGCGGGCCTTCGGCGGGGAGCGCTGGTGGGCCCTCGCGTTGCCGGTCACCCTGCTCGTCGTCGGGGTCGCCGTGGCCTTCGCGCTGGCCGAACGCCGCGACGTCGGTGCCGGTCTGCTTGCCGCCCGGCGCGGGCCGGCGCGGGCCACCGCCGGGCTGCTCAGCCCGGTCGGGCTGACCTGGCGGCTGAACCGTGGCGCGCTGGCCGGCTGGGCCGTCGCGGTGGCGGTGCTCGGTCTCAGCATGGGCGTGGCCGGGCACGAGGTGGACGCCATGATCGCCGACAATCCACAGGCGGCCCAAGCGATCGCCCAGCTCGGCGGTGGATCGGAGCTGGTCGACGCGTACCTGGCCGCGATGCTCGGGCTGTTCGCGCTGACCATCGGGGCGTACGTGGTGCAGGCCCTGCTACGGACCCGCAACGACGAGTCCGACGGTGTGTTGGAGGCACTGCTCGCCACGGCCGTCAGCCGGACCCGATGGCTCGGTACGCAGGTGCTCGGCGCCGTGCTCGGCGCGCTGGCGCTGATGCTGCTGGCCGGGGTCACCACCGGCCTCGGCTACGGGCTGTCCGTCGGCGAACCGATCGGGTGGGCCGCCGAGCTGGGCAAAGCGGCGCTGGTGCGGATGCCCGCCCTGCTGGTGGTCGCCGGGGTGGTGGCCGTCCTGTTCGGCGCGCTGCCGCGCTGGTCGATCGCGCTGAGCTGGGCGCTGCTGATCGTGTTCCTGCTGCTCGGGCAGTTGGGCGCGGTACTCGACCTGCCGCAGGCCGCACTGAACCTGTCGCCCTACACACACGTCCCCTCGGTGCCCGCCGCCGACCTCGCGCTGCTGCCCCTTGCGGCCCTCACCGCCGTCGCCGCCGCCCTGCTGCTCACCGGCCTGGTCACCTTCCGCCGCCGTGACACCCCCAGCTAGCTCCAGCTAGCGGCTCTTGATCGTCTGCAGTTCAGTGACTCGACACGCCGCGATGAGAGTCACTCAACTGCAGACGATCAACCACCCCTCATAGCACAACCGGGGCCGGGTGCGGGGGTTGTGCACACCAGCGGTGGCTGTCCACAGGGGGCGGCGGACGGTCGTCGGACGCAGCAGGCTCCATGCCATGGATGCCGTGCTCCGGGACCTTCTCGATGCCAGTGGCGGGGTGGTGACCCGGGCCCAAGCCCTTGAGGTCGTACCGCCGTGGACGTTGCGAAGCGGGTACCGCAATGGTCTGCTGCGCCGGGTGCTGCCGGCGGTTTACGTCGACGGGAGGTTGCTCACCAGCCCGCTCCCGCCGATCCCGCTCGCGGCGGTGCCACCCGAGGTTGCCCGACGGGCGGTGCTGGCATACGCCGACGGGCGGGCGGCTTTCAGCTCGCTCACCGCGCTGGACGTGCACGGGCTGCGCCAGCAGCTGCCGGGCGAGCCGCTGCACCTCGACGTCCCTGTCGACGCGGCGTTGCGGAGCAGGCCGCACCTGGTGGTGCACCACCGCACGGCGTTCACGCCGCTACCACCGCAGGTCTTGGTGCGCTGCGGTGTGCCGGTCACTCCGATCGAGGACGCGCTGGTGGCGGCATGGCCTGTGTTGTCTGTCGACGACCGGGTCGGGCCGGTCATCCAGGCGGTCAACGATCGCCGGACCACGCCCCAACGGCTCGGTTCCGCGCTGGCGCTCGTGCCGAAGCTTCCCGGTCGGGGCGAACTCTCCGGCCTTGTGGGCCGGCTCGCTGCCGGTTGCCGCAGTCCGCTCGAGATATGGGGGCACGACCGGGTCTTCATCGGTCCTGGCATGCCAGCCCTACGACGGCAGGTCCGCGTCCGGGTGCGGCAGCGGACGATGTACCTCGACCTGTTTGCCGAGCGGGAGCGGGTCGATATCGAGTTGGACGGTGCTGCCTCGCACGGTGATCGACGCCAGCGCGAGGTCGACCTGCGGCGTGACGCACTGCTCGCCACCGTGGGCATTCTGGTGGTCCGGTTCGCCCACCGGCGTCTCCTACGAGAGCCGGACGAGGTACGCCGGGAGACCCTCGCCATCCTCGCCAGCCGCCGGCCCTGACCGGCAGGCCCGGTGGCGAGCCCGGTGCAGCGGGCCTGGTCGGCAGGCCCGGTGGCGAGCCCGGTGCAGCGGGCCGGACCCGCAGCCGACGGGTGGTGGCCCCGATAACTGCCGCTCGGCGGTGAGCAGCAGGCCGCCGGTCCAGCGTGTCGTCACAGCACCTGGGAGAGGAAGCGGCGCAGGCGGGGGTGCCGGGCCGACTCGAAGACGGCGGCCGGCTCGCCGGCCTCCAGCACCACCCCGGCGTCCATGAAGGCGACGGTGTCGGCGACCTCCCGTGCGAAGCCCATCTCGTGGGTCACCACCACCATGGTCATGCCCTGCGCGGAGAGGTCCGCGATCAGCGCCAGTACGCCCTTGACCAGTTCCGGGTCCAGCGCCGAGGTGGCCTCGTCGAAGAGCATCACCTGAGGCTGCATGGCCAGGGCGCGGGCGATGGCGACGCGCTGCTGCTGCCCGCCGGACAGGTGCGCCGGCCGGGCGTCGGCCTTCGCGGCCAGCCCGACCCGGTCCAGGTGCTCGCGGGCGATCGCCGCCGCCTCGTCCTCGCCGAGCTTGCGGATGCGCCGCAGCGCGAGGGTGATGTTGCGCTGCACGCTCATGTGCGGAAAGAGGTTGAACTGCTGGAATACCATGCCGATCCGCTGCCGCAGGGCATCCGGGTCGTCGCGCAGCACGCTGCGCCCGTCCAACAGCACGTCGCCACGGTCCGGTTCGAGGAGCCGATTGACCGTACGCAGCAGAGTCGACTTGCCCGACCCGGACGGACCGATCACGCAGGCGGTGGCGCCCTGGGCCACGTCCAGGTCGACTCCGCGCAGCACCTGGTGGCGCCCGAAGGCCAGATGTACGTCGCGCAGGCTGAGACTGACCGATCTGCTCATCGTTGGTTGCCTCCGGCGGCGCCGGGCAGCGCCAGGTCCAGGTCGTCGGGGTCGTCGTCGGCCGGCCCGGTCGCCGGCCGCCCGTGCCGCAGCCGCCCGTCGATCCAGTTGACCACGTGCGTCAGCGGAACCGTCAGTGCCAGGTAGAACAGCCCGGCCAGCAGCAGCGCGGACTGGTTGCCGGTGTTGGCCGCGTAGTCCTGCCCGATCCGGAACAGTTCCCGCTGGCTGGCCAGCAGGCCGAGAAAGTAGACCAGGCTGGAGTCCTTGATCAGGGCGATCAGCTGGTTCACCCAGGCCGGCAGGATCCGCCGGATGCCCTGCGGGATGACCACCCTCCGCATCGCCTCGCCCCAGGAGAAGCCCAGCGCGCGGGCCGCCTCCAACTGGGTGGCCTCCACCGACTGGATGCCGGACCGGAAAATCTCACCGATGTACGCCGATGCGATCAGCGACAGCGCCAGGATGCCCAGCGGGTACGGGTTGGGCCCCCACACCTGCATGCCGAGCGGGGCCAGGCCGACCCCGATCAGCAGGATCGTCGCCGCCGCCGGCAGGCCGCGGAACACGTCGGTGTAGACCCGCGCCGGCCAGCGCAACCATCGGGTACGCGAGATGCCGGCCACGGCCAGCACGATGCCCAGCGCCGATCCGAGCAGGGCGGCGGTGACCGCCAGGATCAGCGTGTTCGGCAACCCGACGGTGATCATCTCGGGTAGCGCCTCGCGCATCGACTCCCAGTCGAAGAACGTCTCCCACAGGGTGCGCAACGGATCCACGGTCAACCTCCGCCCGGCTCGCTCGTCGTCCTACTCAGGAAGCGGCCGACGCCGACGGCGCCACCGAACCGTCCGATGCCGACGGCGGGGTCACGTTGCCGCTGCCCGGGGTGAAGTCGGCCGGGATCGGCCGGCCCGGGTAGTACTGCTCCTGGAGCCGGGTCCAGGTGCCGTCGGCGATCACCTCGTCGAGCGCCTTGTTCAGCGCCTCGCGCAGCGCGTCGTTGCCCTTGGCGAAGGCGTACGCCGTCGGGGCCGGGCTGAGTTCCGTCGCCGCCACCTTGATCTTGCCGCCGCTGTCCGCGGCGGTCTTCTCACCGATCTCGGCCGGGGCGATCCAGGCATCGGCGGTACCGGCCTTGAGCTGGTTGATCGCGGCGTTGTAGTCGGGCACCCGCACCGGGTCGAGGCCCTTGGTGGAGGCGTAGTCGTCCTGGACGGTGCCCTGCACGACCACCACCCGCTTGCCGGGCAGTTCCTCGAAGCTGCTCAGCGCCGAGCCGGCGGGGACGTTCAGGCCGAAGTAGCCGAAATCGTAGCCGTTGCCGAAGTCGACGGTCTTCTTCCGCGCCTCGGTGATGGTGATGGAGGAGCTGCCGATGTCGAACTTGCGGGTGTTCACCTGGGACAGCAACGCCGAGAAGTCGGTGCCGACGAACTCCACCTTCAGCCCGAGCTTGTCCGCGGCGGCGACCAGCAGGTCGTTGTCGAACCCGGTGAACTTGCCGTCCTTCAGATAGATGTTCGGCGGAGCGTCGGTGAGCGTGCCGGCCCGCAGCACCCCGGGCTGGAGCAGGTTGTACGGGTTGTCGGCGGTGCTGCCGGCAGAGTCCGAGCCGCAGGCGGTGAGGGTGGCGGCGCCGAGGATGGCGGCGACGCCGACGGCGGCGACCCGGGTCAGGGCAGGAAGGATTCGCACAGGTGTCTCCTGGTTGAGCTACGGCGGGCACGGACGTGCCACACCGACGGTCCGCCGTGGGACGGACCGCTGGAACGGATCGTGGGGAAATCAGAGATCGGTCATGCGACCGGCGCGGTCAGCTACACGCGGTGCTGCACACTCGCATCATGTCGATGTGCCGGCGTCGGGTCAGGTCCGCACCGGGGGCGACAGGAAGGGTACGACTGCGATGCGGCACGGCTCTCCTCCAGGTCGTGATGACCTGGGAAACCAGGCCACGCTTGCATCGGAGCCTGCTCCGATGCCTGGTCCTCACCCGGGGCACCCCTGCGCGGACGAGGGTTGCCGGCCAGCGAGCCGGGGCTTGGCGCTGGCGCTCATGACCTGCCGCTGAGGCTAGGGCAGGTGACGGGGCCCGGTCCACCCGTTATGACCAGCCTCACCTGTGTGGAAGCGTGTATCCGGATGCCGGCGTTCGCCGGTCGGACACGAGAGTCAGGGGGAGTGGCAATGCCCAAGCAGGTGAGTCGGCGGGCCGCCATCGGCATCGGGGCGGCGACGGCGGCACTGGTGGCGGCACCGCGTGCGGCCACCGCCGCGCCCAACGGCCCGGCGGTCGACACCGCTGATGGCGCCGGGGCCGCCCCGGCCGCGTCCACGCCCGTCGGGCCGCAGGAGCTGATTCGGCGTACGTATCAACAGCAGAAGACGCGGGCGGGCGGCGTGTGGCACTCGCACGTCGCCATGCTCGACGCCGCCGGTGCACTGCAGACCGTGCTGGCGGACGACGCCGACCGGGTGACGCACGGCTACAGCGTGCAGAAGGTCGCGGTCGCCGTCGCGGTAATGGACAAGATCGACCGGGGTGAGCTGCGGCTCGACCAGCGTCTCGACCTGACCGCCGACATCATCCTCGGTGGCAGCGGGATCTACTTCCTGCAGACCGTCTGGGGCGACGAGGTCACCGTGGCGAACTTCCTCACCGCGTTGCTGCTGGTCTCCGACAACACGGCGGTGCGGATGTGTGGCCGGGTGGTGCCGGCGCTGGAGATCAACCAGATCCTCGCGGCCAAGGGCTTCACGCACACCAGAGTGGAGCCGGTGGCCAACCCGAACCGGTTCTTTCTCGGGGTCACCACCCCGCGGGAGACCCACGACCTGCTCTGGCGGCTGGCCAACAAGACCCTGCTGTCGACCCGATCCAGCGACTTCCTCCTCGGCATCCTGCGCTGGATCAACGGCTACCACGACGGCGTCCGCCGTGACATGTCCTCGGCGGAACGCAGCCGGGTCGCCACCAAGTACGGCGCGGACTACGACTCGCGTGGCGCCGCCCGGCACGAGGCCGGCATCGTCTTCGACGCGGCCGGCGCACCGACGCTGACCTACGCGTTCTTCGCCGACTCCCTCGGTGACCTGGACAACTACGGCGGCACGCATCCGGCCGTACGGGCACACGCGGCGCTGGGGCGGGTCATGTTCGACGCCGTTGCCCCGGTCACCAACCGCACCGCCCGCGCCCGCCACTCCGTCCAGCGGTTCCACCCCGTCAACGGCGGCTGACCCGGGGGATGGGGTGGGGAGGCAGGGGCCGTCCGAGGTGGGAGGCACCCCGGACGGCCCCGCGCGGCCCGGGCCTGGGTGGGCCGCGTCTACCGTGTTCGCTTGTCGCGGGCGGCCGGGTCAGGCCAGCCGGATGGCGTCTCCGTCGATGGTGACGTTCGCGGCGGGCAGCGGGGCGCCCGCCGGTCCGCTGCGTACCGATCCGTCCGCGATATCGAACACGCTGTTGTGGCAGGCGCAGGTGATCACGCCGTCGTCGACCGAGGTGACCGTGCAGCCCTGGTGCGTACAGGTTGCCGAGTACGCCTTGATGGTGCCGGCAGTGGGCTGGGTGATCACCACGCCCACATCGGCGAAGATCTGTCCACCGCCGACCGGGATGTCCGCCAGGGTGGCCAGCGCCGGGGCACCGGCGTCCCCGTCGTCGGGGGCACCGCTGCCTGACGGGTCCGCGGTGCCGGCCGACGGGGCGGCCGGCGGGGGCGGGGCCGCCGCCGGCTGGCCGTACGTCGCGCAGCCGGTCAGCGCGGCCACGCCGACCGCGCCGGTGCCGGCCAGCAGGGCCCGTCGTGACCGGCAGCAGCCGGCCTGCTCGTGGTTCATCTGGGGGTGCCTTTCCGCAGGATCAGAGCTGGAAGCCGAACGTGGTGAAGTACCAGACCGACGAGGTCAGGAAGATGCCGGTCAGGGCGACGAACACGGCCCCGCCGATCACCGGCAGCACCCAGCCGGCGAGTCCACGCTTGGGCAGGATCAACATCTTGGTGGCGAACGCCCCGAAGAAGAAACAGCCCAGCAGGGAGTGCAGCAGCGTACGGGTGTCGTAGTCGGCGAAGCCGAGCGCGTACAGGCAGTGCACGGCGACCGGAACGGTGAGCAGGAACGCGACCCGGCCTGACCAGCGGTGCGCCGCACCGGCCCAGGACGGGGAGAACCCGCCGAGCCGGCCCCACATGGACAGCGCGGTGAGCAACTGGATGACGGCGAAGAACGCCGCCCCGGTGCCCAACCACACCTTCACCGTCAACGGCGAGGAGAAACCGGCCACGTTCACCGCGATCCCGGTCGGGGTGTGGGTGCGACCGTAGACCCCCAGGGCCACCGCGACCCCCGCCCCCACCATCATCGGGACCAGCAGCGAGGGGCGCCGCCGCTGGGCGCTCGGCGGAGAACTGCCGAAGTCGCGCAGCACCTCGACGGCGGGCTCGGGTGGGCGGCGCGGCATCGTGCGTACGCTGCCCATGCGGTGCTCGGCCATCACCGTGCCCCGGGGACGACCGGCTCGGCGGTGAGGGTGACTCCGTTTACCAGGGTGCTGTAGAAGGCGGGATCAAGCGGCGGCGCCGGGATCAGTTTGCCGTTCCAGGTGACGATGCCGATCTGGGTGCCGTCGGGCAGGAAGATCCAGCCGCCGTCGATGCCGGCCTTGCGGGCGTCGTCGGTCGCGCGGTAGATCGCCGGGCTGGTGACCGAACCGGACTTGACCTTCGGCTCGTCCGTCAGGTCGTCCTCGGGCCAGGCGGTGAACTTCCACCGGCGTACGCCAATGATCATCTCACCGCTGGCGCTGTCGCCGCGGATGATGCCGCTCAGCTTCGCGTCCTTGCCGGTCAGCTCGATCTTCCCGTCTCGTACCGTGCCGGACAGCCACACCTCCATGCTGCGGCCGTCGCAGACGTACGCCTCGGCCTTGCCGTTCTTGACGGTGATCGCGATGACGGCGCCGTTCTCCAGCTGGCCGATCCAGTTCTGTTCGACCGAGGCGACCTCGGTGCCGGCCGATGACTCGCCCGGCTTGGTCGGCGGTGACGTTCCGGGCGGTCGGGCGGTGGCGGGATCCTGTTCCGCCGCGTCCGCTCCGGCGTCGGCCTCCGGCTCGGCCTCGGCAGCCGGCGCTGCGACCGGTGGACCGTTTCCGGCCGCGGGTGGGGTGCTCGGCGGGGATGCCTGTGCACTCATTGTGAACAGCACGGCAGCCGTCACCGCCCCCGACAGGAGGGTCAGCAACGGAGTCAGGCGCTTCATGGGCTACTCCCTTCCCCCACAGGTACGGCCCGCCGCCCCCAACGGTTCAACACCGATGAAAGTGAAAGGAAGGGCCCCTTATTAACGCCTCGTGTATAGGAAGGGGCCCTTCCTAACACTTCGTGTGGGAGGGAGGCGCGGATGACGACGGCA